>NZ_JAKRGD010000007.1:0-308453 GCF_022347705.1 Tenacibaculum sp. Cn5-46
GATAATTGTGATTCAGAAGTAACGGTAAATTACTCAGAAACAATTACAGGACAGGATGATGAATGTGCATCGGTATATACAATAACAAGAACTTGGACAGTAAGTGATTGTGCAAACAATACCACAACACATACACAAACAATCGAAGTAGAGGATACCAAAGCACCAGAGTTTGTAGAAAGCTTACCAGCAGATACAACAGTAAGTTGTGATGCCATTCCAGAGGCTGAAGTATTGACTGCAACAGATAATTGTGATTCAGAAGTAACGGTAAATTACTCAGAAACAATTACAGGACAGGATGATGAATGTGCATCGGTATATACAATAACAAGAACTTGGACAGTAAGTGATTGTGCAAACAATACCACAACACATACACAAACAATCGAAGTAGAGGATACCAAAGCACCAGAGTTTGTAGAAAGCTTACCAGCAGATACAACAGTAAGTTGTGATGCCATTCCAGAGGCTGAAGTATTGACTGCAACAGATAATTGTGATTCAGAAGTAACAGTAAATTACTCAGAAGCAATTACAGGACAAGGAGAAGGATGTCCTTCAGAGTATATAATAATTAGAGTTTGGGAATCTCAGGATTGTGCAGGAAATAAGGTGAGTCATACTCAAGAAATTAAAATAGAAGATAGTGAGGCACCAGAACTGGTTACAAACTTAACAGACATAAATGTGAGTTGTGATGAGATTCCAGAAGCACCAACATTAGAATTTGTAGATAATTGTTCAAGCAACGTAACACAAACAAACTTTGAAGAGGAAAATACTTTTGATGGAACAAACAATGATTATCAAATAATAAGAACATGGACTGTTGCTGATGATTGTGGAAATACAGCAGAATTTGTTCAAAACATAAATGTAACAATAGAAACAGTAACAACAACAATAGCAGATTCAAAATGTATTGATGATGGTATTGTAGACTTAAACGATTATTTATCAAACATTAGTACAGATGGTGAATGGGAAGTAACAAGTGGAAATGTAACACTTACTACAGATAACACATTTGATCCTTCAAATATAGCTTTAGGAGATTATGTATTTACCTATACAGTTGCTAATGAAGGTTGTTTATCATCAATTAGTTTAACAATAAATATTAATGATGATTGTGTGGTATTACCGTGTGGGCAAGAAGATGTAATTATATCTAAAGCAGTAACACCAAACGGAGATACATGGAATGAATTTTTTACAGTAACAGGAATCGAATCGTGTGGATTTATAACCAATGTTAAAATATTTAATCGTTGGGGAGCAAGAGTTTACGAATCGAACAACTATGCAAATGATTGGAACGGAATTTCAGATGGATCAACATTTGGATCGGCAAAAAGATTGCCAGCAGGAACTTATTATTACATAGTAGTGTTAGAAAATAGTGGATTAAAACCATTTACAGGAGCAATTTATTTAGGAACCAAATAATGTATAAGCTATGAAGCAAAATTACAGATTTCATATAATTTTCATTTTAATAATTACAACTGTATTTAACGTTGAAAGTCAACAGTTACCTCAGTTTACCCAATACATGTACAATACAATATCGGTAAATCCAGCATATGCAGGAAGTAGAGAAGTATTGAGTATTGTAGGATTGCATAGAAGCCAATGGGCAGGTTTTGGAAAAGGACCAGAAACTCAAACATTGTCAATACATACACCACTTAGAAATGATCGAATAGGTTTAGGATTGTCATTTATAAATGATAAGTTAGGATATGAGAATTTCACATATCTGTATGGAGATTTCTCTTATACAATTAATCTAAGTGAAGAAACTAGGTTAGCATTCGGATTAAAAGCTGGATTTACTCAATATAATTTAGATGATGAATTGATTGCAGCAGAAGCAAGTGATCCTGGAATTAGTGGTGTTAGAAATAGATGGGAACCAAATGTAGGAGCAGGACTCTACTTACATACGAATAAATGGTACTTAGGACTATCAGCTCCAAGATTATTGAATATAGATCATAACGATTTAACAATTGGAGGAGTTGATTACGGAATTGTAGATAAAGTGAGTTATTATCTAACAGCAGGTTATGTATTTAATTTAAGTAATAGTGTAAAATTTAAACCAGCAACCTTAATCAAAGCCACAAATGGAGCGCCATTGTCATATGATGTAACAGCAAATTTTCTTTTCAATGAAAAGTTTTGGTTAGGAGGATCTTATAGATTTAATGAATTTACAGGAGCTTTAGGAGCTATCGTAGATTTTCAAGTATCTAGACAATTTAGAGTCGGATATGCATATGAGTATCCTCTATCGGATATAAATCAATTTTCTAGCGGAACACATGAAGTCTTATTAATGTATGAGTTAATTAAGGTGAATAGAGTAAAATCGCCTAGATATTTTTAAAAAGTATAGATATGAAGACAAAAATTACATTTTTAATATTGATTTTTTGCTTTTCTTATTCTTTTTCACAAAAAAGAGTAGCAGATAAGTTCTTTAAAAACTATGCATATATAAAGGCATCAGAATTTTATAAAAAAGCAATAAAAAGAGGAGATAGTAGTTCTTATACTTTGACAAAGTTGGCAGATTGTTATTACAATAATTCAAATTCAAAAGAAGCTAATAAATGGTATGCTATAGCAGCCCAAAAAGATGAAGGCTTAACTAATGAAAGTATTTATAAATATGCACAATCATTAAGAAGTGTAGGAGAATATAAAAAAGCTGAAGAGTGGCTAGAAAAATTGCCTAGTAATAATTTTCAGATTATAAATGTAGATTATGAGAAACTAAAAGCACTTAATAACGATTCAATAAAAATTACCAACTTAGATGTTAATACTAAAAATTCAGATTTTGCACCTTATGTTCATAAACATAAGTTCATGTTTGCTTCTACAAAGAATGAGAAGGGAAAAATGTACGAATGGAATAATGAACCTTACTTGGATTTATATGAAGCCACCATTATAGATTATGGAAATTCAAAGTCAATAGAAAATGTAATTCCTTTAACATCATCAAAAATAAATACTGGGTTTCACGAATCGAGTATAGCTATTACCAATGATGGAAAAACCATGTATTTTACAAGAAATAATCTGAACAAAAGAAATAAGTTAGATTATGATAAAGAAGGAACATCACATTTAGAAATTTTTAAAGCAACTCTAGTAAATGGAGAATGGACAAATATAGAAGAATTACCATTTAATGACGAAGTATATTCAAATGGACATCCAGCCTTAAGTCCAGATAATAAAACATTGTACTTTACATCAAATATGCCTGGAGGTTATGGTTTAACAGATATTTACAAAGTAGCAATACTACCTAATAATACGTATGGAGAGCCCGTAAATATGGGAGATAAAATAAATACAAGTGGGAGAGACATGTTTCCATTTGTGTCATCAGATTATACATTTTATTTTTCATCAGACGGTTATGAGAATTTAGGGTTATTAGATATTTATAAATCGGATTTATTAAAAAACAATTCGGGAGAAGTAAAAAATTTGGGAGCACCATTTAATAGTGGATATGATGATTTTGCTTTTTTTATGAATGAAGATAATAAAACAGGATACTTTTCATCAAATAGACCAGGAGGAAAAGGAAAAGATGATATTTATAGTTTTGAATCATATAAATGTATGCAATTGGTTAGTGGAGTAGTGTATGATAGTAAAACAAACGAAATTTTAGCAAATGCTTTAGTAGAATTTATTGGTGAAGATGGAAAAGTGATTAAAAAAATAACAACAACAGAAGATGGAGCTTTTGAGTTTGAAGCAGAATGTAAAAAGAAATACACACTTAGAGGTACAAAATTAGATTATAAAGACGATTTAAAGAATATAGAAACAACAAATATTCATCATCAAAACATCAAACAAGATTTATATCTAACTCCATTGATAATTGATAAAGAAATTGTGATAGCACCTATCTTTTTCGACTTTGATAAGTGGAATATAAGGCCAGATGCAGCTTTTGAACTGGAATATGTTGTGAAGGTTTTAAAAAATCATCCAGATATGATTATTAAAATAGAATCACATACTGATAGTAGAGGAGGCGATTTATACAACGAAGTATTATCAGATAAAAGAGCAAAATCAACAAGAGATTATATCATATCAAGAGATATAGCGCCTGAAAGAATAGAAAGTGCCATAGGATATGGAGAAAAACAATTAGTAAATAAGTGTAAAAATTATGTTCCTTGTACAGAAGAGGAACACCAAGAAAATAGAAGATCGAAGTTTATAATATTAAATGATTATAAATAATTATTTCTTCCTCCCGTAATGTAGTTTATAAAAAAGCCTTCACTTAATAAATGTTAAATGAAGGCTTTTACTTATTGTTAATAATTCAAATAAACAATAAAACTATTTCTTTATAAAAATATTGGTAAAGTACCATTTACCTTCAGAATCTTTCTCAGCAGAAATTTCAAAATGAGTAAAGTTACCTTCTATATTTTTTTTGTGACCTTCACTTTTAATCCATGCATTTACTACAGATTCAGCAGAAGAATAACCATAAGCAACATTTTCACCAACACCAGTAGCATTAGCATTTTGTGTTAAATATTGTTTACGTTGATAGAAAAAATCGTGTGAGATTTTATTCTGATCAATCATGTAATTGGTATGGTTATTTGCTTGATATTTAATTGCTTGGAGTTTATTTAGGACAGATAACCCATTAGCAACTCGGTGATTATTGATGAGTACTAGTACTTCAGACTCAATAGATTTCTCAGCGATAACAGTAGTTGACTCAGAAGGATTACCAGCCAATTCTATTTCGCTATTTGACGAACAAGATGTTAAAACCAGTGCAAACAACACTAGCAATAACCGTAGGGGTTGGTTATTCATAGGGGTATAGGGGTTATAAAAATGAGCTACAAATATAAGGGTAAAATAACTTAAAGTGTTGGTTGTTAGTTAAAAAGGGGCATTTTCCTATGTTAAATAGCCTGTTTTATAAAGTCCTCATATTCATAAAAGAACAACTCAAATTGCTCCATAGTTTCTACATAAAATTCATAGCAATCACGCCAAGTATTTTTGTTATGAATACTGAATTTTTTCTCAAAAGGAACATAAATTCGATGGATAATTTTACGATTATCTAACTCAAAGTTATCATCGTAAATAACTTCAGGTAAATATTCTGTTTCTAAGATTTTTCTTAAAGAAAGTAACTGATCATATAGTAATTCATTGGCAATACTCTCAGGGTGTTCAAAATCTAAGCAAACAGACGCTTTTTTTCTATCAGCCTGAAATTTAAAAGCAAAACCTTTAATTTTAGTATTATACAAAAGCCATTTTCTAGGAAAAGATTTTCCAAAGCTAGTCCAAAACTCTTTACGTAAATGAGCAGATTCTTCTTTACTAAACATTCTTATCCATGTACTTTAGCAGCAGTTCCACGATTTCTCATCATTTCAGCTTCAAAAGCAATTAAATCGTTCCACTTCTTGTCAACTATTTCTCTATCCTGATATTTTCTAGCAAAACCTAAAAAAGTAGTGTAGTGATTTGCTTCAGAAATCATTAAATCTCTATAGAATTTAGATAATTCTTCGTCTTCCATATTTTCAGAAAAAACTTTGAATCGCTCACAACTTCTAGCCTCAATAATTGCAGCAATTAATAAACGTTGAATTAAAGCTTCTGTACGATCTTTTGTTTTGGTAAAGAATTTTTGCAGTTGAATAGCATAATCATTCTTTTGCTCTCTCCCTAAAACCATTCCTCTTTTTACCATAAAATCATGCACCATTTTAAAATGCTCCATTTCTTCTATAGCAATAGCACTCATACTTTGTACAAGTTCAGTTTCTTCAGAATAGTTAATAATTATAGATACAGCATTAGACGCGGCTTTTTGCTCTAAAAAAGCGTGATCAGTTAATATCTGTTGTAAATTATCTTTAGCAATATCGGCCCAAGAAGTTTCCGTTTCAAATTTTAATCCTAACATGTTCTTATTTCAATATGGATGGCAAAATTAAGCATTATTAAATTCAAGAAAGAATTGTTCTCAAATTTCTTTTAAAAAAGCCAATTTTTTAAGGTATTTTTTTGATCGTGATATTTCTAAAATATGTAACTTTGATATACTTCGAGAAATTAATAAGAAAAGCTATTTTGCTATGAGAAATACTATTAAAATATTAGTGCTAATCATCTTAATGTTAGCTCTTAATGCATGTAAAAAAACAGGAGGCCAAGAAAGTGATATCAATGCTTACACAGAATACGTTTCTGTATTTCCAGAAAAGCTAGTTTCCATTACTCCAAAGTTCAATTTTTATTTAAAGAAAAAAATAGATGAAGCAACTGTAAATAACGATGTGTTTACAATTAGCCCAAAAGTAAAAGGAGAAACAACTTTTAAAGACAATGTTATTTCATTCATCCCAAGTGAAAAATTACAAAGCAATCAAGAGTACAAATTAACATTGCATTTATCAAAGTTATATAATGATATTGATTCAGGTTTAAAAGACTTTACAATTAAAGTAAAAACCAAAGAACTACTTTTTAATGTCTCATTAAATTCACCAAAAGTATACAATAAAGATACGTATGTTGTTGAAGGAATTTTAACAGCTAGTGATGTAGTAGAAAGTTCAAAATTACCTGAACTAGTCAAAGCAAATTATAATGGAAGCGAAGTAAATATAAAGTTTGAAACGTTTGAAAAGTTTGCTTCAAAAGTACATTTTAAAATAGATAGCTTACAGCGTTTTGATGACGATAAGGTTTTAAAAGTTTTATGGGATGGAACAGCTATAAAATCTACATCAAAAGGAGAAAGAGAATTAATAATTACTGGAAAAAACAATTTTAAAGTTTTAAATGCAGAAGTAGTAAATGCTGATAAACAGCATATAGAAATTAGTTTCTCAGATCCAATTAAAAAAGGACAAGATTTAAGAGGTTTAATCCAATTTCAAAATACACAAAAGAGAAGATTTACTTATAAAATTAGTAATAACATAGTAAATGTATACCCGAAAATAACTTTTAAAAATAAAGTAGATTTAACTGTTTTTAAAGGAATAAAGAATACAGAAGGATATGCTCTAAAAGAAAGCTTTAGTAAGACATTACATTTTGAGCAGCTAAAACCAACAGTTTCATTTATAAAAAGCGGTTCAATTTTACCAAACTCAAGCAATTTAAAAGTCAATTTTAAAGCGGTTAATTTAAAAGCGGTTGATGCAACAGTTTATAAAATTTATAAAAATAATGTATTACAATTTTTACAGTACAATAACTTAAATAACCAGGGAAATTTACGTTATGTAGGAAGACCAGAAGCAAAATATACTATAAATTTAACCAATCAAGGAGTAGATTTAACAAAAGAAAATGCTTTTGCTATTGACTTATCAGAAATATTAGCTGTTGAAGATGGAGCAATGTATAGAGTAGAATTTACATTTAACCAAGAATACTCAAATTATACATGTGATGGTTCAGTTAATAATAACACGATTATTTACGGAAAAAAGAAAATAGATACTAAGCAATATGATAACCAAAACTATTATAGTGATGGATATTATAATTATAACTGGAGAGATAGAGAAAATCCGTGTACCACTTCTTATTACTACGATAAAAAAGTTAGCACAAATATTTTAGCAACTAATTTAGGAGTAATAGTAAAAAAAGGAAATAACAATAAAACGTTTGTAGCTGTAACTGATTTATTAACAGCAGAACCAGCAGCAGGAGCAAAAGTTACCTTGTATAACTTACAGCAACAGCCAATAAAAACAGTAACTACAAATAAAGAAGGAATAGCAACTTTTGAAGATATTCATAACGCATTTTTTGCAGTAGCAACTAAAAGTAATAATACAACTTACATTAAATTGAATGAAGGAAATGCTTTGTCAATGAGTAAGTTCGATGTTTCAGGAACAAAGCTTCAAAAAGGAATCAAAGGATATATTTATGGAGAAAGAGGAGTTTGGCGACCAGGAGATCATTTATACCTAACATTTGTGTTAAATGATAATGCAAATCCATTACCAGAAAAGCATCCTATCAAATTTGAATTGATAAATCCACAAGGCAAAATAATAGAGAGAAAAGTTTTATATAAAAACAAGTATAATGTATATCCGTATGCGCCAAAAACAAGTCAAGAAGCAATTACAGGAAACTGGAAACTGAGAGTGACTATTGGTGGAGCAGTGTTTACAAAGACATTAAAAATAGAAACGATAAAACCAAATCGTTTAAAAATAAAATTAAAAACAGTATCGGAAGTAATAAAAGCTAATGAGGCAATTAATGGCGACGTAGAAGTAAAATGGCTACATGGAGCAATTGCAAGAAACTTAAAATTGGATATCAATGGAAAATTCAGACAAACCAAAACAACATTTTCAAAATTCAAGAATTATAATTTTGATGATGTTACAAGAAGGTTTGGAACAGAAGAATTTTCAGTATTAAAAGGGAAATTAAATAATGAAGGAGAAACTACATTTTCTGTAAAACCAAAATTAGACAATAAAGCACCAGGAATGCTAAAAGCAAGCTTTATAACAAAGGTTTACGAAAATGGAGGAGATTTTAGTACGGATGTATTCACTAAAAAAGTATCACCATATACAAGTTATGTAGGATTATTAAATGCAGAAGAACAGCAATCAAAAAACTATTTGTTTACAGACGAAAAGTATACATTTAATGTAGCAACGGTTAATGAAAAAGGAGTAGGAATAGCAAATCGTTTGGATGTAAAAGTATATAAATTATCATGGAGATGGTGGTGGAGTACTTCGGATAATGGATTATCTAGTTATGATGGAACACGTTATCATGAGCCTTATAAAACAGTACAAGTTAAAACAGGAGCAAACGGGAAAGGATCATTTGATTTAAAAATAAGTGAAAATGATTGGGGACGTTATTTAATAAAAGTTACAGATAAAGAAAGTAGGCACGTAACATCGAATGTGGTGTATTTTGACTGGCCATCTTGGTATGGAAAGAAAAAAGGAAGTCAAGATAAAACCAATGCAACAATGCTTGTTTTTACAACAGATAAGGAAACTTATAACGTAAAAGAAACAGCAACAGTAACATTTCCGTCATCAGAAGGAGGAAGAGCGTTAATTACAATAGAAAATGGAACAGAGGTATTAGATCATTTTTGGGTACCAACAAAGGCTAAACAAACAAAATTCTCTTTCCCAGTATTAGCAAACTATACACCTAATGTTTTTGTGAATATATCCTTATTACAAAAACATAGTCAAACAGTAAATGATTTACCAATACGAATGTATGGATCAATACCAATGATGGTTAATGATCCAGCAACAAAATTGACGCCAGAAATACAGTTAGCAGATGAATTAAGACCAGAATCGGTTGCAAATATTAGAGTAAAAGAAAAAGATGGAAAACCAATGACGTATACAATAGCATTGGTAGATGATGGATTATTAGATTTAACACGATTTAAAACACCAAATCCATGGAATACATTTTATGCAAGACAATCGTTAGGAGTTAGAACTTGGGATATTTTTGATGATGTAATAGGAGCTTACGGAGGAAAAGTAAATCAGATATTGAGTATTGGAGGAGACGAAGCAGAAGCAGGAAGTAAGAATAAGAAAGCCAATCGATTCAAACCAATGGTTACTTATTTAGGACCATTTAATTTAGAAAAGGGAGATATTCAAAAACATTCTATAAAGATACCAAAGTATGTAGGATCGGTAAGAGCAATGGTAGTAGCTACAAATGCAAAAGAAGAAGCATATGGAAGTGATGAAAAAACAGCATTTGTTCGAAAACCAGTTATGATTTTAGCATCATTGCCTAGAAAAATAACACCACAAGAAACAGTAACCTTACCAGTAACAGTTTTTGCAATGAAACCAGAAATTAAAAATGTTAAGGTTACGGTTTCACCTAACCAAGCTTATACTATAGAAGGAAGCAAAACACAAACAGTTACATTTAGCCAGCCAGATGAAAAAATGACGTACTTTACATTAAAAGTAAATGATTTTAAAGGAATAGGAAAAGTAAAGATAAATGCAAGTTCAGGAAGTGAAAAAGCATCTTATGAGGTAGAAATTGATGTGTTAAATCCAAATCCAGTAACTACAGAAGTAAAAGATTTAGTGGTAAAATCAAATGAAAATAAAGAAATTGATTTTACAACTTTTGGAACCAAAGGAACAAATTCAGCTACCGTTGAATTGTCTACTTTACCTCCAATGAATTTTACAAAACGTTTAGGATATTTAATACGATATCCACATGGTTGTGTAGAGCAAACAACATCAAGTGCTTTTCCACAATTGTATTTACCAGAAATATTTGAATTATCAAAAGAAAAACAACGAGAGATAGAACGAAATGTAAAAGCGACAATTCAACGATTATCAGACTTCCAAATAGCAAATGGAGGCTTGTCTTACTGGCAAGGAAATTCTAGAGCAGATAATTGGGGAACATCTTATGCAGGACATTTTATGATAGAAGCAGCCAAAAAAGGATATGTATTACCAATAGGTTTTAAATCAAATTGGATTAGTTATCAGAAGCAACAAGCACGCAATTGGAGAAATAATTCAAGCTATAGTAATAATGCACTTTCGCAAGCGTATAGATTGTATACTTTGAGTTTAGCAAATAGTCCAGATTTAGCTTCAATGAATCGTTTAAGAGAAACAAGAAGTATTTCAAATGAAGCAAAAATGCGTTTAGCATCAGCATATGCATTGATTGGAAAAAAATCGATTGCTAAAGTTATTTTAGGAACTTTAACAACAGAGAATTATTCTAGAAGATATTATTATAATTATGGTTCTGAAACTAGAAACAAAGCAATGGCATTAGAAACCTATACATTGTTAAATGATGAAGTAAAAGCAATAAAATTAGCTAAAGAGATTGCAGAAACCTTATCTAGTGAGCAATGGATGAGTACACAATCTACAGCATTTAGTTTGTTAGCTATGAGTCAGTATGCATTGCAAAATGGAGAGAATACAGGAATACATGCTAAATTTACTATCAATAGTAATTCAAAAAATATCAATATTCAAAAAGCATTATATGCTGAAGATATAGAAGAAATTAAAAAAGAGAATACATTTAAAATTTCAAACAAAAGTAAAGGAGTATTGTATGTACGATTATTGAACAAAGGAATTTTACCAGTAGGTGTAGAAAAAGTAGTTCAAAAGAATTTAGAAGCAACAATAAATTATAAAACAAAAGGAGGAGATCGTATAGATCCTACAAATATATCGCAAGGAACAAACTTTATAGCTGAAATTACGATAAGAAATTCAACTAATGATAAAGTAGAAAATGTTGCATTAACAGAATATATACCGTCAGGATGGGAAATTGTAAATACTAGATTTACCGATTTTGGTAACAATGCATCCTCTTCAAAAGTAGATTATACAGATATTAGAGACGCAAGCATAAGTAACTATTTTACCTTAAATAAGTACGAAACAAAAACGTTTAGAGTATTATTAAATGCATCGTATTTAGGAACCTATTATTTACCAGGAGTACAAGTAGAAGCTATGTATGATAATGATTATATAGCACGTACAAAAGGACAGTGGGTGAATGTAGTGAAATAATATTTGTAAAGTAACTTTTTTATTAGGACTACAATTTGTAGAATAAATTTGAAGCTTATTGATTTTTCAATAAGCTTTTTAATTTGTAAAATACTTAATCCTTTCTAGTTAAAGACTGCCTATCTTTGCCCTGAATAAAAATTTCATAGATATTTTAAGAATTATGGGAATTAGTATAAAAACACAAGAAGATATTTTAGCCAAATTGAATATCTATGAACTAAATGAAATGCAACAAAAAGCCATTTCAACAATTGATACCACTACTAATACAGTAATACTTTCTCCAACAGGAACAGGAAAAACATTGAGTTTTCTATTACCAACATTAAAATTAATAGATCCTAATAAAAAAGAAGTTCAGGTACTAATATTGGTTCCTTCAAGAGAATTAGCTATTCAAATTGAACAGGTAATTAGAGAAATGGGAACAGGTTTAAAAGTAAATGCCGTATATGGAGGACGTTCAATGGCGAAAGATAAAACAGAACTAAAACATATACCTAGTATCTTAATTGGCACACCTGGGAGAATTGCTGATCATTTCGCAAATAATCGTTTTTCTAAAGAGCATATAAAGACATTAATTTTAGATGAGTTTGATAAATCGTTAGAAGTAGGTTTTGAATATGAAATGCGAGGAATTATAAATCAATTAGCTAACATTAATAAACGAATTTTAACTTCAGCAACCAAAGAGACTGAAATTCCAGATTTTGTATGCTTAAACAATCCAACAGTATTAAATTACTTAACTGGAAAAACACCTAAAAAGCTGACGCTAAAAACAGTGATATCTCCTTCAAAGAATAAGAATCAAACATTAGTAGAGTTATTACAACATATAGGAAATCAGCAAGGAATTATATTTTGTAATTTGAAAGATAGTATTCAGCAAGTCAGTGAATTTTTAATCAAGAATAAAATAGCACATAGTTGTTTTTCTGGAGGAATGGAACAAAGAGACCGTGAACGATCATTAATCAAGTTTAGAAACGGAACTAGTCAGGTATTATTAGCTACAGATTTAGCTGCTAGAGGAATTGATATTCCAGAAATGAAATATATAATTCATTATGAGCTACCACAACGAATAGAGGAATTTACACATCGAAATGGTAGAACTGCTAGAGTAAACGCAAAAGGAACTGCTTATATTTTAAAATGGCAAAAAGAAAATTTACCAGAGTTTATTAAAGATGCACCTAATGCAGATATTTCACATAAAGAAAAAATGAAATCTCGTTATTGGGAAACCCTATTTATTTCAGGAGGAAGAAAGGATAAAATTTCAAAAGGAGATATTGCAGGTTTATTCTTTAAAAAAGGAGATTTAACTAAAGAACAAGTAGGCGTGATAGAATTAAAGCAAGATTGTGCTTTTATAGCAGTACCTGTAACCGAAGCAAAACGACTAGTTGAAAGCTTAAATAATAGACGTTTAAAGAATAAAAAAGTACGCATTAGTATTGTATAAAAAAGATTAGAGCAATAAAAAAGGAGTAACTTAAATAATAAGTTACTCCTTTTTTATATTATCTCTCACCATTTAAAATCTCTTTAACAGCAGCTTGGTATTTTTTGGGATTAGTGGCCTTCTTAATTTTTTTATAGGTCTTACGAGGATCGGAAAAAGATTTTGAAAAATATTCCCAAAAACCTAGCATTTTCATCTTAATAGGAGTTGGTCCTGATAAAGCGGCATCGTATTGTTCATATATCTCGTTATGAAAAGCTTCAAAACGTTTCCATCTATCCTTAGGATACTCTGTAGTATTATCTTTTATCATTTGTGGTAAGAATGGATCAGCAATTAATCCGCGACCAATCATAAAATGCGTAATACTAGGAAAACGTTCTTTCATAGCATTAAAGCCATCAACAGAAGTAATATCGCCATTATAATACAATTGATGTTTAGCTACATCTATACATTTTTGAAAAGCATCTAGGTCTACACCACCTTTGTACAATTGTTTTCCAATTCGAGCATGAATAGCTATACTTTTCAAAGGGTATTTATCTAAAATAGGAAAAGAGTGCAAAATTTCTTCACTATTTTCATATCCCATTCTCATTTTCATTGAAACGATAATGTCTGTTTCGTTATGGGCTTTGTGTAAGACTTCATCTATTCTAGCAGGATTACATATTAATCCAGATCCCATACCAGATTTGGTAACCATTGGGTAAGGACAACCTAAGTTCCAATTTAATTCTTTATACCCTAAACTTTGAACATATTTAGCAACAAACAAAAACTCATCAGGATCATTGGTAATAACTTGAGGAATAACCGTTAAAGTTGTGTTATTTTCAGGTAATAAATCACGTTCGTAACTCGATTTTATTTTAAATTTCCCATTCAAACGAATATAAGGAGCATAATAGGTATCAATACCACCAAAATATTTGTTTTGGGCATTTCTAAAACGAAAATCGGTAAATCCTTGTAAAGGAGACGAAAGTAAGGTGAAACTCATTAGTATATAATAAGCTGCAAATATAACTTTCTTAACTTTATATTTTAAGCATAAACTTTATACTTTTGAATTGAATAAATTGTAGATGAAAATTAGTTTCAATTTTTTTAAAAAGCATAAAATAAAGACAATCATTTTAAGTGTATTAATGGTTGTTTACTATTTCTGTTTGCCTAAAAAAATATTCGAAACTCCTACATCAACAGTGGTTACAGCAAGTAATAATGAATTACTAGGCGCTGTAGTAGCAAAAGATGGTCAATGGAGATTTCCTGAATTAGATTCTGTACCCAAAAAGTTTGAACAGTGTGTCTTACAATTTGAAGATGCCTATTTTTATCAGCATTTTGGTTTTAATCCAGTTGCTATAGGAAAAGCTATGATAGACAATATCAAGGCCAAAAAAGTTGTTAGAGGAGGAAGTACCATTACGCAGCAAGTAATTCGTTTAGCTCGTAAAAACCAACAACGCTCTTATCTTGAAAAGTTAAAAGAATTACTATTAGCAACTCGATTAGAGTTTAGCTATTCGAAAAAAGAAATTTTAAAACTATATGCATCTCATGCACCTTTTGGAGGTAATGTAGTAGGTTTAGAAATGGCATCATGGCGTTATTTTGGTTTACAACCTCACCAACTTTCATGGGCCGAAAGTGCAACGTTGGCAGTATTACCCAATGCCCCTTCGTTAATTTATCCAGGGAAAAATCAACAGAGATTAAAGAAAAAAAGAAATCGTCTATTACAAAAGCTGTATAAGGAAGGTATTATTGATCAAATTACGTATGAGTTAGCAGTTGAAGAAGAATTACCTCAAAAACCTTATGCTTTACCTACTATAGCTCCACATTTAGTACAGGAAATAGCCAAAAAAGAGGAAGGTAAATACGTACAAAGTTCTATTGACATCCATATACAACGACAAGTAAATAATTTAGCAAAGCAACATTACGAACGTCAAAAACAAAATGAAGTATATAATTTGGCTGTATTGGTTTTAGATGTTGAAACAAGAAAAGTGATTAGCTATGTTGGGAATTCACCAACAGATAAAAAACATCAAAAAGATGTAAATAATATAATAGCTCCAAGAAGTACAGGAAGTACATTAAAGCCGTTATTATATGCACATATGTTACAATCGGGGGATTTGTTACCAACACAGTTAGTTGCCGATATTCCTACTGAAATAGCAGGATATAGTCCTAATAATTTTAATTTAACTTTTGATGGAGCAGTACCTGCAAATGAAGCTTTAACAAGATCGTTAAATATTCCAGCAGTACGAATGTTACAGCGATATGGTTTAGAGAAGTTTACTGAGGATTTAAAAGATTACCGTATTGACGATATTAACAAATCTGCTGATTATTACGGATTGTCATTAATATTAGGAGGAGCAGAAGCTAGTTTATGGGATTTATGTAAAACATATGCTGGTTATGCAGGTATTGTAAATAATTACGAAACTTTAAAGCATAAATATTATCAAAAAGAATATCCAAATCCAAGTTATGCATATACTACTGATGTTGATTTTGGAGCTGTTAAAGAAAGTTATTTAAGCATAGATGCTGGATCAGCGTTTACTACTTTAAATACATTAACAGAAGTTAATAGGCCATTGACAGATCAAGCTTGGAAATATTTTGATTCTTCACAAAAAATAGGGTGGAAGACAGGAACTAGTTTTGGAAATAAAGACGCTTGGGCAATTGGAGTTACTCCAAAATATGTAGTAGGAGTATGGATGGGAAATTCAGATGGAGAGGGACGCCCAGATTTAACAGGAGTAGGAAGCGCAGCACCTTTAATGTTTGATGTTTTTGATATTTTACCAAAATCAGATTGGTTTTTAGAACCTTTTGAAGATTTAATTGAAGAAAAAATCTGTAAACAAAGTGGCTATTTAGCATTGCCAATATGTAAATCGGTACTAAAACGAATTCCTAAAAGTGGAATAAATGCTAAGTCATGTCCATACCACAAGGAAATAACTGTAGATGCTTCAGAAAAATACCGAGTAAATTCATCATGTGAATCTATTAGTAACATGAAAAATATTGTTTGGTTCGAGCTGCCTCCTCTAATGGCGTATTATTATCAGCAAAAAAATGCTGCTTATAGGGTATTACCAAATTTTAGAGGAGATTGTATACAACTTGAAAATAATACAATAGATTTTATTTTTCCTTCTAAAAACTATTCAAAATTATCTTTAACAAAAAATGAAAATGGTACTTTAAATCCAATCATTTTAAAGTTAATGCATGCAAATGATAATGCTAATGTTTATTGGTATATTAATGATAAATACCTAGGAAAAACACAGCAGTATCATGAACAATCTATAAAGCCTAAAGAAGGAACTTATAAAATTACTGTTATTGATGACTCAGGAAACGAAAAAACTCGTTTTATACAGATTCAATAACAGCCATTTTTTTCTCAGTAATTACATTCTTTAAACGCATACCAAAGTCTGCTAAAGATTTAATTTCCTTAATACCAGCTAAACGCTCTCTACCAATAATTAATAAGCCTTTATTACTCGCTTCGATATGATAGTATTTATTACTTTCAAAGAATAAGACCAATTCATCAGTAAAGAAAGACTTGATTTCTAACTCGTCTTTTCCAGATAAATAAAACCTTTTTGAAAAATCAGGATGGTTTTCAATATTAATATCTTTAAAACCAGCAAAATGATATATGTATTCAAAAATACCTTCTCTATCTAAGGTAAATTCAGGTACTTCTTGCCCCAAATTAATGTGTAACATGGTAGCTTTTATAATTTGCTTAGCAAAAAGTTCTCCCTCATGAAATTCTACATCAAATAAGGTACATTTTTTATTAGATAAGATATTAGATACTTTATTTATTTGTCTAGTTTTAAAATAACCAAAATGAGGAATTCGTGTAACTGGTTCTTTAGGTAAAACCGCATAATTCCAACCTAATTCATTACCAATACTTTGTAGAGATTTTTGTCTTTTAGTTAAGCTATTAGGTTTTCTTGTTTCTTCTGTTTGAAGAGGAATATTTTTACGTAAAGCAAAAGGGTGCTCACTACCGGTTTTATAACCGTCAAGTCCAATTACTTCAAAATGTCCTCCTTTACGTTTGAAAGACTCAGCATAATTATGAAGGTTTTCCATTACAGAATGGTCAACAAAATCACATAGCGTAAAGTCAATTATAGCATCTTCATTTTCTGGTATTTGATCTAGTTTAGCTTTTAATTTTGTATAGTTTAAAAAGCTTGAAAAATTTTCAACAGAAACATAGTATTTATCGTCTTCTTTAAACATTAAAACATTAGGTTTTAATAGATTTTTAAGGAAAAACATAAAGTTTTTGTTTATAAAAACGTGGATAACAAAAGTTATAAAAATTCCCGCTAAAATACCTGTAATTAAACTTGTTGTAATTGTAGTAATTAAAGTAGCTAAGAAAATAACTAATTGCTCTTTACCAATTTTAAATACTTTTTGAATGTTCTCTGGTGAAGCTAATTTATATCCAGTATATACTAAAATAGCAGCTAAAGCTGGAAGTGGTATTTTACGTAATTCGGTAGCAAATAATAAAATGAAAACAACTAAAAATGCTGCATGAAAAAAGTTAGCAGAACGATTACTACCTTTATTATTTACATTTACAGAACTTCGTGCAATTACCGTAACCACATTTAAACCTCCTAATAAACCACTAATAACTGTAGCTAAACCTAAGGCTCTAATGTCTTTGTTTACATTAGAACGACGTTTTAAAGGATCAAGTTTATCAACAGCTTTAATACTTAATAAACTTTCAATACTAGCAATTAGAGTAATAGCTATTACAGCGTTGATAAAGTCGAATTGATAAATTTTACTAAAATCAGGAAAGGCGAAGTTAGACAATACATCATCAGGTAAATTAATCAATATACTTTTATCAATCGGATATGGAGCTGCAGAAAACATATCATAGTAATAGTATAAACCTACGCTTAAAACAACAATCCACATTGGTGCAGGGATTAATTGAAAGTATTTGTTTCTTATTTTACTATAAAAAACCATAATAAGTAAACTACCTATACCTACTAAACCAGCATAAAAAGTACTTGTATTGTCGGTATTAACAAAATCAATAAGACCTTGAGGAACTTGTATTAATAGGTCAACAATACTTCCTTTGACATTTAAATTACCAAACATTACATGAATTTGTTTCGCAAAAATCCCAATACCAATGGCAGCTAACATTCCTTGAATTGCTGATGAAGGGAAAAAATCTCCCAAAGATCCAAGTCGTAAAAAACCTAAGATAATCATGATAATTCCTGAAACCACAATGGCTGCTAAGGTATATAAGAAACCTTGATGCATATCGCCAGCACCTAAAGTAGTAATGGCTGCTAAAATTACAACTACCAATCCATTACCAGGTCCTGTAATAGTAACATTAGAACCTCCTAAAATGGCAACTACCGAACCTCCAATAATTGCAGCAATAATTCCTGAAATAGGAGGAGCACCAGACGCTAAAGCTAAACCTAAACCTAAAGGCAGTGCAATTAATGAAACTACAAAACCTGAAAATATATTTTGAGGTAATTCTCCTAAAAATGTTTTAAATTGATTTTTCTTACTCATTTATTTAACGATTAAAACATCGGTTGGTAATTCAGCTAAAATATATTCTAAATCATGTGGGAAAATTCTATCGATGATCCCCATTTTTTTAGGAGCACTCATTACAAGTAAATCAGCCCTTTTTACTTTAGCATAGTGACCTATAGAATATCCTCTACGTCCGAAAATACTTTGCTTTTTTATAATAATATCTTTGGTGTCAATTTCATCAAGTACACATTGTACACGGAAATCTTCACGTTCCTTTAAACGTTCTTTTGCTAAAGTAGCTTTACGTAAAGAAGCATCGTCGTTAACTTTTACATTTAGTTCTGTTTGGCTAATTTCTTCAACAATAGTAACTCTTTTACAGTCTAGCTTTTTAGAAATGGCTAAGGCAGCTTTAATAGTTTCTTTTGTTTTATCATCTTCCAAACCACTTACAACAACATGATTACAAGGAACTCTTTCAATAGATGGTTTTATTAAAAGTAATACAGAGCATTTAGCCTTACGTGTAAGTTCTCTAGCTATAGAACCTACATAATATTTATAGAGTTTCTCTTTTTGTAAAGCACCTAATATTAATAAATCTATTTGCTCTTGTTTTGTCGTTTGAAGTATAACATCGACCGGTTTACCTTCTTGCCAGATCGTTTTGAAAGGTTGTTCTAGTGCTGAAACTTCATCTAAAAGTTGTTGTAATTGTTTTTCTTTTTCTTCAGATTTTTCTCCAACATGTACACCAATTACCTGAGCTCCAAGCATATTCCCCAATCGTAAAGCTTCAAATAAATTCGCTTTTAAATTAGGAGAGAAAGCAATACCAATTAAAATTTTTTTAATCAAAATATTGTTTATTTTTAAGTTTTCGAAGATAGAATTTTATTCTTATTCCGAGAAATAATATTTTTTACATAATAAAGACTATGGTAGAACTAGCAGGAATCATCATTTTAGGAATTTTAGCACAATGGGTAGCATGGAAATTTAAAATTCCAGCAATATTACCTTTAATATTAATAGGACTATTAGTAGGTCCTGTTGCTGCTGAATTTTTTAGTTCTGATGGAAGTAAATGGATTGAACCTATATGGAATGGAAAAAAAGGATTATTTCCTGGCGATGGTCTATTTTATTTTGTGTCTTTAGCTATTAGTATTATTCTTTTTGAAGGAGGTTTAACATTAAAGCAAAGTGAAATCTCTAATGTTGGTCCAGTTATAACAAAGCTGATTACTTTAGGTTCTGCAGTAACATTTATTGTTTCAGGTATTGTTGCACATCATATTTTTGGATTAGGATGGGAAATTTCAATGTTATTTTCAGCATTAATTATAGTTACAGGTCCAACAGTAATATCGCCAATATTAAGAAATGTACCTCTTAAAAAAGATGTAGCAGCTGTGCTAAAATGGGAAGGTATTTTAATTGACCCAATTGGAGCATTAATAGCAGTATTGGTTTTTGAATTTATTAGTGTTGGAGGTGGAAGTGGTTTTACAAAAACAGCTTTACTTGAGTTTGGTAAAATCTTATTATTTGGTTCAACTTTTGGTTTTACGTTTGCACATGCGTTAATATTTATAGTTAATAGGAAGTTGGTTCCACATTATTTATTAAACGTGGTATCACTATCTACCGTATTATTTGTATTTGTATTGTCTGATTTATTTGCTCATGAATCTGGTTTATTATCGGTAGTGGTAATGGGAATGGTAATAGCGAATAGTAAGATTCATAGTTTTGACGAATTATTATATTTCAAAGAATCACTTTCAGTATTATTAATTTCTATTTTATTTATTCTGTTGGCTGCAAACATGGATATGAGTCAGCTTCAACTTATTTTTAACTGGGAAGCACTATTGTTATTTGCCATTGTAGTTTTAGTAATACGTCCTTTAGGTGTATTTCTAAGTACACGAGGTTCAACTTTAAAACTCAATGAAAAATTATTTATAAGTTGGGTAGGACCTAGAGGTATTGTAGCTGCTGGTATTGCTTCATTATTTGGAACTAAATTAATGAAACAAGGTGTAGTAGGCGCAGAATATATAACTCCTTTGGTATTTATGATTGTGTTGGGTACAGTACTATTAAATGCAACTACAGCACGTTTGTTTGCTAAACTAGTAGGAGTATTCTTAAAACAATCTGAAGCGATAGTTATTATTGGAGCTTCTGAAGCAGCAAGAGTGATTGCTAAATATTTAAAAGATAATGATAGAAGGGTAATATTGTTAGATCAGAATAAAGATTATATTGAAAAAGCTCGTAATAATGAAATTGAAGCTTTTGATATTGATATTTATAACGATAGTATTGATGATAAGGTAGAATTAAGTGACGTTGGTTACCTGATAGCAATGACTGGTAGTGATGTGGTTAATAAATATGCAATAACACAATTATCTGAGTTGTATGGTGAGCATGGTGCCTATAGAGTAGCTAGTTCAAAAGAAGTTAAGGATAGTGAAGTAGAAGAGGAAATGAATCTGTTTACAGAAAATGATGATTACTTTAATCTGAATGAAAGCGCGAGAGATTATCCTACGATACATGAATTGATTGTAAAATCAGAAGAAGATTTTGTTACTAAACTTGAAAAAATTGAGGAAGAGATAAAATCAATACCGTTATTTGTAAAAGTAGGAGATACCTTAGAAGTATTACCAACATTTAATACGGCAAATATTAAAGAAAATAACGCTATTGTTTATTTAGGTAAAAAACTAGAGATCTAAACCAAAAGTTTGCTTTAACTTTTCAATTAAAGGATTTTTCTCTTTTAATTTCTCATATTTTTCATGAGGAGTATAGGCAAACTTTTTTTCTATAGTTTCATTTACTACAATATCAACTTCAATACCATAGTTATTTAAAGCTTCACGTAAATAACGCATTAATTTTGGTTTCCCTTTTCTTAATTGGGACTTCATTAATTCGTTAGGAACAGAGAACTTTATTTTATGATTAGCCCCTAATAATGGAGTGTCTGAAGCTAAAATAGCTGCCATACTTCGTTCACCTAACCCTTGTAATTTAAAGTAGTATTTTTTCCAAGCTTCTGCTAATTCTTCATTAGTAAAAGGAGTTCTTGGGTGATTTTCGAAGTTTTCATCATCATCATTAGTAACAATAACTTTTTTCTTATGTACGCTTTTTAAAGAAAGTGCAGAGGCCCTACGTTTAATGTTTTTCAACATTGGTTTTGTAGATTGGGCTTGTGGAGTTTCTTTAACTTCAGGTTGTTTTGTTTCCTGAGGAATCTCTGTAGCTTTTACAATTGGTTGAATTGCAATCTTCTTTACCGAAGGAGATAAAGAAGTGAAAAAAGTAGCCGGAATTATGTAGTTGCTAGATTTTTTTTTTGCTCCATCAAAAGTGATAGAGGCTATTTGCATTAAGGTAAGTTCTACCAGTAAACGTTGGTTTTTACTTCCTCGATATTTTAAATCACAATCGTTTGCTTTATCAATAGCTGGAAGCAAAAATTGCATATTAGCTTTTCTAGCTTGATCTAAATATTTCTTCTTTGTATTGTCTCCAACTTCTAATAATTGTATGGTAGCTTCATCTTTAGCAACTAATAAATCTCTAAAGTGAGATGCTAAACCATTTATAAAATGATGTCCTTCAAAGCCTTTGGCTAAAACATCATTAAAAGCCATCAATACTTCAGGTATTTTATTTTCAAGTAATAGATCAGTAATGTTAAAATAAACATCATAATCTAATACATTTAAATTCTGAGTAACGGCTTCACGTGTTAAGTTACTACCAGAAAAACTAACAACTCTATCAAAAATAGATAAAGCATCACGCATAGCGCCATCAGCTTTTTGAGCTATTACATGTAAAGCATCATCTTCAGCTGTAATATTTTCTTTAGCACAAATCGTTTTTAAATACTCTTTAGCATCTAAAACACCTATACGTTTAAAATCGAAAATTTGACAACGTGATAATATTGTTGGAATAATTTTATGCTTTTCGGTTGTTGCTAAAATAAAAATAGCATGTGCTGGCGGCTCTTCTAATGTCTTTAAAAAAGCATTAAAAGCTGCTTGAGAAAGCATATGAACCTCGTCAATAATATAAACTTTGTATTTTCCAGTTTGAGGTGGAATACGAACTTGATCAGTTAGGTTTCGAATATCGTCTACAGAGTTGTTTGAAGCGGCATCTAATTCAAAAATATTGAAAGCGAAATCTTCATCTTCATTAGTAGCATCTTCTTGATTTATTCTTTTAGCTAGAATACGAGCACAAGAAGTTTTACCAACTCCACGAGGCCCTGTAAAAAGTAATGCTTGCGCCAAATGATTGTTTTTTATAGCATTTTCTAAAGTATTGGTGATGGCTTGTTGGCCAACAACATCTTCAAAATTTTGAGGACGATACTTACGTGCTGATACTATAAAATGTTCCATTTAATTACTACTATTTACGTAAACAAAAGTAAAAAACCCGATGGCAACTCACAAACAATTTTCTTAATGAAAACCTAAAGTTGTAAACAATTGTAAAATCTTCTTTTTTTACACGACTGAATACATATAAAAGATTATAATTTATGAAGATACTAAAATCAATAGCACTTTCAGTAGTGTTTTTATCAGCTATTATTTTTACAAATTTCACAAAAAAAGAAGAAATTAAAGAGAGTGATAAAATCATATCTTACTCAAAAGATACCAAAGTAGCTTATTTTGCAAGTGGGTGTTTTTGGTGTGTAGAAGCTATTTTTGAAAGTGTAAAAGGAGTAGAGGAAGCAGTTTCTGGTTATGCAGGTGGGCACACAAAAAATCCTACTTATAGAAAAATAGGAACAGGAAGAACTGGACATTCAGAAACGGTAGCTGTTTACTATAATCCTAAAGTAGTGAGCTTTCAAACTTTAGTAGATGTTTATTTTGGTTCTCATAATCCTACAACAAAAAATGGACAGCACCCAGATTATGGAAGTCAATATAGGTCTATTGCATTTTATAGTAATAATGAGGAGAAACAAATAATTGAAAACACAATTAAAAAATTAAATAAAGAAATTTATAAAGGTAAAATAGTAACTGAAGTAACAAAATTTACCAAGTTTTATCCAGCGGAAGAATACCATCAAAATTATGAGAGATTACATCCAGAAAATCCTTATGTGCAAAAGGTTTCTATTCCGAGGCTAAATCGTTTTAAGCAGAAATTTCCGGAATTGCTTAAAAAGGAAAAGCACTAAAACTTTATTAAGTTAAAGTTTGTTTATATAAGAAGAAAACTCCCCAATTATGGGGAGTTTTTGATTCTTAATATCATTTATATTGTAAAAAACCTCAGGATTAACCTGAGGTTTTTTACAATATAAATGGTTTATTATTGTAATGTAATAGGGAAGCTAACTTCAATATCAGTAGAACCACCAGCATTAGTAATATCTCCATCTTTAACACCAGCAGCCGATTTGTTAGGCTCATGTTTTAAAGTAACTGTATAAGCTCCAGTTCCAGCAGCCCCAGTAGCAACTGTAAACTGAATTCCAACAGGGTTTCCATTAGAATCGTTATTTCCAGCATAAGTAAAAGTACCAGTAATTCCATTAGCACTGTAGAAGAATTGGTGCTCTTCAGCTTCAGCAGCTACTTCGTCTGTTACATTTCCAGCAGGACTTTCAGTTTCGTTTAATAAAGTAATAACCGCACTATAAGTTGTATTTGCTGCAAGTGTAATTGGATCTGGAGTAATTACAGGAACATTAGGACCATCTCCATCTAAATCTTGACTTTGGATAGTTACAGCATTACCTCCACCATTTGGAGTTAATACAATTTTCATTGTAGTTATAACTTCTTCCTCATTTACAGGAACTGGGTCGCTATCTGAACAAGAAGCGAATACTAAAGAAAAAATAGTAAGTATTGAAAATAATTTAATAAGTTTCATAATGTGTTTTTTTAATAATTAATTTTTAATTGAATTTTAAAGTTTCTCCCTAAATCATCAGCAAAGTAGCGTAGTTTGTTTAAATAATTTCGATAGCTGGTATTAAGTATATTGTCTACAGAAAATGTTAATCCCATATTGGTTTTAAATAGATTAAACTCTATACCTGACGAAAAATTTAATAAATGGTAAGCATTGGGAGGTGTACTAATATCAACAAGTTCATAACTATTAGTTTGAGGGATAAAAATGTCAAAATTGTTGTTAGGGAAATTGTTTTGTCTAGCATTATATTCACTTTGAACAGAAGCATTGAAATTATACCATTCAGCTTTGTTAAAAGTAAGTTGCGTTACCGTCTTAAATGGAGGAATATCTATAAGATCACGTTTGTTACTTGTATCCTTTCCTCTAAGAAACGAAGTTTTATTTCCGATACTTAAATTTTTATTTATTTGATAACTAATATTAGTATCGATACCAAATAAATGAGCGTCTACTTGTTTATAATCCCAAGTAACAAAAGTACCACGTTGTGTTAATTCAGCTCCTGAAGGTTCTATATAAATAAAATCATTTATAAAATTGTAAAATCCTTCAACAGAAAAATCAAGTTTGTTGTGGTTAAAATTATAAGTAGCAGAAAATCTATTAGACGTTTCTGGTTGTATACGTAAATCTCCTAATTCTATTCTAGCAGCAGAATGATGTAACCCAGCACTGAATAATTCAGAAGCATTAGGCGCTCTATTTGCTAAACCATAGTTAGCAATTAAAGAACTTTTCTCATTAATATCATAAGAAATACCTAATGATGCCGAAATATTATGGTAAGTAAACACAGGATTAGCCAATAATTGAGTGCCTTGTATATTTGGATCAACTATAAAGTGACTAAAATCATTTTGATAACCTAAACTGTTCCATCTAGAAAATTGATAAAACTTTTTAGCATCAATATGTTCAAAATCGTATCTAATACCTGCAGTTAATAAGATGTCTTCAAATCTAAAATTTCCAATCCCATAAGCTCCAAAAGTGTATTTATCATAATCAGGTATGATTCTTCTTACTTTAGTTGCTGGGTCAGGGAAATTATTTTGATAGCTTCCAATAATTCCAAATTTGTAGATTCGATCAGGATTTGCATCCATTTTTAAATCGGCTCTAAAAGAATGAGTTTTTAATAATAAATCAGTGGCAGCTAAATTTTTATTGTCACCTCTTCTTAAATCAAACTCTAATCTATTGTTGCTTTGGAAATCATATTGTAAAGATAATTTACCAATTCCTTTAAAACGCTTATAATAGCTAGCTTTAAGTAATTGGTGAGTAACATCTTGTTTTGGGTTGTCTATTGTATAACTAAAATCACTTATTTTTAATGGAGTAGGGCTATTAATAGCATTTCTTAAGTCAGAAGCACTACCTACATGAGAGGCACTTAGAATTCCTATTTTATTGACTATGTGACTATAAAAAAGTTCAAAACCTTTATCGAATTTTTTAAATCCTGTAGCAAATGTAAATGCTTTAGAATCTATTCCTGTGTTAGTCAAGTAATAATCAGGAGCTCTAAAATCACCAGCTCTTTTGTATGAAGCTTGTCCATTTATATACCAGCCCTTTGCATAATTTTTTTGCAAACTACTAGTAATATTAAAAAGTCTTCCATTAGATTGCTGAGAAAGAATTGTTTTTCCATATAAAGTATCTTTATTAATAAGAACTTTTGAGGGATTAACAATAACAACTCCTCCTATAGCATCTCCACCATATTGTAATGCATTAGCTCCTTTTATAACTGAAACAGTTTCTGCAGCGTTTAAATCAATATTAGGAGCGTGTTCTATACCCCATTCTTGATCTTGTAAACGAACATTATTAAAAGAAATAAGCACTCTACTACTGTGTAAACCGTTAATTACAGGTTTAACAATAGAGTTCCCAGTATTAATAGAAGATACACCAGAAATATCTTTTAAAGCATCACCTAAACTTGCACTACTGAATTTTTCTAAAGTTCTTGTTTTAATTAAGGTTTCTTGTGAAGTTTTAGTTTTTAACCCCGTTTTACCTTTAACACTTACTTCGTTTAATTCTTCAATATGGTGCTCTAAATCAATAACTTTATAAAGGTTTTTGTCTATTGTAAAAGTTAAAGTTCTAGGGTCACATGCAACGTGAGAAATTTCAACAGTAATAGTACCTTTACATACATTATTGATGGTGAATTTTCCATCGATATCTGTAGTGGTGTATTTGTTTTGATTTTTAATTAAAACCGTAGCTCCAACTATGGGCGATTTATCATGAAAATCATCTACTAAACCTGAGAATGTATATGTACATTCTTCTTGTGCTATTATTATAGAAGAAAAACTCCATAACAAAAGCATCAGAACAATATTTTTTAAGTTCATTAAATTTTAGCTATAAATAATTGAATAAAAAGATTACGTAATTATTATATAACTAGGCGGTGCGCGTGATGATTTATGTGAAGTGAAATTTGAGTTAAATTGTTTTGGGCTTCTAAGAGCTTTTTCTATATGAATATCTTCAGAAAATAATTCGTAATTATTACCAAAATCAAAATAAGTAACTTTTAATTGTAGGTGTAAATCATCACAATCATTCTCTAATTCATGTAAGTGTTGCTCTGTTTTAGAAGTACAAGCAATATGTTCATGATCTTCAAAAAGGTCATGAGAAGCCCTAACTAATGTTGGTGTTAGCAACGAAAAGATAAGTAAAAGGGCAATATGTCTTTTAAAGCTGAACATAACTCAGTTCGCAAATGTATAAAAAAATAAGACCTATTTATAATTATAAACAGGTCTTATTTAAAAATAGTATAATTTTAACTAATTAGCTTTATTTTTTTGAATTTCCACGCATTTTCATGTTTAGCATTTCAACTAATAATGAAAAAGTAATAGCAAAATACAAATAACCCTTAGGAATAGTTCCAATTGCTTCTCCAAATAGTTTGGCATGCGATAGATGAGCACTTTCAGCAATAAGCATAAATCCAATTAATATTAAGAATGATAACCCTAACATTTGAATTGTTGGATGCTTGTTTACGAACTTACCTACTGGATTAGCAAATAACATCATAATAACCATTGATAATACAACAGAAGCAATCATAATAATCATAGCTCCTTCAACACCGTTAGTCATACCAACAGCCGTTAAAATTGAATCAAAAGAGAATACAATGTTAATTAATGTAATTTGAATAATAGCTTGTGTTAATGTATATCCTTTTTGAGGTTTTCCATCTTCGGTATCTTCTTCATGACCTTCTACTTTATGATGAATTTCCTTGGTACTTTTATATAGTAGAAATATACCTCCAGCAAATAGGATTAAAGCTTGTCCTGTAACTCCTGCTTTAAACCAAGAAAAGTCTACATGAAATAATGGAGCATTCATGGCTATAAGTAAAGAAATACCAAATAGTAAAACGATACGCAATACCATTGCTAAAACTAAACCTATATTAGTGGCTTTTTTTTGTAAGTTTTCAGGTAATTTATTTGCTGCTATTGATATAAAAATAATGTTATCAATACCTAAAACAATTTCTAAAAAAGTTAAGGTTACTAATGCACCCCAGGTGTCGGGTTGTAAGAAAATTTCCATAGTTTATTTTACTTTATATACAGTTCCTTTTTGTTTAAAATTAGAGTAACCAATTCTAGCTGTAAAACTATAAGAGCTATCGGTTACTTTTGTAATTTGAACAAATATAGGGTCTTTATCCAAATCTGTTTTTGGATTTTTCATTTTTAAGTTATAGGCAAAATTATTTTTCCACTTAATGTAAAGTGTATCAATATGTTTTTCTTCCTTAACAGTGGTTAAACTATCTGTTGAAATACTTACTTTTTTAGTGTATTCTTCAATTTGTAAGCTATCTTTCCTTACAATAATAGTTTTTCCATAGCCCTCTCCAGCTGGAATTTCAAAAGTTCCATATTTAAAACGAGTTGGATCTCCTTTCTTTTCTGGAGAACAAGAGATAAATGAAATAGCAAAAAGACAAAAAGCAACTTTAAGGCTATTTTTTAAAGAAAATGAAAAGTTAACAACTTTAATCATGTTTATAAGGACTTTAAATTTTGGTAAATAGTTTGACTAATAATTTCAATAGATTGATTTCCATCAATTTCTAGAGTAGGAATGTTTTTTCCTTTAATATAATCTATTGCAGGTACCGTTTGGGTAATAAACTCGTCAATTCTAGTTAATACTGTATTTTGATCTGCATCATCTTTTCTATTTTCTTCTTTAGCTCTTATTTTGGCTCTTTCTAACAATACTTCTTTAGGTACTTTTAAATAAATAACAAAGTCTATAGTATTATTATCCTTTTCTAAAATATTAATTAAGTGTTCTGCTTGAATAACATTTCTAGGATATCCATCAAATAAAAAGTTTTTTTTGTTGTCACTTTGAGTGTAAACTTTTTCAAGAATTTTCATTACCAATTCATTAGGAACTAATAAACCTTTATTGCTGTATTCGGAAGCTTTTAAACCTAAATCGGTTTCTTGAGATTTTTCTGCTCTTAAAACATCTCCAGTAGAAAGATGAGTTAAACCAAAATTAGTGATTATGTTCTTAGATTGCGTCCCTTTTCCAGCAAGAGGAGGTCCAAAAATGATGATATTCATAAAATTAAATTCCTGTATAATTAGATGGTGTAATTGCTTTTAACTCATTTTTTATTTCAGAAGAAACTTCTAAAGTGTCAATAAAATTAGCAATAGATTGTTGTGTTATTTTTTCGTTTGTACGTGTTAAACCTTTTAAAGCTTCGTATGGATTTGGATATGCTTCTCGACGTAAAATTGTTTGAATAGCTTCTGCAACTACAGCCCAATTGTTTTCTAAATCTTCTTCAAATTTTTCTTCGTTTAATAATAACTTATTTAAACCTTTTAAAGTTGAAGCAAAACCAATTAAGGTATGTCCAAAAGGAACTCCTATATTACGTAAAACAGTACTGTCAGTTAAATCACGTTGCAGTCTAGATACAGGTAATTTAGCCGATAAGTGTTCAAAAATAGCGTTTGCAATTCCTAAGTTACCTTCAGAATTTTCAAAATCAATAGGGTTTACTTTATGAGGCATTGCCGAAGAACCTACTTCACCTTTCTTTATTTTTTGCTTAAAATAATCGTTAGAAACATAGGTCCAAACATCACGGTCTAAATCGATTAAAACAGTGTTTATACGTTTTAAGCCATCGTATAAAGCTGCCATATGATCATAGTGCTCAATTTGAGTAGTTGGAAACGAATGATGTAATCCTAAAATTTCTTCAACAAAATGGGTTCCAAAATTTTTCCAATCAATGTCTGGATATGCTACTTTATGTGCATTGAAATTTCCTGTAGCACCTCCAAATTTTGCTGCATGTGGTGTATGCTGTATGTGTATTGCTTGATTATTAATACGCTCTACAAATACAAAAAATTCTTTTCCTAAACGAGTAGGAGAGGCTGGCTGTCCATGTGTACGAGCTAGCATTGGAATGTTTTCCCATTCTTCAGATAAATCAGCCAATTTGCATACTAAAGTATCTAAAGTTGGATAATAAACGTCATTCATTGCATCTTTAATAGATAACGGAATGGCAGTATTATTAATATCTTGAGAAGTTAATCCGAAATGGATAAACTCTTTATAAGCTTGTAAATTTAAAGCATCAAATTTTTCTTTAATAAAGTATTCAACAGCTTTTACATCATGATTGGTAATTGCTTCGATATCTTTAATTTTCTGAGCATCATCAGATGAAAAAGAAGTGTAAATTTCACGAAGGTTTGAATATAAATCTTTGTTGAAATCAACTAACTGAGGTAAAGGAATTTCACATAAAGCAATAAAATACTCTATTTCTACTTTTACTCTGTACTTAATTAAGGCTTCTTCTGAAAAATAATTAGCTAAATCCGCAACTTTATTGCGGTATCTACCATCAATTGGAGAGATGGCATTTAATTGTGTTAAGTTCATTTTTTGTTGTTGTGTTGTAAGCAACAAAAATAGAAAATACTTATATTATGTTAAAGGATATCTGAAAGGAATTTAACGATAAACTTTTCGTTTTAAGATTTTAAGATCACCTTTCTTTTCTAATAATTTTATTACACGTATTACTGTTTCTACACGTAAGCCTAGAATATCGGCAATTTGCTGTCTTGTATATTCAATTTTAAAAGTAAAGTCTCCCTTAATTTTATAAACATCATTTTTTAAATAATCAAAAAAGCGAAGAACTCTATGAGCTGGTTCTTGACTAGAAATTTCGGAAGCTATAATTGCTTTATAATATAAACGTTTGGCTAGACTTTGTGTTATTTTTAAATGAATTTCTGGATTTTCTTGGAGTAAATTAAATAGTTGTTCTTTTGAAATTACAATAATTTCTGAATCAGAAATAGCTTCTGCATTGGCAGGATATTTTACATCGATAAATAAAGGAGGTTCACCAAAACTCTGTTCTTTATAAAAAATACCTTGAATAAACTCTTTTCCATCTTCATTATAATTATTCATTTTAATAGCTCCATTACTAATTTGAAAATAGTTATGAGCAGTTTGATTTTCAGAAAAAATAATTTCTCCTTTTTTATAGGTTTTATATTGAGCGTTATAGCTTAGTAAAAGTTCTTTAGGTATCATTATGATTTAAGTCATAAATTGCAACAGTATAAAGATATACTTTTGTTGCTTATTAATAAATAGTTTTTGATGAATAGAAAAGAAATAGAGAATAGAGAAGATGTATATTTATTAGTATCTACTTTTTATGATAAAATTAAAGAAGATGACTTTATTGGTCCGATTTTTATAAAAACCATTCCAGATGAAACTTGGGAAAGTCATTTGCAAAAACTTACCGATTTTTGGGAAACCAATCTTTTCTTTGTTCGTAAGTTTAAAGGAAATCCTATGAAAGCACATAAAGATTTAGATAAAAACTTTAATCATAGCATTTCTCAAGAACATTTTGGAAGATGGCTTCAATTATGGTTTGAAACTATTGATAATCTTTTTATAGGGAAAAAAGCTCATGAAGCTAAAGAAAGAGCACGAAATATAGCTTCCATGCTCTTTTTTAAAATGTTTGATGCTAAGCCAAAAGCGCAAGCTGGTAAATAATTAATAAAATATTTCCTAAAATATTAATTATAAATCCCCAAGCAACAACTTTAAAAGGTCGTTGACTTATAGCTAAAGCATTTGCTCCCATAGCTGAAACACAGGTAAATATTAATGGGAACAGATTTACTTCTCCATGCACAGCCAAGGCTGCAGAAAAAGAAGCAATCATAGTACCTATCATTATTAAAATAACAGATATACCAATAGCATTCTTTTTTTCTTCTGCTATCTTTTGATTTATTGTTTTTATTGGGTTGAAATTTAAAGTCTTAGAGTTTAAATTACTTACAGTTAATTGTTTTGTTGTACTCATGCCTAATAATATTTACTACAAAATTATTACCCATAGACTAATTAATTTATGACCGAAATCATAAATGAAAACTTATTAGATTAATTTAATTGAATAGATATTTTTATATTCACAGATTAAAATATCTTTTGTGGAATCATTGACCCTTTTTTATATAGTATTAGCAGTTTTAGTAAGCGTTGCAATTGCTTTCTTTCAATATTTTTATAAAGCAAAAAAAACGCCTAAAATCCATGTTTTTTTATTCTTTTTAAAAGCATTGAGTTTGTTTTTACTGTTATTACTATTAATCAATCCTAAAATTGAAATGGTTGAAACTGAAAATAACAAACCGGTTTTAGCTGTTTTAGTTGATAATTCTTTGTCTGTTAAACATTTTAAGCAGGAAAAAGAGGTAACAGGCATTGTACAAGAAATTGAAAACAATAAAAAAATACAAGATAAGTTTGATGTACAATTGTTTACTTATGGAAAAAATATAAAAGCATTAGATAGTTTATCTTTTTCAGAAACTCAAACAGACATTTCACAAGCAATAACATCAATTAGCGAATTAAATAAAGAAGCAAATAGCGCTACTATTTTAATTAGTGATGGTAATCAAACAAAAGGAAATGACTATGAATATTTAAATATAAACAAAAGTGTATATCCAATAGTTGTTGGTGATACTACTACATATCAAGATATACAAATTTCACAACTGAATGTAAATAAATACAGTTATATAAAAAATAAATTTCCTGTAGAAGCTCTTTTGTATTATCAAGGAAAAGAGCAAGTAAACTCTACTTTTACAATATCGCATAAAGGACAAAGAATTTTTTCAAAAAAACTACAGTTTTCTCCATCAAACCCATCGCAAACAGTTTCGACTAATTTGTTATCAGGAGAAAAAGGTTTACAATACTACTCAGCTTCGATTAGTAAAATTAGGAATGAAAAAAACACAAAGAATAACTATAAAAACTTTTCGGTAGAAGTACTTGATGAACAAACAAAGGTGTTGATAGTAAGTTCTTTTTTACACCCTGATTTAGGAGCTCTTAAAAAGTCAATAGAAAGTAATAAACAACGTAAGGCAGATATAGCTTTAATTAACGATAGGAATATTAATTTTTCAGAGTATCAGTTTTATGTATTGTATCAACCTAATAGTTATTTTAAAAAGTTTTTTGAAAAAGCTTCTTCAAATTATTTAGTAATCTCAGGAACTAAGACAGATTGGAACTTTTTAAACTCTTTAAAATTAGGTGTTCGAAAGCAAGCGATTAATCAAGTAGAAGAATATGCAGCTATTTATAATGATGGTTTTTTAACTTTTTTACAAAAAGACATTGGTTTTGATGAGTTTCCTCCGCTTAGAGACAAGTTTGGGGAAGTTACCTTAGATAGTAAATCGCAAAGTTTATTATATCAAAAATTTGCTGGAGTAGAAACGCAACAGCCTTTGTTAACTACCATTGAGAATAATGAAAAAAAGTATGCAGTTTTATTTGGAGAAGGAATTTGGAAATGGAGAGCAGCAAGTTTTTTAAAAGAACAATCTTTTGAAACGTTTGATACATTTATAGGTAGCTTAACTCAATATTTAGCGTCTAATAAAAAAAGAAAAAGATTAGAAGTTAGTGCAGAACGTTTATATGCGGCCAATGTACCAATTAGCATTACAGCTTTTTATGTAGATAAAAATTACCAATTTGATAATAGAGCTGAACTAGAGCTAACAATTACAAATACAGAGAGTAAAGAGAAAAAAACTTTACCATTTTCACTTGTAAATAATTCATTTCAGGTATCGGTTGAAGGCTTAACTTCTGGTGATTATAGTTATAGAGTATCGGTAAAAAATCAAAATATAAATAGTTATGGAAAATTTAAAATAACCGATTATCAAATAGAAGAACAGTTTACAAATGCTAATTATAAAAAGCTTAATTCCTTAGCTTTAAAAACAAAAGGAAAGTTGTTTTATGCAAACTCAGTTGATAATTTACTAGAAGATTTATCGCTTAACAAGTCTTATTATACAACCCAAAAATCAATTAGCAATAAAGAAAATTTAATTAATTGGAAATGGACGTTGTTTTTAATTATTGGACTCTTATCTACAGAGTGGTTTATTAGAAAATACTATGGTAAAATATAAAAAACAAATGATGTTTGATAGGTTAACAAGACCTAAATATTGAAATTTGTAGTAAAATAAAATATATGAAATTTCACACTAGAAAATGGGTAAAACCAGAAGATTTAAATCCAAATGGAACTTTATTTGGAGGGCGATTGTTACAATGGATAGACGAGGAAGTAGCTTTATATGCTATTATTCAATTAGAAATTCCTAAAACAGTAACAAAGTTTATGTCTGAAATAGATTTTGTAAGCTCAGCTAAAAAAGGAGATATAATAGAAATTGGTATTGAAGTTGTAAAATTTGGAAGATCATCAATTACTTTAAATTGTGAAGTACGTAATAAGATTACGCATAAAACTATTATTGCTATTGATAAAATAGTTATGGTTAGTTTAGATGAAGATGGAAGTCCAATAGCTCACGGAAAAACAAAAATAGAATACACTAAAGACAGGTTGAAAAAATAAATTTTCAACCTTTTTTTATAAAAATAGTTTTTTCAATTCTTTATACTTAGTTCTACCAACGGGAAGAATTTCGCCATTATTTAATTCAACAGAATATTTACTACCAGTTTGTACAATAATTTCTTTAATTTCAGTAATTTTTACTAGATATGATTTATGAATACGTTGAAAAGATTCTGGTAATAATTGAGAAAGTTTTTCTAAAGATTTGTCGTGTAATTCTTTCTGATTGTTTGTTAAAAACACTTCGGTATACACACCTGCACCTTTGATATATCTTACATTTTTAATATCGATTAATTGTACTCCAGTACGTTTTTTAATAGCTAAATATTGAAGATTTTCTGTAGTAACTTCTTCTTTTCGTATAATTCTATTAAAAGCCTGTTCTAACCTTGTTTTATTAAAAGGTTTAGGAACAAAATCTAAAACACCATATTCAAAAGCAGTTAGTGCCTGATGTTTATTGGCTGAAACAATAATGGTATGAAAAGATTCTGAAACACTATTTTTTAGTACGTCAAAACCATTTTCACCGTTCAGGTTTAAATCAAGTAATAATAAGTCTAATTGATTATTTTGAATATGTTCTATGCCTTCAGTTAAGGAATGTACACAAGTTAATTCTTGAAGTGTATTTAAAAAAAACTCTTTGGTCATACGTTCCACTCTTTTAGCAATACGAGCTTCATCTTCAATAATTAAAATTTTCATAAGCTATTTTATAATTGTTATTACATTTTTCCATCCATTTTCAGTGGGTTCAGAACTAAAGTTCCAATTATTTTTATAACTCTCGGTTAAACGTGCTTTGATATATTTAAAACCAGTTCCGTCTGATCTATCTTTTTGAGAGTTTCTAACTTTAGCATAGGTTAGAAAGGTGTATTTTTGTTTATTATCACTTGTTTCTACAACCAATTTAAAACGCATAGAATTGTTTTTAAGAGGTAAGCAATGTGTAATACTATTTTCAAGTAAAGTATGAATAATAGCAGGAGGAATGGTTTGAGAATCATCATTCAAAACACCTTCATCTTCCCAGAGGTATTCTATTTCTTTTCTATACCTCATAATATTCAAATGACTTTTACATAGCTTTATTTCTTGAGAAATTGGAATTAAAGTTTCATTTTCTACTTGATTTAATAAATCAAACTCGCCTGCTAATGCTTCAATAAATTCAACGCCTTTATCAGGAGCTTCTTCAACCCAATCAATTAAAGAAGTTAAGGTATTCATTAAAAAATGAGGCTGTATTTTCTTTTTTAATAATTCATATTTTAATCTAGTAGATTCTGCTATTGTATGTTCAAAAGCGAGCCTTTGTTCTTTTAGTTTTATTGATAATATATAAAACATACATAAAGAAATAATAGCAAAGCTTACAAATAAGCTTACATCAAAAATGGATATTTTATATACAGTAAAACTCAATAATAAACCAAATAAAACAACAATAGCAGCTTTCTGTTTTTTGTATATAGCATAACAGATAATTAGAGTAGAAGAAAGCCACATCATCTGAGCTAAAAATAAAGCTGTATAATCAAACGAAGGCGAGTAATACTGATGAATCCATATTAAAAATATATTATATGCTAAGAAAAACCATTTTCGAAAAGGGAAAGTGAATTGTACAGAAAAATAATAAGGAACTATAAAGGATATGAATAAAGTTAAATAACCAATAGCTTCTAAACGTAAAACGAAATGTGAATAGTGTATTGGAATATAAAACTTAATGTATTCTAGTATAATTAGTAAGAAAAATAAAAAGCTAGAAATACTAAATAACAACATTGTGTATTGCTTCCTATCACTTATGTATAAAAAGAAATAGTAAATAGTGGCAAGTAAAAATGCTCCAGCCAAAATATTAATATAGATAGTATCTTTTAATTTGTCAGTAACTAGCTCGTTATAATCTTTTATGTATATATAAATTCCACGAGGACCTCCTTTTTCGTATAGTTGCGACATTCGTAAGGCTAAAGTATGGTTTCCTAGTTCAAGTAAGTTATTTGGTATTAAATATTTATCGGTTGTTCTTCCGGTTTTCTCATTGTTTAATTCATTTCCAGGTTCTCCATTTCTACCTATTAAAACACCATCCCAATACACTTCATATGCTCCAAAAGCATTGATACTTATACCTATTAATTGTAGAGAATCAGGAGTTTCAGTTATATTAATTATTTTCCTAGTCCAAAAAATGTCGTCTCCTTTAGGAACTATATTTTCAGTATTCCAATTACTATCATCAAAATCTTTTGTAGCCCATAGGGGATTATCTCCAGTTTTGAATAAAAAACTCCTTTCAGTTGTATACATCTTGGCTCTATGTTTATATCTTTTAAATTCATATTTACAAGAGATTGCAGATAACAAAAGGATGATATAGAGTAGTTTTTTCATGAATATTAATTGTATGGTAAAAGTAAACGAAATAAAAGTGTTTTTAGAGCAGTTTGCAAATTGTTAGAGCAGTTCACATAGTTTTAAATAAAAAGGGAGAATTTTCTATTCATTTTTGATGAAAATTAAAACTTACAAAATATGAAACCACTTATGAATCTATTCCTCTGTTTACTTTTTAGTATTTCAGTAGTAGCTCAAAAACAATCTGGCAACGGAAAAATTTTAGGAAAAGTTATAGATGCTTCAAACGAAACATTACCCTACGCAACAGTTGTACTTAAAGACGCTACTAATAATTTATTAGAAGGAGTTGTAACCGATGATAAAGGGGAATTTATCTTCTCTAAAGTAAAGGTTGGTGATTATAATTTAGAAATTCAATACATAGGTTTTGTAACTGTTGAGAGAAAAGTAAAAATTACAAAAGAGCAAAGTACAGTTAATTTAGGAAGTATTACAGTTAAAGAAGATACTAAAACACTAGATGAAGTAGTAGTTAAGGCGGAAACATCAGAAGTATCGTTAAAATTGGGTAAAAAAGTATTTAGAGTAGGAAAAGATATTACCTCACAAAGTGGATCTGCCTCTGATGTATTAAGTAACGTACCTTCAGTAAATGTAAGTCCAACAGGAACAGTAAGTTTACGAGGAAATGCGAATGTACAGGTAATGATTAATGGAAGACGTTCAGCTTTATCACAATCGCAAGCGCTAGAACAATTATCAGCAGACGTTATAGAAAGTATAGAAGTTATTACCAACCCATCAGCAAAATATGATGCATCTGGTTCAGCAGGAATTATTAATATTATACTTAAAAAGAATAGAAAATCAGGATTAAATGGTCAAGTTCGTTTAGTTGCTGGGATTCCAGATGATTATAGAGCAATAGGAAATTTAAATTATAAAGCGGATAAATTCAATTTTTTCACAAATTTAGGAATTAGATATACTGATTATGAAGGAGAGTATTTTAAGAAACAAACTACTACAGATAATAATGTAACTACTTTTTTAAACCAAAGTGAAGATGAAGACAGGCATGATGATGGACAGTTATTTTATTTTGGTACCGACTATTATATAAATGATAAAAATACAGTTACTATAGCTTATTATAGAAACGAAACTAAAGATACTGATGTAACCAATTTATTCTTTGATTTTTCTAATTCAGGAGTTTTAGCACAATCCTTACAAACTATTGGTAACTCTGTAGAGGAAAGAGATTACAATCAATTAGAAGCAAATTACACAAAAAACTTTGCTAAAAAAGGACAAAAGCTAACAATCGATTTTCAATATGATTTTTGGAATAGTGAAAAAGATTGGCATTTACAAACTGATGAAAAATTCCCAACAACAACTATTGCTCAAACAACAATACAAACTAAAGGAAAGGGAAGTACAGATGATATTGTAGTTCAATCAGATTTTACAACACCATTAAACGAGCAGACAAATTTAGAAATAGGAGCGAAGTTTGAGAATAGAACTATTACAAATGAATTTTTAGCAGAGGAATTAATCAATGGTCAGTTTGAAATAATAGATAACATTAATAATCAATTAGATTATAAAGAAAAGATACTGTCTAGCTACGTGCAAATAAATTCAAAAAAAGGAAAAATAAATTATCAGTTAGGATTGAGAATAGAAAACACTAAAATTGATATTGATGCTTCAGATGTTACGTTAAATTTAAAAGATAAGTATACAAACTTATTCCCATCAGCTACTTTAGGTTATGAATTTCAAGAAAACTTAAGTGGACAAATCAATTATAGTAAAAGAATTGGACGTCCATCATTATGGCAGTTAAATCCATTCTTTCAATTAAAAGACTTTACTTCTAGATTTACAGGAAATCCAGCATTAAGACCATCATTTACAGATGCAATAGAGCTTTCAATAATGTATAGAGGAAATAAATTTCAGTTGAATCCTTCTGTTTATTATTCAGATACTAATAATGCATTTCAATACGAAACAGTACAAAATAATCAAGGTGTTTTTATTCAATCACCAGTAAATTTAGATAATGAAAAACGTTATGGAGTAGAGCTATCAGCATCTTATAATCCATTAAAATGGTTACGCTTTTCAGGAGATTTTAATGCGTATAGATTTCAACAAAAAGGGATGTTAAACAATCAAGTAGCTGATTTTTCTAGTAATACTTGGTTTACCAATTTAACAATGAATTTAAGACCGTTTAAAACATTAAGATTACAAACACGAGTTTTTCACCAAGGAGAAGAACGTAACGCACAAACTAAATCAAAACCTATAACAAATTTAAATTTTGGTTTACAAAAAAGTATATTCAATAATAAAGGAAGTTTAATTTTTAATGTTTATAATGCTTTAGATACAAGAAGATCTAGAGAAGAGATTATAGGTAATAATTTTTCAATTTATCAAGATAGAAGTAGGAATGCTCAACGATTTTCATTGAGTTTTGTATATAAATTCAATCAAAAACCTTCTGATAGAAATAGAAGCGCTAAAAGAAGTAATAGATATTAATATCATTGGTGTAAAAACCTGTATTCTCTCTGAAGAATGCAGGTTTTTCTATTAGTAAGAAAAGAACTTAAATAGCTTTTTAGAAAGGAATTATTATATTTTTTATAATTTTGTAACTAGTCTAAAAGATTCAGTTTGAAAAATATTAGTATCATAATGTTAATCTTAATATTGTTTGTACCATCAGTACAAGCACATACAGATGCTATTATTTTTGATGAAGATGTTACGGAAAGTCATATTGGAGCTATGGATAGTGCGCATCACGATTCTCACCATGAAAACGACACAGAGGAAGAAAGAAATAGAGAGCACCATCATCACTGTATTTTATTAGGAATATCTAATGCTATTATTACAAAAGAATTTAATTATTTATTTGTAAAACCACTTCAAGCAAAAAAGAAAATACTTTTTAGCAAACATTTAAAAGCATCTAATTATTTAGATGAACTTTTCCAACCTCCTAGGGTTTAATTCAACATTTTAAAGTTTAACAGTTTATAATTCTTGTATTTACAAGAGTTAAAATCTGCTATACCGGATTTATAGATAAATCGGGAACATATCGTATTAAAATAGAATTAAACACATGAAAAATGTTAGATAATATCATAAAATTTTCAATTAAAAATAAATTGATTATTGGAGCTTTGGTATTCGCATTAATTGGTTGGGGAATATATTCATTAAAACAATTACCAATAGATGCAGTACCAGACATTACTAATAATCAGGTGCAAATAATTACTTCAGCACCATCACAATCGGCTCAAGATATTGAGCGTTTAGTAACTTTTCCAATAGAGTTAACCATGTCAAGTATTCCAGATATAGAAGAAGTTCGATCTTTTTCTCGATTTGGTCTAAGTGTAGTAACTGTTGTATTTAAAGATAACGTAGATATCTATTGGGCACGTCAACAAATAAGTGAACGATTGGTTGAAGCAAAAAATCAAATACCAGATGGAGTAGGAACTCCAGAAATGGCACCAGTAACCACAGGTTTAGGAGAAATATATCAATATACATTATATGCTAAAAAAGGTTTTGAGAAGCAGTATTCAGCAATGGAACTACGTTCTATTCAGGATTGGATAGTTCGACGTCAATTACTAGGAATAGAAGGCGTAGCAGACGTGAGTAGTTTTGGAGGTTTTTTAAAGCAATATGAAGTTGCAATTCAACCAGAGCGATTACAAGCTTTGAATGTAAGTATTAGTGAAGTTTATGAAGCATTAGCTAAAAACAATCAAAATACAGGAGGAGCTTATATTGATAAAAATCCGAAAGCATATTTTATTAGGAGTGAAGGTTTAATTAATAAACCAGAAGACATCAAAAATATAGTTGTTAAGAACACTAAAAATGGTGCGCCTATTTTGATAAAAGATATAGGGAAAGTTCAGTTAGGACATGCTGTACGTTATGGAGCGATGACTAGAAATACAGATGGAGAAGTTGTAGGAGCTATAGTAATGATGTTAAAAGGAGCAAACTCCTCAAAAGTAATTAAAGATGTAAAAGAACGAATTATTCAAATAGAAAATAGCTTGCCAGAAGGTGTAGCAATTAAACCTTTTTTAGACAGAACGAAGCTAGTTGATAAAGCAATTAATACTGTAGCTACCAACCTTGTAGAAGGAGCATTAATAGTCATATTTATCCTTGTATTATTATTAGGGAATTTGCGTGCAGGACTTATTGTAGCTTCAGTAATTCCATTGGCAATGTTGTTTGCAATTAGCTTAATGAATGTTTTTGGAGTTTCTGGAAATTTAATGAGTTTAGGAGCTATTGATTTTGGAATTATTGTAGATGGTTCTGTAATTATTGTAGAAGCTACTTTGCATTATTTAGGCTTAATAAAGTCAGGAGAAAAACTTTCACAGGAGCAAATGGATGAAGAAGTATATAATTCTGCTTCGAAAATTAGAACTAGTGCAGCCTTTGGAGAAATTATTATTTTAATAGTGTATTTGCCAATTTTAGCATTGGTAGGTATTGAAGGTAAAATGTTTAAACCTATGGCTATGACAGTAAGTTTTGCAATACTAGGAGCCTTTATTTTGTCTTTAACCTATGTGCCTATGATGAGCGCATTGATCTTAAAAAAGACAATTAATAACAAGAAAAATATTTCTGATAAAATAATAGAATCGATACAAAGAGCATATTCACCCTTGCTTGAATTAGTGCTAAATAATCAGAAAAAAGTAATCATTATAGCAGTAGCTATTTTCGGGTTGAGTTTGTTTACATTTTCAAGAATGGGTTCTGAATTTATCCCTTCATTAGATGAAGGTGATTTAGCGGTACAAACAGTAGTATCTACAGGAAGTTCGTTGTCTTATACTATTGATGTATCTAATAAATCATCAGAGCTGTTATTAAAAGAATTTCCGGATGAAATAGAGCAAATTGTAAGTAGAATTGGTTCATCAGAAATCCCTACTGATCCTATGCCTATTGAAGCTTCCGATATTATAATTATTTTAAAAGATAAAGAGAAATGGACAAAGGCTAAGACAAAAAATGAATTGACTAATAAAATGCAAAAAGTATTAGAAGATAATATGTTAGGAGTTTCCTATGGATTCCAACAACCTATACAAATGCGTTTTAATGAGTTAATGACAGGAGCAAGACAAGATGTAGTATTAAAGATTTATGGTGAAGACTTAAATAAGTTAGTAAAATATGCCAATAAATTAAATAATATTATTCCTGAAGTAGCAGGAGCAGAAGATTTGTATGTTGAAAAAGTAACTGGTTTAAAACAAATAGTTATAGATTATAATCGTAGTCAATTAGCTTATTATGGATTGAATATTTCTGATGTAAATACAGCTATTAATGCAGCATTTGCAGGACAAAATGCAGGATATGTATATGAAGGAGAAAAGCGTTTTGACTTGGTAGTTCGATTGGCAAAAGAGAATAGAAATAATATCGAAGATATTCGAAAATTGTATATAACAACACCTAGCGGAGTTCAAATACCATTATCCAATGTGGCAACAATTAATTTTGAAACAGGTCCAAATCAGATACAACGAGATGATGCAAAACGTAGAATAACAGTAGGATTTAATGTTCGTGGACGTGATGTAGCAAGTATAGTAGCAGAGTTAAAACAGAAAGTAAATAGTAAAATTCAGTTTGATCCAGGTTATTATATTACTTATGGAGGTACTTTTAAAAATTTAGAAGAAGCTCGTGCTCGTTTAGGAGTAGCAGTACCAGTAGCTTTATTACTAATATTTCTATTATTATACATAACGTTTAAATCAATTAAACAAAGTATTTTAATTTATACCGCAATACCAATGTCGGCTATAGGTGGAATCTATGCTTTATGGTTACGAGATATGCCATTTTCAATATCAGCAGGGATAGGGTTTATTGCTTTATTTGGAGTAGCCGTATTAAATGGTATTGTGTTAATAGCGGAGTTTAATCGTTTAAAGAAAGATGGTCTAACCGATTTAAAAGAAATAGTTAAAAAAGGAACTTCTATTCGATTAAGACCCGTAATAATGACAGCAGCAGTAGCCTCTCTAGGTTTTTTACCAATGGCAATTTCTTCATCGGCAGGAGCAGAAGTTCAAAAACCACTGGCTACTGTGGTAATAGGTGGTTTAATATCAGCAACCTTATTAACCCTATTAATATTGCCTGTTCTATATATGATTTTTGAAACAGTAAAAGTTAAAAAGGTAGCGTTTAATAAAGCAGTTACAGTTCTTATTTTATTATTTAGTGTATCGATAATAACAGCTCAAGAAGTTCCTCAAAAGTTAACAGAGAATGAAGCTATAGATATAGTTTTGAAAAAAGATGTTTTACTGAAGAAAGCAAGTTTAAATGTAGATAAAAGTAAAGCAGCAATTTCTGGAGCTATCGCATTAAACCCAACATCAGTACAATATCAGGATGTAGGAATAGCACCAGGTTTAACAGAGCAGGAGTGGGCTATAAATCAAAATTTCGGTTCAATATTATCGCATATTCAAAAAAGAAAGTTAGCGAAATCAAAATTTGATTTAGCAAAATTTTTAAAAGAAGTTTCTAAAAAAGAAACGATAACAAGAGTAAAAAAGCTATATCAAGAATGGCATTATTTATTTGGATTGATTTCTCTTATGGAAGAACAACAAGATAATACTAATCAAATAAAGAGTATAGCTAAAAAGTTACATAAATCTGGAGAAATAGGCGGTTTAGAAAATGATTTAACAACAATTCAGTCTTTAGGAGTACAATCTCAGAAGAATAAAGTTTATAAAGATTTTTTATTGGTAGAGAATCAGTTAAAAGAATTATTACAATTGACATCAGCAATAGTTCCAGCGACTAAATTTCCAAAGAAAAAAGAGATTTCAATTCAGAAAGATACGCTTTCAGATACGTTTTTACAGGTGTTAGAAAAAAGTAACAAAGTAGCAGAGAGAAGTATTTCTACAGCAAAAGCTATTTATTTTCCAGAGTTAAAAGCGGGAGTTATCAATAGAAAAACTGGAAATAATAATGGGTACACAGGTTTTAATGTGGGAGTTAATATTCCATTATCATTTTGGTCAAATAATGCAAAAATTATAAAGCAAAAGATTCTTAAAGAAGAGATAGTTTTTGAAAATGAATCGAAAAAAATAGCAATTCAAAACAATTTTAAAAGTTTACAAAATCAAATAAAGTATTTAGAAAGCGAACTTTTAAGTATTGAAGAAACAAAAAAGCAAGCAGAAAAATTTATTGAAAAATTAGAAATAGCATACAAGTCTGGAGAAATTGATGCCTATCAATATAACCAGAGTTTTAATGCCTATTTTCAAGTGATGCAGAATTATTTATTACTTATAAATAATTACAATCAAACCGTAATAGCGTACGAGTTTTATACTAAAGAATAAGAACAGATTTATAAACTCTTAAGGAGAGTAGAGTTAAAAGACATTATAATATGAAAAAAATCATTTTAATATTAATTACAATAATAACCATTAGTTGTAAAGAAGATCATTCAGGACATGATCATGCTAAAGAAGATAAAAACAAAGAAGTAAAATCTTCTTCAGTAAAGGACAATCATAATGAAAATGAGATACATTTAACAAAAGCGCAGTTTGAAACGGCAAAAATTAAGGTTGAAAGTATTGGTAAAAAGAAAATTAGAGATCGAATAGAAGTAACAGGGACAATAGAGGTACCACCTCAAAGTAAAGCAACTATATATGCACCTATGGAAGCTTTTGTATTTAAAACAGATTTGTTGCCTGGAGATAGAGTTAGTAAAGGACAAACGATAGCAGTATTACAACATCCTAATTTTATCAATTTACAATATGCATATTTAGAAGCAATTAATAAATTAAATGTAGCCAAAGCTGATTATGAACGTAAAAAAATGTTATTAGAAAACGATATAACATCTAAAAAATCATTTCAAATAACAGAAGGAATTTACCGTTCGGCAAAGAGTTTAGCCAGTAGTTATGCTTCTCAATTAAAAATGGCTGGATTATCGCCGCAAACTGTTGCAAAAAATGGAATTCAACAATATGTTTATGTAAAGGCACCAATTGAGGGGTATATTGTTGAAAACAATTTAAATAAAGGGATGTTTTTAGCAGCTAATAGTGAAATGATGGAGATTATAGATAACGATCATATGCACGCTGAATTGAATGTTTTTGGAACTGATATTATAAAAGTAAAAAAAGGAGACACTTTTATTTTTACACCTTCAGGATTAGATGTTTCATATGAAGGTTATATAAAACTAATAAGCCAAAAAGTAGATGATAAGACTAAAACAGTAAATGTTCATGGGCATTTTGAAGACGAACAAAACCGTTTAAAATCTGGAATGTTTATCAACGCACAAATTTTACTGGATGGTAATGAAGTATTTGCAGTCCCAGAAGAAGCAATTATAGATAATGAAGGAGAAAGTTTTATTTTCATGTCAGAAAATAATAAAGATTTTATTCCTGTAGAAGTTACACTAGGTAATACAGATAATGGTTTTACAGAGATAAAAACGATTCAGAATAACAACTATAATATAAAAATAGTAACGAAAGGAGCTCATTTCTTAAAAGGGAAACTTTTGCAACAAGCTGGGGGAATGGATGGGCATGCACATTAAATAAAAGTTTTTGGAGGTGTTTTAGAAATAAAAACTAAGACACCTCAATAAAATATTCTTTTAAAGCATATAGATAGTTGTTTAGTTTAGAGAATTAATTCAGTATTTTTGATATAAATAAAAAACAGACATGAATAATAGACAACAATTAGATTTACAATTACCTAAAGGGCTTTTTTTACTGGGTATAATTGCCGTTGTGGTAATTATTATATTTTCTAAATCAACAGTAACAATAGGACCTGGAGAGGGAGGAGTTATATTTGAAACTTTAGGAGATGGTATTAATACGGAGAAAACATATGGAGAAGGATTTCATATTGTAGCCCCTTGGAATAAGATGATTATAAGAAAAGTACGTCAACAATCAGTATCAGACGAAATGAATGTACTTTCTGTAAATGGATTAGAAGTAAAAGTTAATGGAACAATATGGTATGAACCAGAGTTTAATAACTTAGGGAAGTTAATTAAAACTAAAGGAGAAGATTACGAGCGTGAATTATTAGATCCAGCAATTAATGCAGCAGCAAGAAGTGTAGTTGGACGTTATACTCCTGAACAATTATATTCAAGTAAAAGAGATGTAATTGAGCAAGAGATCTTAGATGAAGTAAAAACAGTTTTAAAGGATCAGTTCTTAATCGTAAAAAGAGTTTTAGTTGAAGATGTTAAGTTACCAACCACAATTAGAACAGCAATTGAGACTAAGTTAAAGCAAGAGCAAGAATCTTTAGAATATGAGTTTAGGTTAGCAAAGGCAAAGAAAGAAGCTGAAAGACAAAAAATTGATGCAGAAGGTAAAGCAATCGCGAACAAAATTTTAAGTGCTTCGTTAACAGATAAGATTTTACAAGAAAAAGGGATAGAAGCTACTTTAAAATTATCAGAATCGCCTAATAGTAAAGTGGTGTTAATTGGAGCTGGTAAAAGCGGAATGCCAATAATATTAGGGAATCAATAGTAGTTTTTGAAACTAAAAAACTATAATTATACATAAAAAACAGCTCATTTGAGCTGTTTTTTTTATGTATATATGATGTGGAATTAATCTCTTCTACGTTTTCTTCCAAATCCAGCAGAAGCTCTATTGTTGCTTCTTCTTGATGAATTATTAGAACTATCGTTATTACGTCTTCTACCAAATCCGCCTTTGTTGTTATCTCTATTGTCGTTACTTCTTCTTTTTCCGCTAAATTTACCACCACCGTTTCTACGAGGTTTTCTACCACCACGGTCAGATTTAGTAATTTCAATATTAACAGTTCTACCGTTAAAATCAGGATTATTAGCACTAAAAGTATCTAAAGTTTCCTTTTCAAAGTTCTTATCAATTTCGAAGAAAGAGAAAGTATCTAAAATATCAATAGCCCCAATTTCAATTTTATCAGTAATATTCTGATCATTGATTAAACCAATTAACTTAGCTGGGTTTAATTTATCTTTTCTACCTAAATTAATGAAGAAACGAGTCATGTTCTCATTTGTAGATCTACCTCTTGAATTTTCTCTTGATGATAAATTATTTAAATCAGGAGCATTCTCGTAGTAAGATAAGAAGGTGTTAAATTCTAAAGAAACAAATTTTTGAATTAATTCTTCACGAGATAATCCTTCTAATTTTTCATAAATACTAGGTAAGAAACCATTAATTTGTTCAGTATTTACTTCTGTATTATGAACTTTGTCAATTAAATGGAATAATTGATTGTGGCATATTTCTTTACCAGAAGGTACAGGTGTGTGAATAAATTTCTTTTTAAGAATACGCTCAATAGGGCGTAATCTTCCTTGTTCCTTTCTGCTAACTAAAGCAATAGAAACTCCTTTATTACCAGCTCTACCAGTTCTACCACTACGGTGATTGTAATTTTCTATCTGATCTGGTAATTTATGGTTGATAACGTGTGTTAGGTTATTTACATCTAAACCACGAGCAGCAACATCTGTAGCTACTAATATTTGAATAGTTTTTTTACGGAACTTATCCATAACGCTATCACGTTGCCCTTGTGATAAATCACCGTGTAAAGCATCTGCATTATAACCATCTCGGATTAAGTTATTTGCAACTTCTTGAGTCTCTCTTCGAGTTCTACAAAATACAATAGCGTAAATATTTGGATTTAAATCAGCTACTCTTTTTAAAGCAGGGTAGCGAGTTTTTTCATTTACTAAATAGTATTCGTGACTTACATTGTCTGATCCTTGATTTTTTTGTCCTGAAGTAATTTCAGCAGGATTTGACATATAATTACGAGCTATTGCTTCAACTTCTCTTGGAAAAGTAGCAGAGAATAATAACGTTTGTTTAGTTTCTGGAGTAGTTTCTAAGATTTGATCTAACTCATCTTTGAACCCCATGTTTAACATTTCGTCAGCCTCATCAAGTACTAACCATTGAACGTTTCCAAGCTTTAAAGCTTTTCTTTTAATTAAGTCAACAGTTCTTCCTGGAGTACCAACTACAATTTGAACACCTCTTTTAAGCTTCTTAATTTGTTCTTCGATATTAGCACCACCATAAACAGTAGCTACTTTTAAGTTAGGCAAGTATTTTGAAAAATCTTCAATGTTTCTTCCTATTTGAACAGCTAGTTCACGAGTAGGAGACAGGATAATAGCCTGAGTATTTAAACTTGTTTGATCAGCTAATTCTATAATAGGTAAACTAAAAGCAGCAGTTTTTCCTGTACCTGTTTGTGCAAATGCTTTTAAATCTTCTTTAGAAGAAATAATTTGTGGAATTGCTTTTTCTTGAATTACGGTTGGATTTTCGTAACCTAAATCCATTAAAGCTTTATTGATAGGTTCTTTCAAACCTAAATCTAAAAATTTTGACATACTGTGGTTTTTAGAGAACTCACAGATGCCCCTCCGCGAATTCTAATATTAATATAAATTATCTCTTAGTGAGATTTTGGACGGCGCAAAAGTACACTAAATAAATGAATTATAGAGTGTTATTTTGTTTTTTGTAAGTTGTTGACTTGTAGGTTGATATCTTTTGCTGATAAACTTGTGTATCCATTTACAATGATACCATTCTTGTCAATTAGTAACATACGAGGGAATTTACTAGAAGAAAAATTGCAAACAGCACTCTTAGCTGGTAAGGTATATTGGTATTTAAAATCTACATTTTTAGTATATCTTTTAAAGTCACTACATAAGTTAACAACTACAAAGTTTACATCAGGATTATTTTTGATTAAGTAATTAATACGAGAAGATACCCACTCATCAGATGCATATTTATAATTTTTAAATAATAAAACTGCATTTTTTCCTTTTATTATTTTTGAAATATTTTTTACTTCTCCAGTAGCATCGATTAAATCAAAAGAAGGGATTTTCTCTCCATTATTTAATACTTTAAGATCGTTTTTTAAGCGTTGAATATTCTTTTTCTGATCAATATTGGTATTTAACTTAAAGAAAGTAAAAAAGGCTTCATTTTTATTTTTAGGATCTTTAAAGAAATGACGAACCATTGTGTTGTATAACAGTTTGTTTTTTATTTCTTCGGAAGAAATCTCAGAATCAATATTTTTTAATAAATCGCTAGTAAAGTTCTTTGGGTCAGAATTTAATTTTTTAAGATAAACATCGTTATATAATTTATCTTTTATAAATCTATAATAAGGACCATAAAAAATTAAAGAATCTTTTTTTACACTAATATTATCACGGTGATCGAAATAAGAATCAACTAATTCTTCTGGCGCTTCTTTTGAATAATTGTGTATTGCGTATTTTTCTTTATAGTTATAAACAGGATATAATAAAGCAATATTAAGTATCTCGTTAAATTTTTCAGAGATGTTATTGTTTTTACTTTTATAATTGTCAATAATTTCTACTCTAATTTGTTTAAGAGAATCAATTTTCTTTAAGAAATCTTCCTGTGGTAACTTATAAAGTTTAGAAATGTATTTATCTTCTTGTTCTGTTTGTAAAAAAGATTCAATTAATATGTTATTTCGTTCTGCATTTTCACCACTAAAAACTAATGATTCATCAAAATCCCATGTATTTAATCGAAAAAGTAAACTATCATTTGGTTCTAAATAGATGTATTGGTGTTCTGGCCCATGACTAAATATATATAAGCCTTCTTTTAAGTTTTTATAATCACCAATAAAACTATTGTCTTTTTTTAAATATATGGTATCGTTAAAATTGTAATTATCAGAAAGGGTAACATAACTACATTTAGGATTAATGATTTTACCGCCAAAATATGTTGATTTAGGGGTTTTTGAATCTTTACATCCTATAAATATGATTAATATTATGTATATAAAATTTCTAGTCATGTTTTTGTTATTATCTTGATAAAGATATAGTGCTCAAAAATAGACATCTCTATATAATCAAGCTGTTAATTCGTTGTTAAAAGAATTAAAAGCATCAAAAGTAATATGTTAAATATTTCCTTGCAAATTCTTTTTTGGTTGGTATATTTTTTACTTTTGCACGGAAATTTAAAAAAATATAAATGTTAACAGTTTCTAATTTATCAGTTCAGTTTGGTAAACGTGTTTTATTTGATGAAGTAAATACAAAATTTACTCAAGGTAATTGTTATGGAATTATCGGAGCAAATGGAGCAGGAAAATCTACTTTTTTAAAGATTTTATCAGGAAAACAAGAAGCAACATCTGGTCATGTTCACCTAGAGCCGGGGAAGAGAATGTCGGTTTTAACTCAAGATCATTATGCTTTTGATGAGTTTACTGCCTTAGAAGCTGTTTTAAAAGGTAACAAAGAACTATATAAGATTAAATCTGAAATAGATGCTTTATATGCTGATTATTCTGATGAAAATGCAGAAAAAATAGGAGAGTTACAGGTTCGTTTTGAAGAAATGGACGGATGGAATGCAGATTCTTCAGCAGCAACAATGTTATCTAACTTAGGAATAAAAGAAGAAGATCATTATACATTATTAGCAGATTTAGATTCTAAGAAAAAAGTACGTGTGTTATTAGCTCAAGCATTATTTGGAAATCCAGATGTTCTAATAATGGATGAGCCTACGAACGATTTAGATTTCGAAACTATTGCTTGGTTAGAAAATTTCTTAGCAAACTATGAAAACACTGTAATCGTAGTATCACATGACCGTCACTTTTTAGACGCAGTATGTACGCATATTTCTGATATAGATTTTGGAAAAATTAATCATTATTCAGGAAATTATACATTTTGGTATGAATCTTCTCAATTAGCAGCTAAACAAAGAGCTCAACAAAACAAAAAAGCAGAAGATAAAAAGAAAGAATTAGAAGAATTTATTCGTCGTTTTTCTGCAAATGTTGCTAAATCTAAACAAGCAACTTCTCGTAAGAAAATGATTGAGAAGTTAAATGTTGATGAAATTAAACCATCATCACGTCGTTATCCAGCAATTATTTTTGATAGAGATAGAGAAGCAGGAGATCAAATTTTAAATATTGAAGGATTATCTAAGTCATTTGAAGGTGAAGATTTATTTGCAAATGTAGATATCAACTTAAATAGAGGAGATAAAGTTGCTATTATTTCTAGAAATTCAAAAGCAGTAACAGCTTTTTATCAAATTATTTCTGGAAATGAAGAAGCAGATTCAGGAAAATATGCTTGGGGTGTTACAACAACACAATCATATTTGCCAGCTGATAACTCTAGTTTCTTTCAAAATGGAGAATTGAATTTAGTAGATTGGTTACGTCAATACGCTAAAACAGAAGAGGAGAGAGAAGAAGTGTTTTTAAGAGGTTTCTTAGGGAAAATGATTTTCTCTGGAGAAGAAGCATTAAAGAAGAGTAATGTACTTTCAGGAGGAGAAAAAGTACGTTGTATGTTATCTAGAATGATGATGACTCGTGCTAATATTGTAATGTTAGATGAACCAACTAATCACCTAGATTTAGAGTCGATTCAAGCACTGAACAATTCGTTAATAAACTTCAAAGGAACTGTATTATTTTCAACTCATGACCACGAGTTTGCACAAACAGTAGCGAACAGAATTATAGAAATTACCCCAAAAGGAGTAATTGACAAATATTCTACTTTTGATGATTACTTAGCTGATCCTAAAGTAAAAGAATTAAGAAACAAGATGTATTCATAAAGATAAAAGAGAGCTAAATAGCTCTCTTTTTTATTTTTATTCAATATTTCTATATTGTAATTCGTCAATAATATCTCTTGAACCCTTTCCGTAAAAAAGAAATTTCTTTTCTAAAGTCTTCGCTTTTTGATACAATTTAATAATATAATCTATACCGTGAGGGTCGATTTCTGTTACATTGTCGATGTCTAAAACAATCGATTCATTTTTTTTAAAGTAAGAATTTACATTTTTCTTAACAAAAGAGAGATTATTTATATTTAACTCCCCGTTTAAATGCAAATGCCCATCAGAATGTGTAATTTTAAATCCCATATTATAAGTTTAATGTTATGCGAGATTTAAGTTAAGGTTATTAAATAGTTTAGTTCTTCTTTTTTCGATAAAAGGAAGTTATCCTAAGTTAATTGGTAAGTTTATATAGTTGAAGTAAGATTTAATATTCAAAAAAGCTAAAAACATTTCCGCCATAACGCTTGTCATAACTATGTTTTGGGTGTTCTGTTAAGTCAGTATGCTTAGAATGTTCAATAATTAAAATTCCATCTTCATTTAAGAGTTCTTTTTCAAAAACAAGGTCAGCTATTTTTAAAAATTGAGAAGCTTCAAAATCATATGGTGGATCTGCAAAAACTACATCTGATTTTAAAGGTGTTTTTTCTAAGAATTTATAAACGTCACTTTTATAGGTGTTTATATTTAAATCAAGTTCTTTAGAAGTTTGATTAATAAACTTTATACATCCATAATTAGCATCTACTGCATAAATTGTTTCAGTTCCGCGAGAAGCAAATTCATAACTAATGTTACCAGTTCCAGCAAATAAGTCTATTACAGATATATTCTCGAAATAATATAAGTTATTTAAGATGTTAAATAAAGATTCTTTAGCCATGTCAGTCGTAGGACGAACAGGTAAGTTCTTAGGAGCAGAAATTCGCTTGCTTTTATATTTTCCTGAAATAATTCGCATTAGGATACTAGAATAAAATTAGTGTGTGTTAAAAAATCGGTACTGCTGGTAAAAAATCCTGATTTTGAGCTAATAAAATTAATATTACGAACGTAATTATAAGTAATATTATATAATTCAGATTCTTTTTCAATATCACCAATAAAGCTTAATTCAAATACATTAGGATCCATTTCTAATTGTTCAGCAGTAAACAATATATAATAAATAAAGTCTTCTTTTGTTTGAATAGAAAATGAATTATAAAGCTTCAAAGAATTCTTTTCAAAAACTACAATATCTAATTGATTAACTGATACATGTACGTAAAAAGAATCTTTTAAATTATTTTCTACTTGTTTTAAGAGTTTATTAATTAATACAGTAGAGTGATGCTTGAATTCAAACTCTCCAAAATTTTGAAATAGATAATTATTAATGTTCACATAAGGAATATAGACTGTATGAGCATCCATTTTATCTAAAGAATCATATGTGATTAAATCTGTAGAAAGTGTTTTTACTGTGTATTTTAGATAAGAATCTAAATTGTTTTTATCGAAATATTTATCAGGAACAAGGGTAGATAAATTATTTTGATGTATAGCAAAGATAGAGGTGAAATCTTGTTGTAAATCTTTATCAGTGCCAAATATGTTTATGACTTCGTTCAATAAAGCTTCTGGAGAAGCTAATGGAGTGTCAAAAATATATTGTGTAAAAACTATAGGATCTTTTGTCTCTGAATTAGAGATACAAAAAGAAAATCCATCCAAACTAAATTGGATGGATAGATTTTTATGCTGCGCTAAGGCGCTTATTTTTTTACTCTTTTTTTGCAAGTGCTTCAGCTTTATCGTAGTAAGGAGGCCAGTTACCACCAGTAGTTACTTCATCTAAAGATCCAACAGAAACAAATTCACCTTTGATTTGGTCAGTTTCTATAGCTTCTAATTCTTGCTTTACTAATGAAGGACTCATTCCTTTTAAAATAGAAGCTTTGTCTGCTTTAGCTTCAAATACAGGAACTAATAAACCAGCTACTTTTTCTACTTTACCAATAGCTAACTGAAATTCTTTATCAGTACCAGGAACTTTAAACATTTCTTTGTAATCTTTACCTTCAAAGTATTTTGATACAGGTTCGTAACCAATAGTATCAATTTGCTTTTTTGAAATAGTAATAAAAATTCCTCCTCCACGGTCTACTTTTTCTTCAACATTTTTAGTTTCTGTTAAAGCTAGTTTTCCATTTTCTATAAAGTTAATTAAAGAATCTTTACTATCCGTATAAACTTTGTGAACTTCTTTATATTTTACCTCTGCGTCACGAATTAATTTTAAATTCTCAATAACTTTAGCATATTTCACCTTTTTATCTTTAGCAAAATTAATAGGCTCCATAATACCTCCATAAATTTTATATACTAAAAAAGCAGTAGCAGCTAATAATAATATAGAAATTAACCATCTCATTTTCAGTGGTACAAACTTAACGATAAGAAAAGCTAAAAGAATTGCAACCACAACAGCTGCCAAAATCATTAATAATAAATTCATTTTTTTTGTTTTTAATATATGATATACGCAAATCTACAATTTTTTTTCAATCATGAAAATAATTATCTATAAATACATTTATCTTTGACGATTATTTGAAATATGATAGAATCAGCACCCAATTTTTATAAAGAAATATTACAAAAATTTCCGTACGAGCCTACTCAAAAACAAACGGAATTATTAGATACGTTAACGCATTTTATTTTTGACAGCAATAATCGCGCCCTTTTTTTACTAAAAGGTTATGCAGGAACAGGAAAAACAACAATTATTAGTACTGTAGTTCATAATTTATGGAAAGCAGGAAAAAAAGCAGTGCTATTGGCTCCAACTGGACGTGCTGCAAAAGTAATTGCAGGTTATTCAAAAAGACAGGCATTTACAATACATAAAAAAATATATTTTCCCAAAAAGCAGAGTAATGGTGGTGTAAGTTTTGTTATGCAACCAAATAAACATTCTGATACTATATTTATAGTAGATGAAGCTTCTATGATTTCTGACGATCGACAAAACGCAAAACTATTTGAAAATGGTTCATTGTTAGATGATTTAATATCATATGTATATTCCGGTAAAAACTGTAAAATTGTTTTTATAGGAGATACTGCACAGTTACCTCCTGTAAAATTAACAGTGAGCCCAGCTTTAGAGGCAGATAATCTTTCGTTTCAATATAATAAAGATGTAACGGAAATTGAATTAGATGAAGTAGTTAGGCAACAAGAAGATTCGGGAATTTTAGCAAATGCTACCGATTTACGTTTGTTAGTACAAAACGATGCAACTCATTTTAAGTTTGATTTAAACTTTACCGATATTATTCGTTTAGAAGATAGTTATGATATACAAGATGCTATAACTATGGCATACGATGGTGATTTAGGAGTTGAAGATACCGCAATTATAGTTCGATCTAATAAAAGAGCTAATCAGTATAATGAACAAATTAGAACCAGAATTAGAGGGCAAGAGAATGAAATTTCTACAGGAGATTATGTAATGGTGGTAAAAAATAATTACTACTGGTTAAAAGATTCTTCTTCTGCTGGATTTATAGCCAATGGAGATATTTGTGAAGTAATGCGTATAAATTCTATTAAGGAATTATATGGATTTAAATTTGCTGAAGTTGAGATTCGTATGATTGATTATCCTGATATGAAACCTTTTGATACGGTATTACTTTTAGATACGCTTTCTAGTGAGAGTCCTTCATTAACATATGAAGAATCTAATAAATTATATGAAGCGGTAAAAGAGGATTTTGCTCACGAAAAATCTAAATACAAACAGTTTATGGGGGTAAAAAAGAACAAGTATTTTAATGCTTTACAAGTTAAATTTTCATACGCTATGACTTGTCACAAATCGCAAGGAGGGCAATGGAATACTGTTTTTATAGAACAACCTTATTTACCAGATGGACCAAGTGTTGAATACTTAAGATGGTTATATACAGCGGTTACGAGAGCTCAAGAAAAATTATATCTAATAGGTTTTAAGGATGAGTATTTCTTGAGTTAAAAAATGTTAGCGTTTTGTTAATTTGATAGAATCTCAAACTAAAAAAGTTACATTTGTTAGCCAATCAAAACGTTAAAAATGTACAAAAAAACACTTTTTTGTTTTTCTTTTTTATTGATATCCCTATCAATATCAGCACAAAAACCTCAAAAACTATCATCAAATCAGATTTATGAAAAAATACAGAAACTTAATTTTTTAGGATCTGCATTATATGTAGCAGCACATCCTGATGATGAGAACACTCGTTTAATAGCTTATTTAGCTAATCATGAAAAAGCCAGAACAGCGTATTTATCGTTAACAAGAGGCGATGGAGGTCAAAACTTAATAGGTCCTGAAATAAGAGAGTTATTAGGTGTAATAAGGACTCAGGAATTATTAGCAGCAAGAAGTGTAGATGGAGGAGAACAACGCTTTTCAAGAGCTAATGATTTTGGATATTCTAAACATCCAGATGAGACTTTAGAAATTTGGGATAAAGACAAAGTTTTAGCCGATGTAGTTTGGGCTATACGTACATTTAAACCAGATGTAATTATCAATCGTTTCAATCATAGAACACCTGGTACAACACATGGTCATCATACATCTTCAGCAATGCTAAGTGTAGAAGCATTTGATTTAGCCAATGATAAAACGAAATATCCAAACCAATTAAAAAATACAAGTGTTTGGCAGCCTAAACGATTATTTTTTAATACATCTTGGTGGTTTTATGGAAGTAGAGAGAATTTTGCAAAAGCGGATAAAAGTAAAATGTTAAGTTTTGATATAGGAACTTACTACCCTTTAAAAGGTTTATCTAATAATGAGTTAGCTTCTATTGCTAGTAGTCAACATTTATGTCAAGGATTTGGACGTTTGACAACTCGAGGTTCTCAAACTGAATATGTTGAGTTTTTAAAAGGGGATTTTCCTAAAGATAAAAAAGATATTTTCTCTGGAATCAACACTACTTGGAATAGAGTAGAAGGAGGAGGAGATATTGGAGATATCTTATACAAAGTTGAAGAAAATTTTGATTTTGTCAATCCTGCTAAACATCTACCAGCTTTATTAAAAGCATATGAGTTAGTTCAAAATTTAAAAGATGAACACTGGAAAAAAATAAAAAGTAAAGAGCTTAAAGCTATAATTAAAGCTTGTGCAGGATTATATTTAGAAGCTTCAGCAAATAGTTCTAGTACAACTCCTAATAGTGTGGTAAACGTAAATTTTGAAGTACTAAATAGAAGTAAAATTTCTATGGAATTAGCATCAATAAAAGTTTTACCAGGTGGCAATGAAATTAAAAAAGGATTAGACTTAGCACCTAATTCAAAGAAAAACTTCAAAGAAAATATTACTATTGAAGCTTTAGATTATTCATCTCCTTATTGGTTAAGTACTCCTTGGGATTTAGGGATGTACAAAGTTGCTGACAAAAAAGTTATTGGGAATCCTGAGACAAAGAGACCAATTCAAGTACAATACAATTTATTAATTGAAGATAAGGAAATATCATTTACAATTCCAGTTGTACATAGATATTCTCAAAGAGATAAAGGTGAAATTTATGAACCATTTGAGATACTTCCTAAAGTAACTACTAAATTAAAAAATAAAGTAGTGATCTTCTCAGAAGAGCATTCACAAAAAGTATCATTAGAAGTACGTTCTGGAGCAAAGAATGTAAAAGGAACAGTTTCTTTACAAGTGCCTAATGGATGGCAAGTATCACCTAATGAAATTCCTTTTGATATAGAACAAAAAGGAGATGTACAAGTTGTTGATTTTAAGGTTACACCACCAAATGCACAATCAGAAGTAGTTTTAAAAGCTGTTGCGAAAGTAGATGGAGAGTCTTTTGATAAGGAATTGGTTGAAATTAATTATGAGCATATACCAAAACAATCAGTTTTATTGCCTTCAGAAGCAAAAATGGTGCGTTTAAATATTAAAAAGCAAGGTAAGAGAATTGCTTATATTCAAGGTTCTGGTGATGCTGTTCCTGAAAGTTTACGTCAAATTGGTTATGATGTTATAGAGATTAATCCAAAGGATATTAACGATAAGAATTTAGAAGAATTTGATGCTGTAGTAGTAGGAATACGTGCTTATAATGTACTACCAGAATTACAATTCAAACAAAAATATTTACTAGATTATGTTAAGAATGGTGGTAACATGATTGTTCAGTATAATACTAGTAGGAGAGTAGATGTAAAAGCTCCTTTTGAACTAAAATTATCGAGAGATAGAGTTACTGATGAGCATGCAAAAGTTACGATGTTAGCTAAAAATCATTCAATATTAAATTATCCAAATAAAGTTTCTGAATCAGATTTTAATGGTTGGGTACAAGAAAGAGGTTTGTATTTTCCAAACCAATGGGGGAAAGAGTTTACACCTATATTATCCATGAGTGATAAAGGAGAGTCAACGAAGACAGGAAGTTTATTAATAGCTAAATATGGTAAAGGAAATTATATGTACACTGGTTTAAGTTTCTTTAGAGAGCTACCAGCAGGAGTTTCTGGAGCTTATAAATTATTTGCAAACATGTTGTCGGTTGGTAAAGAAGAAAGTAAAAAAGAAACTATAAAAATGTAGATTACATAATTCGTTCAAATAAAAAAGCTTGCCTAAGGCAAGCTTTTTTATTTAATATGATGAACAAAAGTTTAATTATTAAGTTTATCTAGGTTTTTTACATATAGTGTTTTGAAGTATTTTTTATCGTTCTTATACTCAAAATACTCATCTTCTAAAACTTTAAGAGCTTGCTTTAAGTATTTTCTTGCTGCTGCTTTCTTATTTATTAAAATTAAGTTTTCAGCAATAATATTGTAGTATCTCGATTCAGTTGGATAATTTTCTATAGCATTTTTGGCTAGATTTATAATGTCCTTATGCTTTTTGTTTTTTTCTAAAGCGGCAATAAAATTATAATAATCATGCTTTTGTGGAATAACAATATATCCAGTCCAATTAGAAAGTTTCTCATAAAAAAGTGTAAAATTTTGTAGCACGTTTTTACTATTTATAATCTCTTCTCTTTGTTTAGGAGATATTTTCCATCTTTTAGATAAATCTTGTAAGGCTAAATGAGTACTTTCTAAAGGAGTAGTAGCATGATTGTAATTTTTTAAAATTTTAAAATTCCAATCTAAGTTTTTACTTTTATGGAATTTTAATACAGAATCTAGTTTTTTTACTGGAGGTAAAAATTGACTATCTGTATTTCCTGAAGTTCCCATAGTAACATAAAAATAGCTATTCAGCTTTTTAATTTTAGTAATATTACGTTGAAATTTTAAAATAACTTCTTCATCATCTAATTGAAGATTAGGACTAATTGCTATATAAGCGTTGAATAACTTAGAGTTATCAATTAAACTATTTAAAACAAAAGTACCTCCAAGCGAGTGACCTATTCCTATTCTAAAATCAGCAATATTGTATTTTGTTTTCAAAAAAGGTATAACCTCGTTAGTAAGATGTTTTTCAAGAAATTTAGCTCCTCCTAAGCTAGGAATTTTCCAATCTTCATTAACAGGAGCTGGTGTTAATTCATACTGTCTTTTTTTATTTTTAATTCCAACAACAACACTTCTAGGAAATTCTTTAATTTCAGTTAAATAATCTATAGTAGAAGTAAGTAATTTGTAGTATGGATTCCATTGTGCATCAAAAACAAAAATAACAGGAAGATGTTCGTTGGTTTTCATTCCTTTAGGAAGATGAACTTTGAATTCGCGAATTTCTTTGAATGCCTCAGATTGAATGCTGAAAATAGTATCCTTAGGTGATTGAGAATAAACTAAAAAGTTCATTGCAGAGCAGAAAATAAACGATATAATGTATTTCATGTTTTTATTTTTTTGACAAAAAAAAGTAATTATAGAAAAGTAAAATTGGCGAAAATGGACACAAGCTATTTGAAGTTCCAAAAAGTGTCTTCGTATCCTAAGTGTTGTATGTTTTTAAAAAATGTTTTTGGGTTTAATCCGGTTAATTTTTTAAAATGATTAATAAATTGTGCCTGATCATAATATTTATTGTCAATAGCTAGCTCTGTTAGCGAAGATTTTTTATTTAATAATAGATAGTCATTTAAAGCTTTCCTAAATTGAACAATATTAGCATAATCTTTAGGAGTACAGCACAGATGCTTTTTATAAAGTCTTGAAAGAGTCTTCTCACTCATTCCACACTTTTTAGCATGTTCTTTAATTGTAACTTTTCTTTCTGAATTAGCTATTAAGCTCATAGAATGTTCTAGCTTTTCTTCAGTAAAAGGATGATGTTTTTTTATAAAAAAAGCATCTAATAGGTTTATTTTTTGATCTATGTTTTTCTCAGAATATACAGAATTACATAGTTGAATAAATTCATCACCAAAATAGTTAAATGATTTGTCTATAGAATTATTTGTAATTTCTGATAGAGGAATATTTATAAAATGATTAATACCTAACTCTTGAAATACAATACCAATTTTATTAAAAGGAGCAACAATTTCTGCTGTTCTAAATTGTTTTTGTATGCCAGAATACAGAATACTATAAAAATTGTTTTCTGGAGTGCTTATAGAATTGTTTTCACTATACGAAACTTTTGAGTTTTTATAAATAGTAAGCGCATTTTTGGTATTTGGATAATAAATAAATTTTTTATGAAGAGTATCAACTAATGAGTTGTGGAAATAATAATAGGAAATAGTTGAATGTAAAAGAGAATTGTTGGGTTTTTGAGTGATAAAACTTTCTTTTTCCATATTGCAATTTTAATAATTGTAGCCTTTAAAAAATAAAAAGGGAAAGTGTTAGCTCCAACTCATGTTGATTTTGACTTTCTCTCCTTGAATTTCTACAGTGCCATCTATAGATTTTTGTTCTCCAGGATAAACTTCATAGATTTTTACGTTACTATTTATCTTAGGAAAATTATCCTTAAGTCTTTTAGATTGTTTTATCCACAAATCTATTTCATTAGGATCATTTACTTCAAACTCAATTATAAATTGACGAGTAAATGGATTTCCTCTTTTTTCTATTGTTAAGTTTTTTATTTCGCTTGGTAATTTATACAAACCACCCCATTCAAGTGTTGTTTGAATAACATTTTGTTTTTCCCAAGGAAATACATAGCTATTTGAAATATAAAAATGGCATAGTATCAATGTAAATGAAACGATGAAAACTTTCATGATTTTGATGACTAGCTTTTTATAAAAAGAAATATTCATTATTAAAAATTTCTAATATCAACAATATCTCCATTTTTAAGCTTATTTAAAGTATCTATAGAATAAATAGACTCCGCAACATACTCTGGTGTATAAAGCTCGTTATTTTCTTTTAAATCAATAAAACGTTGCAGGTTTTTAAAGTCTTTTTTATCGGTACTTCTAATAGTAGTTTGCATATTGGTGTCAACTACACCAGGATATATAGCAACACATTTTACACCATTTTCTAACTCGTTTTGTTCAGCTGCAATTGCTTTTGTCATCATATCAATTGCTGCTTTTGATGTACAGTATACACTCCAGCCTTCATAAGGTTTCATAGCTGCTCCAGATGAAATATTAATAATTTGCTTTTTGCAATTTAAGTCTTCAAGATTTTTAATAAATAAACTTGACAGAATGAGTGGAGTAGTAGTGTTTAGTTGGATGCTTTTAGAAATATCATCTACAGCAATATTTTCTAAATTTGAAATCACACCTAATCTACCTGCGTTATTAATAAGCGTAACTGATGTAATATTGATACTCTTTAATTCTTCTAATAATGTTGAAAAAGCCTCTTGTGTAGCTTTATTATCCGATAAATCAACAGAGATTTCAGTGCAATTTTTTAAGTTATTTATACTTCTAGAAAGTGTATATACTTTATAGTTTTTAGAAGCGTATTTCTCAACTAAGGCTTTACCAATACCTTTGCTTCCTCCTGTAATAATAATTATATTCATAAAGTAAAAATACAGGTTTATAGTACCAATTCAAAACAATAAAAGCTTTCAAATATTTGAAAGCTTTTATTGTTTTGATGTTATGAAGTTAAACTAATACAAGTAGTTTAGTGCTATGATATCGTTGCTATTAAATTCTCCTGTTACACCAGAATTAAAGCAAGCTAACATTAAAGAGGTTGGGTCATAACCTGGAGTTGTTCCTGGTATAGGGATAGCACCTACGCCACCATCACCTTCATTGATGTTTTGTCCACAACTTTGTCTTGTTTGCCAATCAGTATGTCTAAACCCAATAGAATGTCCTATTTCATGAGTAATAACATGCTCTATAATGTCTAAATTTAAATTTGATAACCCATGTATTTCTATCCATTTATTTGGATTACCATTTGACGGGAATCCAGCTGAACCACCAGAACCACCAACAAAAGGATCTACATATACTACCATGTCTTTGTTGCTAAAATTAGTACCAAAGGTTAAATTGAATGTAATACTTAAGTTGAGTTCATTATAGTTCTGAACAGCCATAGTTAATGCAGTTTGCTCATTACTAGATAATCCTAAGCTATTGTTAGCTGTATATCCCATTATATCAATGGTAGTACCAGGAGTCACTAAATTATTGGTACGATAATTTCTACCTAAATGGTTAGTTATTTTATCAAACTCCATGATTTGTTCGTAGCTCAAATGAATATCTCCTTCAACAAGATAGCTATCTATAGTAGTTCCATCTGGTAAATGTCGTTTAACTAGTTGAACATCGTGAGTATTGATGTTAAAGTCTTTTAGTTTTTGAAGTACTTCTTCTGAAATGGTCTGTGTTTCTTGCACGTTTTGTAACTCGTTTTCGTTACAACTTACCATTAATACCATAACGGCAATTAATGATAGAAGGCCGGGGGGCATTTTTCTCATAATTATTATATTAAGTTTCTGTAATCGCTTGATATTAAAGATACTAAATATAATAACTGGATTTACAGCCCTTGTTTAAAAAAGGTGATTTTCCTACGAAATTCGTACAATAAAATATTCGAGAGTTTTAAAGTTTTATTTGAAGTGCTTTTTTGAGGCATTCCAAAAAACATCCATTTCAGCTAAAGTCATTTCGGAAATTTTCTTTCCTTCTTTTTTTGCTGCTTTTTCTAAATATTGAAAACGATTGATAAACTTTTTATTTGTTTTTTCTAAAGCGTTTTCAGGATTTACGTTAATAAATCTTGCGTAGTTAATCATAGAAAAGAGTACATCTCCAAACTCTTTTTCTATATTCTCTTGGTTGCCGTTTTTAATTTCATCGTTAAGTTCAGAAATTTCTTCTTGAACTTTTTCCCATACTTGATGTGGTTCTTCCCAATCGAAACCTACTCCAGCAACTTTTTCTTGAATTCTGTTAGCCTTTACAACGGCGGGTAAGCTTTTAGGTACACCTTCTAAAACGGAGTCTTTCCCTTCTTTAAGTTTTAACGCTTCCCAGTTCTTTTTTACATCTTCTTCGTTTTCAACTTTAGTATCACCGTATATGTGAGGGTGACGACTAATTAATTTATCAGAGATAGAGTTGGCAACATCAGCGATGTCGAAAGCTTGTTTTTCGCTTCCTATTTTAGCATAAAAGACGATGTGCAGAAGCACATCGCCTAATTCTTTTTTTATTTCGTTTAAATCATTATCTAAAATGGCATCAGCCAATTCGTAAGTTTCTTCAATTGTTAAATGACGTAAACTTTCTAAGGTTTGTTTTTTATCCCACGGACACTTCTCTCGAAGATCATCCATAATATCTAACAAACGATTAAATGCGTCTAATTGAGCCTTACGATTATTCATGATTTATTCTTCTTCCTCTGTAGTTACAGCTTCAACAGCTAAAGTACTAAAGTCAAAACTAGCTTTAGCTAAAGTGTTATACCATTGAATTACTTTTTTGATATTAGAAGCATATACACGCTCTTCATCAAAATCAGGTAAGATTTCAGAAAAGTATTCTGTTAATTTAGCAGCACTTTCTTTATGAGAAATAGCCTCTTTATTATCTTCTTTATCAGCAATGTTTTTGAAAACCTTAGCTAAAGGAACTTCCTCTTCGTATGTGTAAATAGCAATGTTCTCTAATAAACTTACATTATGTGTAGCTGTAATAGGGAAACGTTTACCATCAACGATAGATTTTACGATAACTCCTGTTTTAGTTTGTGATAAAATTTCAAATAATCCTGGTTTACCAGTAACGGCAATAATTTTGTTAAATTCCATATTAAAATATTTTAAGTCTTATAAGACTATCTTCTTTTCGCATTAGGAAAACGCATTCTATATCCAGCGTTAATCTTTCCTTTTGATATATTTTCTAATTTCTTTTTAATTAATCGTTTCTTTAATGAAGAAAGTTTATCGGTAAATAAAACTCCTTCAATATGATCGTATTCATGTTGAAAAACACGTGCAGCCAAACCACTGATAGTTTCAGTGTGCTTTTCAAAGTTTTCATCTTGATATTCGATAGTGATGGTTTCTTGACGGAAAACATCTTCTCTAACATCAGGAATACTTAAACAACCTTCATTAAATGCCCATTCATCACCTTCTTCTTTGATGATTTTAGCATTAATAAAAACACGATTAAAGTCTTTTAATACATTTCTATCTTCTTCTTCTAATTCTTCATCTTCCGCAAAAGGAGACGCATCAATTAAAAAAAGACGAATTGCTTTTCCTATTTGAGGAGCAGCAAGACCTACACCTTGTGCGTTATACATAGTTTCTCTCATATCAGAAATCAACTTTTCTAATTGAGGATAATCTTTATCGATTTCTTGTCCTACTTTACGTAATACGGGATCTCCGTAAGCAACAATGGGTAAAATCATGTATTTTTTAATTTTTAAGAGTGCAAAAATACAAAGAATGGTTTGGGTAGAAAACTATTTGTTGTATAAATACGATTGTAAAATGATTGTAGCACTTATTTCGTCTACTAAGGCCTTATTTTGACGTTGTTTCTTTTTTAAACCACTATCAATCATAGTTTGAAAAGCCATTTTAGAAGTAAAGCGCTCATCAACTCTTTTTAAAGGGATAGTTGGGATTGATTTTTTAAGTTTTTCTATGAAAGGAAGAATTAATTCTTCACTTTGACTATCTGTATTATCCATTTGTTTAGGTTTACCAATAACAAACAATTCTACATTTTCTTTTTTAGTATAGTCAATTAAGAAAGTAATTAATTCATTGGTATTAACAGTGGTTAAACCAGAAGCGATAATTTGTAGTTCATCGGTAACAGCAATTCCTGTTCTTTTTTTACCGAAATCTATGGCTAAAATTCGTCCCAAATATATTTGTTTTTGACAAAAATACGCATTTTAAACAATGCGCAAACATCTGTTTAAAAAATGTATATTCGCGTTACATTGAAACGGAGATTTTATATTTGTAGAAAATTTTAAAAATGACAGAATTACAATCTATTATAGAAAAAGCATGGGATAATCGTGATTTATTAAAAGAAGAAAACACGATTAACGCAATTAGAAAAGTGGTTGATTTATTAGATGCTGGTGAGTTGCGTGTTGCTGAGCCTACTGAAGATGGTTGGCAGGTTAATGAATGGGTAAAAAAAGCAGTAGTGTTATATTTCCCAATTCAAAAAATGGAAACTTTAGAAGCAGGTATTTTTGAATATCATGATAAAATTCCATTAAAAAGAAATTACGAAGCAAAAGGAATTCGTGTTGTACCAAATGCTGTAGCACGTCATGGAGCTTATATTTCGGCAGGAACTATTTTAATGCCTAGTTATGTAAATATTGGTGCTTATGTAGATGAAGGAACTATGGTTGATACTTGGGCTACTGTTGGTTCATGTGCTCAAATAGGTAAAAATGTTCATTTATCAGGAGGTGTTGGTATTGGAGGTGTTTTAGAGCCTTTACAAGCTGCTCCAGTAATTATTGAAGATGGTGCTTTTATTGGCTCTCGTTGTATTGTAGTTGAAGGTGTTAGAGTAGAGAAGGAAGCTGTATTAGGTGCTAATGTAGTATTAACTATGAGTACAAAAATTATAGATGTAACAGGTGATGAACCGGTAGAAATGAAAGGTGTAGTACCTGCTCGTTCTGTTGTAATTCCTGGTAGTTATACTAAGAAATTTGCTGCTGGAGAATATCAAGTTCCTTGTGCTTTAATTATTGGAAAACGTAAAGAGAGTACTAATAAAAAGACCTCTTTAAATGATGCTTTAAGAGAGTATGATGTAGCTGTATAAAGCGAACAATATAATTAGTATAAAAAAACACCAAATTTCATTTGGTGTTTTTTTATTTTATAAGCTTTAGATTTATTTTCTATAAAAACTATAGTTTCTAATAAATCTGTATGTTTTATAGGTAAGTAATGCTATAAGTTGCCATAAAGGTCTAAGAACTTCTCTAATCACTTTTTTATATAGAGGCATCTTTTTTTGCTGTATTGTTGTACCTCCAATATTAAAGTCATTACTTTTTACATATTCTTTTCGAGTTACTAAAACTGGTGTTTTATGTTTGAAAACATCTTGTTTAATAACATCAATAGGAGAATAATAGACTCCTAAATTAGTAGCTAGTTTTTTAGCGGCCTCTTTACCTATTATTTGTCCTGTGGTTTGCAATGGTGGAACTAAGAACTTTGTGGTATAATCTGTTTGACTTAAGGTGTAAAAACCTTTTCTTCCTGAAATATCAACAAAATCTTCAGTAGTGATATCGTTTAATATATTAGGTAGGTCAGTAAAAAAATCATCAGTAAGCAATGCGTCATCTTCCAAAACAATCGCATAATCCTCTTTTTGATCCTGAATAATTTCCCAAAGTTTGAAATAGGTCATTGTTAAACCAATTTCTCCATCGTTTAAATATGGGTAATGTGTAAGTATGTTATGCTGTTTTTTAGACTTACTTAAAAAATCACTTGGTAATTCTTTTCCGTATACAGCAGGCATTCTTTCTAATGGAATATTCAGTTTTTTAAACTGATTTTCCATAAAGTCTCTTCTTTGAACGCTCTTATCTAAATTTATATAGTATACTTTGTATGATTTCATATTCTAACCCAGTTTTGAGGTACTATTTCATTTTCCTTGTCTATATACCACTGTTTAGGAGCTATAACTGTTTTGTTTTCGTTTTTGTTAAGCCAAGCACCCCACCAAGAAAAAGTACTATTAGCAGTAATATTATGGTTGCATAAACTCATTAAATAAATGTCTTCATGAGGTATTGTTTTATGATCAACATATACAGCATTTTCAACCGGTAAATTACTTTTTACCCATTCAATATCGTCAGAGAAAATAAAGAACTTAATCTCACTATACTTTTTATTTAGTAGTTCAATAGCCTCTTTGTAATACTCTAAACTACAGGTACCATGAACACTATTAGCTTTTTGGTCAGAAATATAATCGCCTCTTCTTATATGTAGAGAACAACTAACTTTGGCCTCTTTTATTTGCTTACTATAATCTTTAGTAGAAGTAGCTAAATCAATATTAATAGTGAATTGTTCTAGTAAAGTATCTCTAATTTCTGAAAAATATTTTTCAGTTTGAAAATACCCTTTAACATACTCATTTCCCTTTATCGATTTAAAATCTTGATTAAAAAGAAGACTTTTTTCTTTTAAAGATTTTTTTAGGCCTAATTTTCCTAAGTTGATAGCAAATGAGCTAGCAGAATCTAAATCAATTTTATATTTATCTAATTGATATCCTCCATGGAGTTTATACTTTTTGAATTTTGTAATATCAATTTTTACATCATAGCCTGAGAGTTGAAGGGCCTTTGCATATGCATATTGAAACATTTGGTTTCCAAGACCACCAACTATTCTTATAATTACCATATTTAGTTTTTATGTAAAGAGAATTGTAATTTTGTATTTTCGAACAAATGTACTTAAATTGTTATAAAAACAGAGTCAAAAGATAACAGAAAGATGTTGGAAGAAATAAACAGAACAGAAAGTTTTTTAAAAAAAGGTGAAATCATTTTATATCCTACAGATACTGTTTGGGGAATAGGGTGTGATGCAACAGATACAGAATCAGTAAAGCGAATTTTTGAAATAAAAAATAGAGAAGAATCAAAAAGTTTAATCATTTTAGTAGACTCTATTGAAATGTTGCAAGAATATATTGATGAAATTCCTGATGATGCTTTAAAGATTTTAAAGGAAAATAAAAAACCAACTACAATCATATATAACAATCCTAAAGGGTTAGCAAAGAATACAATTGCTTCTGATAATACTGTTGCAATTCGTATACCAGATGATGAATTTTGTAAGCAGTTAATTAAAAAGTTTGGGAAACCAATCGTATCAACTTCTGCAAATATTAGTGGTGAACCAACAGCTAAATCATTTTCAGAAATAAGCAATGCTATTTTAAATAGTGTAGATTATGTGGTAGATTTGCACAGAGAAAAAATAACCCAAAAATCATCTACAATCTTAAGAATTGATAATGGTTCTGTGATTGTGATAAGAGAGTAAATACATGCAACAGCAATATTATAAAGAAGCAATTACTGCTGAAATATTTCAATATATATCAAAAGCAACTGAAGAACTACAATTAGAAAGTTATGTAATTGGAGGTTTTGTTCGCGATTTTATTTTAAAAAGAGGAGATGCTAAAGATATAGATGTTGTTACTGTAGGAAGCGGAATTGAGTTAGCAAAAAAAGTAGCTTCTTTATTACCTAATACGCCTAAAGTACAAGTTTTTAAAACGTATGGAACAGCAATGTTGCGTTATAAAGACACTGAAATAGAATTTGTTGGGGCTAGGAAAGAATCTTACAAAGAAGATAGTAGAAATCCTGAAGTTGAAGAAGGAACACTTCAAGATGATCAGAATAGAAGAGACTTTACTATAAATGCATTAGCTTTAAGCTTAAATAAAGATACTTTTGGTTTATTATTAGACCCTTTTGGAGGTATTACCGATTTAGAATCAAAAATTATAAGAACTCCTTTAGATCCAGATATCACATATTCAGACGATCCTTTACGTATGATGCGAGCAATTCGTTTTGCAACGCAATTAAATTTCACAATTGAAAAAGGATCATTAGATGCCATAACAAAAAACGCATCTCGAATTGATATTATTACAAGGGAAAGAATAGTTGTAGAGTTAAACAAAATATTAGAATCGCCAAAACCTTCTATTGGTTTCTTGCTTTTAGAAAAAACAAATTTATTGCAGAAAATAATGCCTGAATTGGTTGCTTTAAAAGGAGTAGAGGAGATTGAAGGTCAAAAGCATAAAGATAATTTTTACCATTCATTAGAGGTTGTTGATAATATTTCTGAAAATACAGATGATGTTTGGTTACGTTGGGCAGCTTTGTTGCACGATATAGGAAAAGCTCCAACTAAACGTTATCACAAAAAACAAGGATGGACATTTCATGCACATGAATTTGTAGGTTCTAAAATGGTTTATAAACTTTTTAAACGTTTAAAAATGCCATTGAATAACAAAATGAAGTTTGTTCAAAAGATGGTATTATTAAGTTCTCGACCTATTGTTTTAGCGAGTGAAGTAACAGATTCTGCTGTACGTCGTTTAGTTTTTGATGCAGGTGACGATGTAGATTCGCTAATGACTTTATGTGAGGCAGATATTACTACTAAAAACCCTAAGAAGTTTAAACGTTATCATAAGAACTTTGAATTAGTTCGTATCAAAATAAAAGAAGTTGAAGAGCGTGATAGAATTCGTAATTTCCAACCACCTATTACTGGAGAAGAAATAATGAAAGCTTTCGATTTAACTCCATGTAGAGAAATAGGGCAGATAAAAGAAGCTATTAAAGAAGCTATTTTAGATGGTAAAATTCCTAATGAACATGAAGCTTCATATGAATTTATGATTGAAAAAGGAAAGAAGTTAGGATTGGAATTAAAGATATAAAAAAAGAGAAGTTTTAAAACTTCTCTTTTTTTATTTATGATAGTGATTGCATTGAAACAAGTTTAAAGTATTCACCTTTTTTGTTTAGTAATTCTTCATGTTTTCCTTGTTCAACAATTTGTCCTTTTCTTAAAACGACAATGTTATCTGCTTTTTGTATGGTTGATAATCTATGGGCAATAACTAAAGAAGTTCTATTTTCCATCATCTTTTCTAAAGCAGCTTGCACTAATTGTTCAGACTCTGTATCTAAAGCAGATGTAGCTTCATCTAATACCATGATAGGAGGGTTCTTTAAAACTGCTCTAGCTATAGATAAACGTTGTTTTTGACCACCTGAAAGCATATTACCGCTGTCACCAATATTGGTTTCAAATTGTTCAGGTAAATCTTTTATAAACTCATAAGCATTCGCAATATCAGAAGCTTCTCTAATCTCTTTTTCAGAGGCGTTTTCGTTTCCTAGTTTTAAGTTATTAGCAATAGTATCGTTAAAAAGAATAGAATCTTGTGTTACAATACCCATTAAATCTCTTAAAGACTTTTTAGAAATATCCTTGATGTTCTCTCCATCAATGGTAATATCTCCTTTATTAACATCGTAAAAACGAGTAATTAAGTTTGCTAATGTAGATTTTCCACTTCCTGATTGTCCAACTAAGGCAACTGTTTCTCCTTTAGGAATTGTTAGCGAAAAGTCTTTTAAAACATATTCGTCTTTATATTTAAAAGAAATGTTATTAAATGATATCTTACTGTCGAAGTTTTCCTTTACAATAGCGTTATCTTTATCTTTTATACTGTTTTCTGTATTCAAAATATGCATAATCCTCTCCGCAGAAGCCTCTCCTTTTTGGATGTTGTAATATGCAGTTGTAATCAGTTTTATAGGGTTTAAAACTGTATAAAATAATACGATGTATCCAAAAAATTCGTCAGGACGAAGAGAACTTGTTTTAGAAAGAACTTCAGAACCACCATACCATAAAATGGCTATAATAGTTGCTGAACCTAAGAACTCACTCATTGGTGATGCTAATGTTTGTCTGTGTATAACACTAGTCATTAATTTTCTAAACCTTTCTGTAGACTTGAGGAATTTATTTTGAATTACACTTTCAGCATTAAAACCTTTAATAACTCTTAATCCAGTTAATGTTTCTTCAATAAAAGATAAGAAATTACCTACTTCTTGTTGAGCTTTTACAGAACTTGCTTTTAATCGTTTACTTATAGATGAAATTATAAAACCAGAAACTGGAAGTAAAATAAAAACAAATAGTGTAAGCTTTACACTCATAAAGAACATTATTGAAATGGCGATGATAACTGTAAGAGGTTCTCTTACTATAGATTCTATAGAAGTTAATATTGAAATTTCAACTTCTTGAACATCATTAGTCATTCGAGCGATAATATCTCCTTTTCTTTTTTCTGTAAAATAAGAAACTGGAAGCTCTACAATTTTATTATACAATTTATTCCTTAAGTCTTTAACAATTCCTGTTCTTAAAAATGTAATAGAATAAGATGCTAAATACCTAAAAAAGTTCTTTAAAAAGAATAGAAGTAAGGCAAGTATACATATAAAGAATAATGCACTTATTTCGCCTTCGTTATCTATTTTTTGAGAAATAAAATAATAGAAATTCTCTTTTAAAAAGTTACCTATGTTGGTTATTCCTTCATATACAGGTTTGCTAGTAACTTTTTGTTCTTTTCCAAAAAGAATACCTAAAACAGGAATAAATGCTAATACAGAAAGTACATTAAAAAGTGCATAAAAAATATTGAATACAATATTTAAAACTGTAAACTTTCTGTATTTTCTTTCATATTTTAAAATATCTTTAAAATATCCCATTATAAATTTAATTCTTTAATAATTCGTTGAATTTTAGTGTCTAATTTCTTTTCAGTTTCTTGAGCATTTTCAACTGAGTCTAATGCTGTTTTTACACTGAAATAAAACTTAATTTTTGGTTCTGTTCCACTAGGACGAGCCGCTATTTTAGTACCATCTTCTGTATGATAGATCAGTACATTAGATTTAGGAACATTAATGGCTGTTTCTTCACCAGTAATTAAGTTTCTTTTAATAGAAGATTGATAATCGTATACGTATGATACTTTAGAGTTATCTATCTCCTTAATAGGATTATTACGTAAATCAATCATCACTTGTTTGATTTGCTCCGCACCATCCATACCTTTTTTAACAATAGAAATTAAATGTTCCTTGTAAAAGTTATGACGGGTATAAAGGCTTAATAACTCTTCATAAAATGAACTATTGTTTGCTTTGGCATCGGCAGCAATTTCACAAGCTAATAAAGCTGAAGTAACAGCATCTTTATCGCGAACAAAGTCACCAACCATGTACCCAAAACTTTCTTCACCACCACCTATAAAATCTAGAGTAGGGAAGTCTTTAATCATTTTAGCAATCCATTTAAAACCAGTTAGTCCAACTTTAGTTTCTACACCGTAAGAATCGGCAATTTCATTAACTAAATTAGTAGATACAATGGTTGATCCTATAAATTGGTTCCCGTTTAATTTACCTTGTTTTTTCCAGTCGTTAATTAAGAAATCGGTCATCATACTCATAGTCTGATTTCCGTTTAATAATTTCATTTTTCCTTCTGTATCACGAACTGCAATACCAATTCTATCAGAATCAGGATCAGTTCCTAAAACAATGTCAGCTCCAATTTTATTTGCTAAGTCAACAGCCATTTGTAATGCTTCAGGCTCTTCTGGATTAGGCGATTTTACTGTAGGGAAACTACCATTAGGCTCAGCTTGTTCTTCAACAATATGAACTTGTGTATATCCAGCACGTTTTAATACTTCTGGAATTAATTTAATAGAAGTTCCATGTAATGAAGTAAATACGATTTTTAAATCTTCACGACCTTTAATATTAAAAGTACCATTTTTGATAGAGGCATCCCAAAAAGCTTCGTCTACTTCGCTTCCTATAGTTGAAATAAGTGCTTCTTTAGCGTTAAAATTAATGTCAGTAAATTCTAAAGAGTTCACTTCATCAATAATCCCTTTATCTTCTGGCGGTACGATTTGACCACCATCAGTCCAGTATACTTTATATCCATTATATTCAGGTGGATTGTGAGAGGCAGTTAATACAATTCCAACATCACAACCTAAATGGTTTACTGCAAAAGATAATTCTGGAGTAGGGCGTAGGTCTTCAAAAAGAACTACATTAATATTATTAGCAGATAATACATCAGCAACAACTTTAGCTAACCATTTACTATCATGACGACAATCGTAACCAATAGCTACTTTTAATTCTTTGTTAGGAAATACTTTATGTAAGTAGTTACTTAAACCTTGAGTAGCTTTACCTAAGGTATATTTATTAATTCTATTGGTTCCTGCTCCAACAACACCGCGCATTCCACCAGTACCAAATTCTAAGTTTTTATAAAATCGATCAGCCAAATCATCAGAGTTAGTATCGATTAATTGTTGAATTTCTTCATTAGTTTCTGAATCAAAAGAATCAGATAACCATAATTTTGCTTTATTTAAGATCTCTTCCATGTGTAAAAATAAAAACGTACAAAGGTACGGGTTTAAAAATTTAATTTCTCTTTAATAGAGTAGTGTTTTTGTTGAGGACTACTTTTGATGATTAATTCACCTAAGAATCCTGCTAGAAACAACAAGGTACCTAAAATCATTGAAGTAAACGCTATATAAAACCAAGGATTATTAGTTACTAGAATAGTTTTTGCTCCAGCAGATAGTCTATATAGTTTCATCATACCAATATAAAAGGCAGAGAAAAAACCAAAAATGAACATAAAACTACCCCAAAGACCAAAAAAGTGCATCGGTCTTTTTCCAAATTTTGATAAAAAAGAAATGGTAATTAAATCTAAAAAACCATTGATAAAACGATCCATACCAAATTTGGTTACCCCATATTTACGAGCTTGGTGCTGTACAACCTTCTCGTCAATACGATTAAAACCTTCGTTTTTAGCTAAAACAGGTATATAACGATGCATTTCACCACTTACCTTAACAGCTTTTACTACTTCTTTTTTGTAGGCTTTTAAGCCGCAGTTAAAATCGTGTAATTTTAAACCAGAGGTTTTACGAGCTGCCCAATTGAATAATTTAGAAGGAATGTTTTTGGTTACAACATTATCGTAACGTTTCTTTTTCCAACCTGAAATTAAATCGAAATTTTCTTTAACGATAAGATCGTATAATTCAGGGATTTCATCAGGACTGTCTTGTAAATCAGCGTCCATGGTAATAACAACATCTCCTTGTGCTAATCCAAAACCAGCATCTAATGCTTGCGATTTACCATAGTTTCGTTGAAAACGTATTCCTTTAACTGATTTGTTTTTAGATGATAAGTCTTGAATTACTTGCCAAGAAGTATCAGTACTCCCATCATCAATAAATATAAGTTCGTATAAAAATTGATTGGATTGCATAACTCTTGCAATCCAATCATGTAATTCTTGTAAAGATTCTTCTTCGTTTAGAAGTGGTATTACTACCGATATATCCATATTAATATGTTACAAAATTTAAAAGGGTAAAGTTACGAAGTCTTTCTTAAAACAGCTAAGCTATTACCTCTTAAACTCTTCTTAATATTGGTTTTCTTCTGTTTTTTTCATGATAGCACCTCCAATAGCTGAGATTACAAATCCAAAGAAAGCAGAAATAACTATTGATAAAGGAACTGTAATCATAGGGCTTTGCATTTTTTGCATCATAGCTTCTGAAGCTTCCATTTGATCTTCATTATAACCAGCATCTATCCACGCTTGTCTTTGTATTTCTAGAGCTTGTTCTTGAATAGTAGGATCTATAACGTTAGTAAAAATTAAAGTATATATGGTTGAAATAATTCCACTTATCACGGCAATTCCAACACCTACTTTTACAGCTTGACCAAAAGTTAAGAACCCGCCATTATCTGCTTTGAATTTTTTAATACCTAGAATTATTAAAATAATCATAGCTATAAAACCTATAATTCCCGATAACCAACCTAAAGATATTAAGTTACCAGTTGCATAAAAAATTAAATGAATAAAAACTCCTGCAATACCTAAGTATAATCCGTAGTTTAAAATAGTTCCTTTACTGTTTGCTTGATTTTCCATTGTTTGTATTTAGTTAGTTTAACAAATATATTATTTTGTTTTAGATGATTTTAAATTAAAAAAAATCTATCGAACAATTCATTAGTATTCAAAGAGTTAAAAATGTTACAAAAAATACTGGTTTTTTTTTGTTGTTTTTCTCAAAAAAGGCTGTAAATTTGCAGCGGCAAGTTCTACACAACTAGCTCCCTTTGAATCCCCCAGGGCGGGAACGCAGCAAGGGTATTAGGTTGTAGCAGTGTGATGTAGGTAGCTTGCCATTTTTTGTATCCGATATTTTCCTTTTCTTTCTTATTTTAAATTCAGATTACTTCTAGGATGATGTAATTCAACAACTTCTTTAAGATAGCTAGTATCTACATGTACATATATTTCTGTAGTTGTAATACTTTCATGTCCTAATAATTGTTGTATTACTCGTAAATCAGCACCATGTTTTAATAAATAGGTAGCAAATGAATGACGTAAGGTATGAGGACCAATACTTTTTTTAAGATTGATTTTTGTAGCAAGATCTTTTAAGATAATAAATATCATTTGTCTTGTTAACCGCTTACCTCTTCTGTTTAAGAATACCGTATCTTGATCTTCAACTTTTGGAGTTATTTTACTACGTATATTATTTATATAAAAATCCAGACGTTGGATGGTAGTAATATGAATGGGAATAAAACGATATTTATTTCCTTTTCCTAATATACGTATATATTCTTCATCAAAGAATAAATCAGAAAGTTGTAAGTTTATCAACTCACTAACACGAAGTCCACAACTATATATAGTTTCTATTATAGTTTTATTTCTTTCTCCTTGTGGATGGCTTAAATCAATAGCTGCTATTAAATCATCTATTTCTTCTTTTTCTAAGGTGTCTGGAAGTTTTCTCGCTATGTTAGGGCTTTCTATTAAATCTGTAGGATTATCTTTTCTATAATCTTCAAAAACTAAATAATCGAAAAAACTACGCAAACTTGATATCAATCTTGCTTGACTTCTAGGATTGATAGTTTTGCTAACTTCATAAATGAATTGTTGAATAATATCCGAAGATATATTTGTAGGTGTTTGGTGTTTTTCTAGTAATTCTACGAATAAAATTAGCTTTTTTAGGTCTCTAAAATAGCTCTCAATAGTGTTTTTTGAGAGTCCTTTTTCTATTTTTAAGTAGTTTTTATAATCGGATGTTGCTTGTTCCCAGTTCATTATAAAATTGTGTTTTTTTTATGTTAAAAAAGCATAATCAGGACTAAAAATAGAACTAAATTTGCAGACGAAATTATAATTAATTAAATTAAAAATTATGAAAAAATTATTATTAGTTGCTATGATGGCTTTTGGTATGGCTGTTAACGCACAAGAGACTGAATTAAACGTTGGGGGTACTATTGGTTTACCAACAGGAGATGCTAGTGATAACTTTGATGTTACTGGAGCTATTGAAGCTAACTATTTATTTAAAGTAGCTGAAGATATTAAAGTTGGACCTTCTGTTTCTTATTTACATTTTAAAGGAGATGGAGCTGATATCGCTTTTATTCCTGTTTCTGTAGCTGGTCGTTATGCTATTTCAGAAAAATTTAGCGTAGGTGCTGATTTAGGTTACGGAATTGGAGTTAGACCTTCTGGAGCTACAGAAAGTGGTTTTTATTACAGACCAATTGTTGGTTATAAAGTAACTGATAAAATCACTGTTCATGTTGATTACTCTAGCGTAAAGCTTGATAATGGAACTGGATCTACATTTGGTTTAGGAGGAACTTATTCTTTTTCTTTATAATAAAAGAGATTAAGTTTATAAAAGGCCTAGTTATTTAAATAACTAGGCCTTTTTTATTTTTTAATAATTAGTTTGTAGCTTTCAAAAAAAAGTATACTTTTGCCGAAAATTTAAAAGAAAAATTTAAAAACTTATTATGAAAAAATTATTTGTAATTGCTATGATGGCATTCGGTTTTGCTGTGAATGCTCAAGAAAATGGTCAAACTGCTAAAGGTAAATGGTTAATTGAAGGAAATACTGGATTTGGAGCTGCTCATACAGCTTCTACGGGATTCTCTTTAAGAAATATAGATACTCCAGGAGGTTCTGTTACGGCTTGGAATATTGGAGCTGAAGCTGGATACTTTGTAATGGATGACTTAGCTATAAAATTTGGATTAGGTTATGGAGATGATGGAAACCAAGATGTATTTTCTTATAAAATAGGGGCTAAATATTACATTAGTAGTATGATTCCTGTACAAATAGATTATACTGGAGCTTCTGTAGGAAATGTAGATCCATCTTACTTAGGATTTCAAGCTGGATATGCTATTTTCTTAGGTGATATGGTAAGTGTTGAACCAGGATTAAGATATAACTTAGGATTAGGAGATGCAGAAGATGTAAATGTATTTCAACTTAATGTAGGATTTGCTTTACATTTTTAATAGATTCTAATCTAATTAATGATAATTTTAAGAAAAGGAAGCTAAAATGCTTCCTTTTTTTATGCTTAAAAGATAAAAGTAGTATTTTTACTTATCACAAAATTTAACAATGAAAAAACTTATTATTATCAATGGACCTAACTTGAATTTGTTAGGGAAACGAGAGCCTGAAATTTATGGATCTAATTCTTTTGAAGATATATTTAAAGAGTTGAAGGAAAAATATAGCGAAGTAGAGCTGTATTATTTCCAATCTAACATAGAAGGAGAGCTTATTAATAAATTGCATGAAGTAGGTTTTTCATACGATGGAATTATTTTAAACGCAGCTGCTTATACACATACATCTGTAGGTATAGGAGATGCTGTTAAAGGTATTGAAACTCCTGTAATAGAAGTACATATATCTAACGTACACTCAAGAGAAGATTTTAGACATGTTAGTTATATTGCAGGAGGAGCAAAAGGTGTTATTACTGGCTTCGGAATACAAAGTTATGAACTAGCTATTCAAAGTTTTTTGTAAAAACCAATACCTAATTCCCAACAAAATAAATAAAGGTATTAAAGCTATTGAGAATAACTGAATATGAGTAGCCCATATTATTGGAATTATGACTAATAATAAAAGTAATAACTTAATATACTTTAAAGTCCAATTAGGTATTTTATTTTTTGAAAGATAAAAACACAAAACAATATTTGGCGCAAAAGCCCATAAAAAATTAAAATTATTAGGAGCTGTGCTATGGTTTGTGAAAAACCATAAATAAATAATTAAAAAGCCTGTAATTCCAGTAAAAAAGAATAAAGTAACATCCAACCACTTTGTTCTTTTATCATTTTTAAGGTCTTTATAAGTAATAAATATTCCTAAAAGAGAAATTATAAGAAGGACTAGAAAAGGGCTAATTAAATCACTAGTTGATTTTTTTTCTTTAAAATCTAATAAAGTATTACTTTTCAATACAAAATTTTCCTCTTTTCCGTCTTTTATGACTTTAGATAAATTTAATGCATTAAATACATAGTCTGGTAAATATAAATATTCATTTGGAGTAGCAATTTTATCTAATTTACTGCCTAACGCAATATTAATTCCTAAACTTCCCCAAGTATTCGGATGAATTTCTTTGTTCATTAATTGTCTTAAAGATAGATCTTCAGAAACAAAATTTTCATTAAAAATTAATTTATCTCCTAATATTTGTTGAATAATATCTCTTGGTTTTGTAGCGCAATTATCAAAGAAAGGATCGTAAAAATAACCAGCATTTTCAGGTAATGCATTTGTTTCTAAGAATTTGAAAAACTGATTTCGTTGTTGTAGAGTTAAGTTTAATACTTGTTCTTTAACCCATCTTTGGTCTTGTTGTGAACTTTTTAGTGCTAAGTAAAAAGGATATCTGGCTAATTTATATTTCATATAGCCCTTAGTGAAATCTGCATAAAAGCTAGGGTTGTCAAAATCGAAAATACCATAGTTGTATATCAAATCTAAATTTGAAACGGGATCTTTTACACGAATAGCTGTATGTCCGAATTTTTCATACAAAACATCTCCTGGGCCTGAAGTAATTATACTAATTTGTGAAGAATTAGATAAGGCTGAAATAGAAGAAATTTGCGAGAAACTATAGTTTAAACAGCATAATACAACTAAGAAAAAAAAGTGTTTTTTAAACATGATATAAAAATCTAAAAAGAGCTAATTAAGCTATACAAATATGACAATTTATGATTAGAAAGTTTGCTTTTTTTGAACATTCTTTTAAGTGTTAATTCCTATGTTTTTTGATATAAACTCTGTTATTCTTTGTTCTAACCATCTATTCTCAGCATTAGAAAAAGAAGACATAAAGCCTACATGTCCTCCATAAGTTGGAGTTAATAAGTAAAAGTTAGACATGCTTTTGGCTTCTTCAAAAGGATAACATTCTTTAGATAAAAAACTATCATCCATAGCATTTATAAGTAATGTAGGAACTTTTATTTGTGGTATATAAGGTTTAGCACTAGCTTTTATCCAATAATCTTCAGAACTTTCAAAACCAAATACAGGTACGGTGTATTGCTTTTCTAAATGACGAAATTTAGTAGCCTTGAATAATAAGTCTTTATTAAGTTTAAAATCAGGAAATTTTTCAGATTTTTCTAATAATTTAATTTTCATGGTTTTTAAAAACTCATTCATGTAAATTTTGTTCTTTAATTTACCTAATTCAGCTTGAGAAGTCGTTAAATCAACAGGGACAGATACCGCTATAGCTCCTTTAATTTGATTTGGGACATCATCATATTCACCTAAGTATTTTAAAGTTAAATTACCTCCTAAACTAAAGCCAATTAATACGATGTTTTCATAATTATAGTTAGCTATGATGTGTTTAATTACAAAATCTACATCATCTGTTTTACCACTATGATATGTAGCTAACAGTAAATTATCTTCTCCGCTACAACCTCTTAAATTCATACAAACAGTATCAAAACCAATAGAGTTTAAATGATTTGAATTGGTTATCATATAATTTGATTCTGAACTACCTTCTAATCCATGAATTAATACAGCCAATGTTTTAGAACCGATAATAGAAAAGTCTAAATCAATAAAATCGGCATCCCAAGTTGTAATTCTTTTTCGAGAGTATTTAATCGTATCCTTCATAAATAAGGGACGATACACCGTATTGAAGTGTGCACTTTTAAAAGGAAAACTTGGGTTGAAGTTTGAAGGAAGGATAGGCATGTTTTTCTGTTTATAGCTACTACTAACAAATATGACAAAAAAAAAGTAAAATGTAAAACTTGATAAAATGATTTCTTATTTTCGCTATAAATATTAAAAACTATGAGCATCAAAAAACATATTCCAAATTTATTAACCTTAGGAAACTTATTATGTGGTACGATTGCAACTATTTTTGCAATTAAAGGGGATTTTGTAGGTACAGCTATTTTGGTGATAGCAGGTATTGTTTTTGATTTTTTTGATGGTTTTGTAGCAAGGATGTTAAATGTTCAAGGAGAATTAGGAAAACAATTGGATAGTTTAGCAGATATGGTTACCAGTGGAGTAGTACCAGGTATTGTAATGTTGCAATTATTGATTATAGCTTTAAATGTAGATGCAGCAGCATATTTTGGTATTGACATTTATGGAGCAACAGGAAGTAATTTACCATATTTAGGATTATTATTGACTTTAGGTGCTGGATATAGACTAGCAAATTTTAATATTGATACACGTCAGTCAGATTCTTTTATTGGTATTCCAACACCAGCTATGACATTATTCGTAATAGCTTTACCTTTAATAGTTGAATTTTCTGGACAATCGTTTTTTGTAAATTTAATTCAGAATCAATATTTCTTGATAGTTGTTACTTTATTATTAACGTATTTAATGAATGCAGAGATTCCTTTATTTGCTTTGAAATTTAAAACTTTCGGATTTAAAGAAAATCGTTTAAAGTATATATTTTTATTAGTTGCTATTTTATTATTAATCGTATTGAAATTTGTAGCAATTCCTTTAATTATTCTTTTATACGTAGCTTTTTCAGTGGTTAATAACTTAATCAAAGGTTAATGAAAATAGTAGAATGTACTAGTAAAGAAGAAGGTGAAATTGTTTTAAAAGGAATAAACGCTTATAACGATTCACAAACCGATAGGATTCTTGAAAAAGTTCATGAAAGTATAAGATTAGTAGCTAAAAATGAAGCAAATGAGATTATTGGTGGAGTTTTTGGATATATAGGTTATTATGCTGGATTTAAAATCGATATTCTTTGGATGCGTGAAGATACTCGCGGGCTAGGTTTAGGAACAAAATTACTTCAAGCAGCAGAGAATAAAGCTAAAGAATTAGGTGCTACAATAGCTATTTTGGATACTTTTTCTTTTCAAGCAGAAGATTTCTATTTAAAGAATGGTTATGAAGAGTTTGGACGTATTTCTGGATATCCAAAAGAAAATCAAGAATTCATTTTTTTAAAGAAAGATCTTAAATAGGCCTTAATTATTTATGTTCTATTTCTTGTTGAACTATTTTTACTGAATTTTCATTTGGTAAAATAGGAAGGTTCAATTTATCACTTAAAACCTTAAGAAAAGAAGCGCCAAGAAAAATAATTTGTGATGTATAATATACCCACAACATTATTAAAACTAAGATACTGGTTGCTCCAAAAGTGGTTGAAATATGACTTTTACTTAAATAAAAACTAATTACATACTTACCAATCAAAAATAAAAAAGAGGTAAACAGTCCGCTTATAATTACAGGTTTTAACTTGATTTTTGCATCTCCTAAATACATAAACATAATAGAGAACATAACAGAAGTAACTAGGAAAGATATAATATGTTCAAAAGCATAAGAGAGTAAATAATTATCTTGTAAATGATTAGAGTGTTTTAGTAGAAAGCTATTTATAGAAGTACTAATAATTAGTATAAAGAAAAGTGAAATAAGAATTAAAAAAGATAATAAGTGTTTTGTAAAATACTTTATAAGACTGTTTTTAGGTTTTTCTTTAATATTCCATATACTATTAAAAGCATTGTGTATTTGACTAAACATTCCAGATGCACTTAATATTAGTGTAGCAAAACCTAAAAGTGCTGTAAATACTGAATTATGATTGGTGTGTTGATTTTTTATGATTTCTTGAATTTGTAAAGAAGCTTCATTACCTAGCACATCTTTTAATTGGTTGAAAATTTCACCAGAAACTGCTTGTTTTCCAAAAACTAAACCAAGTATAGAAGTAATAACTATTATGATGGGAAACAAAGAAAAAACGGTGTAATATGCCAGAGCAGCACCTTTTTGAAAAGTATTACTATTGAAAAAGTAACTGACAACATTTTTAAAAAAAGCAATCATTATTGTGTTTTAGTATGAATAGGTTTGTCAAAAATATTAACCCCTCCTTTAACATCAAAGTCTAATGTAGTAACATTATATGCAATAGAGATATTCTCATCTTCAAAGCGTTTTTTTATGCGGATAATAATATCACTTTTGGCTTCTAAAAAATCTTTTTGATGCTTAAAGTTTATCCAAAAACGAACTTCAAAATTATAAGTTGAAGCACCAATATCTGTGTAGTAAAAATCGATAGTTTCATTTTTAAGTAAACTATCAATTTTATTAACTTCATCAAGAGCTACAGATTTAACCTTTGTTAAATCATCACCATAAGAAACACCGCTTTTTAAAACAATTCGTCTTTTACCGTAAGTAGAGTAGTTGGTAAATGTATTGTTGTAAATTAATTGATTAGGAATAAATACTTCTTGTCCAGTTACTGTTTTTACAGAAGTAGTAATTAAACTAATGTTTTCTATAACTCCAAAAGTATTATCAATTTCAACCCAATCACCAATTTTAAAGGGGTGTTGAACATTTAATAAAAAACCAGCAAAAGCATTGGAAGCAATATCCTTAAAAGCAAAACCAGCAACAATACCAACAATACCTGCACCGGCTAATAATTTAGTTAATAAGCTTTCTAAACCTAATACTTCAAGGGCTAAAAATGCTCCTGAAAATAGAAAGAAGAAGTATATGATTGAAGCAATAATTTTTACTGCTTCAGGCTTGGATTTAAAAATTTTTGGATAAAATTTTTGCCCAAAATTTCTAAAAAACTTAGCAACAAAATAAAAACTAATAAGAACTATTAAAGCCAACAAGACTTTAGGTAAAAATTCTACAATTGATTGTTGCCATTTATTTAATAAATGATCAATGTTTTTAATATCGTTCATTAATTAACCGATTTTTTTCGTTCAGTTTTCTTGTAAACAAATTCAGCAAGAAAACAAAATAGAATAATTCCTAAAGCTATAAATACATCCGATTTACTTACTGAATAATGTTGTACTAATAAAGCTATCATGGCTACTGTACAAAGAATAAAACCTAATAAAGGAATTATTTTTTTACCATTTACCTCTTTGTATAATTTAAAACCAACATAGTTTACCACAGCAAAAATTAGTAAAAAACCGACACTTCCTGCTGTAGAAATACTTTCTAATTTTAAAGTATTTACCAAAATAATAGTAGCAACTGCTGTTATTAACAGGCCAATAGGTTGGTTCCATAGTTTGCGAGTAAATTCACAAGGTAGTTCATCATCTTCAGCAATTTCATAATTAACTCTAGTACCACCATATAAAGAAGCATTAATAGCAGAAAATGTAGATATTAATGCAGCAACAGTAATAATTGTAAATCCAATTTTACCTAGTATAGGTTTAGCAGCTTCAGCTAATACATAATCTTGAGCAGTAGCAATATCAGAAAAAGCTAAAGATCCAACAGTAACTGCTGCAATTATGATATATAATAGAATTACAAAAAGAACAGACCAATAATAAGCTCTTGGAATATTTTTTTCAGGATTTTCAATATCAGGAGCAGCGTTGGCTATAAGTTCAAAACCTTCGTAAGCAACAAAAATAACCATACCAGCTGTTAATAATTTAAAAGGAGACTCCCAATGTTCGGGAGATAATTGCTCTAAATGTGGATTACCAAATAATCCGTACAAACCAACAACAACAAAACTTAATAAAATTATGAGTTTAATAATCACTGCATAAGATTCAATTTTTCCTACTACTGCAATACTGTAATAATTTATAGCAGTGGCTAAAATTACAATTCCGGTAGCATAAATATGAGAGTCAACTATTTTGTCGCTAGTCAATTGAAATAGGTTAGGAGCATAAGAACCAAATGCTGATGCATATAAAGCTAACATGATAATATAGCTTACCCATAATAAATTATTAATTCCTCCACTAAAAATACTAACACCAAATCCTTGATTAATAAATTTTACAGTTCCACCACGATCTGGATACTTTAGAGAAAGTTTTACATAGCTATAAGAAGTAATCAAAGCAATTAGTCCAGCAATTAAAAAAGATATTGGAGTTCCACCTTTAGCCATGGCTGCTGCTAAACCTAGAACTGCAAAAATTCCACCTCCTACCATTCCACCTATACCAATAGACATAGCTTCTTTTAAGCCAATTTTTTTTGACATAATTATGTGTGTTAGTTTGAAAAACTTAAATATATAAAAAATAGGAATTTACTATTTTCTTTATTGTAAGCTTTTGTTTATTAATAAAAAAAGGAGCATTATGCTCCTTAATATTATGTTTTAAAATTTCTTCTTCTTTAATTCGAAGTCTTTACCTAGATATACTTTACGTACCATTTCATCAGCAGCAAGTTCTTCTGGTGTTCCTTCTTTTAAAATACCACCATTGTACATTAAGTAAGTTCTGTCAGTAATAGCCAGAGTAGCTTGTACATCATGATCAGTAATTAAGATACCAATATTTTTGTTTTTAAGCTGTGCTACAATACCTTGAATATCTTCAACGGCAATTGGGTCAACTCCAGCAAAAGGTTCATCTAATAAAATAAACTTTGGGTCTGAAGCTAAACAACGTGCTATTTCAGTTCTACGACGTTCACCTCCAGAAAGTAAATCACCTCTGTTTTTACGAACGTGACCAAGGCTAAATTCGTCAATTAGTTCTTCTAAACGTTCTTTTCTTTCAGCTTTTGTTCTATCTGTAAATTCTAAAACAGACAAAATATTATCTTCAACAGATAACTTTCTAAAAACAGAAGCTTCTTGAGCTAGATAACCAATTCCTTTTTGAGCACGTTTATACATAGCATCAGTAGTAATTTCTTCATCATCTAAGAAAATATGACCTTCATTAGGTTTTATCATACCTACAATCATATAAAAAGAAGTGGTTTTACCAGCCCCATTTGGACCAAGTAAACCTATAATTTCTCCTTGCTCAACCTCTAAAGATATTCCTTTTACAACTTTTCTACTACCGTAAACTTTTTGTATGTTATCTGCTCTTAACTTCATTAATTATAACTAATTTATTTCTGAATAGTTTTACGAAAGTACTGTAAAACTACTAATAGAAGACTTAATAATCTGTTAACTGTTTTCTTCTTCTAGTGCTTCCCAAAACTCAACAGCTCTTCTCAAATGAGGAATTACTATGGTACCACCAACTAATGTAGCAATACTCATTGTTTCCATCATTTCTTCTTTAGAAACACCGTTTTTATATGAACTTTCTAAATGATAAGCTATACAGTCATCACAACGTAAAACAGCTGAAGCAACTAAACCTAGTAGTTCTTTAGTTTTTGTAGGCAAATGACCATCTTTAAAAGCATTCGTATCTAAGTTAAAAATACGCTTGATTACTTTATTATCAGAAGCTAAAATCTTATCGTTCATTTTAGCTCTATAGTCGTTAAACTCTTGGACTTTTTGTGACATTTTTTTGTTGTTTTTTTATAACAAATTGAGATACATAAATACTTAATTCATATAAAATCATAATTGGTACAGATACTATTACCTGGCTAGCAACATCTGGTGGTGTTATGATAGCCGATAAAATTAATACAAGAACCAATGCATGTTTTCTATATTTTCTTAAAAACTGTGGGGTTACTAACCCTATTTTAGTTAAGAAAAAGATGATTACAGGTAGTTCGAAAAATACAGCAACACCTAACAAGGTATTTGTAATTAAACTAATGTAGGCTCCTAGTTTAAAGTTTTTCACAATAGCATCTCCAATAGAAAAATTATAAAAGAAGTATACCGACATTGGTAAAATTACATAGTAACTGAATAATACTCCTAAAAAGAATAAAAAAGAAGAAGTAAAAATAAAACCTCTAGACTTTTTTCTTTCTGAACTATGTAAGCCAGGAGCAACAAATCTCCAAAACTCCCATAAGATGTATGGAAAAGCAATAACAAAACCTAAAATTAATGAAGACCAAATACCTGTCATTAATTCTTCAGTAGGGTTTAAAACTTGTAATTCTTGTGCAAATTCTATTTTACAAAAACTACTATCAATCCCAATAGCTGAAAAGACTTTGCAAAAGAATTGGTAGGTAGCAAAGTCTGGCTTTAAATGTGCTAATAAAATTTCATTAAAAACAAAATTAATATTAACAAATATGATTATAGCAACTATAAAAATAGAAGTAAAACTTCTTACCAAATGCCATCTTAATTCTTCAAGATGGTCTAAAAAAGACATCTCTTTTGCCATTTAAAATATACCTTCTTTAATTAAATCATGTAAATGGACCACCCCCACATAATTATCATCATTATCTGTAACTAAAATTTGTGTAATGCTATTGTTTTCAAGTGTTTCTAGAGCTTTAACAGCCATAGCATCAACATTAATAGTTTTCGGGTTCTTACTCATAATGTCTTCTGCAGTTAATTCATCAATCTTAGTCGTTTTACTAAGCATTCTACGAATGTCACCATCGGTAATGATTCCTAATAATTTATTATCATTATCAATAACAGCAGTTACCCCTAGTCTTTTTTCTGAAATTTCAACAATAACATTGGTTATTTTATCAGTAATAGTAACTTTAGGTAAAAGATTGTTTTTAATTAAATCTGATACACGTAAATATAAACGTTTACCTAAAGCTCCACCTGGATGATATTTAGCAAAATCACTACTTGTAAAACCACGTAAATCTAACAAACAAACAGCTAAAGCATCACCTAATACTAACTGAGCAGTAGTACTGGTGGTTGGTGCTAAATTGTTAGGGCAAGCTTCTTTTTCAACAAAAGAATTCAATAGGAAATCTGCATTTTTTCCTAAAAAAGAATCAGGATTCCCAGTAATGGCTACAATTTTGTTATTTGAATTTTTAATAAGAGGAACTAATACTTTTATTTCAGGTGTATTTCCACTTTTAGAAATACAAATTACTACGTCGTCTCTTTGAACATTTCCTAAATCTCCATGTATGGCATCAGCGGCATGCATAAAAACAGCAGGAGTACCAGTAGAATTAAAAGTAGCAACCATTTTATTGGCAATATTTGCACTTTTACCAATTCCAGTAACAATTACTCGTCCTTTAGAATTAAAGATAAAATTAACAGCGTCAACAAATGAACTGTCTATTAAATTTGCTAAATTAGCAATAGCATTACTTTCTAAAAGTATAGTTTCTTTTGCTGTTGAGAGAATAGCGTTTGCGTCTTTCAAGTTAAAAAAGTTTTAAGTAAAATTTAAAGTGTAAAAGTAGGAATATTTAAGAAGAAAAACTTTTTAATAAAAAGAAAATTTCTTTCTTATTTGTAATAGTTTTTTTGTAGTTTAGTTCTCATTTTTAATTTTTGATATTAGAAGATGAATATAGAGCAGTCGGAGTTATATGGATCATTAAAAAAAATATTTGGTTTTAACCAATTTAAAGGTCTACAAGAGGATGTAGTAAATAGCATCCTAAGGAATGAAAACACTTTTGTAATAATGCCAACGGGGGGCGGAAAATCATTATGTTATCAGTTACCAGCGTTAATGAAGGATGGAACAGCCATTGTTGTTTCACCATTAATTGCATTAATGAAAAATCAAGTCGATGCCATTAGAGGTATTTCGGAACATCATGGGATAGCCCATGTATTAAACTCGTCTTTAAACAAATCTGAAGTTGCGCAAGTAAAATCAGATATTGAGACTGGAATAACTAAGTTACTATATGTAGCCCCAGAATCATTGATTAAAGAAGAGTATGTTGATTTTTTAAGAAAGCAAAAGATTTCTTTTGTAGCAATTGATGAGGCACATTGTATCTCTGAATGGGGACACGATTTTAGGCCTGAGTATAGAAATTTGCGTACTATTATTAAGCAGATAGATAATGTGCCTATTATAGGTTTAACAGCTACTGCAACTGAAAAAGTACAAGAAGATATACTTAAAACCCTTGGTATGAGTGATGCTAATGTTTTTAAAGCATCATTTAACAGATCCAATTTGTTTTATGAGGTACGTCCTAAAACAAAGGAGATTGAAAAGGATATTATTCGCTTTATTAAACAACGATCAGGAAAAACAGGAATTATATACTGTTTAAGTCGTAAAAAAGTGGAGGAAATAGCCCAGGTATTACAAGTAAATGGAATTAATGCACTTCCTTATCATGCAGGTTTAGATGCCAAAACAAGAGCAAAACATCAAGATATGTTTTTGATGGAAGATTGCGATGTTATTGTGGCAACTATTGCTTTTGGTATGGGAATAGATAAACCAGATGTTCGTTATGTAATTCACCACGATATTCCTAAAAGTTTAGAAAGTTATTATCAAGAAACAGGTAGAGCTGGACGAGATGGAGGAGAAGGTTACTGTTTAACCTTTTATTCATACAAAGACATAGAAAAACTTGAAAAATTCATGGCTAATAAACCAGTTGCTGAGCAAGAGGTTGGTCATGCGTTATTACAAGAAGTTGTAGGATATGCAGAAACGTCAATGAATAGACGTAAGTACTTGCTTCATTATTTTGGAGAAGAATTTGATGAAGTTAACGGTGAAGGAGCAGATATGGATGACAATATGCGTAATCCTAAAAAGAAGCACGAAGCGAAAGATGAAGTAGTTACTTTACTATCTATAATAAAAGATACCAATGAAATGTATAAGCCTAAAGAAGTGGTAAATACAATTATTGGTAAAGAAAATGCTCTTTTAAAATCTCACAAAACTACAGGACAACCTTTCTTTGGAGTAGGTAAAGATAAAAGCAATCATTATTGGATGGCTCTTATACGTCAGGTGTTGGTTGCAGATTTAATTAGAAAAGAGATTGAGCAATACGGTGTTTTAAAGTTAACCGAAGAAGGTAAAAAGTTTATAGCTAATCCAAAATCATTTATGATGACAGAAAATCATGTATATGATACAGATGATGATGGAACTATTATAACAAATACCAAATCAGCTGGTGGAGGCGTAGATAATAAGTTAGTAGAAATGCTAAAAGATTTACGTAAGAGTGTAGGTAAGCGTTTAGGAGTGCCTCCTTTTGCAGTATTTCAAGATCCTTCTATAGATGATATGGCTTTAAAATATCCTATTACTTTAGAAGAATTATCAAAAGTTCATGGAGTAGGAGAAGGTAAGGCTAAAAAATACGGAAAAGACTTTATAAAACTTATTACAAATTATGTTGAAGAGAACGATATTATGCGTCCTGACGATTTAATTGTAAAAAGTACAGGTGTTAATTCTGGATTAAAGCTATTTATTATTCAAAATACAGATAGAAAATTACCTTTAGAAGATATAGCCAAATCAAAAGGGTTGGAAATGGCTGAACTTATAAAAGAAATGGAAGCTATTGTATTTTCTGGAACAAAATTGAATATAGATTATGCTGTGGATGACTTATTAGATGAAGATCAGCAAGAAGAGATTCATGATTATTTTATGGAGTCAGAGACTGATAAAATACAAGAGGCTTTAGATGAGTTTGATGGAGATTATGATGATGAAGAATTGCGTTTAATGCGTATAAAGTTTACAAGTGATATTGCTAACTAATAGCCATATCAGTTAATTAAAAGTAAAATTAAAGAATGAACGAAAAAGTAGTACAATATATTACTGATAAAAATAATTGGACGCAAGAGTTAAACCTCTTGCGTTCGGTTTTAATAGAATTACCTTTAGAGGAAACTATAAAATGGGGATCGCCAGTTTATGTTTATAAAGGTAAAAACATTGTTGGGATGTCTGCCTTCAAAAACTATTGTGGTTTGTGGTTTTTTCAAGGGAGTTTTTTAAAAGACGATCAAAAAGTTTTAGAAAATGCACAAGAAGGAAAGACTAAAGCAATGCGTCAATGGCGCTTTTATAAGATAGAAGAAATAGATGTTGATTTGCTAAAATCTTATGTTCTTGAAGCTATTAAAAATTCTGAAGAAGGAAAGGAATTAAAGCCTAAGAGAAATACAAAACCATTAATAATACCAGTCGAACTACAATCTGAACTAGATAAAGACGAAAAGCTAAAAGAAAGCTTTGAAAAATTTACCTTAAGTAAAAAAAGAGAGTTCTCTGATCATATTTCAGAAGCAAAAAGAGAAGCAACTAAATTAAAACGATTAGAAAAAATAATACCAATGATTTTAAATGGAGTTGGATTATATGATAAATATAAAAACTGCTAGTTATTTATAGTTATTGTTTTAACAGTTGCTGTAGAATCACATCTAACAACGTAAAGATCAATGTGATTTAAGCTATCTTTACCAGTAATAAAATACTCAGCGCAAGGTTTTAAACGTGGTTTACTTTTTCCAAAGTTAACATCACCATATTTTAAAATATTGGAAATAGTAGCGGTATCGATAGGAGAATTTGTTAACGTTTGTTGAGCACTGTTTGAAAATAAGCGTTTCTTAATACGAATAGTTTTTAAAGTACGTGCATCCATACCATAATCAAAAGTAACATCTTTTCCTTTCCAAATAAAAAGTACAACTATTGATCCAAGAGCTAAACCTATAAGGTAGTAGCCAAAACGTTTTAATAAATTCATAATTTAATTTTGAGCTGCAAAAGTATTGATAAAAAAAATATTCCCAATGAAACAGCGCAATCTTTTTACAGATTACGCTGTTTTGTTGCTATTAACTTTTTACTAATAGCATTCTCCCCAAACAATACCTATTAAATAGGTATAAAAGCTTGTATTTTATAAAATTCGTTAGCATTTACATTATCGTTGGAAATATTAGGGCCGAAAGCAAAACGGAACCAAACACCATTATCTAAAGTAGTTTTAATATAACCGCCTAAAAATTGATACAAGGTTACTTTATTTCCATTATCAACTCTCGTTTGACCTAAATGCTCATAAAAACCACCAAGCGATAAGTGTTTATTTACTTTAAATCCTGGAATAACCCAGTTTAACATCAAGTCTTGTGAATTTCCTTCCCCTCTTAAACTTTTATAGTAAGCTGTATAAGCTTCAAGTTCAAATCTTCCTGAGTTATGTACCAAAAATAGACTAGGTATAATACTTTCAGCTATTTTAGTTCCTGCTGTTTGTGATAATAATTTACCATGTCCAAACCCTAAACTAGGATTGATAAACCACTTTTTATTTTTGGATACAAACCCCAAACCAACCCCAGTTTCTAAGAATAAGTCTTTTCCTTGGTTTCCAAAAGATGGGTTTACCCAAAAAACACTGTAAAAGGTTAGTTTCTTTCGAGGTTTTAATTCATAAGAGCCTAAAAAAACATTGTTAAAACCTGCACCGCTATTATGTATAGGCATGATTGCAAAAGTGGTTTTACTAGCTTTTTTTTCTTGCGAATAAAGAGTAAAGGTTAATAATAAATTTATGACTGTAATTAAATATATTTTTTTCATGTTATTAGTTTTTATGAGGAGTATTAAATTGTGGAATTCGCTTTTCTATAAAAGCATTCATTCCTTCTTGTTGATCATTAGTGTTGAATAGTGAATGGAATAATTTTCGTTCAAAAACAATCCCCGAAGTAAGTCCAGTTTCTAATGATTGATTTATTGCTTCTTTAGCTATTTTTAAAGCTGTTTTTGAATAATTTGAAATGTTATGAGCTTTATTCATCACAGATTCCATAAAATTCTCTTCATGAAATAGCTGTGAAACCAAACCAATTGCATTAGCTTCTGTTGCTGTTATATCTCTACCTGTGAGAATGATTTCCATAGCTTTAGCTTTACCTATAAGCTTAGTAAGTCGCTGTGTACCGCCAATTCCAGGAATTACTCCAAGTTTTATTTCTGGTTGTCCAAATACAGCATTGGTTGAAGCGTATAAGATGTCAGACATCATAGCGAGTTCACAACCACCTCCAAAAGCATGACCAGAAACAGCGGCAATTATTGGAGTTTTTAGTTTAGTAAATCGTTCCCAATGGTTAAAATAATCTTCTTCTATCATTTGAGAAGCATTCATTTTATTCATTTCTTTAATATCTGCACCAGCACAAAAAAAGTCTTTGTTACCAGTAAGTACAATACAACCTATTTTGGGATCTAAATCATATTTTTCTAATCCAATTAAAAGCTCATGCATAATCTCAGAATTCAAAGCATTTAAAGCTTTAGGACGATTTAATTGGGCAATAAGAACCCTGTCTATTTGTTTAAATAGTACATTCATGTTTTTAAAAATTTTAGATTAATTGTTTAAGAATCCCAAATAGCACCATATGCTGGAATTCCTAAGTATTCCATATTATGCACCACTTTTTGAGTTAACTTTTGATTAGATATGCAGATTACTGCTTCTGCTTTAAAATTTTTGTAAGCTTTGTAAGCTAGTTTAACTAAATCGGGTTTGCCATTGGCATCAGTATCCCAGATAATAGCATTTGGTTGAACCGCTTTAATTTCATTTACAAGGTCTTCACCATATGTTTTCTCTGGGTTTCTAGTAGCCCATATTAATAAAGATGGAGTTTCGTTTAATAGAAGATGAGGAATACATGGACCAATTCCACTACCAGTAGCAACCCAAATAACTTTATTAAATATCTTGTCTACATTTCCTACACCAGCAGTTGGTATACCTTTTACCCATATTTTTTCAGGTTTATCATTAATAAAATTACCTGTCCAATCTCCAGCTCTTGAAATTGTTAAACGAAAGCCTTCTTTTTGTGGTGAAGGGACATTAGCAAAAGAATGCCATTCTAATAAAGGATTTCTACTTAAAGCGGTAGATGATCCAGCAAATGGAGTTACACCATAATTAAAAGAAGCTAGTGCAACATGATTTGATGGCTTTACAATGTCAATCTCTACTTTTTTCAAACGAAGCCATGGAAGTATAACACTTATTGTTAGCGTTACTAGTATCCAAAAGTTTGAGCTTTGTGCAATAGTTTCTAATGAATGTTGCATGTTTAAAAACAAAATCATTTGAACCCAGAAAAGAAATAAAACTGTCCATCCACCTAATCTATGTGCTATTTCAAATTGATTATGGTATTTAGCTCTCATTTTAGGTAAAGCAGTTATTACAATACCGATTAACAATATCAATATTAATGAAGTAACTAAAATAATAGAAAGGTTAACGTTATGAAGTTTATGTATGAAATTATAGTATAAACTAACAACAAAAATAACATACCATAAGGTTCCCATAGTGGCACTAGAGCTATGTAATCCACCAAAATGATAAACTTTAGCACATATTCTTCTAATAAACAAAGGCCAGCTTTTAGGCACACCTGTAGCTATTTTAAAGAGTATATTAATAATATATTGTTGTCTTATTAATATAGCTAGAGAAAAATTATATAAAATAACTTCAGCTATTTTATCAAGTTGAATATTGTTTAAAGAGAACCAATTCCATGTTGTAAATGCTTTTATCATTACAAAAGCGTTTATCAAAGTAATTAAGATAAATAGCCTATGATAAGGTATGAGCCATGGATGTTTTCCTAAACGATATAAAAATCCTTTTTTAGGAGGTAATACTATTGTTTCCATCTTAATTAGTTTAAAAAATCTTTTAATTCAGCCTTATTTATTTTACCACGGGATGTTTTTGGAAGTTCTTCCATAAAAATGAATTCACTAGGTAAATAATAATAGGGGAGTTCTTTAGAAATATTCTTTTTCAATAATTCTAAAACCTCTGTTCTATTTTTAAAAGATCCACTAATAAAAGAAACAAGAAAGTTTTGATGCTTTAGAGTTACAGCTCTTTTTACATTTGGATTTCGTTCAATTATTTTTGAAATAGCATCTAGCTCAACCCTAAATCCCTTGATTTTTACTTGATCATCAACTCTTCCATAATGGATAAGTTCTCCTTCTGAATTCCATTTACCAAGATCACCAGTATTAAACATTTGATCTCCGTTGTTTAAAAAAGGATCATAGGCATAGCGTTTCTTGTTTAACTCGTCATTGTTTATATAGCCTTTGGTAACACAATTACCACCAGCCCACATAATTCCTACTTCACCAATCTCACATGGTTCTTTCTTTTCGTTTAAAACATATACAGTGTTGTTTGGAGTAGGTTTACCAATAGATAGCTCTTTATTTTTTAGATCACATCTTTTCATGGTGTTTACAATAGTGGTTTCAGTAGGGCCACATGAATTGTAAAAATCACAAACGTTGGCCCATTTATTAGCTAGAATTTCAGGACAAGGTTCTCCTGCTACTGCAACAGTTTCTACCAACTTACATTTATTTACATCTATAGTAGTAAGTATGGTTGGTGTAGCAATAATTACATTAGCTTTTTCAGCAGTTTCTTGTATGCTTTTACCTCTAATCAATAAGGTTCCTCCATTTCCTAAACAACCAAGAATTTCCCAAGCAGCCATATCAAAAGAAATATTGAGTATTTGAGCTACTTTAGTTCCTGATTTTATGTTGAGATTTCCTGGTGAAGTATATAAAATGTTGCATAAATTTTTATGAGTAACTTGAACACCGTTTGGAACACCTGTTGTTCCAGAAGTGAATAAAATAAAGCATGTGGAATTAGGTGTGTTTCCTTTTTGATTAATCAGTTTTACATTTCCATATAAGTGTTTGTAAATATCTTTAGATAACTCATTATCTGTAAACACAACTTCGTTTTCATTTTCAAATAAATCTTGATTTTGATAATTTGAATGCGAGATTATTATTGATGCATTACTTAATTTGTATATGGAATTAAGCATGTTTTTAGGAACTATTCTAGGATCTTGCGGAACATAGATTGCTCCAAGTTTTAAGCAAGCAATTATACCTATTAGCATGTCTAAAGAGCGATGCATGTACAAGCCAATGCTGTCTCCAGAAGAAATTCCTTTTTGTTTTAATAAAAGAGCTAAAATAGTGGCTTGATTATCTAACTCTTTGTAAGTAATTACTTTGTTTAAATGAATTGCGGCATTAGCTTTTGGTGTTTTTGAAACCCAGTATTCAAAGGCTTCTAAAATGTTTTTGTGTTTCGGAGGAACTAATGGTGCAATACCGTATTCAATAAACTTTTCTTGATCTTTAAGAGATAAATTACCAATTGTACTTTTTTGTATTGATGGTTTTAGATAATGTATTTTCTTTTTACCAATTTCTATCTTTCTTTCGTATAGAATATCATCATTTGAGGCTGTTTTTTTCATGGTGATTTAATTAAATTAATATTGATTTTACGCTGCAGCTTTGTTTTAATGATGTAAATAACTTTGAATGTTATCACATAAGTATCACATAAAAATCATTTTTAAATCACAGTATATTTCTTTATGTTAGCTAACGAACCCCCGAAATTCTGTAAGATGAAAAAAATACTTATTATTGAAGATGATGTTGCTATAGCCAAATTAATAGAGTATAATTTACTAGATAGTCATTATAGTGTAACTACTTGTTTAGATGGTTTAGAAGGTTTAAATAAGGCTTTAGAAGAAGATTTTTCCTTAATTATTTTAGACTTAACACTTCCTAGTCTAAATGGTATAGAGATTTGTAAAGTTATTAGAAAACACAAGCAAACTCCTATAATCATGTTAACTGCTAGAGGCAATGAAATAGACAAAGTTTTAGGCTTAGAGCTAGGTGCTGATGATTATATAACAAAACCTTTTAGTGTAAGAGAATTGCTTGCTAGGGTAGCTGCCGTTATTAGAAGAGATACAGTGGTTTTAAATTCTAAAAAGCATAATATTCATGATAAATTACAATTTGAAGAGTTGTTTATAGATATTGAAAAACGAAAAGTAATAATTAACTCTGAAAATGTTAATCTTTCACCTAAAGAGTTTGAATTGTTAGTTTTAATGGCTTCTACACCAGGTAAAGTTTTTAGTAGAGACACTTTATTAGATTTAATATGGGGCTATGATTTTGATGGTTATAGACATACTGTAAATTCACATATAAATAGATTAAGGAGTAAAATTGAAACAAATACTGAAGCACCTAAATTTATACTAACTTCTTGGGGAGTTGGTTATAAGTTTAATGAAGAACTAAAATCTTTGAAAGGTGAATTTATACAGAACAGTTTCAAACAAGTTAATTAAGAAAATTAAGTGTGCTTTTTTTGTAATTATATTAATTATCGGAGGAGTTTATATTTACACTACTTTTTTTCTTTTAAAACAATTTTATAGTCAAACAACTCAACAGTTAAATGCTAATGTAGCTACTCATTTAGTTGAAGAAAAATTTAAAAATGATTCTCCATTTTTAGAAAACGGAGCGGTAAATAAAAGTCTATTTAACGATTTGATGCACGATATGATGGCAGTGAATAGAGCTATTGAAGTGTATTTATTAAATGAAGAAGGAGGTATACTTTATTCTGTTGTTTTAGAGCATAATGAAAATGATAAAAATATTAAATCTGTAGATTTAAAACCTATTAAAGAGTTTATTAAGAATAATCAATCTTATGTTTTAGGAGATGATCCGAGAGATGAAACTAATAAAAAGATTTTTTCAGCGGCTTATTTTGAAAAAGATGGTCAAGCTGGTTATATCTATATAATATTAGCAAGTCAAAAGTATCAACAAATTTGTGAGCAACTACTTACTAAGTTTTTTTTTGATTTAAGTATAGGATCTACTTTAATAACTATGTTGTTTGCTATAGTAGTAGGGTGGATAAGTATTTGGTTTTTAACAGGGAATTTACGTACAATTATATATTATGTAAATAAGTTTAAAGAAGGAGATTTGTCTAGTAGAATCCCAAATGCAGCAAGTTCTGATTTATCTACGCTAGCTTTAACTTATAATAGTATGGCCGAGACAATAGCAAACAATATTCAGCATATAACAGAAGTAAATCAATTTAGAAAGGAGTTTATAGCAGATGTAGCTCATGATTTAAGAACTCCTTTAACTGCTATAAAAGGTTATATAGAAACTTTGAAAATAAAAGAGAATATAACTATAAAAGATCGATTTCTTTTTATGTCTATTATAGAAAATAGTGCTAGTCATTTAGGAAATATGATAAATGAACTTTTTGAGTATACTAAGTTTGAGGCAAAAAAAGTAACAGCTAAAAAAAGTTTTTTCAGTGTTATAGACCTAGTTTTTGAGTTGCAAAAAAGATATGAACTTATTTCAACTACTAAAAAAATAACACTTTCAGTAGTTATAAAAAATAATATAGTAGATGTATACGCAGATAAATTATTAATAGAAAGAGCTATTCAAAATATTATTGAAAATGCTATTAAGTTTACACCCAATCATGGAGAAATTAGTATAGAACTTTTAGATAAAAATGAAGAGTTTGTAATATTAAAAATTATAGATACAGGCGAAGGAATATGTAAAATTGAACAAGAATATATATTAAAAAGTTATACACAGCTTAATACTAATGATAAAAATAAAGGAATAGGTTTAGGATTATCAATTGTAAAAAAGATACTAGAATTGCATCAAACAGAGCTGAGAATTACTAATAATAAAAATAAAGGTACTTGTTTTGAATTTACATTACCCTATAAATGCACCAATAATAAACTATTATAAAATTAATAGATTAATATCGCTAAAAGGTAAATCAAACCAATCGGCTACTGTTTTATTAGTTAATATTCCGTGATAGAAATACATACCGTTCCTTAAACTATTATCAAAACGAGCTGCATTTTCAAAACCACCTTCTTCCGCAATATCTAATAGGTAAGGAGTGAAAATATTACTAATAGAAACAGAAGCGGTTCTAGCATATCTTGAAGGGATATTTGGAACACAATAATGAATAACACCGTGTTCTGTGAAAGCAGGTTTACTATGTGTAGTGACCTTTGATGTTTCAAAACATCCTCCACGATCTATACTTACATCAACAATAACAGCTCCTTCTTTCATTTGTTCAATCATTCCTTCTGTTACTATCACTGGAGATCTATCTTTACCTCTAATGGCTCCAATAGCAACATCGCAACGCATTAAAGCTTTGGCTAATGTTTTTGGTTGTACAGTAGAAGTATAAATAGGAGATTGTATACAGTGTTGTAATTTACGAAGTTTAGTTATTGAGTTGTCAAAAACCTTTACTCGTGCGCCTAATCCAATAGCAGAACGAGCAGCAAATTCACCTACAGTTCCAGCTCCTAATATAACTACTTCACTAGGAGGAACTCCACCAATATTTCCCAATAATAAACCATTACCGCCGTTTGAGGTAGTCATTAACTCTGCTGCAATATGCATTGAGGCAATACCTGCTATTTCACTTAATGATTTTACAATAGGATAAACCCCATGTTCATCTTTTATATAATCAAAAGCAATAGCTGTAATGCGCTTTTTTGCTAAAGCTTGAAAGTATTTTTTATTTTGAGTTTTAAGCTGTAATGCTGAAATTAAAACAGCTTGAGGGGTTAACATCTTTATTTCATCTAAAGATGGTGGTTCAACCTTTAAAACAATATTGCAACCAAAAACTTCTTTAATATCATATGAAATTTTTGCTCCTGCATCAGAATATTCTTTGTCGCTATAATTAGCTCCTTCACCAGCACCAGTTTCAACAACAATTCTATGACCATGAGCAACTAAAGCAGATACAGCATCGGGAGTTAAACTAATACGTTTTTCTTCAAAATGTGTTTCTTTAGGTAGCCCTATGAATAATTCACCCTTCTGCTTTTTAATTTCAAGCATTTCAGGTTGTGGCATTAATTGTTCTTTTGTAAAAGGTGAGATGTACCCCATTGAATTAGTTGGTTTATAGTTGAATATTACGTTGACCGTTTTCTAAAAGTGTAATTTTTATGGCAACGGCATCTAAAGGTAATAAATTTTTAACGTTTTCTGGCCATTCTATTAAACACCAGTTATTACTATATAAATAGTCTTCAATTCCCATATCATAAGCTTCTTCTTCGTCTTCTATACGATAGAAATCAAAATGATAAACAATGTCGCTGTTTTCAGTTTGGTATTCATTTACTAAAGAAAAAGTAGGTGAGTGGGCTATATCGTCAACACCTAAAACTTTACATATTTCTTTAATTAAAGTTGTTTTACCAACTCCCATGTCGCCGTAAAATAAAAGCACTTTGTTTTTAGCGCTTTTTACAACTTCTTCGGCTATTTTAGTTAATTCGTTTAAAGAATAGTTTTTATTCATAATGCGCAAAAATAAAGAACAAAAAAATGTTAAGAAAATTTAGTTTTTGTATCTGTAGTGTCCAATGATTTTAAAATCAAAAAGACAATCTTCAAGTACTTGACCATTACCTATATTATGAACAATCATATATCGTTTTTTATCTTTTGATTTTTTATCAACAACAATTCCTATATGTGTAATCCCTCCGTGAAGATTCCAGCAAACTATATCACCAGGAATATAATCCTCAACTTTTTTTGATATAGTTTTTACAGTTCCTTTTCTTTTAAAAAAGGTCATTAAGTTTGGAACTCTTCTGTGATCTATATTTTTATCGGTATATTTTAATCCCCAAATTTTAGGATATAAAGAAAAGTTACTTTTCATATCATTATGTACTTCTTTTTGTAAGTCTATTCCTAGTTTTCTATATGCTCTAATCACAACATCAGTACAAACACCTTTATCTGCTGGTACGTCTCCATTAGGGTAATCTATTGAAAAATAGCTAGGATCATAAATAACCTTTTGTTTTGTTAATTCTAAACCAGCAGAACTTAATTTATCTTCTTGAGCGAATAAAACCTGAGAGAAAAGAACAAAAAGAAGTAATAATCTCATTATTTAGGATTGTAAATTGAACAAGGTATGATTACTTCTTCTAAAGATATTCCTCCGTGTTGGTATGTGTTCTTGTAATATTTAACAAAGTGATTGTAATTGTTAGGATAAGCAAAAAACAAATCTTCTTTAGCAAAAATAAAAGGACTATTTATAGCTACACTTGGTAGAAAAATATCTTTTGGATTTTTAATCGCAAACACATCTTTATCTTCATAACTCAAACTTTTACCAGTTTTGTAACGTAGGTTAGAACTGATATTCTTATCACCAATTACCTTCGATGGGTTTTTAGAGTTAATAGTACCGTGATCAGTAGTGATAATAAGCTTCTGACCAAGTTTTTGAGCCTTCTGAATAATGTCGTATAGTGGTGAGTTTTTAAACCAACTAACAGTTAAAGATCTGTAAGCTTTATCGTCACCAGCTAACTCTTTAATAACCTCCATTTCGGTTTTAGCATGTGAAAGCATGTCAACAAAATTATATACAACTACAGTTAAATCATTTTGTTTGGTGCTATTGTAATTATCCGCTAAATCTTTACCACTTTTTAAGGAAACAATTTTATAGTATTCGTGCTTAATATCTAAACTTAAACGTTTTATTTGAGCATCTAAAAAATTAGCTTCAAATAGGTTTTTACCACCTTCATCTGTATCGTTTTTCCAATATTCAGGATGTCTTTTTTCCATTTCAGAAGGCATTAATCCAGAAAATATAGCATTACGAGCATATTGAGTAGCAGTAGGTAAAATACTGTAATAAGAATGTTCTTCTTCTTTCTTAAAATAATTATTAATAAAAGGTTCAAGAACTCTATATTGATCATAACGTAAATTGTCAATTACAACTAACAAAACACCTTGATCTTTTGATAAATTAGGAACTATATAATCTTTAAATAAAGTGTGAGAAAAAGTAGGTTTATCATCACTAGTTAGCCAGCTTTGATAATTTTTTTTAATGAATTTAAAAAATTGTGAATTAGCTTCAGATTTTTGAGATTCTAAAATCTCCAACATTCCAGTATCGTTAATATTTTCTAATTCTAGCTCCCAATGAACAAGTTTTTTATATAACTCACTCCATTCTTCATAAGAATTTACCATAGCTAAATCCATAGAGATTTTTCTAAACTCTTGCTGGTAATTAGATGTTGTTTTTTCAGAAACTAAACGCGAATGATCTAGGTTTTTCTTTAAGCTTAATAATATTTGATTTGGATTAACTGGTTTAATCAAATAATCAGCAATTTTAGAACCAATAGCTTCTTCCATAATGTATTCTTCCTCACTCTTTGTAATCATAACTACTGGAAGATTAGCATTTTTTTGCTTGATAGCCGATAAAGTTTCAAGTCCGGTAATACCAGGCATATTTTCGTCTAAAAAAACAATATCAAAATTTTGCTCATCAACTAAATCTATGGCGTCAGCACCATTGGTAGATGTAGTAACAGAGTAATTCTTCTTTTCTAAAAATAATATATGTGGTTTTAATAAATCGATTTCATCATCAACCCAAAGTATGTCTATGTTTCTCATAAATTTTTTGTGTGTTACACTAAAAATAACGTTTAAATGATCTTTTGTTGTATTTCAAAAAGCTAAAAATACGTTAATAAAGCTTTTGTTAATTTGCTTTTGTTAATAAATTATGATTCTTTTGTTTTAAATAGAAGTATTTACATATTTTGAATAACCAAAAAACGAACAAGTTAAAGATTATAAATGACCCGATTTATGGATTTATATCCATACCCAATTCATTAATCTTTGACATTATAGAACATCCATATTTCCAGCGTTTAAGAAGAGTTACCCAAATGGGATTATCCAATTTAGTCTATCCTGGAGCAAATCACACTCGTTTTCATCATGCAATTGGTTGTATGCATTTAATGCAAAAAGCTGTACGTATCCTTAGAACAAAAGGAGTAAAAATATCTGATGAAGAAGCAAATGCATTGTACATAGCTATTTTACTACATGATATAGGTCATGGAGCTTTTTCTCACGCTTTAGAGCATAGTATTGTTAATGGAATAACGCATGAAGAAATTTCTTTAAAATTTATGAAAGCGTTAAATAAGGAGTTTGATGGACAATTAAGTTTAGCAATTCAAATTTTTGAAGGAAAATATGATCGGGAGTTTTTATATCAATTAATTTCGAGTCAATTAGATATAGACCGTTTAGATTATTTAAAGAGAGATAGTTTTTATACAGGAGTAGCTGAAGGGAATATTTCATCAGATCGTTTAATAACAATGATGAACGTTGTGAATGATGAATTGGTGATAGAGCAAAAAGGAATATATTCTGTAGAAAAATTTATCATAGCAAGACGTTTAATGTACTGGCAAGTCTACTTACATAAAACAGGCTTAGTCGCAGAAAATACGTTGGTAAATGTTTTAAAAAGAGCTAAAGAGTTAGCAATGAAAGGTGTTGAATTACCAGCTAGTAAAGCTTTTAAATACTTTTTATATACAAAAATAACAGAAGAGAATTTTACTAACGATACATTGAATATATTCTCAGAGTTGGATGATTATGATGTCATGGCAGCTATTAAAGAATGGGTAAACCATGAAGATTACGTATTATCTTTTTTAGCAAAAATGATTATTCATCGAAATCTTTTAAAAATTGAAATTCAAGGAAAACCTTTTAAAGAGGAATATGAAGAGGATATTTTTAACAAGGTTTTGAAAAATGATCATGTAACAAAAGAAAATATAAACTATTTTGTAATTTCTAGTAAAGTTAAGCATCAAGCATATAATACTGATAAGCCTATTAAAATTTATGCAAAAACAGGTGAGTTAATAGATATAGCTAAGGCATCAGATCAATTGAACTTGAAAGCATTAACAAAACCAGTAATAAAACATTACTTGTGTTATCCTAAAAAAATGATTTAAAAAAAATCATAAAAGGACAAAGGATATGTATTTGAACAAAAATAATTACTTTTGCAGATAATGAAATTTAAAGCAAAACAAATAGCTGATATATTAGAAGGTGAGATTGTAGGGGATCCTAATATAGAAGTAGATAAACTTTCTAAAATAGAAGAGGGCTCAGAGGGGTCTTTAACTTTTTTGTCAAACCCTAAGTATAATTCATATATATATACAACTAATGCTTCTGTAGCAATAGTTAATAAGAGTTTTGAACCAGAAAAAGAGATTGAGACAACATTAATTAAAGTTGATGATGCTTATCAATCTTTTTCAAAATTATTAGAGTTTTATAACGAGGCAAAAAATAATAAACAAGGAAGAGAGAATCCTCATTTTATAGCTGATTCGGCTAAAATAGGGACGAACGAATATATAGGAGCTTATTCCTACATTGGGAATAATGTAGTATTAGGAGAGAATGTAAAGGTTTTTCCAAACTCATATATAGGTGATAACTCTATAATAGGAGATAACACTGTTATTTTTGCAGGAGTTAAGATTTACTCTGAAACACAAATAGGAAAGAATTGTAAAATACATTCAGGTAGTGTTATTGGAGCTGATGGATTTGGTTTTGCTCCAGATGAGAATGGAGAATATAAAGCGATTCCTCAAATAGGAAATGTTATTATTGAAGATAATGTAGATATAGGATCAAACTCTACAATAGATAGAGCTACATTAGGATCAACAATTATAAGAAAAGGTGTAAAACTTGATAATCAAATTCAAGTAGCACACAATGTAGAAATAGGGAAAAATACCGTTATAGCTTCCCAATCAGGTATTGCAGGGTCAACCAAAATAGGAGAGAACTGTATGATTGGTGGGCAAGTAGGTATTGTAGGTCATATTTCTATAGGTAATAATGTGAAAATTCAAGCACAGTCAGGAATAGGTAGGAATTTAAAGGATGGAGATGTAGTGCAAGGTACACCAGCCTTTGGATATTCAGATTATAACAAATCCTATGTGTATTTTAAAAAGTTACCGAAACTAGCATCGACAATAGATAAAATTGAAAAAGAGTTCAATGCTCAAAAAATAAAAAATGAGTAAACAACAAAAAACAATACAAAATGAAGTTACATTATCTGGTGTAGGATTACATACAGGTAATGAAGTTACAATGGTGTTTAAACCAGCACCAGTAAATAATGGATTTGCTTTTAAGCGTGTTGATTTAGAAGGACAACCAATCATTGAAGCAAAAGCTGATTATGTAACAAATACTCAAAGAGGTACAAATCTTGAGAAAAACGGAGTGCAAATTCAAACCTCTGAGCATGTTTTAGCGGCAGCAGTAGGTTTAGATATTGATAATTTAATTATCGAAATCAATGCATCAGAACCTCCAATTATGGATGGTTCTTCTAAGTTTTTTATTGAAGCATTAGAAGAAGCTGGTATTGTAGAACAAGATGCTGAAATTGAAGAGTATGTTGTAAAAGAAATTATATCATATAAAGATGAGTCTACTGGAAGCGAAATTATTTTAATGCCTTCAGATGAGTATCAAGTAACTACTATGGTAGATTTTGGAACTAAGATTTTAGGAACTCAAAATGCTACTTTAGATAGAATTTCTGATTTCAAAGAAAATATTTCAGCAGCAAGAACTTTTAGTTTCTTACATGAAATTGAAATGTTGTTAGAAAATGACTTGATTAAAGGTGGAGATTTAAATAATGCTATTGTATATGTTGATAAAGAATTATCAGAGAGTACAACAGAAAAATTAAAGAAGGCTTTTAAAAAGGACGATATAAAAATAAAATCAAATGGAATTCTAGACAATTTAGAATTGCATTGGGCTAATGAAGCTGCTCGTCATAAATTATTAGATGTAATTGGTGATTTAGCTTTAGTAGGTACTCGTATTAGAGGTAAAGTAATTGCTAATAAGCCAGGGCATTTAGTAAATACCTTATTTGCTAAGAAATTAGCGAAAATTATTAAGAAAGAGAAACGTAACAATGTGCCAACATTTAATTTAAATGAAGAGCCATTAATGGATATCCATAAAATTATGGATATTTTACCACATCGTCCACCATTCTTATTAATTGATAGAATTTTAGAGCTATCAGACAGGCATGTTGTGGGAATGAAAAATGTAACAATGAATGAAGATTTCTTTGTTGGACATTTTCCAGGAGCACCAGTAATGCCAGGAGTTTTACAAGTAGAAGCAATGGCTCAGTGTGGTGGGGTGTTAGTATTAAATACAGTACCAGATCCAGAAAATTATTTAACTTATTTCATGAAAATGGATAATGTTAAATTCAAACAAAAAGTATTACCAGGAGATACCTTAATTTTTAAAGCAGAATTAATTACTCCAATAAGAAGAGGTATTTGTCATATGCAAGCATATACATATGCGAATGGAAAGATAGTAGCAGAAGCAGAATTAATGGCGCAAATATCAAAAGTAAAATAGTATGAATCAACCACTAGCATACGTACATCCCCAAGCAAAAATTGCTAGAAATGTAGTTATAGAACCTTTTACAACAATTCATGCTAATGTAGAAATTGGCTCAGGAACATGGATTGGTTCTAACGTAACAATTATGGAAGGAGCCCGTATAGGAAAAAATTGTAGAATTTTTCCTGGAGCAGTTATATCAGCTATACCTCAAGATTTAAAGTATAACGATGAGGAAACGACAGTAGAAATAGGTGATAACGTAACTATTCGTGAATGTGTTACAATAAACAGAGGTACTACTGATAGAATGAAAACAGTAGTTGGAGACAACTGTTTAATTATGGCTTATTGTCATATTGCGCATGATTGTTTTGTTGGAAATAACTGTATTTTTTCAAATAATACTACTTTGGCAGGTCACGTTAATATTGGAGACAATGTTGTTTTGGCAGGTATGGTAGCGGTACATCAATTTGCATCGGTTGGAAATCACGCTTTTGTAACAGGAGGATCATTAGTACGTAAAGATGTACCTCCATATGTAAAAGCAGCAAGAGAACCTTTATCATATGTAGGAATTAATTCAGTAGGATTAAGAAGAAGAGGTTTTACAACCGAAAAAATTAGAGAAATTCAAGATATATTCAGAATATTGTTCCAGAAAAATTTCAATAACACTCAAGCAATAGCTATTATTGAAGCTGAAATGGAAGCTACATCTGAAAGAGATGAAATAGTCCAATTCATAAAAGATTCTCATAGAGGAATTATGAAAGGATATTTTAAAACAAATTAGAATAAAAAAATAAGATTGTTTAAAGACTTACTTTGTCATTAGAACAATTTATAAAACAAACATAAATAGAATGGCTACAACATCAGATATTAAAAACGGACTATGTATGAGGTACAACAGCGATATATATAAAGTTGTTGAATTTTTACATGTAAAACCAGGAAAAGGTCCAGCGTTTGTAAGAACTAAGTTAAAAAGTGTAACTAACGGAAAAGTAATTGAAAATACATTTCCTTCAGGAAGAAAGATAGATGCTGTTAGAGTTGAAACACATAAGTTTCAATATTTATATAATGAAGGAGAAACATTTCACTTCATGAATCAAGTTGATTATTCTCAAATTTCATTAGAAAAAAGTGCTTTAGATGCGCCAGAATTAATGAAAGAAGGAGAAATTGTAACTATTATAATTAATTCAGAAGATGAAATGCCTTTAGCTGTTGAAATGCCAGCAAGTGTAATATTAGAGGTTACTCATACAGAACCAGGAGTTAAAGGTAATACAGCAACAAATGCAACAAAGCCTGCAACTGTTGAAACTGGAGCACGAGTAAATGTACCTTTATTTATTAATGAAGGAGATAAAATTAAGATAGAAACAACAAAAGGTACGTATCAAGAGCGTATCAAAGAATAAAACAATTCCCGCATTAGCGGGAATTTCTTTTCTATGAAATTTAAGCAAATACAAACGTTAGAACAAATAGCTACATTGTTAAATGTAGAATTTGTTGGTGATAAAGATTTTCCTGTAAAAGGAATAAATGAAATTCATGTAGTTGAAAAAGGAGATATAGTTTTTGTAGATCATCCTAAATACTACGACAAAGCATTAAACTCTGCAGCAACTACTATTTTAATCAATAAGAAAGTAGATTGTCCAGAGGGTAAATCATTATTAATTTCAGACGACCCATTTCGTGATTTTAATAAAATTACAAAACATTATAATCCATTTATAGCTTCTCACAAAAGTATTGCAGATTCAGCTATAATAGGAGCAGAAACAATAATTCAACCTAATGTATTTGTTGGGGAGAATGTTACTATTGGTAAAAATTGTTTAATTCATGCTAATGTAGTAATTAACAATGATTGTGTAATAGGAGATAATGTAACAATTCATGCCAATACAGTATTAGGAGGAGATGCTTTTTATTATAAAAATAGACCAGAAGGATTTGATAAATTAATTTCTGGAGGTAGAGTTGTAATAAAAGATAATGTAGATTTAGGAGCTTCTTGTACAATAGATAGAGGAGTAACTGGTGATACGACTATAGGTAAAGGAACTAAGATTGATAATCAAGTACATGTTGGGCATGACACAGTTATAGGTGAAAAATGTTTGATAGCAGCTCAAACAGGTATTGCAGGTTGTACAGTAATAGAAGATGAAGTAACTATCTGGGGGCAAGTAGGAATAATTAGTGGGTTAACTATAGAGAAAGGAACAGTATTAATGGCGCAAACAGGAGTTTCAAAGTCTTTAAAGAAAGGAACTTATTATGGAACACCGCAAAGAGAATACCGTCAAACTATGCGTGAAGTTATCTATTTAAAAAACGCAACAAAACCAAATAAAAAGTAACGTAAATTTAATTGTGAAAAAACAATTAAAAAACTATTTTTGTCTGACTTAAAAATAAATAAAAAACAAACCAATGAGTGTTTTAGTAAATAAAGATTCGAAAATTATTGTACAAGGATTTACTGGTAGTGAAGGAACTTTTCACGCAGGTCAAATGATTGACTATGGAACTAACATCGTAGGAGGTGTTACACCAGGTAAAGGAGGTCAAGAACATTTAGGTAAGCCAGTTTTTAACACAGTTGCAGAAGCTGTTGAAAAAGCAGGAGCAGATACTTCTATTATTTTTGTACCACCAGCATTTGCTGCTGATGCAATTATGGAATCTGCTGAAGCAGGAATCAAAGTAATCATTTGTATTACTGAAGGAATTCCTACAGCTGATATGGTTAAGGTAAAAGCTTACATTGATAACTTAGATTGTACTTTAGTAGGACCTAACTGTCCTGGAGTAATTACTCCAGATGAAGCTAAGGTTGGTATTATGCCAGGATTTATCTTCAAAAAAGGAAAAGTAGGAATCGTTTCTAAATCAGGTACTTTAACATATGAAGCTGCTGACCAAGTTGTAAAACAAGGATTTGGAATTACTACAGCAATTGGTATTGGTGGAGATCCAATTATTGGAACAACTACAAAAGAAGCTGTTGAGTTATTAATGAATGACGATGAAACTGAAGCAATCGTAATGATTGGTGAAATTGGAGGAAATTTAGAAGCAGAAGCTGCTCGTTGGATTAAAGCTGATGGTAACCGTAAGCCAGTTATTGGTTTTATCGCAGGTCAAACTGCACCAGCAGGAAGAACAATGGGACACGCTGGAGCAATTGTAGGTGGAGCTGATGATACTGCACAAGCAAAAATGAAGATTTTAGCAGAAAATGGAGTACACGTAGTTGAATCTCCTGCTAAAATTGGTGAAATGGTAGCAAAAGCCTTAGCATAAGTTTTTTGTAAAAAACTGTTAAAAAGGTAAAATATATTTCTCTAAAATCCGTTGAATTTGTAAATTCAACGGATTTTTTAATTTAATCAAACACAAATACAAATGAAAACATTTAAATTGCTATTATTTAGCATGTTACTTGTTTCTGTAGTAAGTTGTAAAAAAACAACTACCTCCACAGCAAATGAAGTAATAACTGAACAACACACAAGTCAAGACGGTTTTAAATACGAAACCGTAACTAACGATCCAACTGGATTACGATTATATACTTTAGACAATGGTTTAAAAGTATATTTAAGTAAAAATACTGATGAACCAAAAATTCAAACTTACATAGCAGTAAGAGCAGGTTCAAATTATGATCCAAAAAACTCAACAGGTTTAGCTCACTATTTAGAGCACATGGTTTTTAAAGGAACTCACAAAATTGGTACTGCTGATTGGGAAAAGGAAAAAGAGTACTTAAAACAAATTTCTGATTTATACGAAAAACATAGAGCAGAAGAGGACCCAGAAAAGAAGTTAGCTATTTATAAAGAAATAGATAAAGTTTCTTTAGAAGCTTCTAATTATTCAGTAGCAAATGAGTACGATAAAATGACTGCTTCTTTAGGAGCTACAGGAACAAATGCTCATACTTGGTTCGAGGAAACAGTTTATAAGAACAAAATACCAGCTAACGAGTTAGATAAGTGGTTAGATTTAGAAGCTGAGCGTTTTAGTACTTTAGTATTACGTTTATTTCATACAGAGTTAGAAGCTGTATTTGAGGAGTTTAACAGAGGACAAGATAACGATTTTAGAAAGCGTTATGCAGCAATGTTAGACGGATTATTTCCAAAGCACCCTTACGGACAACAAACTACTATTGGAACTGGAGAGCACTTAAAGAACCCTTCAATGGTAGATATTCATAACTATTTTGATAAATACTATGTACCAAATAACATGGCAGTAGTTTTAGTTGGAGATTTAGATTTTGATGCTACAATTAAGAAAGTAAACGAAACTTTCGGAAAGTTTGAGAAAAAAGAATTAAAGCACCCAGTTTTACCAAAAGAGGATCCAATTACTCAACCTATTATTAAAGAAGTATTTGGACCAACTTCAGAATCAGTATCTATTGCTTATAGATCAGGAGGAGTTAATACTGAAGAAGAAAAATTTGTTACTCTTTGTGATATGATCATGGCTAATGGTAATGCAGGTTTAATCGATTTAAACTTAAACCAAAAACAAGCTGTACAAAGAGCAAGCTGTTCACCTACATTCTTAAATGATTATGGATATCATTCTTTCTCAGGAAATCCAAAATCAGGACAATCTTTAGATGAAGTAAAAGATTTATTATTAGAACAAATCGAAAAATTAAAGAAAGGTGAGTTCGAAGAATGGATGATTGAAGCTGTAGTTAACGACTTGAAATTAAGTCAAACTCGTCAGTATGAGAATAATACAGCGTTAGCTAGTGCATATTTTAATGCGTTTATCCACCATGAAAACTGGGCAGATAAAGTAAAATTCTTAGAAGATTTAAAGAAAATTTCTAAAAAAGAATTAGTAGACTTTGCTAATAAATTTTACCAAAACAATTACGTTGTAACTTACAAGCGTAAAGGAGAAGATAAGAACATTGTAAAAGTTCAAAACCCAGGGATTACTCCAGTTAAATTAAACAGAGATAAGAGTTCTGAATTCTTAAAAGAGTTTAATAAGAAAAAATCAGCACCATTACAACCTAAGTTTGTTGATTATAAAACAGCTATTAAGGAAACAAAAATGGCTAATGATATTAAAGTATCATATGTTTTAAATGAAAACAATGATTTATTTGACTTAAATATCATTTTTGATATGGGTAAAGACAATGATAAAAAGTTAAGTCTTGCTGCAGGTTATTTAGAATATCTTGGAACTGACAAGTATTCTGCTGAACAAATTAAAAAAGAGTTTTATAAGTTAGGAGTAGATTATTATGTAATTGCTCAAGATGATAAAACTTATGTAGGTTTAAGAGGGTTAAAAGAAAACTTACCTAAAGGATTAGAGTTATTAGAACACTTATGGGATAATGCAAAAGCTGACCAAGATGCTTATAATAAATATGTTGAGAAAATCTATAAAGGTCGTTTAGATGGTAAAACTCAAAAAGGAAACATTCTTTGGAGTGGATTATATAGCTATGGTAAATATGGTGAAAACTCTCGTTTAAGAGATATCATGCAAATTGATGAGTTAAAAGCTATTAACCCAGAAGATTTAGTGAACATTGTTAAAGGAATGAAAAATTACAAGCAGCGTATTTTTTACTATGGTAAAGATGTAGATGCAGCTGTAACAGCTTTAAACAATTCTCACAAAATTTATGGAGAATTAAAAGATTATCCAGAAGCTAAAAAGTATGAAGAGTTAAAAACTGGTGGTAATGTATTCTATACAAATTACGATATGGTTCAAACAGAAATGATTTTCTTAGCAAAAGGAGAGCCTTTCAAACCAGAAAATTTAGCAGCTTCAACTTTATTTAACACGTATTTCGGAAGCGGATTATCATCAATTGTATTCCAAGAAATTAGAGAAAGTAAGTCTTTAGCTTATTCAGCTTTTGCTTCATATAGTAATGCAAGAAAGAAAGATGATCCTAACTATGTATTAGCATATGTTGGTACTCAGGCAAATAAATTATCACAAGCAGTAGATGCTATGATGGATTTAATGAACAACATGCCTGAAGCTGAAAAACAATTTAATGCAGCTAAAAATGCTACATTAAAGAAATTAGCAGCTCAAAGAATTACAAAATCTAATATTTTCTGGTCTTATGAAAGATTAAAGAATTTAGGAATTGATAATGATAACAGAGAAGAGATGTACAATACTATTAAGAATATGACTATCGAAGATTTAAAAGCATTTTTCGATAAAAACGTTAAAGGTGAGTCATATAACGTAATGGTAATTGGAAATAAAAAAGACTTAGATGTTAAGTCATTACAAAAATTAGGTAAGATTCAAGAGTTAGATGTTGATTACTTATTTAATTATGTAAATGAAAAAAAGATAAAGTCTTAGTAAAATAAATATTTATCTACTTAAAATCCTGCTAAAGATTATTTTTTAGCAGGATTTTATTTTTATATTTGACCTATTAAAACAACTAATAAATGAGACTTTTAGAAAATAAAACAGCAATTATTACAGGAGCTACCAGAGGAATTGGTAGAGGGATTGCTTTAGAGTTTGCAAATCAAGGATGTAATGTTGCATTTACTTATAGTTCATCTGTTGATGCAGCAGTTGCATTAGAAAAAGAATTGGCAGAATTAGGAGTAAAATCAAAAGGATATCAATCAAATGCAGCTGAATTTGATGCGGCTCAAGAGTTGGCAAAAAATGTTTTAGAAGAATTTGGATCTATTGATGTACTAGTAAATAATGCAGGTATTACTAAAGATAATTTATTAATGCGTATTTCAGAAGATGATTTTGATAAAGTAATTCAAGTAAATTTAAAATCTGTATTCAATTTAACCAAAGCTGTTATTCGTCCAATGATGAAACAAAGAGCGGGTTCTATTATTAATATGAGTTCTGTTGTTGGATTAAAAGGAAATGCAGGTCAAGCAAATTATGCAGCTTCAAAAGCAGGAATTTTAGGATTTTCAAAATCTGTAGCTTTAGAATTAGGATCTCGTAATATTAGAAGTAACGTAGTTGCTCCTGGTTTTATAGAAACAGAAATGACAGCTAAATTAGATGAGAAAGTTGTAGAAGGTTGGAGAAATGAAATCCCTTTAAAAAGAGGAGGTACTCCAAAAGATATTGCAAACGCATGTGTTTTCTTAGCTTCTGATATGAGTGCTTATGTAACTGGACAAACTTTATCTGTAGACGGAGGAATGTTAACATAGGAATATTAGCTTTAAAAAAGCTAGTTCAATAAAATAAAAAAAGCCTGTATCATTTTTTTGATACAGGCTTTTTAACTTAAAGGGTATCTTGGAGGGGACCAAGATGATAAGGGGTTTCTTGAGGGAATCAAGAAGATAAATATTTTCTTAGTAGGGGTCTAAGAAAAGAGGGGTTTTTCTTAGAGGGGTGATTGTCTAATTAAGGGGCAGGGAAAATATTTTTACACTATCTTTTTTTATAGTCCTCAAAAGTGCCATCTTCATATAGCACAACAATGTTTTTTATTTTTTTATCTAGTATTCTCTGTTGCTCCTGTATGGAAATATTTTCGTTTTTTTTTGAAATATCGTCAAGAGAGGGATTTGAAAATAATGATGGAGAAGTGGTAGTTTCTTCAACATTTGTAAAATTTTCTTTTATAGTATTCGGAAAATTACCTTTACCATATACTAACCAATCTAATTCTACTTCTTCAAAAGCCTTTTCAACTTTTATAATAAAATCCAAGCTTGGTTTATTTCTTCCAGAGAGCAGGTGAGAAATACTTGATCTTGGTACATCAATTCTATCAGCAAAACTTGAAGCTGTTAAATTGTAATAGTCTAATATGCTTTTTAATCTCTCTATCATTTACAATTGTGAACGTATAATTATTGTTTACGTTTGTAAATATATGTAGATTTACGTTTGTAACCAAATATATTTAAAGTTTTCTTAAGAAAAGGGTTTTTAACCCTGAAAAATACTTTACTTAATGACAGTTAATTATCTAGTAAACAGTAAGTTAAATGTTTTGTATAGAAAAAAGTTATATAATACTGAGAATTAAATACTTAATCGATTAAATACTAGTATACACTTGTAACATACTTAAAAACATGGGTAATTAAGGTATTTATAAGCTTTACATATGTAATTTTATTAAAGATAGGTGTATGAGATACATATAATACCTAATATGATAGCATAGAATCTAATTAAAGTCTTAAAAACTTATAAAATAGTGTGATTGCTCTAATCAAAAGGGGATAATTATTAGTTTACAATTGTAAAAAAGGAAGTTAGTTTATAAATGTAACAGTAAAAACTGTGTTGCCTGGCTTAGATTTAAACTGTATAATACTATTATGAGCTTCTATTATACTCTTACTTAATGTTAGTCCAATACCAGAGCCATCCTTTCGTGTAGTGAAGTAAGGAACGAATATATTATCCTTAATCTCTTCTGAAATGCCTATACCGTTATCTTTAACCCTTAAATAGGGCTTATTAGCCTTATTAACGTCTATTTCTATTGCTATTACAGGGTTATCGATACCTTCTAAAGCATACAAAGCATTAGATAATAAGTTTATAATTACTTGTTCTATTTGCTCTTTATCTGCATAAATACCGTTGTTTACATTTGTAAACTTATTTAATTTAATGTTTTTCGCTTGAAATTCTTTGTCAAATAAGTTTAATGTATTATCCACAAGCGAAACTAAATTTAGTTTTTGTTTATTTGGTAATGGAAGTTCTGCTAGTTTTCTATAAGTGTCTACAAAGGAAGTTAAATGCTTAGAACGCTTTTTTATAATTTTTAAACCAATTGATAATTCTTCTAACGTTTCCTCATCTACTTCATCTTGAATCAAATCTTCTAAATTTTCAGCTAAACTACTTATAGGTGTTATGGTATTGATAATTTCATGAGACATTACATTCATTAATTTATACCAAGCTTCTTTTTCTTTTTTATTAATTAATTGTTGAATAGTTTCCAGAGTTATAACTAGATACTGATCTTCATTTGTTTGCGTAACTGAACTTTTAAAAAAGAAATCTTCTTCCTTATTATTTACTTTTAAAGAGATTGTATGCTTTAAGTGCTTCCATTCAGAAATAAATTCTGACAAGTTTCCAATTCTATCTTTCAATAAATTCCAATTATAAAACTTAGGAATTTTTAAAAAATCAATAAAGGCTTTGTTTATTTGAAATACATCAATAGTGTCTTCAGGATCTTTTCTTAGTATAAGAACCCCAATAGTTAAGCTTTCAATTATATTACTAAAAATTAATGTTTCTGAAGTTGTTTGTAAACTTAACTTTCTATGTTTCTCTAGTAATAGAGCTGTTTTATTAAATAAAGGAGTTTCTCTTTTTTCTTTAGAAATAGTATTCGAATAGTCGTTGTTTAATAAGCAATCAATAGACTTTTCTATATCAGCAAACAATTTTTTTAAAAAATCGATAAACAGAAATATTTGAAAAACAAATATTAATGAAAAACCAACACTATTAGCTATTAAACCTTTAGTATAAGTATAAAAAATAATGATTCCATTAATTGTTAGAAATAGAATTCGTAGTATTATCTGTGTAAGTTGTGATTTTCCCAAAATTAAAGTCCAAATTTTTCTAAGCGCCTGTAAAGAGCTGCTCTTGTTAAACCTAAATCTTTTGAAGCTTTAGAAATATTACCTTGATGTTTATTCATAGCTTGTTGAATTAGCATTTTTTCAGTTTCTTCTAAATTAAGATTTTCACCTAAAGATACATTCAATTTCTTTGTAGAAAAATGTAAATCTTCTAATTGAATAGTATTAGAATCGGTAATAATCACGGCACGTTCAATAATATGTTCTATTTCTCTAATATTACCAGGCCACTGATAATTTTTCATAGCATTGATAGCTTCCTTTGAAAATTCAATTATACTTTTTCTATATTTTTTAGAAAGCTTTTTCAAAAAGTGATTAGCTAATAATAAAATATCATCTTTTCTTTCTCGTAATGAAGGTAGATTTAGTTCTATGGTATTAATTCTAAATAATAAATCTTGTCTAAAGCTTTGTTCTTCAACCATATCATGAATTGGAGCGTTAGTCGCACAGATGATTCTTACATCAATATCACGTTGTGTACCTTCACCTAATCGTGTAATTTTTCTGTTCTGAATAACAGTTAATAGTTTAGCCTGTAAGTGGAGTGGGAGATTTCCAATTTCATCTAAAAAAATTGTTCCTCCCTTGGCTAATTCAAAACGTCCTAAAGTATCTTTTTGAGCTCCTGTAAAAGCACCTTTTGCATAACCAAATAACTCACTTTCAAATAAATTTTCGTTTAAAGATCCTAAATCAACATGAATAAAAGGATGATTCTTTCTTTCAGATAATAAATGAATTTCTTTAGCAAACACGTATTTACCAGTACCGTTTTCACCTAATATTAAAATATTAGCATCAGTTGGAGCTACCTTTTGCATTAATTTCATTGCAGATTTCATAGCTGGAGAATTTCCAATAATATGTTCTGTTTGTTTATGGAAATCTTTATCCTGTTGTTCTTGAACTGTAGAAAGTTGAGAAGTTTTTCTTAAAGAACGAGCTAATTCGACACCAGCATTAACAACACCATATAGCTTTTCTGTTTTCCAAGGCTTTAAAATAAAATCTGTAGCACCTTGTTTAATAGCATCAACAGCTAAATTGACCGATCCGAAAGCCGTCATTAGAATAACCGTAGTTTCAGGACTAATCTCTTTTATTTGTTTTAACCAATACAGTCCTTCTTTACCATCCTCAAAACCAATTCTATAATTCATGTCAAGTAACACAACATCAATAGTAGCATTGGTTAAATGATTACTAATTTTCTTAGGGTTGTTTGTAGTGATTATTTCTGAAAAATATTTTTTCAAACTTATTCTAGCCGAAAATAGAATATCATCGTCGTCATCTACAATTAAAATAGTTGCATCTTTTTTTCTCATAATACTACATAATTACATAGTTGTTTGAATTTGGACAAATAAATGTTCGTTTTTGAACACTTATTTTTTGTTTAAAAAATATAAAATATTGATTTTTAATGCTTTACATGCTTATTCTTTTTGTGGCACATTTATCGTCTTAACTAGGTCAAACAAAGCAATTTATAATGGATAAGAAGATTAAGCCAAAAAATAAAAAGAAGAAAAAAATGATTTTATGGGGTGTTCCAATATTATTATTACTAGCAATAATTCTAATGAACCTTACACGTAAAAGCCAAATAAATTTAAAGCGTATGGATATGAGTATACGTGAGGTAAAGAGTGGAGATTTTGAAGATGTTGTTTTATTTAATAGTACTGTAGAGCCAAAAACATCGGTTTTAGTAAATGTAATTCAAGGAGGTTCAGTATCAGAAATTTTTGTTGAAAGTGGACAAATGATAAAAAAGGGAACTCCTTTACTTAGAGTATACAACCCAAATGCAGAATTAAATTACTTAACTCAAGAAACTGCAATTATCGAACAAATAAATAATTTAAGAAATATTAGAGTTAGTATTAAGAATCAGCAGTTAACACTAGATCAGCAATTGTTAAGTATTGATAACGATTTTAAAAATGCTAAAAGACAACACGATTTAGATAAAAAGCTTTTTAACAAAGGAGTAGTCGCACAGAATGATTATCAAAAAACAGCTCAACAGTTTCATTTTCAGAAAGAAAGAAAAAACGTTATAAAACAAAGTGTTAACGAAGAAAAAAAGAGTAGAGATACTCAATTATTAAGAATAAATACTTCGATAACCAATATGCAAAAGAGTTTGGAGTTGCTTAGAAAGAATAAAGAAAACTTCACTGTTAAAGCTCCTGTTGATGGATTGCTATCTTCTTTTAATCCAATTTTAGGAGAAAACTATAACCAAGGACAACCAATTGGAAAAGTAGATGTGTTAGATGGTTATAAATTAATGGCGAAGGTAGATGAATATTACATTGCAAAATTGAATGAAGGTATTAAAGGGAATGTAGCTATCAATGCTAAAAATTATGAAATCAAACTTTCAAAAATACAACCAGAAGTAGTTAACGGACAGTTTCAAATCGAGTTACAATTTCAAAAAGACTCATTACCTAAGGACGTAAAAAGAGGAATGTCATTAAAGAGTAAAGTCTTTTTATCAAATAATAGTAAAGCTTTGTTAATACCCAAAGGACAGTTCTATCATTCAACAAATGGAAAATGGGTTTTTGTATTAAGTTCAGATAACAAAGCTGTTAAGCGAAATGTAAAAATAGGAAGAGAAAACCCTTTTTATTATGAAGTATTAGATGGTTTAAAGGAAGGTGATAAGGTAATTACTTCTAATTACGACGATTTTAAAAATGTAGAAGAAATAAATATTCAATAAAAATAAAATGATGATTAGATTAAGCATATTTTTAATACTGATATTTATGGTTTCTTGCGCACCAAAAATATCTTACAATAATATAAGCGCTAGAGATTGGAGTATTCAAAAAGAAAAAGAAAAGTTCGATGCATCATTCAGCTATTTCTCAGGTAGCGTATATCAAGACATAGCAATAGAAAATGATGAAGAATTAAAATTAATCTGGAGCACCAATTTAGAAAAGGGAGCTATAGAATTCTCACTGATTGATACTAAAGGAGAAAAGCTATGGAATTCAACAAAACAAATAAAAAATGGAACTAAAGAAGTAAATGTTCCAATAACAGAAAAAGGAATTTATAAAATAGAAGTAAAAGGATATGATGCTTCTGGAAAATTTGATTTAAAATGGAAATAAAAAATAACAAAATGATAGCAATAAAAGAATTAACTAAAGTATATAGAACTGAGGATGTTGAAACTACAGCATTAAACGCATTAAGTTTAGAAGTAAAAGAAGGAGAATTTGTTTCTATAATGGGAGCTTCAGGTTGTGGAAAATCAACTTTATTAAATATCATTGGTTTGTTAGATGCACCTGATGGAGGGAGTTATTTATTTGATGAAACTGAAGTTGCAAATTATACAGAAAAAGAAAGAGCTAGTTTACGTAAAGCAAATATAGGTTTCGTTTTTCAAAATTTTAATTTGATAGATGAACTTACTGTTTATGAAAATGTTGAATTACCATTAATTTATAATAATGTAAAATCATCAGAACGTAAGCAAAGAGTAAATGAAATATTAGAGCGTATTGGAATAGCACATAGAGCTAAACATTACCCATTACAATTATCTGGAGGTCAGCAGCAGAGAGTAGCGGTAGCTAGAGCATTAGTTACGAAGCCAAAATTGATTCTTGCCGATGAACCTACAGGAAATTTAGATAGTAAAAATGGAAATGAAGTCATGGAATTATTAACAGAATTACATGCAAGTGGAGCTACTATTATTATGGTAACACACTCTTCATATGATGCTCAATTTTCATCACGAGTAGTTACATTAAAAGATGGGGAAATTGTTTCAGAAAAGAAAAATGAACACAAAGTAGACATTTTGATTCAATAAAAAAGTTACTATGATACAAACGTGGTTTAAAATATTTTATAGAAACAGTAAGAAAAACTGGCTAAACATTTTGATTAATGTTTTAGGGTTAACTTTAGGATTAGCAGGTTTACTTATTGTACTACTTTACTTTCAAGATGAAAAAGGTTATAATAGTAAAAACCCAAATAAAGATTCTATTTATAGGGTAGTACACAAAATGTCTGATGGTGATATTTGGACAAGTAGTACTGCTGTAGAAGGAGCTAAATATAAAGAAGAAATTCCAGAAGTTACTTCTGTATACATGTCTAATGATTGGTATGACAGTAGTTTACTAATAGCAGCAGGAAAAAAAGTATACTCTAGAGACATTTTAATGGGACAACCAAACTTTTTTGAATTCTTTCCTTTTGAAGTGGTAAAAGGAAGTGTGGAAGATTTTGAGAAAGTAAGAAATCATATGGCGCTTTCAGAGGAAAAAGCAAAAGCACTTTTTGGAAATGTGTCTTTGGCTTTGGGAGAAACAGTAGAAATAAACAAAAGAGTATACAAGGTAGCTTTAGTTTATAAAATTACAGGCAAACATTACTACATGCCGCAAATAGTAGTACAATACGAGAAAGAGCCGAAAGGACATTGGGGTAATTTTTCTTTTGGATTATTTATTAAAACTACTCAAAACGCTGAGAGTAATAGTTTAATTGAAAAAATGGATAATGTTTGGTTTACAAATCAAGTAGAACCACAATCGAAGATAGATGGAGTTTCTACTAAAGAATGGGAAGAAAAATACGGAACAAAAGTATTGTTAGAATCTTTAACAGATATTCGTTTAAAATCTTTAGGTAAAGATGCAGGCCCAGAAGGAAAAGGAAACTATCAGTTAATACTTATCATGTTAACCTTATCAATTTTATTGATTATTATTTCATGTGTAAACTTTATTAATTTATCTACAGCATCAGCAACTCAAAGGGCTAAAGAAGTTGGAGTTAAAAAAACATTAGGATTATCAAAGTTGACTTTAACACGTCAGTTTGTTTTAGAAATAGTTCTTCAAGGAATAATAGCCTTTGTTCTAGCAGTCATATTAGTAGAACTGTTATTACCTTATTTCAATGACTTTATGCGAAAAAGTATTTCAATTATAGATGGAACTGCTATATATCAAGTAGCTATAATAGCTGTTGTAATATCATTCATTATAGGAAATATACCCGCGGTTTATTTGGCTAATTTCAAATCAGTAGAAGTTCTTAAAGGGAATATTTCACGAAGTAAAAGAGGAAGATTTGCAAGAAGTATAATGTTAGGGTTTCAGTTTTTAATATCAGGATTCTTTTTAATTGGTTCATTAATAATTTATAAGCAAGTAAATTATATGATGAACAAAGATTTAGGCTATAATGGAAATCAAGTAATTACGGTTTCTCTAAATGATCCAGAAAACAGGTATAAAAAGTATTTGTTAGCTAAAAAAGAATTGATCAAACACCCGAATATTGAAGTTGTAACTAGTAATTATTTCTTACCAGGTGGAGGTAATTCTAACTCAACTAATGTAGGATATAAAAATTTATCTGTTCAGACCAATAGTAATGCAATGGATTTTGAATACATGGATATGGTAGATATGAAAGTAATTAAAGGTAGAGGATTACAAGCTAACTTGGCATCAGATACTATTAAAAATGTATTGATAAATGAAACTTTAGCCAAAGCATTTGGAATTTACGATAATCCATTAGGAAAGAAAATTAGCACAGGTTTTAGCTCTGAAGATAATGATGGTAAAAACTTAAATGTTATAGGTATGGTTAAAGATTATCATATCTACGGAATGGATGCCAAAATACCACCAATTATAATGATGCATTGGAATTCTTTTGATTGGATGAAACAAAATTTTTGGGTTGTTCAGTTTAAGATTAAGTCAAATGATATAGAAAAAACCATAGCAGACATTGAAGATTATTGGAAGCAAAATGTAGAACAAGGATATCCTTTTAGTTATCAGTTTTTAAATAAACGTTTTGCTCGTACATATCGAAAATACCAAAAGCAAAAAACAATTTTTACGGTTCTTACTGTAATTGTAATAGTAATATCACTTTTAGGATTGTTTGCTTTAGCAACATTAAGTATTCAACAAAGATTAAAAGAAGTTGCGATACGTAAAACATTAGGTGCGAGTGTACAGGATATTATGTATCAATTAATTAAAAACTTTATAAGAATAGTGTTAATAGCTTCAATAATATTAATTCCAGTAGCATATTATTTTATGCAAAGTTGGCTAGATAATTTTATCTATCGTATAGATATGCCTTTATTACCATACTTAATAACACCAATAATATTAATGATTTTAGTGTTTTTAGTGGTAGGGTTAAAAGCTTTTAAAGCAACAAAAGTAGATCTAATTAAATACCTAAAATTTGAATAGTATGTTCCAAATATGGTTCAAGATATTTTATAGGAATAGCAAGAAAAATTGGTTAAATGTACTTGTTAATATTCTAGGATTAGCTTTAGGATTTACTACAGCTTTAATTGTATTAGCGTATTTAAATGACGAACAAAGCTATAATTCGAGTAATCCACAAAAGGACAATATTTATAGAGTTATTCATAGAATGTCTAATGGAGGAGTAGGATCGCATAGTACTATAGTAGAAGGTGTTACTTATAAAGAAGAAATCCCAGAGATATCAGATTATTATATAAGTCCAAATTGGTATTATTCAGAATTAGTAAAGGTTAATGGGAAAACTCAATTTTCTGAAAACATTTTAAAAGGTTCTGCTAATTTCTTTGAATTTTTCCCTTTTAAAATTATAGAAGGAAGTCAAAAAAAGTTTAGTGAGGCAAGAAACAATATCGCGATATCAGAAGAGCAAGCACGTATCTTTTTTGACAATAAATCTCCTATAGGAAAAACGATAGAGTTTTTAAACAGAGTATTTACTGTTACTACGGTATATAAAATTGTTGGAAAGCATTATTATATGCCTAATATGATAATACAGTATAAAAATGAATTGCTGGATCAAGATTGGGAGAATTTAGGTGTTAATTTATTTGTTAAGGTAGCAGAAGGAGCAAGTCAAGATGATATAGAGAAAAAGGCATCAGATATTTGGTACAAAAACTATGTACTACCATTTTCTAAAAAGGAAGGAATTACACCTGAGGAATTTGTAGAAAAACAAGGGATAACACCTTATTTAGAGTCTATTAAAGATATTCGCCTAAAAACAGTAACCGGAAATGCAGGACCAGAAGGAAAGGGTAATTATCAATTAATATTAATCATGTTATCATTATCAATATTAATAATTATTATTTCTTACGTGAATTTAATCAACCTTTCTATAGCTACAGCAGCTCAAAGAGGAAAAGAAGTAGGAATTAAAAAAACGTTGGGACTTGCTAAGACAAAATTGATAATGCAGTATGTGTTAGAGATTGTAATTCAGGGACTAATAGCTTTTATGTTTTCTCTATTGTTATTAGAGCTTATTATGCCTTCGTTCAATCTTTTTATGAGCAAATCAATATCGCTATATAAAATAGATTTATTAGTTAAATTCTTGTTTTTTGTCATACTAGCTTCAGCTATCATAGGAGTTATTCCATCAATTTACTTATCAAAGTATAAAACAGTTGAAGTATTAAAAGGTAATGTGTCTAGAAATAAGCAAGGAGTTATTATAAGAAATCTAATGTTAGGAATACAGTTTTTGGTTTCTGGTTTTTTCTTAGCTAGTTCAATAATAATTAATCAGCAGGTTAATTATATGGAAAATAAAGATTTAGGCTTTAATGGAGAACAAGTTTTAATGATTCCTATGAATGAAAACGATGAAAAATATAATAAATATTTATTAGCGAAGAAGGAATTAATCAAACACCCAAATATTGAAGATGTTACAAGTAATCTATCCATAATTGGAGGAGGTATGGGAATGGGAGCTAGGCTTGATTACAAAGGAACTTCAGTAAGAACGAGTTTAGATGCTATAGACTACAACTTTTTAAAAGCATTAAATATTGAGGTTTTAAAAGGTAGAGGATTTAAAGAAGAAATAGCTTCTGATACCATAAAAAATATATTAATTAATGAAGCTTTAGCTAAAACATTAAATATATATCACGACCCTATTGGAAAAGAAATACCTACTAGTTTTGGTGGTTATTCGAATGTAAATATGAAAGTTATAGGTATGGTAAAAGATTATAATGTAGATGGCTTAGATACCAAAATAAGACCTACAATCTTTTTACATTGGAATGGGTTTGATTTTATGAAAAGTATGCTTTCAACAATTCAAATTAAAATTAAACCAGATAATTTGGATAATACTTTAAATTTTATAGAAGATTATTGGAGTAAAAATGTAGAGCAAGGATATCCATATAATCCTACTTTTTTAAATAAACGTTTTGCGAAAACGTATAAGAAATATTTAAATCAAAAGACTTTGTTTTTTATTCTAACAGTAATAGTAATAATCATTTCATTATTAGGATTGTTTGCATCGGCTACGTTAACCATAGAACAGAGGTTAAAAGAGGTAGCTATACGTAAAACATTAGGAGCAAGTGTACAGGAAATTATACTTCAACTAATAAAAAGTTTTATGAAAGTAGTAGTTGTAGCATCTGTTTTTTTAATACCAATGGCATATTACTTTATGCAAGGTTGGTTAGATAATTTTATCTATCGAATCAATATGCCTTTGCTACCATATATAGTAACGCCAGTTGTATTAATGGTACTAGTATTTTTAGTTGTAGGTTTAAAAGCTTTCAATGCTACCAAAGTAGATTTAATTAAATATCTAAAATTCGAGTAATATGTTTCAAACATGGTTCAAGATATTTTATAGAAATAGTAAGAAAAACTGGTTAAACACTTTTATAAATATAAGTGGTTTAACCTTAGGATTAGCAGGATTATTAATTGTACTCTTATATTTAAATGAAGAGCAAAGTTATAATCAATGGAATCCAAATAAAGACGATGTATATAGAGTTAATTTAAAAAAGCCAAAATCAGGTGAAGTTTGGTATACTGTTAATCCAGGAATGTATCTTACATATCCAAAAGAAATACCAGAAGTAACAGATGCTGTTATGGTAAAACCTTACTATAGGAGTAGAGTTATACAGTATGATGAAGTAAATGAGTTTAATAACAAAACAATTTTTACGGATCCTAATTTTTTCGATTTTTTTCCTTTTAAAATTGTAGAAGGATCAACTCAAAAGTTTGCAGAAACAAGGAAAAACATAGCACTTTCAGTAGACTATGCAAAACGAATTTTTAAAGGAGCTAGTGCGGCTGGAAATTCTGTAAAAATTGATGGTAAAGATTATTTAGTGGCCTGTGTTTATAAGGTTCCAAAAAATTCACATCAAGAGCCTGATTTAGTAATACAATACGATACACCTTTTGAGGTACATTGGGGAAATCACAATAATGAGCTGTTTTGTAGAATTACAAAAGGAGCAGATATAGAATTGGTTAGGCAAAAAATGACTCAAATTTTAGTTAATGTATATAAAAAGTATGCATTACAAGAAGGTGTTTCAGAAGAAGAGTTTGACGAAAAGTTTGATGCTCCAGGAATCTTATTAGATAAGTTAAGTACAATTTACTTACATAGCACTGCAAATAGAGCTGGACCTAGTGGAACAGGAAATTATCAATTGTTAATGGTGTTGTTAGGACTTTCTATACTCTTAATCATTATATCTTGTGTTAATTTCATCAACTTATCAATAGCTTCAGCTAGTCAAAGAGCAAAGGAAGTTGGGGTAAAGAAAACACTGGGATTGTCTAAAACAAATTTATTATTTCAATATGTACTTGAAATTGTTGTACAAGGTTTAGTTTCCTTTGTTTTTGCTCTTATCATTGTAGAGTTAGCATTACCTTTCTTTAATGAGTTTATTCAAGTAGAGATATCAATTTTTGAAGTTAAATCATTAATAACTTTATTAGTAAGTGTGGTTTTAATATCGATTTCAATAGGAGGTATTTCCGCTTTATACTTATCAAATTTTAAACCAGTAGAAGTTTTAAAGGGAAATATTTCTAAAAATAAAAAAGGGAATTTTGCAAGAAACATCATGCTTGGACTTCAGTTTTTAATTTCTGGATTCTTTATTATCAGTATGTTAATAGTTTCTAGTCAAATTAATTATATGGTTGAAAAAGACTTAGGTTTTGATAAAGAGCAAGTATTAACTGTTGATGTGTATAGTATAGAAAATGAGTTTGAAAAATATTTATTAACGAAGCAAGTCTTGTCAAATGATCCTGATATAGTCGATGTTACAGCAAGTATGTTTGTGCCTGGTGAAGGCTTTGTAAACGGAACTTCTTTAGTACATGAGGTAAATGACAAACGATTTAATTCGGCTTCAAATTTGGTTGACTATAATTATATAGATTTTGCGAATATAAAAGTATTAAAAGGAAGAAGCTTCTCTAAAAACATTGCTTCTGATAGTATTAATAAAATTATTATTAATGAAACTGCAGCAAAGCAACTAGGCATTTACAACAATCCAATTGGTGAAAAATTAGGTTTAGGATGGTCAGATGATATGTCTTTAGAGGTAATTGGAATGGTGAAAGATTATCATTTTGATGGATTTGACGCCAAAATAGCACCGATGTTTTTTGTTCTTTGGGATACTTATAAAGAAGCAAAATCTTGGATGCCAGCAATTCAGTTTAAAATTAAATCTGGTAATATAGAAAATACCATTGCTAAAATTGAAAGCTTCTGGAAAGAAAATGTAGATGCTAAATATCCTTTTTCATATCAGTTTTTAGATAAAAAGTTTGCAAAAACATATGATAAATATAAAAAACAACAAAGCATGTTTTTAATATTATCAGTAATTGTGGTAATTATAGCTTTGTTAGGGCTATTTGCTTTAGCAACATTAACCATTCAGCAGCGTTTAAAAGAAGTAGCAATACGTAAAACCTTAGGAGCGTCAGTAAAAGAAATTATGTTCCAATTGGTAAAAAACTTTTTACAAATAACATTAATAGCTTCAGTTTTTTTAACTCCAATCGCATATTATTTAATGCAAAATTGGTTAGATAATTTTGTTTATAGAATAGATATGCCAATACTTCCATATATTGTAACTCCTTTAGTATTAGTTATACTAGTGTTAGCGGTTGTAGGGGTAAAGGCTTATAATGCAACAAGGATAGATTTAATTAAATATTTAAAATTTGAATAAAATAATTATGAAGAGAAATGGTTTATTTGCAGGAGTATTACTAATTTTTTTGTTGAATTTCAATTTAGTAGCTCAAAATAAGGTAATTCCTTTAGAAGGAGTTTATAATAAAATAATAGTTAGTCCACACATAGAAACTGTATTTGTAGAAGGAGAAGAATCTAGCATTGAAATAAAAAACTTAGATGTTTCTGAAGAAAAATTTAAGTATGAACTGAAAAATAAAACACTTCATATTTATTTAGAAGGAGCAAAAACAGTAACAAAGAACAAAAAGGTAAAGTATAACAATGGTAAAAGAAAAGTACCAATTTATAGAGGTACTAAGGCACAGATTGTTGTAAAACATGCACCAGTTAAAATATTTTCAATAAGAGGAGAGGAGGATGTACTTTTTAAAAACTTAACATCAGCTAATGAGAGTAAAATACGATTGTATGGTGAATCAAAAGCAACTATTGAAAATGTAAAAACAAATAAACTACGTTTTACTATCTATGGCGACAGTAAAGTAACTGTTGATAAAGGAGTTGTAGATAATTTAAAAGTTACAGCTTATGGAGAAGCAAAATTTATGGCAACCAATTTAGAAACAAAAGAAACTAAGGTGACCTCGTATGGTGCAGCGTCTTTTAAACTTAATGTTTCAGATAGACTGAAAGTTACTGCGTATGGAGAAGCTAAAGTATTATACAAAGGAGACGCAACAGTTAAAAAAGGAATTGTTATAGGAAGATCTACTATTAAAAAAGTAGATTAATATTTTATGTAGTTCAGAAAAAAACTGCCTTTAAAAGGCAGTTTTTTGTTTTATAAAAGAATACTTTTTTGCTTAGAAAAACTAAAGATTAATGTAAATTGCGCGTCTTTCAATTTTCTAGGTGTTATGCAAAATATTTGTGGATTAGATTTCGGGACTTCTAATACAATTAGTACAGTTTATAAGGGAGGAAAGACCATTATGGTTCCTTTTGAAAACAATAATAAATCGCTACCAAGTAGTGTGTTTTTTCCATTTGAGGCAATAGATAAGCCCATTTATGGAGATTTAGCCACCAATACTTATGTAAACAATGGCTATGGTAGATATATGAAAAGTTTTAAACGAATTCTTGGAACTCAGTTTTTTGAACAAGGAACAGCTTTAAAACCAGGAACCAATATCTTCTTTCACGATATTATTGTAAACTATTTAAAACATGTAAAAGAGAAAACTGAAGATTTTTTAGGAGGTGAAACTGATTATGTAGTTGTGGGAAAACCAGTTAGACTTTCAGAAAAAGAAAAAGGAGCAAACTCAGGAATAACACAGTTAGAATCAATTTTAAAGAGTGTAGGATATAAAAACTATTCTTTTTTAGAAGAACCCATAGCTGCAGCTTATTATCATAAAGAGAAAATAGATAAAAATTCCTTAGCTATTGTGGCTGATTTAGGAGGTGGAACTTGCGATTTTACTGTGGTTGGAATCAATGAAGATAAAAAAGATTTAAACATATTAGCTACTTCTGGAATCTCTTTAGGAGGAACAGATATTGATAGTAACTTTGCTTTAGAAGTATTTTTTCCTGAATTAGGTTATAAAACAATAGATAAATTCAAAGGGTTAACCTTACCAGCATTACCATACAGACAAGCTTCCGACTGGAATAAGATTACTACTTCATTATATACTAAAAAGACTGAGTTTTTAGTTAGAAAAATGATTAACAATGCGAAGTATAAAGAAAAAGTAGTACAGTTAAAAAGCTTAATAGAGAACAAGAAAGCTCATTCTTTATTAAATGAAATAGAGCAAACAAAAATAAAACTATCAGATACTAAAGAACTTATATTTAGTAGTGAATTTTTATCCAATACCAATTTAACAATTTCAAAAAGCCTACTAGAAGATGCTATTAATGGTGTTATTAGCAAAATAGTAGCTACAGCTAATGATTGTTGTTTACAAGCAGGAGTTAATGAAAAATCGATTGACTATCTGATTTTAACTGGAGGTACCAGTAAAATGCCCTTGGTAAAGCAACTATTTAAAGAAACTTTTTCAAAGGCAAAACTGATAGAAAATAACTCTATGGATTCAGTGGCTTTAGGTTTATTAGAAAAAGCTAAAAAAGATACGAATCTATAAATTAGCTTTTTTAAATTGAACCTTTAAGTTTTCTGGATATACAGTAAACGCAAAGTTTTCCTCAACTTTTTCAGGCTTTACGCTTAAACTAAGGTCAAATTGTTTGCAAATACTAGAAATAGCGGTTGTCATTTCTATAATTGATAAATGCATACCAGGACACAACCTAGAGCCACCACCAAATGCTTTAATAGCTTTAGGAGTATGGTTTTTATGATAAGGACATTCAGATTTTAACCATCTGTTTGGATCAAAATCATTAGAATTAGAAAAATAGTCTTCTTCCATAGCTGCATAACTATTTAACAGAATAATGCTTGTATCTTTTGGAATAGCAATATTATTAACAGTAGTTGCTTCATTTGCTTGAAAATACAGCATTGGAGTAGTAGGTTTCAGGCGAATTGCTTCTTGAATTACAGCATTGGTATATTTTAAACTAGAAATAACATCATAATTATCTGGAACAAAACCATCATATTGAGAGGCTTCTTCTCTAATTTTCTGAACTATTTCAGGATGCTGTGTTAAATAATACAGGGTCCAGCCTAAAGTATTAGAAGTAGTGTCTTCACCAGCTAATAACATAGCTATTACATTTCCATACAAGGTTTTTTCATCAAAAACAGTGTCTTCCTTTTCGCTTTCAACCAATAAAGCTTCTAAAAAATTAGAAGGAGCTTCTTTTAATTCAGGATTGTTTGCTAATCTAACCTTAGCTTCATTAATAAAATCGTAAATAATAGTTTCGATTTCTTTAAGAGACTTTTTTAGCAAACGATCTTTAGCTGAAGGTAAAATGCGCCACATTGGAATTGGTGCAGTAATACGTTCATTAATCATTGGGAAAATTAACTCTAAATAATTTTGAAAACGATCCTCTTTATTATGTATTGTATTTAGTTTATAACCAAAAGCAATTTCTGTTGTTACGTCAATTGTAAAGGCAATAAAGTCATTTATAATATCTACAGTATTACTTTGGGTAGCGTAACCTTCTACTTTGGAAATCAGGTTTTTAGTTTTTTCTTGAATAATAGGGTAGTAGCCTTTTACCTTTTTTACACTTAAGGCTTCAGCTACAGGTTTTCGTTGCTTTTTCCAATGAGCTCCTTCGGCATTAAATACAGTATGAAATCCCATTTCGATAAAGACTTCATTAATTTTAGAAAGTCTTCTGAAGGTATCAGGTCTTTGTTTTAAAACAGTATTATTAAAATCTACATTAGCAGAAACAAGTGCTTTTAAGGGACCTAATTTAACTGTAAAGAATTCACCATGTTCTTTAGCCCATTGTTCTAAAATACGATGTTTATTCTTTTTCTTGAAGTCTTTTAAGTTTCCTAATAAAAAACTGCCTTTTGGAGTATTTAAATCCTTTATAGTTTTAGTGAGGGTGTCCATTTTAGTTGTTAGTTTTTGTAAAAATAATAATACAAATTGTAACAATGGGTATATATAAAAAGAAAGAGGACACATAAATGCGCCCTCTAAATTTATATTGTTAATCTAACCCTTCAAATATAGATTAATAATAAGCCACAAAAGTAATGTGAATTAAAGAAAGGGTCTGTAACATTTGTTACACTTAAGATTTATTTAACATTTTCAATCCACTTTCTAGCATTTACAAAGGCTTCCAGCCATGGAGACACCTCGTCTTTTCTACCAGAAGGGTAGTTTGCCCAGTTCCATTGGAATGTAGAGCGCTCAATATGAGGCATTGTAACTAGATGACGTCCAGTACTATCACACAACATTGCTGTGTTATAATCAGACCCATTAGGATTGTTAGGATACCCTTCATAACCATATTTAGCAACAATATTATAGTTCGCTTCACTCTCTGGTAAATTAAATTTTCCTTCACCATGTGAAATCCATACACCAAGCTCTGTTCCTGCTAAAGAAGAAAGCATTACCGAGTTATTCTCTTGAACTTTTACTGAAGTAAATGAACTTTCGTGTTTTTTCGAATCATTGTGAATTAATCTTCCATGTACTTTATGATCTGGATTGATTAAATCTAATTCCATCCATAACTGTGCACCATTACAAATACCAACAGATAAAGTATCTTCACGTTTAAAGAAGTTTTTTAAAGCAGTATTGGCTTTTTCATTGTATAAAAATGCACCAGCCCATCCTTTAGCGGATCCTAATACATCTGAATTAGAAAAACCACCAACAGCACCAATAAATTGAATGTCTTCTAAGGTTTCACGACCAGAGATTAAATCGGTCATATGTACATCTTTTACATCAAAACCAGCTAAATACATAGCATTAGCCATTTCACGCTCTGAATTCGATCCTTTTTCACGAATAATAGCAGCTTTAGACCTGTTTGTTACGTTTCCAACAGTATCACTTAATTTTCCTGTAAAATGTGTAGGGAAGGTATAGGTTAACGGTTGTACTTTATAATTATCAAATCGATCTTGAGCTAAACCATTTGCTGTTTGTTTTTGATCGAATAAAAACGAAGTTTTATACCAAACATCTCTCATTTCAGTAACATTGAAAGAGAAAGTGTCTTCGTTGTTTTTAATAGTTACGGTTCCGCTATTATTGGCAGTACCAATTTTAAAGAATTCAATATTCTTTTCAGTTAAAACAGCTTCAACACTTGTATCTGCTTGGAAAACAATTCCTGCATTTTCAGAGAACAATACTTTTATTGAATCTTCTTCATTTAAAGATGTTAAATCAAAGTCGGCACCTAAATTCACATCAGCAAAACACATTTCTAATAAAGTTGTAATAAATCCTCCAGAAGCAATATCATGCCCGGCTGATAATTTATCGGCTTTAATTAAATCTTGTATTGTATTAAAAGTATCTTTTACAAAAGCAGTATTTTGAATATCTGGAGCTTCACTACCAATAGTATTTAATACTTGATTGAATGAACTACCTCCTAATTTATAAGCATCTTGTGATACATTGATGTAATAAACACTTTGTCCGTTATTTTGTAATACAGGCTCTACAACTTTAGAAATTTCATTACAGTTAGCTGCAGCAGAAATAATAACGGTACCTGGAGAAATTACTTCACCATCAGGATATTTTTGCTTCATAGAAAGCGAATCTTTTCCTGTAGGTACATTGATACCTAAATCTATAGAAAAGTCAGAAATAGCTTTTACAGCTTTGTATAAACGAGCATCTTCACCTTCGTTTTTACAAGGCCACATCCAGTTTGCCGATAATGAAACTGATGTTAATCCGTCTTTTAAAGGCGCCCAAATAATGTTAGTTAACGATTCTGTAATAGAATTTCTACTTCCTGCTCCTGGGTGAATTAAACCTGAAATAGGAGAGTGCCCGATAGTAGTTGCAATTCCTTCTTTTCCATTATAATCTAAGGCCATTACACCTACATTGTTAAGTGGTAATTGTAATGAACCAACACATTGTTGTTTAGCTACTTTACCACCAACACAACGGTCTACTTTATTAGTTAACCAGTCTTTACAAGCTACGGCTTCTAATTGCAATACTTGTTCTAAATAGATTTGTAGATTTCTTGTTTTGTATCGAGGGTTTTTATAATTTCTTACAACTGTTTTATCAGTCATAATTGTTTTTGGAGAACTACCAAACATATCTTCCAAAGCTAAATCCATTGGTTTGTCACCTTTAGTTTCAGATTCAAACGTAAAACGATTGTTTCCAGTAACATCACCTACAGTATAAATTGGAGAACGCTCACGCTCAGCAATTTTTTCTAAGGTTTCTATATGTTTTTCAGCTATTACTAACCCCATACGTTCTTGAGATTCATTTCCAATAATCTCTTTAGCAGATAGAGTAGGATCACCTACAGGTAATTTGTCTAAATCAATTTTTCCACCTGTATCTTCTACTAATTCCGATAAACAGTTTAAGTGTCCACCAGCCCCGTGATCGTGAATAGAAACAATAAAGTTATCATCGCTTTCTACCATACCACGAACCGCATTGGCTGCACGTTTTTGCATTTCTGGATTGGAACGTTGTACAGCATTTAATTCAATACCAGAAGAAAATTCTCCAGTATCTGCAGAAGAAACGGCTGCTCCACCCATACCAATTCTGTAGTTTTCACCACCTAGAATTACAATTTTATCGCCTTCGTTAGGTGTATCTTTCAATGCTTGCTCTGCTTTTCCATATCCAATACCACCAGCTTGCATAATTACCTTATCATAAGCTAATTTTCTAGCTTCTGATTCGCTTGCTGCTGAATTTTCTTTGTGTTCAAAAGTAAGTACAGAACCCGTAATTAATGGCTGCCCGAACTTATTTCCAAAGTCTGAAGCACCATTAGAAGCTTTAATCAAAATATCCATTGGTGTTTGGTATAACCAATCTCTAGCTTCAAATTTCTTTTCCCAAGGACGATCTTCTTCCAAACGAGAATATGAAGTCATATATACTGCTGTTCCTGCTAATGGTAATGAACCTTTACCACCAGCTAAACGGTCTCTAATTTCTCCTCCCGAACCTGTTGCAGCTCCATTAAAAGGCTCTACAGTAGTAGGGAAGTTGTGTGTTTCTGCTTTTAAAGATATTACTGAATCAAATTCTTTAGTTTCGTAAAAATCTGGTTTGTCAGCAGTTTTAGGTGCGAATTGCTCTACTTTTGGTCCTTTAATAAAGGCCACATTGTCTTTATAAGCAGAAACAATATCGTTTGGATTTTGTTTTGAAGTTTCTTTTATCAATTTAAACAATGAAGTAGGCATTTCTTCTCCATCAATGATAAAAGTTCCGTTGAATATTTTATGACGACAGTGTTCTGAATTTACTTGTGAAAACCCAAAAACCTCACTATCGGTTAACTTACGTCCAATTTTTTCTGATACTTCTTCTAAATACGTAACTTCTTCCTCACTTAAAGCCAATCCTTCTTGTTGATTGTACGCAGCAATGTCGTCAATCTCTAAAATAGCTTCTGGTTGAATTTCAATAGTAAATGTACCTTGATTAAGTCCGTTGAATTTTTGAGAAATCATTGGATCGAAATCTGAAAACTCTTCAGAAACGGCTTCAAACTCTTCTATTCTAATAATATCTGAGATCCCCATATTTTGAGTAATCTCAACAGCATTGGTACTCCAAGGAGTAATCATAGCTGCACGTGGACCAACAAAAAAGACGTCCAAAGACGCCGCGTTTATTTTAGGTTGGTTGCCAAATAACCAAGTAAGTTTTGAAACTGTTTCTGTACTTAATTCTTCTGTTGTTTGAACAGCAAATACTTTACTGTTTACGTTTCCAAAGAAATGAATCATTATGTTTGTTGTGTTTGTGTGTTGTTTTAAAAGCGTAAATTTAATTCTTTTGATTGAATTAAAAGCATAAAAAAAGCAGCATTTTTTTGCCGCTTTTTTATAGTTTAATTTCTTTTATCAGGAATTCGATTTCGTTCTATTTTCCCTTTTTTAAGTGCTTTATAGTTTTCGTAGCAGTTTAATACAGCTTCAATCATTTGCAAGTCGCTTGCTTTCTTTATAAAGTACTCTGAATAATTACAATCGTCTAAAAGCTTAGTAAGTTCTTGACGATCCATTTCTAAATATTCCATCATTACTTCTCTATCAAACTTTCCTGCTAACATTTTTCGTAAATCGTCTTCTTTTTTTAGTTTTTTCAGCTTTCTAAGCTGTTTAGGTTTCTTTCCAAAGAGATTGTATACCAAATCTACCGGATTTAATAGTTTAGCTATTGGAGAAGAAGAAATTCTTTGAGGTTTACCAATTTCATATGTTTGAGGCAATCCGTTTATATGTATACGTGTAAACTTGTCTTTTGGTACTTGCTTTATATCAACTTCTAAAACCCCAATTAGTTTGGTTGATTTAATCACTACTTCTTTTACTTCCTCTGGTTTTTCTTCTAAAGAGATTACTACTTCGTTTCCTTTTAAAAGATCGTTGGTAACTTTTAACTTAATTGATGAAAACCCTAAAAAGGATACCAATACAGTATCGTTGGCTTTTGAAGTTAATTCAAAGAGTCCTTTTTCATTGGTAATGGTTCCTACTACCGAATTTAAGTTTAATACGTGTGCTGCACTTAACGGTTTTTTAGTTTCAGCATGAATTATCTGACCTTTTAATTTCTGTTCTTGGGAAAAACCTAAAAACGAAATAAATAATAAGAGGGTTAAAAGAGTATATTTATTTTGCATGTTGCAATAATAAGAATAATTGCAATGAAACTAGTTAATAAACTGTGAAATTGATGGTTTAGAAGAGAAGAAGAAAGGTGTAAAAACAAAAAAAGCTAAGCAAAAGCTTAACTTTTTTAGTGACCGGGCTGGGGCTCGAACCCAGGACCCTCTCCTTAAAAGGGAGATGCTCTACCAACTGAGCTACCCGGTCATTTAATTGCTTTCCTGAAAGCGGTTGCAAATATACAACGGTTCTTTAAATACACAAAAAAAAATGACAGAAAATTACGTTTTTTTTGCAATTATTTTTGAACGTTATTTTATTTCATTGGTTTTCAGAAAGGTATGATTTATCTGTTTGTGTAATTTATTTTAAGAAATTTATTTGAGGAAGGTATATAACGTTTTTCCCGTTATTAATACGTAAAGTATTGAACAATATAAGTATCAAGTTTATTAGATATAATAGGATTATAGTAATAAAAAACTCTCTTAATGAGATATTCTCCACTATATCAATTCTAGCTATTACATACATTACTATGGGAATAAAGAATAATAGAAGTGTCCATGTTATTTGAAAATTAATTAAGCTTTTTCCTACTACATTAATATTTTTAATTTGATCTTTTTTTGCTGTCCATAAGATAAATGGTAATAGAATACCTAATAATGGAAAAAATAAAAATGTTAGAGCAGAGAGATTGAGAAAGGTTAAATATTTAGTATCCTCCTTTATAGCCCAATCTATCAATTCACTTGGAGTTACTTGTAAAGCATTGGCTAATCGTTTTAGTGATTCACCTGTTGGATTGGATTGGCTATTTTCAATTCTTTGAATGGTTCTTAAGCTTAAACCAGATTCTTCAGCAAGAAATTCTTGCGACATTCCTCTCTGTGTCCTAAGTTCCTTTATTCTTTTGGCTAATTGATTTTTATTCATTGTTTACAGTATTGCTTTTTAGTTTAAGAACCTGTTTGTATTGCATAATAGCAAAGGTAATTGAACCTACAAAAAATCCAGAGATTATTTGGATAAGAGATCCGTAGAAGATTTGATTCCATAGCACTTGTATGAAATTATCAAAAAAAAGACCATAATGCGTTCCTAATTGCCAATGAGTATCAGCCGACCAAGCCAAGGCTACTGGAATTCTTGATATTGGTGAATATATAACCAAACTTAAGAGAAGTAATAGAAAAAAACGCTTATCTGTATAATGCTTTATACTCCAATATATAGTAATTCCTATTGTTAACCATAATAATCCTAATAGAAATATAAGGTTTTCAGGAAGGCCTATTAATTCGAGTATAAATCGGATCGGTGTAAGGAGTAAAGCAAGAAGTACAGGTGTTTTTACAAGTTTACATGCTTTTTGAAATAACGTTTGTTGTTTATTTGTTTTGTACTGATTCTTCATCAATGTCTATTTGTTTAATTCTTTGAAACAAAAGTAATTTCCCCTTATAGACATTGATGACGGCATGCTTATGACATCTTTACGTCATCTGTGTTTATTGCTGTGTTTACATGCTAGAATAACTTAATTAACTAGCCCAAGTGGATGTTAAACCTATCTTTTTCCATTTTCCATTTATTTTTTCAAGTACAAAATTTTCTCCAGAAGATTCTCTATGAATACCAAAACATACTCTATTCATTTTTTTATTAAAAATAGGTTTGTTAATTAATAAATAACTTTCGTTATATAACCTTTCTAAAGGAGTCATTCTCTCATGTACTATTTTACTTAAAGAATCATGAGTAACTCCCTCTTTAAGAAGTTCACATGTATTGAGTATTCGGTAATTATATTTAGCTAACATTTTTAGATCAAATGTTTTGTTTTTCTCAATTTGCTTTTTAAGAAATAGAGTATCCTTCTCTTTAAGATAATGTGAAAGATATTTAAGGTGACTAACTTTTTCAAATAGGCCTTCTTTTTCAATCATATGATAAGGTAATTGTGGTAAAAAGTTAAAGTCAGAAATAAATACTCTTTGGTATGGTATTAATTTTAAATCTGTTGTGTCAGATAATATATCATTCAATATTCTTGCTTTATCAGTATTACTAATAATTACTTCACTGCTTTTCGTTTTACAAGATATTATGATTACTGATATCAATAATAATATTTTAAACTTCATTTTCATCAAATACAATTTTAAAAGTGAAAATACAAAGTATTTATAAAGAATGAAAATAGGAGAGAAGTAATTGAAAATAAATTAAAACCCACTCAACAATGAGTGGGTTTAATATATTTATATTAGAAGCAATTTATAAATCGGTGCTCCAGTTAATTTCTTTTTTGTTCGTATCTACCTTTCCTAAACGGTAATACAATGAAGATGTTACAGTGTTGGTTGTTTCATGTACTGTAGTTACCATACCTTCATCATTAATAGCTACAGAGGGATTAAAGCCTTTGTCAAATGAATGGTCTTTTCCCCAAGAAATCTTACCATTTTCTATAATTCCTACTTTATAATACAAGGTATTCGTTGCAATATTAGAAGTTTCGTGTACTTCAATCACTACATTTTTACTATTAGAAGCTACTGAAGGAGACTTCCCCGAACTGTATTTTTTGTTTGTACTTGAGTTTGCTGCTACTGCTACGGTTTCTGAATTGTTACTCATAATCTGAAGGGTTTTAAATTATTGTTATCTACTTAAATCTATCATATAATTTGAAACTATCTCAGGTAAAAACCTTAAGATTATATAGGTGTTTTACCTGTTTTTGTACAAGGGTAATCACTTAGTGCTTTAAGAGTTAGATATCTATAAAATATTTTGCTTCTAATGAAAGTTTTATTTTTACTAGAGTGAAAATATTATTTTACTTCTAAATAAAACAATAATTCCCTTCTAAGTATTTTTTTATTTTGATTAGGGGCAAAATTTTATTTTTATTAGAAGAGAAATAAAATCATAGAAGGAGAGAAGTGGAATTGGTATAAAAAAATAAGATAATTATACATAGGATAAGAAGTTGAGTTTATATTTAACTTCTCTTTATTGTTATGAAATAGATAATATTTTTTTACACTTTATTGTCCAGTGATAGTACTCTTTTTCTAAATAAATCAATGTAGAAAATCCATTTAAATTCTCATAACTTACTCCAACAATTAAAAATGCTTTCGTTTTCTCCTCGTTAAAAATAATATTAGAAAAACTTAAGAATATATCTATATCTTGAAATTCTGTTCTTAATCTTTTTTCATAATTTTTGGTATAATATAATAATGAGTCTTTTTTATGATTAGCTATTTTATCAATAACTATTTTAATATTCTTTTTAGAATTGAAAAATGAGTTTATTAAATTCTTATTATTTGTACATTCTTTAATAGTTTTCAAAACTTCTTTTTTATATTTTTTATTTAAAATATAAGTTTGAGGTAAAAGAGCTATTATTTTTTTTCTCACAGTTTGTTTATAAAAGCATTTATAAGCTTGAAGACTATCTTTTGTTGTAAATTTATAACTCTTCTTATCTGGTGGTGGAAAACCTGGTTTTAACACTATTGACTCCCTTAAATCACCTATTATTTTCTCAAAAATTTGATAAGTATTTTCTTCTATTAGAATACTAGTCTTTTGTTTTTCTTTACACGAGAAAAAAATAAAAGATATGATTAAGAAAATATATTTGTAGATATTATTTACATTCATTTCCATTAAGTTTAGTGTTATCATTAACTATTTTTTGCTTTATGTTGTATTGAGAAGTTAAAGATTTATCTAAAGATACCCATTTACCATTGTCATAATAACCATCATAACCATACTTTGTTAAACCATCCCAACCAAACCCCATGTAGTATTCTAAAGGGTATGAATAATTATCTAATTTTCTAATTGCCATAGCAATTGGTTTTACATACTTATCAGCCATGTGCTGATGTTGAGCATACTCTGATTGATATTTATCCCCTTTGTAAATAAAATACCATTTTAATAGATTCTTTCTATTATTAGGGTCTATTCCTTTTTGATACTCATCTACATATTTAAAAAGTTCTGCATGTATTCCTTCGTGAAGAAGTGTACTAGCATAGTATAGAGGCTGGTGATCTGGTGTAATTCTAATATTTATTTTAATATTTCCATTTTTTACATCTTTTCCATCTGTGCAGGCATCGATACCTGAACTACATGAATTATTTTGTTCGATTACTAAATTATAATTATTACTATTTTCAAATTTTTTAATTGTAGCTTTAAAAAGGTTTAAAGCTTTCAATTTTTCATAAACACATTTAGCTTTCCCTGTTAGTTTATTTATAATTTGATCTTCTACGCAATTTCCATTTTCATCATAGCCTTCAGGACATTCAGCTGTATTTGGTGGGTTTATAGCAATTATATTAGATTCTGAAGAGCATGGAGTATCATTACTTTTAGGTAAGATTCCTCCTCCAGATGAAAAAGTTGGTGGACATTTAATATGAAGTGTACTCCATTGAAGAGTATAATCTCCTGAAGTTACTTCCCAATTTAGAATTTTCCAAGTACAAATAACTAGTCCGCCTTCAAGGTCATTATTATTTTCTATAATATCATTACTATTATTAGTATGTCCAATCCCATTGTTTGAATTATTAATATCTAGTCCAGCAGATCCATTTCCTGTACCATTAAAACTTGTTTTATCGCAAGGTGGGATATTGACTTTTCCTTTCGACTGTAAATTTAAATTAGATAAAAATGATTTAAAATCATATTTTTCTGCAGTTCCTTTAAATTTCAACATGTCTAAACCATTTTGACTTGAAATTTCATCGAAATTATCAGCAATATATTTTATAACAAAAGGTGTTATAGTTTCTTGTTCTTTATTGATCCCTAATATTAAATTATAAAAAACATTTTCTGGCTGATTTTTTATTTTAAAGTTAATGCTATACCTTGTGTTGTTTAATGTATCAACTAGTTTAATTATTTCATTTAAATTATAAGAAACAACATCTTTAGATTTAGCATGGAATTCATTTTTTGATTCCATAAAACTTGAAGATACTTTTGAATGAATGTTTTTAAAGGATACCGTTTCAGTACTTTTAATAGTAGACTTTTTGTAATCTTTATTAAGTAAAACCTCTTCTTTTTCACAATTCAACAATAACATAATCCCTATTAAAGATATTACAATCTTTAAACTTATTACTTTCTTTTTCATACCTAATTCAATTGATTATTAACTTTTTGAATAGGACTAAGGATTCGATAGTAAGGAAAAATATATTTTAATTATTCCTAATTTTAATCAAAAAAAGTGTTTATACATAGAGTAAATGAATAAACGGTAGGTTTTATGTAATAAACGGTTTAAATTATTGTTTTATAGGTGTATAAATAAGTTGAAAAAGGAAATTATATAAAATGTGAAATTTATTAATCTAAAGGTAAGTATCGTTCTTTTATAATATTTAAATGATGTATCTGATGAGCTGTAATGGTAAGTCCTATAGCATAAAGTGGCATTTCGTATTCAAAAAACACACAATTAGTATTGAGTATTTTTTTATTAAAAGATTGAAACATCATTATTGTTGATTCTCTTACAACACGTAGTTCTTTTATCAATTGTTCAATAGTTAACTCATTAGCATTTGAGTTATTTCCCATAATTTCTTGATCATGTGCCTCTGGAATAGTTCCTTCTTTACGAGCAAAAATTATAGCTCTAAAACCCCAAATTCTTTCCCAATCAATAAGATGTTGTATAATTTGATTAATGGTCCATTTATCCTTTTCATATACTTTTAAACCAATTCTGTTTAATTGAGAAATATTAATAGAATCAATAGCTTTTAAACTTAATTCAAAAGCTTCTGTGAGCTCTTTTCCGGCATTTAATTCATAAACATATTCCAAAAACGCTGGATTTTTTTTAGCTGTAGATTCTTCCATTGTTGTTTTTGTTACTAATTTACTAAAAAAAGGAAATAGCTTTATGTGCTACTTAGGAAGTATTTATGATAACCTAAATAAAGACTAGTAAGAATTTTTTAAATGGATATATTATTTTTTTCAAATATAAAACTCACCAAAGGACTTTGTTTTTCTCCTAGTTTATGAACTATTTGATAATGGTTTAACCCTTCATAACCATAATATTGGATCAAAGCTTTAGACTTGTTTTTATCATATAGTTTTTTCGATTCTTCTATGAATAAATCAGTTTCATTTAAACCTACACTTAATAAAACCGGACACTTTATAACAGATAAATCTTTATTTAAAACGCTATAATCCACTACATCATTATCACTCAATAATAAAGTTTCATTGAGATAACTGTTCTTTATTGGGGCTAAATCAAAAATACCACTAAGACTACAAATAGCTTTAATATTAGCTCTTAAATTCTCATTTATTAAATAAGTCATTAAGGCTAAATGTCCACCTGCAGAATGTCCTGAAAGTGTTATTTCATTAGGGTTTCCGTTATAAGTATGTGCTTCTTTTATGATCCAATTTGTAGCATTACTAACATCCTCTATGAGTGTTTTCATAGTAACAGCTGGAATAAGTCTGTAATTTATAGTACAAACTGTAAAATTGTTTTTTACAAAAGGTTCTGCAACAAAACTATAACTTTTCTTATCTAGTCCTCTCCAGTAACCTCCATGAATGAATATTAAAATAGGGGAGTTAGCAACTTTTGAAGGGAAAATATCTAAGGTTTGTAATGGCTCCTCTCCATATTTCTTATCTAGAAAGCAAGTATAGTTTTTTCTGATTCTTTCTGATTCACTTTCATTAATATCTAAAAAATCTTGAAAATTAGGATGGCATGCACGTAGGTTTAACTGATTTTCTGGAGTTTTCATCGAGCTTTTAATGATTTTGGATATGAAAAAGAGGAAATCTATTTAAGAATAGGTTTGTAAATATTATAATTAAAAGCCCCACATTTTGGACAATCAATATTTTGAGTTTTTAATCCTTCAAAATTACATCGTTGACACTTACCATATTCAGGATTTAAATGTGTTATAATTATTTTGGCTTCTTTATGGTTAAAATTATGTTTATTCATTAAGTGTTTAATAGCAAGCAGTTTAGAGCCATATCTAATTAATCTAAAAACTTCATTTTTTTGATCTTCTGATAAATTTAGTTCACTTATTTCGTTTTTACACTTTCTGCAGTATAATTTCATTTAAGCAATTATAATTGGTGATATTTGTATACAACGAATATACTTAAAAAGTGAGTTTAACTCATAAAATTGAAACTATTTCAGGAATAATATTACCTAGATAATTTCTTTCTTATCTCTTTAGGAATAGCATCTTTATGAACTAACACTGAAATTGTTTTCAGTAACATTGCATTTTTAGACATATACACATAGCCTCCATATTTATTATTTCCTTCAGAATTCTTTAATAAATAATATGGATTTCCTTTTGAATCTTCAGCAATTCCAATAATGTGCATGTTATGATCATCTGTAGTTGTTTTGTTTTCAAAAGCAGTTTGCCTCATTTTTTGTGTAATAGACTTTCTTTCTTGAGCTTTAGTCAACTTAGCGATTCCTATTTCAAAATTAAAATTTAGCTCCGTAGCATCACCATCCCAAGCCAAACTATATCCTGAATTTAAAGCATTGTCAATTACTTTTTCGAAATCGTTTATTGGTAAGTTTAGGTATTTGTTAGAATTCCAATTAGCTGGAATATCTAGAACAAATGTGGTGTAAAATGGACAATGAGAGAAACTAGTAATTTCTATATAATCCTTTGGATTTATACCAACAAACTCTTTTGCAAATGAAGTAGGAGAGTACATTTTTCCTTTATAAATAAAAGCATTAGGAACTGTTCCTAAGTATGCATCTAAAACTCCTTTTATTGATTTTTTCCAGCTGTAGGGTTTAATACGTCCATAACCTGATGTACCTACTGATTTTACCATTGCATAAAGAAGATTGTCCATTTCTACATGATCGTGTTGCCAATCTTTATCAATAATCCCGTTGTATACTTCTTCAGGTACTGCTCCAAATTCCTTGTAAGCATCCAAAACACTAAAGGTTAAATCACCAGCATCAAACCAACTTTCTCCTTTCTTTTGAATAAATTTTTCTGCCTTTTTTATATAAGTAGGACTCACATAGAATATAGGAGAAAGCGAAACACTATCTTTTCCTAACCTAAGAGCTTCTGTTTCTATAAATGAAGTAGTTGCAAAACTCCAACAAGTTCCTGATGATTGCTGATTTTTTAAAGCTGTTGTTTTTACCGATTTTATAATTGTAAATGCTTCTTTTTCTTGTGAAAAGGAGCTAATACTCAGAATAAATGATAGTATAAAGAAATAATAATGCTTCATATTTTTTTTTCTTAAAGACATATAAGAAATAGATATGTTACAGTATTTCTATAGCGTTGTTATAAAATATAAATCTATGTAGTAGGAGAGGAGGCTAATTTATTTTTCAGTTTGTTTATAAATCCAATCTATTAATTCAACTTTATTTATGGCATCCCAAGTTGATTGAACAGTTTTCTTTTTTGATGGATTATCTCCTGGTTGTAATACAATCAAATCTGTATTTTCATTACCTGCAAGTTTTAATTCAGCTAAAAAACTAACTATATCTGTAGAGTTATTTTCATAGAGAGTCTTATACTGTTTTGTCAATTTATATTTAATAGCAGGCTCTATATAAGCTCTTATAGCATAATTTTTATATAATGGAATGTTTCTGTTTTTCTCATCATAATAACTATACGCTGAAAAGTTATGGTAGCTGTTAGGCGAAGTTTTTGGAGTTCCTTTTAAATGTGTTTCTAGCATATAATTCATAAAAGTAGGCTCCCATAAGTTATTTCGTTTGATTCTTATTTCACGTTTGTGTTGATACCATTTTCTTGTCCAGTCTAATGTAAAATTACAAATTACAATTCCTTTTATATTCAATTGAAAATCAATATTATTCTCTTTTAAAACCTTGATGTATCTCATGGCTCTATGTCCTGTTAAACTCGCTCCTAAGAAAAATATGTTTTTATTAGGTAGTTTATAATCAACAAAAGCTTTTTCTATAAGTTTATGTGCTGAAATTATTGAAGAATTAGAAAAGTAAAAATCAAAAGGAATTTCAGTAGAAACAGACAATACTGCAAAGTTCTTTTTAAGTGCTTCGCTATAAGTTTGTTTAGCACTTTTGTTCTTTTCATCGTATCCTGAATCCTCTAGAAAGATAAGAATACCCTCTATTTTTTTATGATTGGGTAGCATTAAAGTATAACCTTCTTGAATATAAGGAAAGAAGTCTTTTGGACCTTTTCCTATTCTTAAACTGTCCTTTTTTAAAGGAGCGTAATGTTCAACTATTTTCTGTGAAAAAGATTTAGTGCTAAAAACAGCTAATAAGATGATTATAAAGAATGATTGAATGCTTTTACTCATTTTCTTTCTAGACTTTAAATAATAATGTTAAAAGCGAATATAATTTAATACAATGATAAAGTTTTAAAAATTAATACGTAAACCTCAGTTTTATAGTAAGTTTAACATAATAAAAAAATTAATTCTTCACTCCAGTTCCCACACTAAATTCAATAAAAGCCAGCAATAGTATGATAGTTATTTCGATTAAAATATATGACCATCCTATATAAGTAATTGAATTAAAGTGATAAAAAGCAAACCCTAATGATATACAACAATACAATAGATTGAGTATAGCTATTCCTTTTAATAATACGTTAGTTTTTGAATGCTTTTGTTTAAAGCTATAGATATCATATAAAGTAAAAAACAAAGGTATAATAGCTAAGATATATAATGCTGAAGATGGAATACCGAATAATGCTTCAAATCGCACTAATATCACGCCCAACATAAAAGCAGATAATATTGCTCCAAAGCCATCTATTAAAAATAGTTTTTTTGGGTTCTGTTGAATATTAGTTAGTAAACTATTAAGGTTTGTAAGCATTTATAATATGGAATTACTTTTTTTCTTGTCGCAGAATTTTCTCCATTTTACGACCTTTAGCTAATTCATCAATAAGCTTTTCCATACGCCTACATTGTTTATATAATAAAAATTCATCTTCTATTTCTTCAATTCTGTAACCACAAACAACTCCTTTTATTAGGTACGCATTAGGATGTATTGTTGCTTTTTCAAAAAAAGTTTTAAAAGTTACTTTTTCTTCGATGAATATATCCAATTGTTTTTTATCAAAACCTGTTAACCATTCTATAATTTGATTAAGTTCTTCAATGGTTCTACCATTTTTCTCTATTCTATTCACATAGTGTGGATAAATAGAAGCAAATACCATATTGGCAACCTGTTCATTTTTCTTTGCTGTAACTTTCATATTTGTTATTCGATTAATGGTTTATTATACAATTAAAAGACATCTTTCACCCATATCATGTTCTCCAATTAAAATCATTGCTTGGTGTCTAAAATTGAATTGATCAAAAAGACCTTTTTTTTGTAATTTAATAAGAACATCATGTATTGCAATACACCCTTTAAAATATAAAAAATCATGCAATTCATCAAAACCTTTTAAATCCCAATATTCATTATCTTCTAAAACATATTTTTTCTCAATCTCATCATCGTCATCTAAAAATGAAAAGCTATCGTAAAACTCCAATAAAAAACTAGGAAGATGCTCTAGTTCTTCAAGTATTTCATATTGCAAATCTAAGTCTACTTCTTCTTCACTTAATTTATAACTTTTCCAATCATAAATTCCATAGGCATGGGCCTGTCTTGATTTCCACCAAGTTGTATCGTATTCAAATAATAAAGCATCAAGTTTTGGAACTGCTTCTATTTTAGATAGAATGTTTCCCCATTGTTCTATGTTTGAAATTAATGTTTTTTCAATTTTATATTTATAAATATTAAAGTCAAACGTTGAAATTCTTTTTTCTAAGTCTAATAATATTTGATGTTTGTTTTGAATTGACTTGTACTGATTTAAATTCAAGTTCATTTCAAACTCTAAACGTTCTCTGATTCTTTTATTATTTAACATTAGTTGGTTTTTAACGAATCCTATTTATATATTTTCTTCAATAATTTTTACAATATCATTTATATTTTTTTCAGAAAAACTATTTTTAATAGCTATAATTTTACCATCTTTATCTAAAACCATAAAGGTAGGAGCTCTTTGAATTCCATAAGTTAATGCCATCTTTTTTCCATTATACAAACTTGGGAATTTAATTTTATAATCGGTAAGGTAGTTTTCTAGTTCTTTTTTAGAATAGTCTTCAACATATTCAACTCCATAAATTTTAAAATCGTTTTTTTTAAACTTGTTTTTAATTTTATTTAGACTTGGAATTGCTTTTAGACACGCTACACAGCCTTTAAACCAAAATTCTAATAAGACCACATTTCCTTTTAATTTAGATAGATTTACTGTACTATTATTATTTAACTCAGGTAACACCCAATTAGTAATTTGTTTTCCAACATTGTTAAGCATGCTATTTTTGCGTAGAGTAAGATATTCTTCTATTGTAAAAACAGGATAATCATTAGGTAAATATTCTCCAGTCCAAAGTTTATTATCAAATTTGTAATCTAAGACCATGTTTTCAATAGTTCTACTTATAAAACCAGTTTTTCCACTTTGACTAATTATTTTATAAGGAAAATAATTGCTTTTATTTAAAATTAAATAATACTCAGAATCATTATTATCGTTCTCTTTAAAGTTATAATTAATCCAGTCTATGTATTTATTTTTAAGCAAAAAATTAAAGACTAAGTATTTATTGTTATTAATAATAGTATCATTTTTTCTTATAATAGAGATACTATCATTTTGAATAATTTTTGGCAAGAGTTGTTTTAAAGCACTTATGGTAAGTAGTATAGGATTGTTAACAGATTCATTACTGGTATCGTTATTTATAATAATAATTTTCTCTTTATGATTTGACTGCATTGTTTTACTACCATTGTAAATAAGTTCACCTTCTAATGAATTAAAATGATATTTTAAATTATTTGATTTATCAATTCTAAAATCAAAAGATATAGTATCTAAATCTTTAAAAATCAATTTTCCTTTGTCCTTAAACTCAAAAGAGGAGGTATATTTTATTGTTTTTATATTGGATAGATTAATAGTAACCTCCTTTAATATTTCTTTGTTTGATTTAGAACAAGAAGCTAATGTAATTATAGAGAATATGATTAATAATGTCTTTTTCATAAGGAAAAATTATTATTTTAAGAGAGTTTCATTTTATTGAGGTATTCCAATTTGAGCTCTTGTTTTTCCTGTTTTCTTTTCTAAGGTAGAAACTAGTTCATCAAAACCAACTAAATGCATGTGTGCTTTAATATTTTTATCAGCACTAATGATCTTCATTTCTAAACTTTGTTTTCCAAAAGATAAATCTTGAATTTCTGTCCATCTGATTTCTTTTTGCTTCCCAAAGAGTGTTTTTTCAATAATTGCTAAATCAGTTATTTTTATATAAGATATATACCCTTTAGCAAATAGTAATAAGCCCACAATAAAAGATACGATACTTGAAATAATGGCTAAAATTTGATCATTTTCCTTAGCAAAAAAGAAGGCAAATATTAATAGAGCAACACCTCCAATGATTACAAAAACTCCAATTATAGGGTATAGCTTAGGAAGTTGTAAAATTAAATTTCCACTCTCATCTTTTCGAGGTTTCTTTTTAGAAACAGCTAAGAGTAAAGACATAACAATTGAAACAATAATAACGGGTAGAATACTTTTTGATATCATAGTAGCTTTTTTTTAGTAATGTGAAGTAAAACTTCTTGCAATTTTTTCACAAATATAATAAAGTGTATAACATTTTAAGATGAGTTTTCTTTTATACCTAATAATCTTGCTCTTATTCAAAAATAATCAAGTTCTATGGTGTTTTTTATCATTTAAATCTTATAAATATTCAAATTTGAGTAGTTAACGATGATTATTCAATTGATTTTCAATAAGATTAATAATCATTTTTAACAAAGGTGAAATCTGAAAAACCTTATAAAAGAGTAGGAACCAACTAAATCGACTAAACATGGAAAACACAATTAATGTAGCTGATTCTACTACTAAAACACATCAGCCAGTTGTTGAACAATTAAAAGTTCTTTTGAATAATAATTTAAAATTAAAAGGAGCGTTAACATCTTCTTTAATAATAGCTTCTGGAATGGCTAAAGAAAAACTAAATGATCAATTGTATAATGGTTTGAATGAAGTTTTTAATAATAATGCATGGCCAACAACCATAGAAGATTATTACGATTATTTAGATATCTATGTAAAATTAGTACCTAATGAAGAAATATCTGAAAACTATCCAGATGCATGGAGGAGTGGTCCAAATCAAAATGGATACAATCAAAAAGTATATGATTTATTATGCCAATTTTATTGGTTAGTAGATCAAAATGAACCAGGTTCTGATGTAACTATCCAAAGTTTTCCAGAATTTGCAGAATGGCTTGTAGCGTTTGCAAATAAATGGGGAGAGTTTTGCAGCACTACTGATTCTTTTACAGAAAAATCAAAAGCTTCTTTTAAAACCAATCCAATGTACAACTGGGATTTATACTCAGACAATGAAGAGAAATGGGATACCTTTAATAAGTTCTTTTATCGTGAGTTTAATAATGCTGCAGAAGGAACAGGAATAAGCCCTTTACGACCTATTACTGATCCTACTAACAACAAAACTATAGTAGCGCCAGCGGATTGTACATATAAAAAGGATTATGCTATTGATGCTAATGGGAATGTATTAGAAAATGGAAAACAAGCCTCTGTAAATTTAAAACATACACATTCTATAGGTTCAGTTACTGAACTTTTAGATGGAAGTCAATATACAGAAGCTTTTAACGGAGGAACTTTTGTACACTATTTTCTAGGACCATTTGATTATCATCGTTTTCATACACCTGTTTCTGGATATGTCTTAGAGAGTAGAAAAATATCAGGGAAAGTATATTTAAACGTTCAAATAAAACCAGATGGACAATGGGATGCACCAGATGGAGCAGACAATGGGTATGAGTTTAATCAATCTCGAGGATTGATAATTTTAGACACACTAGAGTTAGGTAAAGTAGCTGTACTTCCTATAGGTATGTGTCAAGTATCCGGTGTTTTAATGACTCCAGGTTTGGAAGGGAAAGAAGTGGTAAAAGGGCAGGGGTTTGGTAAATTCCAATTTGGAGGATCTGATATTATCATGCTATTTGAAAAGAGTCCTGAAGAGTTATATATGTACAAAAGAGATCCAGGTCATAACCGAATTCATTTTCAATATGGTCAAGCAGCAATATTGGCTAAATAGACAACATATTTTTGCACATAATAAAGAAACGGAGAATATTAAATATGTTCTCCGTTTTTATATAAAAACATATTATATCTTTTTGTTTTCTTTGAGGTATCATTAAAATATAATTAAACTCAAAACATGCTAAACAAACATTTTTTTACAATCGTTCTTATGTTTCAATTTTTTGTTGGATTTGCTCAATCAAAAGAGTATCAAGCTAAAAAAGAAAGAAAAATAAAGCAAGGATCAGTATTTACTAAAATTATAAAAAAAGAACTTCCAGCTACTGTTTTGTATGAAGATAAAGATGTAATTGCCTTTCTACCATTAAGGTTACAAGCCAAAGTACATGCGCTAATAGTACCCAAAAAAGAAATCCCTACCATTAACGATATTAATGAAGAAGATGCTATGATACTTGGTAAATTATTTTTAGTGGCTAAAAAAATAGCTAAAGAAAAAGGTGTTGCAGAAACGGGGTATCGTTTATCAATGAATATTAATGAAGATGCAGGGCAATCTGTTTTTCATTTACATATGCATTTGCTAGGAGGAGAAAAATTAGGACCAATGGTTCAAACAAATAAATAACAACAGTATTTCTTTTCGCTTTACTTAAAAAAGAAAGCAATTCGTCTAAAGATTAATCCATCTCGTCTAATTTTAAAATTTTAATCCTAATTCAAAACTATCTTTACAGTGTAATTAAAAGTTTGATATACATTTTTAACAATTTTAATTAAAAGTTTAGAAAAGAAGCATTCCGGGGGGACAGGCTTCTTTTCTTTTTTATTTCACTTTATAAGCAATGAAAAAAGAATAAGTAAACATGAATTATTATATATTGCGTATTAAATTTCAATGAATTTATTTACATGTGATTATGCAGAATGAAAATTCAAGTTTAGCAACTAATTTAAGTGCTTACCGTAAAAATTTAGGACTTTCTCAAGAGGCCTTAGCAGAGAAAGCAAATGTGTCTTTAAGTACTATTCAACGTATAGAAAAAGGGACAGTAACTCCTCGTGCTTTTACGATTAAAATTTTAGCAGAAACATTAAATGTAGATATTACAAGTTTAATGAATCCAGCTATTCAAAGTGAAACTTCAATTTCAAATATTTCTCCTTTAAAAAAGTTAAACTTAGTAACACTTTTTTTTGTTTTTCTACCTTTTATAAACCTTATAGTTCCAACTATATTCTGGAGAATGAATGAAGAGTTAGAAAATAAAAACTCTACAGCAGGAAAAATTTTAAGTTTTCAGCTATTATGGAGTTTTATTGTAGTGATAGGAATGGGAATTACACTTTTTTTAGGAAACCTGCTTATTGGAGCAGGTGACAGTCTTTTCTTCATCATGATTTATTATTTACTAGCTGTGCTGTTTAATATTTTTACAATTGCTAAAACAGCATTTAAGTTGAATAATAAGGATGAAAATATACTTTCCTTTATTCCAAATTTATTCTAATCTTAAACTTAATTAACTTACTGATATTTATCGCTTTATTTTTAAGTGACATATAAATGCGGTAAAAAAGCTATAGGATTGACATAAGATAATAGCCGCCATCATTCTAGTTTTACTATTCAATTTTAAAAGAATAGAAATAAATAGAATGAAGAAAAGTATTTTAAAAATCAGCTTAGCTATTATAGCTTTATTAATAATTTGGGGAGGATTCGTTTTTTTTAAACCAGCTCCAAAAACGATTAATGATTTAATGGAAAGCTATGTGAATCCTGGTATTAAAATTAAAACAAGGAGTCCATTTAGTGGAAGTGTTTTAGTAGCCAAAAATGGAAAAATAGTTTTTGAAAAAGCTTATGGAGAATCTGATAGAAAATCAAAAACACTCAATACAATAGATACTAAATTTGGTATTGGTTCTGTAACAAAACAGTTTACAGCAATGCTTATCATGCAAATGGTAGCAGAAAAAACAATAAATCTACAAGATACTATAGGAAAGTATTTGCCTTATTTGCCAAAAGATAAAAAAGATAATATAACCATTCACCAGTTATTGACTCATACATCAGGATTGTCGCATTATGAAGGTTTAGATGCCATAGGAGTAAGTTTAAGAGAATTTGGAAGTACAAGTTATACACCAAAGGAGCTAGCAATATTGATAGGTAAAACAAATTTGGTAAGAAAACCAGGGACAGCATATTATTACAGTAGTTTTGGTTATGACTTGTTAGGAACTATTTTAGAGAAAGTATCAGGTAAGACATACAAAGACTTGTTAAGTGAGAGAATAATAAAACCTCTTGGATTAAAAAACACAGGTTTTGAAAGTAATGAGTATGTAGCTAAAGAATTAGCAAAAGGATACAGGTATAGAGAAGTTTATGGATTGGATTGGTGGACATCAGAACATGGTGGGAAAATTACTGAAGCACCTTTTAGAGATCAGTCAACAGCCTATTCTGCTGGTGGAATGCATTCTACTGTTAGAGATTTATTTACATGGAGTAAAGCTTTAAAAACATTCAAACTCTTATCTCCTGAATTGACAAAAATAATGCTAAGACCAAACAAACATGGGCATTGTTATGGTTTAGTAAGAAACTGGGATGATATTGTAGAAAAAAATATAAATGTAAGATTATATGGACATGGAGGAGCTTTGGCCGGAAATAGTGCTTTTATAGCTTTATATGATGATGGAACTACAATTATTTACTTGGCTAACAGGAATAATTTAAAAGCTGAAGAAATATTACATCAAATACACATACGCGCAAATAATTTAAAAGATGAATTTAAGTTAAAAGGATATCCAAATAGAAGTTCCTATTCAAAATTTATAGAAGCAGGAGGAATGCCTGTATTGCATGATTATTTTAACAGACTCTCTAAATACAGCGGCTATAAAGTAAATCCTTCAAACAGTACAATGAGAGGTCTTATGAGTATTCATTTAGAAGCTAAAAAACATACTGTAGCAGATAGTTTAAAAATGGTTTTTATCAATAATTTTAATAAAGATGAAAGAACTCTTAATGAATTTGGATATTACTTTTTAAACTCCGATTATCCCAAATATGCTTTAGACTTTTTTAAAGATAATACTTCTAAATATCCATATTCATCTAATGCTTGGGATAGTTTAGGAGAAGCATATTTGACTTATGGAAATTACAATGAAGCTGTAAACTGCTATAGGAAAGCCGTAGAAATAGGAGAAAAGATAAATCATAATGCATTAAGACTTTACAAGGAAAATCTTGAGGAAGCATTGAATAAACTCAAAAACTAATTAATAAATAAATTAGAAAGGAGAATATTTAGCAGTATTCTCTTTTCTAATTTTAAGAGTATAAAATTAGAAACACACCTATCATAATACCTGCTAAAGGAACTAACTTTTTTCGTTTGTTTTTTTCTTTAAAAACAAGTCCACCTAATACAACAGCTATAATTATTTGACTGCGTTTTATAGCTGATAATAACATTATTAAAGCATCAGGATCTTGTAGCGCTTTAAAATAAAAATAATCAGCAGTTTGTAATAAAACACCAACAGCAATAATCGTCCATCGCCATTTAAAATCCTTTCGTTTTTGTTTGTATGGAAACCAGGTTATTGATAAAATAACAATTAAAATAAGTATCGTATACCAACAAAACCAAAACTGTAGTGTTTGTGGATTTAAACTTAAATTCTGAATTAAAAACTTATCATATAACCCACTAGATGCTCCTAAAAATGTAGCACCAATAATGGCTAAAATCCATTTATTTCTTTTAAAATTGATTCCTTCTTTTTTCCCAATTTTAGAATAGAGAATTACTGATAATATAATAAGGAAAAAACCAATCCATTGTAAAAAATTAGGGCTCTCTTTATAAATTACAATGGCTCCTATAAAAGTAAAAAAAGGACCAGCAGAACGAATTGGTGTAACAATAGTAATTGGTAAATGCTTTAATGCCTGATAAGCTAATATCCATGAAGAAGCCATAATCATTGATTTTATAAAAATAAAACCATGAGTTGTCCAAGGAATATCGCTAATATGAAAACCTATTTTCTGCGTATACTCAGGATAAAATATAGAACCAATAAAAAACGGTACTAAAAACAAAAAACCAGAAGAAATAGTACCTAAAAGTACAGGAAAGACTTCGTTTCCTTGTACAGCATGTTTTTTACATAAATTATGTAATCCTAAAAAAAGAGCGGCCAATAAACCTAAATACATCCACATGCCGCGAATATAGTTTTTTAGACTATTTCAAATTCAAAATATTTTAAAAAAAACACAATGAAAAATGCTTTATATTTTTTAGGATTATTACTTGTAGTAAAAAGGGGTTTTTCCCCTGCAAACAATTATATAGGAAACTATATTTGCCTCCGTATTTGTAGAATGTGGGGACATTGTAAGAATGCAACTATAAAAAGCATCTTTAGAAAAAAGGATGCTTTTTTTATTTTATATGTAGATTTGTTGTTCATAGCAATTACAAATTAACAATGTTAAAAAAATTAAATTTCTTGGATGTTCTACTTACAATTGAAGTTCTTTTTGCATTCATTTTATTCTTTTTTTTAATTCGTCTAACATTTAAAAGCAAGCGATATTTTCCTTTACTATTATTTGTTTTATTATCGCTTTTTGATTCTTTTATTTCAGCTTTAGTAGAAACAGGCATTATTAAAAAGATGCCTTATTTGATAGATACTAACGAACCTTTTTTTATGTTGTTTGGTTTGCTGTTGTTTCTCTATGTTAGAAATCAAGTGCATCAATGTTTTTATTTTAAAAAGACTGACTTTTTACTTTTTATTCCTTTTGTTTTTGCTTTACTAACCTATCTTCCAATTTTTCTTCAAAGTTCATCTAATAAGTTAGTTGAATTGACTTTAGAAAAGAATGTAATATTTGATACTTCAACATATATATGGGAATGGAATTTTTATCTAGTTATAAATATTTACTTTTTACTTAAAGCCTTAAGAGAATTAGATATTTATAACTTAAAATTAAAAACACAATTGTCTAATATTAGAAACTCCAACCTTTATTATACACAGGTTTTAATTAAAATATGTATTGGATTATATGTTTTAGAGTTTCTTTTAACTTTTTTAACTTATTATGGGATTACTTACAATAAACTTATTTATTCATTATTAGAAGTATTGAGTGGTGTATTTTTACTATTGATTGCGGTAGATGCTATTCTTTCTCACAAATACATTGCAGAAAATAATTTATCTAAAACAAACTTATCACTTGTAACTGATATCGGTTCAGAAAAGAAAACTGTAAAGTATGCTAGTTCAGGATTGAATAGTGAAACTTCAAAAGAAATTAAAAAACGCCTACTACAATTCATGAAGGAATATAAACCTTATTTAAAACCCAAATTACGTATTAAAGAATTATCAGAGGCTATTAATATTCCATCTCATCATCTTTCCCAAGTAATTAATGAATCCTTTCAACAAAACTTTTATGAGTTTGTAAATAGCTATAGAATAGAAGAGGCTATGAAAATTTTAAAAGATCCTAAATATAAAAATTATACATACGAATCTATTGCTTTTGAAGCTGGATTCAATTCAAGATCTGCTTTTTATACAGCTTTTAAGAAGATTCATAACACAACACCTTCTAAAATGTAATCGTAACATAATTAGACGTTTACTTGTATTTATTTATAAGTTAACACAACTAATTTGCTTAATATTTGTCTCAACTTAAGAGTTAAAACAAAATAAAAAAGATTTCTCTATTCCTTTGCCTCTAAATATTAAAACAAAGGTTATGAGTAAACTTTTAAACAGCACTTTAATCACTTTTTTAAGCATCTTTTTTCTAACATCAACAATGGTTTCATGTAATGAGAAAAAGGATGTTATAAAACAAAATAATTTTGAAGGAGAAGTAATTATTATAGGTGCTGGAGCTGCCGGTTTAGCTGCAGCTAAAATGCTAGATACTAAAGGGATTAATTATAAAATTTTAGAAGCTACAAATCATTATGGAGGAAGAGTTCAAAAAAACAATGATTTTGCCGATTTCCCTATAGATGAAGGTGCCGAATGGATTCATGCGGATAAATCTATATTAAATACATTAATTGGAAAGGAAGGTAAAGAACCTAGTATTGAAACTATTTTATATCAACCAATGAATGTATACTCTTTTGATGGAAAGAATTACAAAAAAGTATCTAAAACAAGCTTAGAATATGCATATTCACTTTTTACAGAATATAAATTTAAGAATACAACTTGGTATGACTATTTAGATAATAATTTTGCTAAAAATGTAAAACATAATATAATTTACAATACAAAAGTCACTTCAATAGATTACACAGGGAGTAAAGTTAAAATTGTTACAGAAAAAGGAAAAGAATATCAAGCAGACAAAGTAATTTTAACTGTTTCTGTTGGAGTTTTAAAATCAAAAGCAATCAATTTTATTCCAGCTTTAACATCTAACAAAATAAAAGCAATAGAATCTGTAGAATTTTTACCTGGTTTTAAATTATTCTTGAAATTTTCAAAAAAAATCTATCCAGATATGATTGCTTGCGAGACTTCAAATGGAGAAAAAACATTTTATGATGTAGCCTACCATAAAAATAGTCAAGATAATGTATTAGGGCTGCTTTCTACAGGAGTTTCAGCTGAAAAGTACTATCAGTTAGGGAGTCAAGAAAAAATTATCAAAGAAGTACTTAAAGAATTAGATAAGATATTTAATGGAAAAGCCTCAAAACATTATTTAGGCAAATATTTAATTAAGAATTGGGGCAAACAAGTATGTACTTTAGGCACTTGGACCAGTAATGAAACTGATACTTCAAGTTTAAAAGAATTAAATAAGTCACTTCAAAACAAAGTGTTTTTTGCAGGAGAAACTTATGATTTAAATGAAGAACGATCAACTGTACAGGGAGCTATATTATCTGGTTACAATACTGCTAAGTTAATCTTAGAAAAAAACTAAGGTTTTATGAATTCAATTATAGCAATTATACTAGCAACTACTTCTTTATTTTCTTTCAACAAAGAGCAAGAAAGTCTAAAAAATAAGGAAAAGAAAGTAATCATTATTGGAGCAGGAATTTCAGGATTAGCTGCTGCAAAATATTTTAAAGAAAAAGGCATTAATCCTATTGTTTTAGAAGCTCAAAATAAAGTAGGAGGTAGATTAAAAACAGATAGAAGCTTAGGAATCGCTTTTGATGAAGGTGCAAGCTGGATTCATGGTCCAAAAGGTAATCCTATAACAACTATAGCAAAGCTATCTAAAGCTAAAACATTTTTAACAGATGATAATAATACTGAAGTATATAATATTGACGGAACTAAATATCAAGCTAGATTTTTAAAGAGACAAGAAAGAAAATATAAAAGGAAAATAAATCGAATTAGAGGAAAGAAAAACCAAAGTTTTGGTGAAAGATTTTATAAAAAATTTCCAAAATATATAGATAATAATCTTTGGACTTATATGCTTTCTGCATATTTAGAATTCGATACAGGAGGAGATATTTATAAATTATCATCTACTTATTTTTATGATGATGAAGCTTTTGGAGGAGATGATCTTATAATAACTAATGGATATGATAATTTAACCAATTATTTAGCTGAAGGAATAGATATTAGATTGAATAATAACGTAACCCATATTAATTATGCTAACAATACTGTTCTTATAACCACTAATGAAAATATATATGAAGCAGATTTTGTACTGGTAACAGTCCCTTTAGGTATTTTAAAGAATAAAAATATAACCTTTATACCGTCACTACCTAAAAAAACTCAAAAAGCTATTGAAGGTTTAGAAATGGGTTCAGTAAATAAATTTTTACTTACTTGGGAAAAACCTTTTTGGAATACTGATTTACAATACATTGGTTATACTCCTAAAAAAAGAGGAAAGTTTAATTATTTTATGAATATGAATAAGTTTGCTCCAATAAATGCCTTAATGACTTTTGCGTTTGGAGAATTTTCTAAAAAGACAGAATACATGTCTAATGAAGAAGTAACTCAAGAGATAATGACAAATTTGAGAGCTATTTATGGTTCCAACATTCCAAATCCTACTAATATTTTAAGAACTAAATGGAATACAAATAAATACACATTTGGTTCTTATTCATTTGCAACAAATGGTACAACTCCTGAATACTTTGAAGTATTTGAAGAATCAATTAATAATAAGATATTTTTTGCAGGAGAACACACAATCGTAGATTATAGAGGTACTGTCCATGGAGCTTATTTAAGTGGAATTAGAGAAGCTAAGAAGATTATTAAACTATTTACTTTAGATAGATGAAATATCTATAAACGTCTATAAAAAATAAAAGAACATCTATAAAATAATAAAAACTAAGGTAGATTATTTTACCTTAGTTTTTTATTATGATAGACGCTCAAGAAAGAAGGTATTTAAAAATTTTATTCCATATTCTAATATGGTTGCTTTTGTTTACTTACCCTTTAGCTTCACTAAATGAAGAGTACCTTATTCACAGAAACTGGGTGTCGTTAACATGTATTTTTATTGCTTTTTATATAAATTACTTTGTTTTAGTAGACCTTTTTTTCTTTAGAAATAAGAAACCGGTATTCTATATACTCAACATTCTGTTAATAATACTGCTTTATGTTTTATTACGACATACGTTAAAATTAAGCTTATTTCATCCCACAGTTGATGGTAAAATTGTACGGCAAGTAAGAAACGGAGCAATGACTACTATCCAATTAATTTTACCTATTATCTTAAGTATTGGAATGTGCCTTGGTTTAAAGGTTAATACAAGGTTTCGTAAAAGTCAATTATTACTAGACCAAATAAAACAAACACAATTAAATTCAGAAATTAAATACTTAAAATACCAAGTACAACCACATTTCTTATTTAATACACTGAACAATATTTATGCATTAGTTGATTCAGCTCCTGAAATAGCTAAAGAATCCATACATACTATGAGCAAAATGATGCGCTATTTATTGCATGAAGCCTCTAATAGCAAGGTTTCTTTAACTAAAGAGATTGAATTTATAGAACGTTATATTGAATTAATGCAATTAAGAGTATCATCTAATGTAACATTAAAAAAGAACTTCCCTATCATAAATCAGCCAATACAAATAGCTCCTTTGTTATTAATTTCATTTGTAGAAAATGCATTTAAGCATGGTATTGATGCTGTAAAACCTAGTTTTATCAATGTAGAGTTAAGTATAAATGGAAAATATATAAATTACAGGGTAGTAAATTCTTCATTCCCTGAAAAAGAAAAAGTAACTAACTCTGGTATTGGTTTAGAAAACTTAAAAAAACGATTAGAATTAGTATATCCAAAGAAATTTGAACTAAAAGTTAAAGAAGAAGCTAATCTATTCATTGCCGAATTAAAACTTAAATTTAAAGAATGAAACTATCTTGTATTTTGATTGATGACGAACCTTTAGCTTTAAATTTATTAGAAGGTTACATTAATTCTATTCCTTTTTTAGAATTAAAAGCTAAATGTAATAATGCTATTGTAGCTTTTGAAATCATAGAAAATGAAACAATAGATTTAATTTTTACTGATATTCAAATGCCTAATCTGTCTGGAATTGAATTCTCAAAAATGATTTTAAATAAAAATATAAAAGTCATTTTTACTACTGCTTTTGAAGAGTTTGCACTCGAAAGTTATAAGGTAAATGCTATTGACTATTTAGTAAAGCCAATAAGTTATACTGAGTTTTTTTCAGCAGCTAATAAAGCTAAACAGTTACTTTTTAATAGTGTACCAAGTAAAACTTCAATGGATGATTATATATTCATCAAATCAGATTATAAATTGATTAAAATAAATCTAAAAGACATTATTTATGTGGAAGGATTGAAGGACTACTTAAAGTTTTATACAGTTAATACAGAAAAACCTTATCTGACTTTAAAAAGTATGAAATCGCTTGAAGAAGAATTGTCTAACAAATATTTTATGCGTGTACATCGTTCATTTTTAGTTAATTTAAAAATGATAACAACCGTAGAAAGAAATCGAATTGTCTTTGGTGAAAAATACATTCCTATCTCTGAAAAGTATAAAGAAAATTTTCAAAAGTTTATAGAAGGTGATTTTTTAAAGTAGATAGAAAATAGTTAAACTTCTATAAAAAACGCTTCTAGGTATATTTCATTTTAGTAGAAAAATCAAATTTCTCAACTTCGAAATAGAAATAAAATTATATACCTATGAATAAAATAGCTGTTTATCTAATCATTTGTTTAACATCCAACTTTTATGCTCAAAATTTCAATGCAAAAATTGATCAATCCATTCAAAAATATATCGAATTAGATCAATTTTCAGGAACTGTTTTATTAGCTAAAAATGGTAAAATACTTTATCAAAGAGCGTGTGGAGATGCTAATAAAAGTTATGGTGTTAAAAATACAATAGATACAAAATTCAATATTGCATCAATGGGAAAAATGTTTACTGGTGTTTCCATAATGCAATTAGAAGAACAAGGGAAATTAAATATTAATGACCCTGTTATTGAGTATCTTAAAGATTTTCCTTTTGGAAATAAGATTACAATATTTCATCTATTATCTCATACATCTGGAGTTGGAAATTATATGAGAGCTTCTGATTATAGGTCTGACAGACATCAATTTAAAGAAATTAACGATTTACTACCAATCATATATCAACAAGAATTAGTCTTTAAAGAACCAGATAAAAGGTTTTCTTATTCCAATTCAGGAATGATTTTATTAGGAGCTATTATAGAAAACATAACGGGGTTATCATATTCAGAATATATAACTAAAAATATATTTGAACCCTTGAAAATGAAGAATACTATAATGAAATTTGGTGATGAAGTAGTTAATAACAGAGCTACAGGTTACTCAAAATCTATATCAGGAAAATATTATAATAATACTCCTTATGGTAGCTCTCCGTTTCCAGATGGAGGCATCTTATCAACCGTAAAAGATATGCTAAAGTTTGACCAAGGGCTTTATAATTCAACTTTGATTAATGAAATTTCTAAACAGAAAATGTTTAAAGCCTTAAAAGTAACCTATGGTTTAGCTTTTCAGGTCGAAAATAGACAAGGTAATAAAGTAGTAGGGCATGGCGGTGGTATGCCTGGATTTTCATCATATTTTTCTAGATATTTAAAAGATAAATATACCATTATAGCCTTATCTAATTATGATTTAATTTCTAGAAATATAGTACGTCAAATTGAAGGAATTCTTTACAATAAAGAATATCCTTTACCAAAAGAAAGATTACGTTTTTTTATCTATAAAAATAGAGATAAAATTAAAAGTCTTAACTCATTTGATGCTATGGTTAATTATATTAATAATAATCAATATTCACTTAAGCATCCTCAGAGGTTAAATATTATAGCTTATGAGTTTTTAAAAGAAAAAGAAATAGACTTTGCAATAAGCTTATTCAAATTGAATGTACATTTATTTCCAGATGAACCTAATGTTTATGATAGTTTAGGAGAGGCTTATGAAAAAGACAAGCAATATAGTTTAGCACTTAAAAATTATGAAAAAGCTGTAGCGTTAGCAAAAAAGCATTCACACAGATCATTAGAATCCTATAAAACAACGCTAGAAAGATTTAAGAAACAAATGAGTAAGGTTTTATAATTTGTAAGAGATGACCAGTTTTATAAAACAAAATAATCAATTAAGTTATTTTTTAGATCTGATAGTATACTTAGCAATAATGTTTCTTATTAGAGAAATACATATTCCTAATACACACTTTTTAGTAAATACATTTTTGTATTCAGGAACAACTTTTATAGTTGCTACATGGCAAATGAATAGAAGAGGAGTCACATGGAGCTCAATAGGTTTGAAAAGGCCTAAAAGTATTTCTATAACACTTTTGAAAGCAGTTTTTTTGTTTTTAGTTATAATAGTAACATTTCTGATTTTTAAATTTATTCAAGAATCTTTTTCATTAGTTAAAGAAAACCCTACTAGAGGAATAAAAACAGGAAAATCGTTAAGCAATGGAGATTATGGATATGTATTTTCTATTATAATTTTTATTTGGCTTCAATCTGCATTAGAAGAGCTTTTAGAGCGTGCTTTTTTGATTACTTGGTTAGAGAGGCTTTTTGAAAAAACATCGTTTAAAACAACTTTAGCAATCATAATTCAAGCGTGTATATGGGGATTTAGACATTCATATGATATTTCTGACAGATCTTTGTCTGTTGCTTTGGTTGGAATTATTATGGGAATAGCTTACGTGAAGTTTGATAGAAATTTATGGCCGCTTATTATTGCACATTGTGCAATGAATTCAATGTCTTTAATATAAAAGTATTATTAGTTTGGTTTTTAAATCTATTAAAAGCCAAACTAATATTTAAAAATCTGTAATACAACTATATAATTCAATTTTTAGTTTATCGAACGTTTTCTTCATTTCGTCGACACTTCACCCTGTTTAAACTAACAGATTAAAAAACAAGTAAATAGCCATAGTATCTTAGCTAAAAAATTAAAGAAATAATGAAAGCTCAACCAATTTTAGTAAGACTAGTTAAGATATGTGGAAATAAATATGATATCAAATTTCCTGAATTAGAACTGAATATGACTGTAAATAAAGATTTTTTCGCAAAAATTTCTAATAGTCCTGAACAATATAAATTTTTAGTATATCCTTATAACTAAGAAAAACTGTTCTTATAAGGTATATTTTTAATAAGTATTTCAACTTTTAATAAAAAAGAGGGTCTAAATAAAAAGCTTACAATTTTATTTAAAATCATCTTTTTAAAAGATATATATTAAAACAATATATTTATGAAATATCTATTAATTCTTTTTCTTCTATTTTCATTTCAAATATCAACTTTTGCTCATGATGGAGGACACAACAACATAAAGCAATGGGTAATAAACAATAAAGAAGTAAAAGCAGAACTTCTAAAATATGAAGATGGCAAAGTCTATTTCCTAAATCAAAAACGCAAATTACTTGTTTATAATATTGAAGATCTTTCTTCCAAAGGTCAAGAAACTATTTTAAAAAAATATCTTAAAATTTCACACCTTAATCATCAGCAATTAAAATCAGGAAATTTTTCAAAAATAATATTATCTCTAGGTTTCGGTTGCTTACTAATATGTGTTTCAATTCTCTTATACTTAAAACATAAAAAAATAATTAACATACTATATGGATTAATTGGCTTAGGTATTCTTACAATTTCTGCTTGTAGTAATGGTGATGATTCAATAATAAGTAGTCCAATAAATAATATTATTCCTCCCAATAACATAAGCTTTTTGACCAAAATTTTCGGAAATTTTTCAAATGTTTCAACAACTTCTGACAATGAATGGTTTTATATAGAAAGTAATGGATTACCAAATCATGAGATGATGACAGGTATTACTAACTGGCAACAACAAGTACCTATAAATCATTCTTATACAGGATCTAATAATTGGGCTATTCCTATTCAACCAACATTATCAGATAATCCTTTAGATACTAAAACTAATTTATTAAAAGGGGCAATAGCCATTGCAGCTAATGGTATTCCAATTTTTAACCCACTTAATAATAGAGGAGAAGATGCAAATATTATTGGAGAATTAGATAAATGGGGAGGTCATTGTGGAAGAGCTGATGATTATCATTACCATTTACCACCACTTCATTTACAAGCTACAGTTGGTATAGGAAATCCTATAGCTTATGCTTTAGATGGTTTTCCTGTTTATGGAGAAACCACAGAACAATTAGATGAGTATTTAGGAAGATTTACTAATGATGGTAGCTATCAATATCATACAATTACCGAATATCCATATTTTATTGCTGGAATGAGAGGTGTAGTAACCATAGACTCTAATACTTCGGCACCAGAAAATCAAATTATACCACAAGCCGTGAGTCAAGGTGTACGTCCTGCTTTAGAACCTCTTATTGGAGCTGAAATAACAAGCTTCACATCAGTTGGAAACAATTCATATTCTTTAACTTATCAATTGAATACTGAAGAGTATAGGATTAATTACCAATGGAACGCTAACAATCTTTATACATATGAGTTTATAAAACCTAATGGAAGTTCAACAATTGAAAATTATCAGAGATAAATCTTATTTATAAAATATAATACTAAGGAGAGAACTATTATGTTCTCTCTTTTTATTTATAAAAATTCATAAATCATAATCAACTTATTTAACGGAGAAAATATTTTTTAAAAATTTTTGTCATATTTTAAAACTTTCTGTACTAAATAGGTAAAGAGAAAAGAAATTATATGCAAAATCAAAAAAATCAAACTTTCGAACAGATCATAGAAATCAATAAAGAAAAGATATACAGGATTTGTAGAATTTATGCTGTAAACCCCATAGAACCTGAAGATTTATTTCAAGAAGTAGTATACCAAATCTGGAAGTCATATGCTTCATTTAAAGGAAAATCTAGTATTGATACATGGATTTACAGAATTACTTTAAATGTATGTATGCGTTCAAAAGAGAAACTTAATAAAAAGAATTACAAAACAATACGTTTAGATGCTATTCAATTTACTTCAAAAGAAACAACAACAACATCCTTAGAAGACAAAAAATACAAAGCATTGCAAAATTGTATTTCAGCATTAACTCCTAAAAATAAATCAATTGTAATTCTCTCTTTAGAAGGATTGGCTTATAAAGAAATTGCTAAAACAAAGGATTTAACTGAAAATCATATAGCAGTAAAAATGAAGCGAATACGTAAAATATTATTGGATTGTATAACCTCTAAAATAAAGTCATATGGATACTAAACAACAAGAAGCTTGGGATGATTTAAAAAACATATGGAATAAATCATCTCAGAGTAAACAAATAAATATAATTATGTCAGAATTAATCATTGAATTAAAAAGTAAAACAACTGAGTTTGAAAGAAACTCAATTAAAAAAGATTTAGAATTTATTAAAGGAAATATCAGTCAGTTTGAAAAAGATTCTATAAAAAGAGATATGGAGTTTATCAAAGGAAGTATTAGCAATTTTGAAAAAAACTTTGTTAAAAGAGGCTTGAATATTTTTAAAAACATCTTGAAAAGGTTTGTAGAAAGAATAAAACGTAATAAAAGTTAAAATTATGTTTTCAAATCAACCAAAATCAACAACAAAAAAAATTATCATTCTAATTCTGTTTTTAACAACTAAACTTAATTACTCTCAATCTTTAGATAACAATAACAAGGCTTTAGAGAAAAAAATAGATAAATATCTTACTGAAGGACAAGCAAAAGGTTTTTCCGGAGCTGTATTAATAGCTAAAAACGGAAAAATCCTTTTGAACAAAGGATATGGGATAGCTAATAGAGAAAAGAAAGAAGTTATAACTTCTGAAACTGTTTTTTCTACAGGGTCAGTAACAAAACAATTTACTGCGGCAGCTGTTCTCAAATTAGTAGAATTAGATAAGTTAAAACTAACGGATAAATTAGCAACTTTTTTTAAAAATTTACCAGAAGACAAGAAGAACATTACTATACATCAATTATTAATACATGCTTCTGGTTTAGTAGGTGGAATAGGTATAGGTGATTTTGAAGATATATCTACAAATAATTTTTTTAAAACGTTGTTCAATACAAAATTACGTTATAAATCAGGAACAAAACACAGATATTCAAATGCTGGTTATAGTGTTTTAGCACGTATTATTGAATTGGTTTCTAAACAAGAATATGAAGAATTTTTGTTAGAACATTTGTTTAAACCATCTGGTATGATGCATACAGGTTATTTAATGCCTAAATGGGAAAATAAAAAATTAGCAAACGGTTATGTCAATGGAATTATAAATTGGGGAGCTATGATTCCCCGTTTTCAAAAAGCAGGCAACATATCTTGGGCTTTAAAAGGAAATGGAGGAATACAATCAACATCAGAGGATATGTATAAATGGTATCAAGCATTGAATTCAAACCTTGTATTGTCAAAATCATCGATTAAGCTTTTAACAACTCCATATATAAAAGAACAGGAGGGGAGCGACTTAAGTCATTATGCATATGGTTGGGCTATTTTTAATTCAGATAGAAAAACTAAAATAGTAACACATAATGGATCAAATGGTATCTTTTTTCATGAATTCATGTGGTTGCCAGAAGAAGACACGGTATTAATATTTTTCACAAACGCTTACAGTAGAGAAGTAGAAATTATATGGCAATTAGAAAAAATGCTATTTGCTCAAAATTATTCACCTAAACCTATTCAGAAAAGCCCTTATCTTTTAGTCTTAGATTTTATTGATAAGAATAACGTTAATCAGTCAAAAGAATTATTATCATTAATTAAACAAAAATACGGATCAGATTTTTCAGATAGTAATGTATTAAACCAAATAGGTTATATGCTTTTAGAAAGGAATCAATCTTCTAATTGGATGATTGAATTATTCAAACTAAATGTCCGTTTATTTCCAGACAATGCCAATTTATGGGATTCATTGGGTGATGGTTATAAAAGTAAAAACGATACAAAAAACGCTATTAAATCTTATAAAAAAGCATTGGAATTAGATCCTACTATTACTACTTCTATAAAATCATTAAAAGAATTAGGTATTGTGTATACTAATAAAACTCCTAAAACTATAAATATCTCTAAATCCATATTAAAAAATTATGTAGGAGAATACCGATTAAAATCTGGACATTTAATCAAAGTATTAATAAAACAAAGTAATTTGTATATAGAGTTCCCGGGAAGACCTTTAATGCAATTAATTCCTAAATCAGAAACTAAATTTTCTATAGCTAATAGAAATGCGTCCCTCATGTTTATGAATAATGCAACTGATATAAATAGTTTTACAATTACGGAAAATGGGGAACAAATGATTGCTAAAAAGTTAATTCATAACTAATAACTTTCTTATATATAGGTTACTTGTATTGGTAACCTATATATAAGCTTTGTTTAATCAAGGTTAGAGAAATAATCAATAGCATCTGTAATAGCATTATCTATAGGCTGATAAACTAATTTTAAGTCTTTTACAGATTTTTCATTAGAAAAATAATTATCAATACATAAAGCTTTCATATTTGCGGTACTTAAACTGGATGTAATTCCAAACTTTCTCAAAAAACTTCCAAAATAACCAAGTATTCTAAGGAACTGTTTTGGAAGCATTATCATTAATGATTTTTGATTAGCAATAGTTTTTAAATTCCTAAAGAATTCTCTATAGCTTAAATTTTCATTAGCGATAAGATATTTTTCGCCTGAGATACCTTTATCTATAGCATTTATAATACCTTGTGATACATCCTTTACGTGTACAAAATTTTTTCCTCCTGGAGGATAAAATATAATTTTCTTTTTCCATCCCATTAATATGATTTTACCTGAGCTAGGTTTAGAATCATAAGCTCCCAACATAAAAGTAGGATTGATAATTATAGTATCCATTTTATGATGATTCTCTACTAAATAGTTTTCAGCTTCGTACTTACTTTTAGCATAAAATGACTTCCTAAACAGTGAGCTCATTTCATTATGCTCAGTACCCAAGTTCTTTATAGAACCATAACCTATAGTATTAGCAGTACTTACAAATATAAATCGCTTCACTTTATTTTTTACAGCTGTATTATGTAATTGGATAGTAGCATTACAGTTTACTTTCCAATACTCATCATAATTAACTAAACTTTGATCAGTAATTGCTGCAATATGAATAACTACATCAATAGTAGCTAATAAGTTTTCAAAATCACTGAAAAGATGACCTTCAACCAATTCTAAATTTTTATGAAGATTCCCCTTATAACTATTTTTATTTCTGACTAAACCTTTGATATGATATCCTTTATCTAATAAATCATGACATAGATTTGTACCTAACAAACCACTAACTCCCGTAACAAATAATTGTTGCATATTATACTTCTCTTTTAATAATATTAGTCATCATAGGTACTTTTATCCAAGTAGGTAACAGCGTGGAAAAAAACCAACTTATAGGATTCACTAAAATTAAAGTTCTTCCCTTGAGCATCTTTTTCAGAGAATATTCAGCGACTTTTTCAGGTTCTAGTAAAGTCAATTTTCCTAAAGCTCCTTGTTTTTCTATGCGAGCCGTTATTTCTGGATTCGTTTTCATTGGCCCTGGATTGATTACACTTACCGATACTGATGTGTTTTTTAGCTCTTCTGAAAGACCTATAGAAAAAGAATGCACAAAGGCTTTTGAAGCTGGATATATAGTTTTATAACCCAACGGAGAAAATGCAGCCATGCTAGAAACATTTAAAATATAAGCTTTTGGCTGTCTTTTTAAGTTTGGAAGTAATTGATGTATTAAAGTTGTAGTTGCTTGTATGTTTACTTGAATAATCGTGTTTAAATAGGCTAAAGAAACATCTTCAAGTCTTCTAGTGCCTCCAGTTCCTGCATTGTTTATTAAGATATCTATTTCATGGTTTTCTTGAAGTTTTTTAGCTAAAAGTTTAGTATCATTATTTGAAGAAAAATCAATTTCATAATAGATCACTTTAACTTTATATTTTTCTTTTATAAAAACAGAAAGCTCTTTTAAATTCTGATTTGGTAAACTAATAAGTATAACATTATATTTTCTTTTTGCTAATGCTATAGCAAATGATTTCCCTAGTCCTTGACTGGCTCCTGTGACAACAGCAAATGCATTATTTTTCATTTATCGTATTTAAAAATGATAAACAAAAGTAGGGGAGAACCTATATGATAATGTTCGGATTTATAAAAGAGAACCTGTTCTTAAAACACTGTTTAACAGGTAAGTTAAATTAATTTTAGTGCTTTTTATAAACTAGAACGTTCTTTTTTAAACTCAGAAGGTGTTTTATTGGTAAACTTTTTGAAAGTTGTATTAAAAGCTGTTTTAGAATTGAAACCTGCTTCAAAAGCTATACCTAAAATAGAAAGTTTATCTGATGAATTATCTAACAAAAGAGACTTTGCTTTATTTACTCGATAACCATTTATAAATTGATAAAAATTTTGATTAAATCCTTTATTAATAATATACGATAATTGATGAGGAGTAATATTCATATGTTCTGATAATGAAGCTAAGTTTATATCGCTATTTAAATATAATTGCTGTTCTTTCATAAGAGCATTTAACTGTGATTTATACTCTACAAGTTCCTCTTCTTTAAAAAGTTTTCTTTTAGTGACAATATCTTCTTTTAAGTCTTTATCAATGCTAATAGCTGTATTACGATATTTGATATTCTTTGGGAATATTTCTTTTTGTTTTAGTGCCTTATAAGCAATAAAAAATATGGTAGTTAGCATCATGAGATTTATATAAATATTCAAAGGCATTTTGTAATAAACAATGTTAAATATGCTTATTACTACAGAAGTTATTAGAATAATAAATATAATTTGCTCAAGCCATTTAAGATCTATCTCAACAATAGTTGAAGAAAAATGTTTGATTTTTTTTTGGTGTTGTTTGATTCTTAAATATGATTTTACCGAATAAAAAAGAACATGAATAATTATCAAACTTATTGAAATACTATGCAAATCAGCTTTCGTATTTATTGCAACAAACTGTGTTGTCAAGTATAAAATAGGGAGAAATAAATAGCGGATACTACTAACATTAAGCTTAAAATTAGGATTTGTAAAAAACACAAAACTTAAATAAAATACTAAGGGCCCTAAATATTGAATAAAGGAAATTATACTTTTATAAACGCTGTTCATAGTTGTATTCCCTATTAATAATAATATTTCATCTAGCCAAAATGATGCCCAAATACAAAAAGAGATTCCAAGCCAAAAATTAGCTTTCTTATTCACTTTTAATGGATTTGAAATCATTAAAAATGATAATAATATTAAAAAAGAAAAAATAAATATTTCAATTAAATGTAATAACATAGTTAGCTCTATAACGACGTTTTTTAATCAGTATTTCTTAAAAAAATTAAGAAGTATAATTCTCTATTGCTTTATGTAATTTGTCTATCATACGCTGTCGTAAACGTGCTGGTTTTAATATTTCAATACTGTTACCAAAACCAAGGATTTTACGTTCCAATTCATAATTAACTTGAACTAAAATATTAAATACAACTCCATCATCGGTTCGTTTAATTAAACGTTGACTTCTATGAAAAGGTTTGGTAATAACATAAGGAGCGTTTTCTTTATCAATCCAAAATTCAATGCGTTGTGCTCTAGTGTTAGCCACTGTAGCACCGATTACATCTCTATAATATGTATCTCCATCAATTTGCAAATCGTTATACTCTTGATTCTCTTCTTGTACTATATTTGATATTCTATCTAGAGCAAGAGTGATGTATTGTTTTTTATGAGAAGCTAATAAAAACCATCTGTTATTATACTCCTTCAATAATTGAGGATGCACGGTCATATTACTTGCTTTACGAGCTTTAAATGATTGATACGTAATTGTTACAACTTTTTTATTTTGAATGGCTGCATAAATAGGGTCAATATATTTTAAACCTTTTAATTGTTCATTTTTATCTAAATGAATAATTGCTCGATTTGTTTTTTGTGAAGCATAAACAGAATCTTCTAATCTCTGTAAAACACCGTCCATTTCTTTAAACAATGAAAAATCTTTAAACTGACGTAAAACTTGAATAGCTTCATTCATAATTTGAACATCATTATCTGTTACAGGAATATTCATAATACTGTATTCTTCTTCAGAATAACGATAAAACTTACGATCATATACTTCAATAGGAGCATTGTACCCTAATTTGTCACTTCGCATTGATTGAATATCCAATTGAACAGTTCGCTTGCTTACATAAACATCTTTGCCTTCATATTCATATAGAGCGTCAGAACAAGCTTCAATTAAATCATCCAAAGTCCAACGTTTCATTTTATTTCGCAAACATTGATCTATTGTTTTATATCGAATTAGCGCATTTTTATTAGAAGCCATTTACAAAGAGTTTAATTCATTTTTCAAATTTGTTCTCGCTTGTTCTTCATATAAATCTCTAAACGTTGCTGTAGCATAAATAAAGGGCTTATTAATGAAGTGTTGCAATACTTTCTTACGTCCTTTTTTATAAAGAAAATTAGGAACTGATTTGTATTCTTTTCGTATCAACTTGGTATATTTAGAATAAATATCAGAGGAGGTACCTAAAATTCCTAAATCAAAATCGATAAGCCATTTCGTATCACTGTCATTTGCCTCATGAGTTTTAGTGGCTATGATTTGTTTGTGAATAGCATCTAAGTTATTAGAAGATAAATCAATTTTAGAAAGACAATCAAGAGCAAATACAGCACTTTTTTCTTCGTTATCTTTTTTCCAAATGTTATAGATAATATCATGATAAAACACAGAGAATGATACTATATCTATGTTTTCAATCTGATTATTATAAGTATCAACATAGTTGAAAATCTCTTTTAGATGCGTAAGATTGTGGTAAGCTCTATGCTTTTCAGAATAATTTGTTATTATCTCTTTCCATAGTAATTCTTTAATAGTAGCATCATTCGTATAGTTAGATATCAATTCTGAAAAACGTTGTTCTAAATTCATTTATATCAATTTTTTGATAAAATTAGAAAATAAATTTTACTACGCAAAAAGATTGCGCACCTTAGTTGAATATTTGTACCGGAATCATAAAAAAAGAAGAAATTCTTAAACAGTAATCGCTCCACAAAACAAGGAGTTTGTGGAGCACATAAAATGAAAATTATGAAAAATGAAATGAAAATAACAGGAAAAGAATTAATAGCATTGGGACATAAATCAGGGAAATGGTTTCCTGAAGCTATAGAGTATTTAAATAAAAATGAGCTATCTGAAAGTGAAATATTAGAGTATTTAGAACAATTTAAATCAGGACCAGAGATACCATTGTTGGATAATCCAATGGATTTTAAAGTAAATATAAAGGCTGAAAATGAATTAGAAGAAATTAATGTTAATTCTGTAGTTACTTCTATGGAAGTCTTGATGAAAACTCCAACAATAGTTAACGGAGCAATCATGCCAGATGCTTGTCCAACTGGTCCCTCAGGAACTATTCCTGTAGGAGGAATTGTAGTAGCGAAAAATGCCATACATCCAGGAATGCATAGTGCTGATATTTGCTGTTCAGTAATGTTAACAGATTTTGGAAAAGCTAATCCTAAAGATGTTTTAGATGCTGCACATTCAGTAACTCACTTTGGATCTGGTGGTAGAGATAGAAATACCCAATTTCGTTTTCCTATGGATTTATTAGCTGAAATAGAAGCTAATCCATTTCTAAATAATCAAAAATCGATTTCTGCAGCTAGAAGTCATTTGGGAACACAAGGAGATGGGAATCATTTTTTATTTGTTGGTAGGTCTAAAAAAACAGGAAACACAATGATGGTTACACATCATGGAAGTAGGGGATTTGGAGCTAATTTATATAAACGAGGAATGCATATAGCTGAGCAATTTAGAAAAGAATTATCTCCTAAAACTTTAAGACAAAACGCATGGATTCCATTTGAAACTGAAGAAGGAAAGAATTATTGGAAGGCATTACAAATTATACGTAAATGGACTAAAAAAAATCATGAAGTATTGCATGATGCAACTCTAGAAAAATTAGGACTTATAAAAGAAAATCGATTTTGGAATGAGCATAATTTTGTTTTTAGAGATGGTGATTTATTCTATCATGCCAAAGGAGCAACGCCATTAAATCCTAAATTTATGCCTGATATTACTGGGCCAAGGTTGATTCCTTTAAATATGGCTGAACCAGTATTAATTGTAGAAGGAAATACTACTGAAAACAATTTAGGTTTTGCGCCACATGGAGCAGGAAGAAATGTGAGCAGAACACAACATAGAAAAAGTAAAAAAGGAACAATACAAGAAATATTCGAAGAAGAAACAAAAGGTTTAGATATTCGTTTTTTCTCAGAAGAAATTGATATTACTGAGTTACCTTCAGCTTATAAAAACGCTAAAACAGTACGTAATCAAATGAAAGAGTTTGGTTTAGGGAATGTAATAGATGAAGTTTTACCATATGGCTGTATTATGGCGGGTGATTGGCAGAAAAATGCACCTTGGAAAAAACGAAAAAGAAGAAATAAATAATTGATATGACAGATGAGGATATAATCAATTTATTAGATATAGAACCAATAATTAATGCTAGATATAACCATCTACTTTATGCCATAACTGATTGAAATAATGAAGTAATAAATGTGGATGATTACCTAATTCAAGTAAAAACTTATTTAAATATTAATGAAATTACCTCAGAAGTATTAAAATCAAAAGTAAAATCATTTACTATCAATAATAGTGAAGATATTTGGAACTTAGAATCTATCAGTGAATTAGTTATATTTTTAGAAAAACAAAATAATTACTTAAAAAGTATGGGGATTAGTAAAGTTTTAAAACAAAAAGCATATGAAGTTTTGATAAACAAAATTGATATTGAAACTTTTGAGGGATTTATATATAAATTAACAGAGAAAGCAGAATTTAGTAGTAATAGTTTATTGTTTGATATTGTTAGTATTAACTATAAATCTAAAAATTCAAAAAAAGAATTAAAGAGTTTAATAAAAAAGCTTTTCACTAAAAATGAACTATTAAGCTTAAATGTTTATGAGAATTGTTTAAAAATAATACAATATGAAAACATAGAAGAATTTGATAATAGTCTTAAATACCTTTCAGATCAATATGTGGAAAGTAACTATGAATACAATGTTTTCTATAACTTTTATAGACTTAATAACGAAAGTGTTTTTATTTCAGAAATAGGGTATAGTTACAGTGAAATAGATAAAGAACAAATCATAAAGAACACAAAGGAATATTCAAAAATTGTCATTGACATGTTTAATTTTTATAAAGAAAATGAAGACTGGGATAACTTTTTGACAGATAAAAATTATAACAATTTTAATTATGCTAAAAAAGATAACGAGGATATAGAATCTTATATTCCGAAAAAAAGAAAAACAAATAAGTTTTATGATTCTCTTCTTAATTTTTTAGGATTAAATTAAGTATTAGTAGAAAAATATAAAAAAAGAAAATGAAAAAAGAAATAAAAAATAAGTTATTAGAGATAGAAAAAAATAGAAAAGCGAGAATACTTTTTGCTTGTGAATCTGGAAGTAGAGCTTGGGGCTTTGCTTCTCCAGATTCAGATTATGATGTACGTTTTATTTATTCAAAACCATTAGATTGGTATTTATCAGTATCAGACAAAAAGGATACTATTGATATAATGGATGGAGATTTTGATTCTGTAGGTTGGGAACTCAAAAAGCAATTAAAATTGATAATGAAATCTAACGTTCCAGCGTTAGAACATTTATTTTCTCCCATTATTTATAAAGGAAATAGTAATTTAATTACTGAATTAAGAGAAATTGGAACAGAATGTTTTTCACCAATAGCTTCTATGTTTCATTATTTAAGTATGAGTAAAAAATACGAAGGAAAATTAATGGACGAAAAAATTAAATTAAAGGACTTATTTTACGCTTTAAGAACAGCATTAGCTGGAAAGTGGATATTAGAGAATAATTCATTACCTCCTGTTGTTTTTGAAAAAATGCTTAGTTTAATAAATGCTAATTTAGAAAGGGAGATTAAAGATTTAATAGCTATTAAAAGTAATGAAAACGAAGCCTATTTACATTCTAAAAATATAGAAGTTATAAATCTTATTTCAGACTTAATAACTGAAAATAGTAAATATGCTAAAACACTTTCATCTGGTAAGCCCAATATTGAGAGAATAAATTGTTTTTTATATAAAACATTAACTTATGAAAACAGTTGAAGAACTAAAAAAATCTGGTAGTATAATTTTTGAATGTACAAGTGGTAGTAGAGCATATGGCCTTGCTACACCTAATTCAGATACTGACATTAGAGGTGTATTTATATTGCCTAAAGAACAATTCTATTCTCTAAATTATACAGACCAAATTAATAATGAAACAAATGACATAGTGTATTATGAACTAAAAAAATTCATTGAATTATGTTTAAAAAATAATCCAAACATTCTTGAAATGTTAAACGTATCTGATGAATTTATTTTACAAAAAAATCCTTTGTTTGATGAAATAAAAAAAGAAATATTCCTTTCAAAATTATGTAAAAACACATTTGCAAATTATGCATTTACACAGATAAAAAAGGCTAGGGGATTGAATAAAAAAATAGTCAACCCTGTTGAAAAGCAAAGAAAGTCTGTTGATGATTTTTGTTTTATAAGAAAAGATAAAAAATCTATTCCTTTAAAGCTATTTTTAGAAGAGCGCAATTTAAAAAGTAAACATTGTGGATTAGCAAAAATTGCTCACATGAAAAACTGTTATAATTTATTTTACAATGAAAATTTATTTTATAAAGGTATTTCAAAAGAAAAAGCAAACGAAGTATGTTTAAGTTCAATACCAAGGGAGGAGGAGCCAATAGCTATGTTATACTTTAATTTAGATGGATATTCATCATATTGTAAAAAATATAGAGAGTACTGGTTATGGGTAGAACAAAGAAATGATGAACGTTATAAAAACAATATTTCTCATAATAAGAATTATGACGCTAAAAACATGATGCATACATTTCGTTTGCTACATATGGCAAAGGAAATAGCAGAGGAAGCCAAAATAAAAGTTAAAAGAGAGGATAGAGATTATTTACTTTCAATTAAAAATGCTGATTTCGAATATGACGGTTTAGTTGAAAAAGCTGAAGAATTGAGAATGAAATTAGATATTTTATACGAAAAAGCACAATTAAAAGAAAAGCCTGATATGAAAGAGGTAAACAACCTGTTAGTTACTATCAGAACAAAATTTTACAAGCTAAATTTGGAAGTTTAAAAGTATTTTATTCATCTTTGCCTTAGTTCATTCACAGGTTCTTATCTAATTTTTGTAAGATATGTAACACAATAATGCGTTACATAATTTATAAAATATAGTATTATGAATTGGAAAATTCAAAAATTGACTAATGGAGAAACCATTATATCAAAAGAACCAGGTAATTCTATGTTACCTCTTTTAAAATCTAAACAACCAGTAAAATTAGCTCCTATTAATTGGAAAGATTGTAAAGCTGGAGATATTGTTTATTGCAAGGTTCGTGGAAATTGTTTTACACATCTTGTAAAAGGTAAAAATGATAAAAGAGGACTATTGATTGGTAACAATCATGGTAGAATTAACGGATGGACAAAAAATGTTTATGGAAAAGTAGTAGAAATACTTCCAATACCATAGGCATTATTAAAAAAGAAATTATTAATTATATTTTATAAAAATAAAGTAAAAAGCTTATGAGCATAATTAAATTACATAAAATGGGCGCTAAACTGCGACTTTTTAGGTCGGTGTTCTAGGTTAAAAACTTTAAAAAGCATATTAAAGGCGTCCAAAATTGATTTTTTGGACGTTTTTTTTATATTTTTTTTCAAAAACTAATAGATGCCAATACATCGTGTAAGTTTTAGCTACATAACAATAAATCAAAGAGTTATCTAAACTCATTATATCTGCACAAAAGCGGACAGGTATTCTCTTGCTTAAACACAACTATAAATAATTGATTTTCAGTAAATTAAATTAACTTTAGGCTTGCATAATTGAAAAAGTCCTTTTATGTTTGCATCGCAATAAAGCACAAAACAATTTTAAAACGAAGTAACATGTTTAAATTTCAAATCAACATATGTACAGTAATAGAACCAGGTTCTAGTGTACAGTATTTACTTCGCGACTTTCTTCACAAATAGATAATTAATTATACTATATATGAAAAAGTCCGAAGCAAAAACTTCGGATTTTTTTATGGTTTTTTTCTAAAGATTTTCCGAAGTGTTAGCTCGAGTACATTCGAGGTTAAATAGGAGTCAACCAAAGTTGAGTCCCTAAAATCAAACATCTCAAAATTAAATCATGGGAAATAAATTAAAAGGAAAAGACCTAATAAAATTAGGGTTTCCAAAGAATAATAGTATCAATATTGCTTTAGGGCAAATTAACAGATACCGGAAAAGAGAAAAGAAGGAACGTATTTTAGAAGAGGCTAAAGAAGTATTACTTGAGCCTGATAGATTTCAAGGAAATGCTATTTGGGGTAAAGTAGTAGAAGGATTACTAAAGCCTGTAGAAGTTCGTTTTCACGAATTAAAAAATACAAGAGCTCCTTTTACAATTTACGGAGAAAATGAAATAGATGATCAAGCAAAATATCAATTATATAACGCTTTAAAGTTACCAATTGCTGTACAAGGCGCTTTAATGCCCGATGCACACTCAGGTTATGGTTTACCAATTGGAGGTGTACTAGCTACTGAAAACACTGTAATCCCCTATGGAGTAGGAGTAGATATTGGTTGTAGAATGTGTTTAACTGTCTATCCGATAAAAGCATCTTATTTAAAAGGAAAAAGACATCAATTAGAAAGCATCCTTTCAGAACACACAAAGTTCGGTATGCGAGAAACACACAAGGTAAAACATGATCATGAAATATTTGAGCGTTCAGAATTTAAGGACATTCCTTTAGTTAAGCGATTAAAAACAAAGGCATATCAACAATTAGGAACCTCTGGAAGTGGAAATCATTTTGTTGAATTTGGAATTGTAAATATTACAGATGAGAACAATGAATTTAAATTACCTGCAGGCGAATATATTGGCTTATTAACGCATAGTGGAAGTCGTGGTTTAGGAGCAAATATAGCAAAGCACTATACCTATTTGGCAGCAAAACAATGTCCTTTACCCAAAAATGTTCAACATTTAGCATGGTTAGATTTGAATACACATGACGGACAAGAATATTGGTTAGCAATGAATTTAGCTGGAGATTATGCTAAGGCGTGTCATGATAATATTCATAAACGAATAGGAAAATTGTTAGGAGCTAAAGCCATTGCTAAAATTGAAAATCATCACAATTTCGCTTGGAAAGAACAAGTAAATAATCAAGAATTAATTGTGCATAGAAAAGGAGCTACACCAGCTAATAAAGGGCAATTAGGTATTATTCCAGGTTCTATGACAGCGCCAGGTTTTATTGTACGTGGTTTAGGTAATGAAGAGAGTCTTAATTCGGCTTCACATGGAGCTGGTCGTTTATATTCACGTAGAAAATGTAAAGAAAAGTTTACTAAAAGTGATATCAAACATCAGTTAAAAATGAACGATGTAACTCTTATAGGAGGAGGAATTGATGAAGCTCCAATGGCCTATAAAAATATTAAAAAAGTAATGGCAAATCAACAAGAATTGGTGGAAGTAATAGGAACATTTACTCCAAAGATTGTAAGAATGGATACTTAAAATGGAAACAAAAATAATACAATTAACAGCTGCTAAAGGACCTGCAGAATGTGCATGGGTTGTAGCCAAAGTGCTAAAAATATTCTTAAAAGAATTGATAATTAATAAGGTTGAATATCAAATACTTCATAAAGAAAACGGAATAGAAAATGGCACGATACAATCGGTAAGTATAAAATTAAATGGTAAAGAAATTTCGAATTTCTTAAAGAATTGGCAAGGGACAATTCAGTGGATAGGAGTATCTACATTTAGAAAATATCATAAACGTAAAAATTGGTATATAGGATGTTATGAATTGAATCAGGTTCAGCAAAATACAATTCATGAAAAAGAAATTCAATTTCAAGCTATTCGAAGTTCTGGGGCAGGAGGACAGCATGTAAACAAGGTAAGTTCAGCAATAAGAGCAAAACATTTACCTACTGGAATTCAGGTTTTAGTTATGGATAGCCGGTCACAACATCAAAACAAAAAAATAGCAGTAGAACGATTAAAAGAAAAAGTTTCGGAACATAATACAAATCAATTAAAAGAAGCTGTAAAACAAGAATGGGAAAACCATTTGAATTTAGAAAGAGGAAACCCCATTAAAATATTTACAGGTTCCGATTTTAAACAAAAAAGGAAAGAGAAATCTTTTAAAACAACACGTAATCAGTTGAAAACAGATTTACGCAAACAATTAGAATAAAATCATGGAAAACTATATAAACAACTATGTTTTTAAAGCATTAGACTCATTTTATTACGATTTAGAGGAAACAATGGAGTCTTTGAATTATGCTTTGTCTTATGACGATAAAAATACAATGGCATTAACATTAATGGGCAGAGTATATGCTGAAAAGTTGTATAAATATTCAGAAGCTATTGAGTATTATAAAGAGGTTTTAGCTATCAATATCAATGCTTTTGAAGTGTACTCACCTTATATCAATGTGTTGTTATGGAATGAAGATTTAAAAGAGGCGGAAGATTTTATTGACTTTGCATTAACAGTAAAAGGATCAGATAAAGCAATGTTGTATTTAAAGAAAGCTGTTGTAAAAGAACATCAAAAAAAATATAAATCAGCTTTAAAGTTTATCAAGTTAGTAAAAGAGCATAGCTATAATTCTGATTTCATGTATACTATTGATACCACTAAAGACCGTATAAAAGAAAAAATGCCTAATACAAAGAAGAAAAAGACAACTAAAAATAATAAAAAGAAGAAGAAAAAGTAAAATATTTTTAACTACGCAAAAAGATTGCGCAATAGTGCATAATATTTGCAGTGTAATTATGAAAAAGATCACGCCTAAGTGGGAAAATTGCAAAAACACCTCACTTTATAAAAGACTGAAGTGAGGTTAGATTTAGAAATAAGATTTTAAAAATATCAAGCAAGTCTTGTTGAGTGTTTCAGTATAGCACCATTGTATAATTCCGTACAGTATTTGTATTCGGTTATTATATGCAACTAGTCTTGGAGGTTTTGATTATTTACCAAAAATAATCAGCATTCTATGTACGGAGGTTCGAATCCTTCCATAACGAAAGTTATGTAGCAAAGCGGTTATGCAATAGAGAATTCCGTGTGGGTTCGAGTCCCACTATCCGTTAGGATATCGTCTAATTGGTAGGACACTAGATTTGGGTTCTAGAGAATTCGGGCAGTAAAGTGCCTATTATTTAAGGAAGCTCATCAACTTGTAAAACTGATGACCATTAACAAAAACGATATGTTTTTTATGAGTTCTTTCGAGAACACTTAAAAAAGAACTTTGAAATTTTTAATTTTTAAATAAGAAAGTAGTTCCTTTTTATAAATCAGTTGATTTCATATATGATTTCAATCCATTTTAAAAAACGAATTATAGCCTTTTTAAAAAGATCAATTTCCGTGCTTTCTTAAGCATTTAAAATATATCGTTTTTATAAAATCATTAAAAAAATAGAAAAATGAAAAGAATAAAAATTAACACAGGAAAAGTAGGATTGGTATTTAAAAAAGGAGAATATCAAAAAGTAATTACAGAGGGTACATATTGGTTGTATTTAAATCAAAACGTCATTATTTATGATTTAACAAGTGAGTTTATTGGAACTATTGCTATAGAAATCTTATTAAAAGATACAGTTTTAGCAGACATGTTAGATATTGTAGAAGTTAAGGATAATGAATTCGTATTAGTTTATGAAAACCATAATTTTAAAAGAGTATTAGAAGCTGGTAGGTATTTTTTTTGGAAAGGTTTAATTAATAGAACTTTTCAAAAAATAGACAAAAGCAAAATTTACATTACAGAAAATATAGATAAAGCGTTGTTTAGTAATTATCAATTAAATAAACATATTAGAGCTTTTGAAGTAGCAGTCTATGAAAAAGCCTTATTGTTAGTAAATGATGTATACACAAAAACATTAACAGGTGGAACTTATCGATTTTGGAGAAATGATACATCTATTAAAATTGCCAAAGCAGATATGAGACAATTGCAATTAGAAATAGCTGGACAAGAATTGTTAACAAAAGACAAAGCCAATGTAAGAATTAACTTTTATACACAGTATAAAGTAGTTAATATTGAAAAAGCTTTGTTAGATAATAAAGAGTATGAAAAACAATTGTACATTTTAATGCAATTGGCTTTAAGAACTTATGTTGGAGGTTATACCTTGGATGAATTGTTAGAGAAAAAAGAAAACATTGCTAATGCTGTATTTGAAGAGGTTTCTAAAAATACTAATCAATTAGGTGTAAAAATAGTGAATTGCGGAATTAGAGATGTTATTTTAACTGGTGATATGAAAGACATCATGAATCAGGTTTTAATAGCTCAAAAAAGAGCGCAAGCTAATATTATAACTAGGAGAGAGGAAACTGCTTCGACCAGAAGTTTATTAAACACAGCCAAATTAATGGAAGACAATGAAATGTTGTTCAAATTAAAAGAAATGGAATATGTAGAAAAAATTGCCGATAAAATTGGTGAAATTACAGTTTCTGGTAATGGCAATGTTGTAAAGCAGTTGAAAGAAATTTTTACGGTTAATAATTAATAAGTTTATAAATGTAAATAGAGGTATATATGTAAAAAAAAGGAGTTTTTGACAAAACTCTTTTTTTTCTTATATTAGAGAAAAATAAGATTATGTCCCTCAACATTAATAATTTAATTGACAAAAATCTTCCTTTAATAGAGAAGCTTACAAGGTCAAAAAAAGCAAGCACGAGTATCTGGAGACTCGTAGGATTAGACAACAAAGAATTAAGTGATGTTTACGAATGTAACAGACTTGGTGATGAAATGGAAGCCAAATCTTTAATAAAACGTAAGAGAGCAATGATTCTAAACCTTACCGCCAAAGGTAAAAAAATACTTAAAAACGGAGGTTGGTTAAAACATCAACGAGAACGTTTAAAAGAAAAAAATACGATTCTTGAACTTACAGAATCTTAAATAAATCCATTCTTTTTATTCGTAATAACTACTTTGATTTTCAAGTCGAAGCGTATGTTTAGTGCTTAAAAACAGTTAAAATAATCAGTTTTTGAATGATTATTTGATGTAAAGAATTACGAATATTTTTCCTTAAAACTACAAATTGTAGCAGTACTTGTTTATATTTGTAGCAAATGAGAAAAATATCAACAAATATACGCCATTTAAGAAAATTAAGAGGATTAACTCAAGAACAATTTGCAGAAAAACTAGATATAACAAGGTCTAGGGTTTCTTCATATGAAGAAGGAAGATCAGAGCCTTCTATAGAGTTTTTAATCACTATATCAGATTATTTTAAGCTACCTATTGATGTTTTAGTGAAAAACGATTTAACGTTTTCAAAAGAATCATCATTCATAGAAATTGGGAGTCAAAGAGTGCTTTTCCCAATAATGGTAGATAGCGAAGATGATAACTTAATAGAAATAATACCTACAGAAGCATCTGCTGGTTATTTATTAGGTTATGACGATCCTGAGTATATTGAACAATTACAAAGAATAAAACTACCTTTTTTACCGGTTGGTAAGCATAGAGCTTTTCCAATTAAAGGAGATTCTATGCATCCGATGAAAGACGGATCTTTTGTTGTAGCTCGATTTATTGAAAACATAAACGAAGTTAAAGATGGTGTTTCCTATATAATTGTTACTAAAAACGACGGAATTACCTATAAGAGAGTGTATGATAAAATTGAAGAGAATAAAACATTATTGTTAGTTCCAGACAATAGAAATTATCAAAGCTACAATGTTCCAATTTCAGAAGTTGTAGAACTATGGGAATTTACTTGTAGTATCAATACTCAAGAATACGACGAAAGAGATTTAAAAATAAGCAGTATCGCTACGATGCTTACGCAATTAGGTGTAGAATTAAAATCGTTAGCTCAATTAGAAAAATAAGTATCGATTAGACTATTTAAGCTTCTAAAGCAAAAGTATAAACGAGGGTTGAATTAACATTCAATCCTCGTTTTTTATTATCATCAATAGATACTATTTACTCATTCTCTTATCTGATTTTATCCTTAGGCAAACTTAGCCTTCAATACATTTTATTTTCTACACTTTTTTAGGTTTCTTGTATTTAATACTTTTCATCAAAGTAGTAAAAGTCCCCCGCTTTAATTAAAAATACTTTTCAATTTTTGGAAAGTATTTTTTTATCAGTACTCTTAAAATTATAGTATTTTCGTAGCAATAAGTTTTATTTCTATGTCAAAGTTACCTGGTACTACAGCTAGTATATTTTCTGTAATGTCGCAATTAGCACAACAGCATAATGCGATTAATTTATCACAAGGATTTCCAAATTTCCCAGTTGATGAAAGATTATTACAAATATCTCAGCGTTTATTAACTGAGAATATTCATCAGTATACACCTATGGCTGGGCTACCTTCTTTACTTCAGAAAATAGCTTTATTAACGCAAGAAAACTATCAAAGAAGTATAAACACTTCTACAGAATTATTAATTACATCAGGAGCTACACAAGGAATTTACACAGCAATCAATGCTTTGGTAAACCAAGGAGATGAAGTAATCATTTTAGACCCTAGTTATGATAGCTATGAGCCTTCAGTTTTAGTAGCAGGAGGGAAGCCAGTAAGAATTTCTTTGAATGACGATTATTCGCCAAACTTCAATCGAATAGAATCGGCAATTACTTCAAAAACAAAGTTAATTATTGTAAATAATCCACACAATCCAACAGGAAAAATTTGGAAAGAAGAAGAGTTTGAAGCTTTAGAAACTATTTTAGAAAAACATACTCATATTTTATTACTGAGTGATGAAGTATATGAGTACATTTCATTTAAACATTCACATATATCCGTAAATACTCGTCCTAAGCTAGCAAATAAAGCGATAATAGCATCATCCTTTGGAAAATCGCTACATGTTACAGGTTGGAAAGTTGGATATTTAATTGCTCCAGAATTTTTAATGAAAGAAATTAAAAAGATTCATCAATTCTTAGTTTTTAGTGTAAATAGTATTTCACAGCATGTTATTTCTGAATACTTGGATATTGTCAATTTTAATGAAGTAGCGGATATGTATGCTAAAAAAAGAGCTTTATTTCAAAACTTATTAAAAGATAGTCGTTTTGAGGTTTTACCTTCAGAAGGAACTTATTTTCAAATAGTCAATTATAAAGAAATCAGTACTAAAAATGATATGGATTTTGCTACAGATTTAATAACCAATCATGGAGTTGCTGCTATTCCTATATCTGTTTTTTATAAAGACGCAACCGATAAACAAATGCTTCGATTTTGTTTTGCAAAAACAGATGAAACTTTAATTGCTGCTGCAGAACGATTGAGAACTATTTAAACTAATAAGTTTCAATAAATACATACTGTATTTTTAAAATTTGATTATATATTTGTCATGTTAACTAATAACACAACAAATAAATGAAATCGTTTTTAGACAACTCTGCAGGATATTTAATTAATATGACAGCTCTTTTATTAAAAAGAGAACTAAATAGTGCTATTAAGTCTAAAAAAATCGATTTAACTACAGAACAATGGGCAATTCTTAATCGTTTGAATGAAAATTCAGCACTTACTCAAAAAGAAGTTGCAAAGATTACTTTTAAAGATAATGCTAACATTACTAGAATTGTTGATAAACTTGAAAAAAAAGGATTAATTGAAAGATTAGCTGACCCTAATGATAGAAGAGCTTGGAAAATTTCAATTACTAAAGAGGGTAAAAATATACGCAATCAAATTGAACCTTTGGCTATTGAAGTACTTAAAAAAGCCACTAATGGTTTAACAAATAAGCAAGTAGATGATTTCAATAGAACTTCTAACGTTATTCTTAAAAATCTTATGAAATAATTTTTTTTACATATATTTGTCATGACAAATATTGTTACAACAAAACAAAATCTAACATATTATGGACAAAACAAATATTATAAACGATTTAGACAGTAAGTATAGCAAGTCAACAATTGTTATACATTGGTTTACATCAATACTCATATTAACCTTATTTCCTCTAGGAAAATTTATGGAAGGGATTCCAGTATCTGAAAAAATATTAATGATAAAATTACATGTTATATTAGGAATAATTGTGTTCATACTTACGCTAATAAGAAGCTATTTATTCTTTACTTCGAAAAGACCAGAAAGCTTGAAAACTGGTTCAAAATGGAACGATAAATTGGCAGAATGGATACATAACGCCTTTTACTTTTTATTAATGGGAATTTCGATATCTGGAATTACTACAATGTTTATTGGAGGTTATTCAAATGCCTTACTAGCAGGTACTTTTGATATAATAAAAACAAATGACTTAAAACCATTAAAAGCTCACGGACTATTGGCTACCATAATGATGATTCTATTATTAATGCATGTAATTGGTGTTGTTAAACACTATATATTAACTAGAGAAAATACTTTAAAAAGAATATCATAAACATGAAAACAACAAACAAAATTGTACAGTTATCTACCGTAATACTCAATACAGCATTTATAGCAGCTATGTTATTTATAGCCTTTATACTAGTTCCATTTTGGAAAGCATCAGAACCACAAACATTTTTAAACTGGTTTTCTGTTTATAGTGGTAATATAGGAAGTTTTATGATTCCTCTTGGACCTGGAGTACTTATTTTGGCAATCCTAGCTTTAGTACTCAATAAAGAAAATAAAATGTTATGGACTTTAACTGTAATACTAACACTTATAAATGTTTTGTATTTTCCACTATATTTCTTACCGACTAATACATCTTTTGAAGAACAAGCAATAGCAATAAACAAGGTAGGTCCAGAACTTAATAACTGGTTAAAATATCATTGGCAAAGAACATTTTTTGCTCTTGGAGCTTTAATTACCTCAGTACTAGCTATATTTAAATCCTTTCAAAAATAGAAGGTAATGTAGCAATGAAGATAAACAATGCTTTTTTGAAAAAGAAAATGTAGATTTGATTTGTGAAGCATTTTAAAAACATACAAGATTATTGTAAGGCAATTAATATTCCACCTTCAAAGCATCCTTATTTTGATATTAGGAGCTTTGAAGAGAATATGCCTACAGTTGTTTCTAAAATGGAATCTTTTAAACACGAATTTTATGCCATTGCTATAAAAGTAGAAGGAACTGGGAAGGCCATTTCTGGACATCATACTAATTTCCCTAAAGGAGCTACCGTTTTTTTCAATTCACCTTTTCAACTAATCTCTTGGGATATACTTCCAGATTGGGAAGGCTATTATTTAATGTTTTCAAAAGAATTTATTACACAATCTAAGCATTTGCAACAGCTTTTAAAAGAGTTTCCTTTTCTAAAAATAGATAAGTCAATACCTTTTGAAGTACAACCTAAAGAGGTATCTAAATTACTGGCTATTTATGAAACAATACATGAAGAGCTGCAAAATTTAAAGGATGATTCTTTATTAATAATGGAAGCTCAGTTATTAGTATTACTTAATTATGTAAAGCGTTTTTTCAATGCACAAGTAAATAAAGAAGAAGCTTTGGAAGAATTTAGAAAAGCGGATGTAAATCTCTTATCACGTTTTCAAACATTAATAGAAACTAATTTCTACGAAAGCAGCATAACTAATAAAAAAGCACATTCTCCAAGTTTTTATGCTGAGAAACTTGCCGTACACCCAAATCATTTAAATGCTACAGTAAAACAAATTACAGGGCATACCGCAAAGAAACACATACAAAATCATATTTTACGTTTGGCAAAATCACGATTGCTACAAACTCAAATGAGCGTTAAAGAAATAGCTTATTCATTACATTTTGATGCTCCTAACAATTTCAATAGTTTTTTCAAAAAAAATACCTCACAAACACCAAATTCCTATAGAAAAAATCACTAATCTTTGATTTTTATACTTCTTAGTTTGATTTCATAAACTTTTCAGAAAAAGCCTGTCGCATCTTTGTACTATCAAAAACAAAGAGGTATGAGAGCAGCAATAATTTTAATTACAATGGTTTTCTTCATTGGATGCCAAAACACTGAAAAACAAACAAATATTATGAATGATACTAACAAAATTCAACAGACTATAAGTAACTTATTTGTAAATACAGATAATAAAAACTGGAAAGAAGTAGAAGAATTGTTTGCTTCTAAAGTAACTCTTGATTATTCATCTATGACTGGTAATCCAGCCTCAGAAATCACACCTAATGAAATTACAACTGGTTGGAAAACAGTATTACCAGGATTTGAATACACACATCATCAAATTGGAAATTTTATTACAAAAATAGATGGAAATAAGGCACATTCTTTTTGTTATGGTACCGCAACACATTATTTAAAAGATGATAATGGAAATATATGGACTGTTGTTGGTAGTTATGATTTTATCCTTAAAAACATTGAAAATAACTGGGAAATTACTTCTATGAAGTTCAACTACAAGTACCAAGATGGAAATAATATACTAATACAAAAAGCTATTGATAATGCTAAATCTAACTAAGATGAAAAGATTATTAATACTATTATTAATCGGGGTTTTTACATCATGTAGCAATTCTGAAAAAATAAAAAAATTAGAAATCGAATTACATAAGTTAAAAGAACAACAAACTAAGATTATGGATATAGCAACTAAAAATAAAACATCTGTAAAAGCTTTTTTTAAGGCTTTAGAAGATGAAAATATTGATAAACTGGTTGATTTATTTGCTGACGATGCAAAGCATATAAACCCATATCATTCAGGTATTTTTCCAGAAGGTACTTCAGGAAAAGATGGAATTAGAACCTATTGGACTCCTGTATTTCCAAATTTTGACGGTATGACTTTTCCTATCGAAGAAATATATGCAATGGAAGACCCTACAATGGTTTTTGTAAAATATTCAGGGAATATCAAATTAAAGAACAATGCTGGAGTGTATACCAATAATTATTATTCCACATTTAAATTTAATACTGAGGGTAAAATAACTGAATATGTAGAAATTTTTAATCCAATTGTTGCAGCTCGTGGCTTTGGATTACTAGAAAACATTAAATAAAACTAACAAATGAAAACATACATTTTAAGCTTACTAAGTGTTTTATGCTTATGGAGCTGTAAAACAGAGAAAAAAACAGAAGAAGTAAAAACTTCAACAAACAAAATAGCAATAAAAAAACAGGTAGAAATGAAAAAAGTAAATTTTAAAAGTGAAGGATTAAATTTAGTTGGAAATATTTATTATCCACCTAATTTTCAAATAGGAAAACAATATCCAGCTATTGTATGTTCTGGAAGCTGGACTACTGTAAAAGAGCAAATGGGAGGTTTATATGCTAAACGTTTGGCTGAACAAGGTTTTATTACCTTATCATTCGATTTTAGAAATTATGGAGAAAGTGAAGGAGAACCTAGAGCTTGGGAAAATCCAACAATGAAAATTCAGGATATTGAAAATGCAGTTGCTTACTTAAAAACCAGACCTGAAGTAAAAGGAGATGCAATTGGTGCTTTTGGAGTATGTGCGGGATCAATGTATACTTTAATAGCTGCTTCAGAAGACAACGATATTAAAGCTGTGGCAACCGTAGCTTCATGGTTACATGATGGAGAAGCTGTAAAATTATTTTACGGTGGAGAAGAGGGCGTACAAAAACGTATTAAAGCAGCTCAAGAGGCAAAAAAGAAATTTGCTGAAACAGGTGAGTTTACTTACATCAAAACGATTTCAACTACTGATGATACAGCTGCTATGTTTGGTGAATTTGATTATTATTTAAATCCAGATAGAGGAGCAATTCCACAATGGAGTGCTGATAAGTTTGCAGTTGCAACTTGGGAAGATTGGTTAACCTTAGATCCATTTCCATCAGCAAAAAATTTAAACAAACCTGTTTTTATGTTACATAGTGATGGTTCTGTATTACCAGATTACACTAAAAAGTATTTTGAAGAAATTAGCTCAGAAGATAAAGAACTGTTTTGGGTTGATACTGAAATTCAATCACCAATGCACCAGTTCATGTTTTACGATCAAGAAAAAGAAGTGTCTTTAGCTGTAGAAAAAACAAGCGCTTTTTTTAAGAATAAACTTTAATTCCCCTTAGTTTATATGTCTGTGAGAATTTAATATCTATTATTAAGTTCTCACTTTATTTATATAAAATAATTACAACTTATTATTCTCTAAATACTCTTTTAATTGGTTTCTATAGCTATTACCAACTGGTATTTCATGAGAATTGATCAACACACACTTACTATTGTATTGAGATATCTTTTTTAGTGGAATTATAAAAGATTTATGTACTCTAATAAAGTCTGAACTACTTAACTTTTCTTCTATTGATTTTAGTGTTTTTAAAGCTAAATAATAATTTTTACCACATACAATTTTTGCATAATCTTTCATTCCTTCGATATAGTCTATATCTTGTACAAATACTTTTACAAATTCATCTCCTTCTTTAATAAAAAAAGACTTTTCTTGATCGTTTTCTTTTGTGTTTACTTCCTGTGTATTGAATTTGAATCGTTCTATTGTCTTAGTAAACCGTTCAAACGATAACGGTTTTAAGAGATAATCAATCACATTCAATTCAAAACTTTCTATCGCATATTCAGAGTAGGAGGTAACCATCACAAATTGTGTTTTATTCTGGCTCAGTTTCACCATTTCTATACCTGATATTTGAGGCATAGCGATATCCGTAAAAACTAAATCTATTCTATTTTCATTCAAGTATTTAAAGGCTTCTACTGAGTTTATAAAAGTTTTAGCAATTTCAAACTCAGGAAATCTTTTTAAATAATGAACCAAAACATCGATAGCCAAAGATTCATCATCAATAATAATAACTTTATACTTTTTCATGCTTAAAAGTTAATTTTAAGTTGTGCTAAATATACATTGTTTTCACTTTCTAGTAATAATTCATGCTTCTTTGGGTAAGATAATTGTAATCTATTTTTTAAGTTTTCTAATCCTTTTCCTTGTCTTAAATTTTGATTAAAGTGTTGCTGATCTTGAATACTGTTTTTCACTTTAAATAGCAATGATTTATCGTCTACATCTATAGTTATATTTACAAATGAACTTGAATCATTTGTATAAAACCCATGCTTAAAAGCATTTTCTACCAAAGTAATTAATAGTAAAGGTTCTATGCTTATTCCTTGAGGAGTTCCTTCTATTTGTAAACTTATATTAGCTTGCTCTCCAAAGCGTATTTTCTCAATAGCAATATATTCGTTAATAAATTTCAATTCATGTTCTAATTTTACTTGTTTATGAACCGAATCGTCGGTTAAATAACGCATCATTCCTGATAGTTTTAAAATAGTATCTGAAGTTTTCGGATTGTTACTTAAAGACATACTATACAATGAATTAAAAGCATTAAATAAGAAATGAGGGTGTAATTGATTTCTTAATAGTTGACCTTTAGCCAATTCTAGTTCATTTTTTAATTTTTCATACTTATTAAAAAAATCTAGTCGATTCACTATTTGTATTAAAGCATAGAATAAAAAGGTTTTTCCTATGAATTCTGTAAAAAAATCAAAAGTTCTATTATTTAATATCTCATCATGAATTCTATATGATTTTGTTGCGGCCAATACTGCAATTATGCTTATAAATAGTATAATAAAACTTGTTTTAAGCCAAAACTTATGGTGCTTTAACACATAATAATAAAGTAAATAAGCAAGGATAGTAAACACAAAATATTCTACAGCATCGCATGTTAAAAAAAGCAACCAATAATCTGGTAATAACGACATTGTTTTATCTAATAACATTACCATAATAATGCTGATAAAAATTATATGAAAAGTTACTTTAAAAACTTGTATTTGTTTATCTGACAATTGAAACATAGCTAAACCTTAAAACTCTTTTGTAAAGATATTAAAATGCATTTCAGTTAAATCGATGCTCTTAGTAAGGTTATCTATCCAGAGTTTACGTTTGTCGATTTCATTTTTCTTGAGGTAAGAATAGAAATATGTTTGAATAGATTTTAATTATAAAAACATATAAAATGAAGGCAAAAATTATAGGGATTATAATTGCTTTATGCTCCCTTAGTACTTTTGGACAAAAACTTACACTAGAAAAAGCGTCCCCTTTTACGGCTGTTAAATGGGAAAATAATCAACCAATTGTACAATTTGAAAATGAATGGTATTCTTTTGAAAAACTAGACAATTTTACTAGAGATAAGATATTAAACTTTTGCAAAAAGGAATTTGGACATAAATGGAAAAAACGTTTTTCAGAAGACCTTGTAGAAGTTTTACAAGGGTTAAATTATACACCGAATCAAAAAGTACAACTAACTTTATCTAAAAAAGGTATTTCTAAGGAATATACTGGAGTGTTTACTGCTGAAAACAGAAAAAAATGTTTACTCTACAATAGAGCTCAAAAAAACTCTAAACCTGTTAAAAAAGCACTGAAAGAGGTAAGTAAAATGCAAGCCATTGATGATTTAAAACAGTTTAGTGATATTCTTAATAATAAATCATCCTATGCTCAACTTTCTAACTACGATTACAATACTGCTATAAAAAAACTAGCTGCAACTATATTAAGTAGTAATAAAGAAACTATAAGTATTGATAAACTGACGCATGAAATAGGTAAAATAATGGCTGAAATAGGAGATAGGCACTCATCTATAAAAAATGAAGCTTTTAATAGAAAAGCACATAATACGTATAATTTAAGGTTGCCTTTTGGTATTACAATTTTAAACGGAAAAGTTATTGCTGTTCAACAAAAACTTAATAATAAAAAAGAATATAGTTACTACAATAATGAATATCCTTACATTAAAAGTATTGATGGTATTGCTATAGAAACCTTAATGAATGACTATAATTATAGAAATAAAAAAGCTCCTAAAGAAGCAAAACTTACACGAGGAGCCAATGCTATTCAAAAGCTAGGTGCACTTTTATTTAAAAACAACAAAAACTGTTCTAAAACAGTAGAAGTAGAGTTTTCAAACAGTAAAAAAACTAAAAGGGAAACTGTTGAATTAACATTAGATAAAAAGGGATATGTCTCAAATTTAAGCGTTCATAGTTTTATTTCTATGATGAACATTCAAGCAGGACGTTTTAATGATACAAAGAAGCTGTTAACTGACAATATTGGTTACATTAAAATTCCAAGAATGTTTAATTATAAAAGAATTGAAGGATATGAAGACTTTTTAGAAAATACTATGAAGGAATTTTCAAATACCAAAGCTCTAATTATTGATGTACGAGATAATCCAGGTGGAAGAAGAGTTATTTTACAAACTTTTGCGAAATATATAGTACAACCAGCACAATCTCCTTGGATAGCCAATGTCGCGTATTTACGTACTAATAAAAAATTAACCACTGATGAAAGTTCAATGAGTAGTCGTTATTTAAATAGCTATAATTCAAATGAGTTTTCAGAGTCAGATAAAGCAGCAATAAATACTTTCAATAAAACTTATAAAACTACTCAACAATTTGATAAATCTAAATTTAGTAATCCTTTTTATATGGTTTTACGAAGTGGAAAAACTCCATATCAAAAGCCAGTATATATTCTTGTGAATGAAAACAGTTTTAGCGCTGCTACCGTATTAACTACAGCTTTTAAAGGGTTACCAAACGTAAAAATTGTTGGAGTTACTACCGATGGCTCTAGTGGAAATTCAAGAAAAGTGTATTTAAACAATTCTAAAATAAGAGTAAAAGTATCTACCATGCTATCTTTTCAAAGAAACGGAAAAACACTAGATGGCAATGGAACTGAACCTGATATTTATATTCCTGTTGATGCAACTCAAATTTTTACAGGTAAAGACACACAGTTAGGGGAATTAGTTACTTTAATTAATAAATAGGAGAGAAGTCTTATTTAAAAAAGGCGGGTAAAAAACTATCCGCCTTTTAATTCAATGAATGATTTTTAATATACTCTTTAGGACTCATTCCTACTTTCTTTTTAAATACTCTTGTAAAATACTGTGGATACTCAAAACCAAGTTTATATGCCGTTTCTGATATGGATAAATTTGGATTTAACAACATGCTTTTTGCTTCTTCAACTAAAAATAAGTTAATTTGATCTACAGCAGTTTTCCCTGTTTCTGCTTTGATAGTATCACTCATGTAACGGTGACTTACATTTAACTGAGCAGCCATCCAATTTACTGTAGGAATACCTTCCTCTGTTAATAAATTTTGTTCAAAATAACTATTTAGAATTTCCTTAAATCTTGTAATTAGAATTTTATTCTCATCCGTTCTGTTCAAAAATTGTCGTTTATAAAATCGATCGGCATACTTTAATAAAGTATCTAACTGAGAAATGATGATTTCTTTACTAAACTCATCTTGGTTATTATGATATTCAGTTTTAATATTTTTAAAAATATCTTTTATAATCTGTTCTTCTTTAGGCGATAAATGAAGTGCTTCATTTACATTATAATTAAAGAAATTATATTTTTTAATACTTTCATAAATGTCCAAGTTCCTGATATAATCTTTATGAAAAGAAATATGATAGCTTTCCGAACTAAAAACCATATCATTAAAGGTTAAAGTTTGGTTGGGAGCTGTAAATAACATAGTTCCATTGGTACAATCATATTTGGTACGTCCATAAGACAATTCACCAGAAATAATGTTTTTAAAACTAATGCTATAAAAATCGCATGAAAGTATCACTGGTTCATTAAAAGCATAGGTTTCGCAACTTGCTTTTTCATTCTCTTTTAAATCTGAATGCAGTATGCTAAACAATGGATTTTCTGGCTCTGGAAAATCATAATATTTATGCATTTCTGATATATTATTGAAGCTAAATACTGGCATTATTGTTATTTTGTGTTATAAATTTACTATTTAATTTTGATACTCTTAATCAAGTATTGGAATCAATTCTAAAGTAGAAGCTTCATGCTTTTTAGTATTGTAGGTTAATCGCATTGCTGGATATAAGAGACCTAATAATTTTCTATACGCTTTATTTACTTTAGGATTTACTTCATCTAAATCATGAGGGATTACACCATTAATTTCTACTTCTAGACCTCCAATTTTCATGGCTCCCTTAGAATTAACTAAAAAAGCATCGTACCAACTTCTTTTTCCAAATTTATACTGACGGACAAAAAAGCGTCCTTCAGTAGCAACAATGGTAATGTCGATAAAACGATGGTCTCCGCATCTAATTTGATGTACTTTTTTACTTTGTATTAATTTTTCTAATTCTTGAATTGTCATATAAAGTCATTTTAAAAAGAACCTTTTGTTATTATCATTAGATAAATCAAAAGGCTCTTATCTTATAAAAATGTATAAGGAAATTATTATTTATTGAAGAATTCTGCTACTGCATCTGTTGATACCTTTACTGCTTCTGGCTTGTAGTAGAAATCTACATGTCCAAATTCTTCTAAAGCCATAACCTCGTGTTCATTTGTTAATTTGTCAATAAATTGTGTTGAACAAGGGGCAGTCATTGCATTTTTACCATATACAACTAAAGTAGGTTGCACAATTTTATCTGCATATGCTTCTCCAATAGAAATTAATGACTGCATTGCTTGGTCGCCAATATGTAAATTTGAAAAGGTTTTAATAGCTTTAGGTCCTCTAAAACCATCTCTTCCGTAATAATCATAGGATTCAGCAGCCATTTCTGGATATGCTGCGGCCTCCATAGCTTCTTCTCTTGACATATCATCAGTAAGCCCAAAAGGAACTACAATATCTGCTTCTCCAGTTTCATACATTTTCTGCTTTGATGCATTAGCTGCAGCAATCATTTGATTAGCAGCATTTTTATCGGCCCATTGAAAACCATCTGCTGCCATCATACCAGAAACCATTGCAATTTTCTTAATTCTATGGTCGGTAACTGCTGCCGATGCAATGATAGAACCACCTTGACAAACTCCTAATCCTTCAATCTCTTCTACAAAAGGTAATGTTCCTAAATAAGAAACCGCATCCCATGTATTTTCTATTAATCTAAACATATATCTAGATTTTTTATGCTCTCCTGGTAATGCTGGAGAATCTCCCATTCCTAAATAATCAAAGCCTAAGAAAACAAAGCCTCTTTTTGCCATTTCTGGTCCATAGGTTGCCATAACCTGTCCTTTAACTTGTGGAAATGGACTAGCACTTACAATGGCCTTGTATTTTTTGTTTGGATCAAAACCTTCAGGCAAGTATAAATCGCCTGCTAATTCTACTCCAAATGATGTAAATGTTACACTGTTTTTTCCTGCTTTTAAATTTTTCATTGTATTCTCTTTTTTAGTTGTTATTTGTTCTGAAACCGTTGTTTTTTGTTCTTTTTTACAACTTATAGTTAGTATTACTACACTTGCTAATATTAAAACTTGTTTCATTTTTTATAATGTTTAATGATTACAGTGCAAATTTAAATGGGCATCCAAGCTTGAAACTTAAACATTTTGGTATGAGAGTTATACTTTTTGGTGTAAATAAAAAAATCCACTTAAAAAAGTGAATTTTCTACAATTCTATTAATTCTCTAGTTAAGAGTATGTCTATATTCTTTGGGCGACTTTCCTGTTTGTTTTTTAAATAATTTACTAAAATGTTGAGGATATTCAAATCCTAAATCATATGCTATTTGACTAATACTTTCAGAAGTTCCTATAAGTTTGTCTTTCGCTTTTTCAACAATAAAAAGAGTTATATGTTCTTTTGCACTTTTTCCTGTTTCTGTTTTCAAGGTATCACTTAAATAACGTTGCGAAACATTCAACCTTAAAGCTATATCTTCAATATTTGGAATACCACTTAACTGATTTTCATTATAAAAACATCTCAGTTCAACTTTAAATTTATCTAATAAAATACTTGAAACTTCTTTTCTATTTAAAAACTGACGTTTATAAAACCTATCTGAGTATTTCAACAATGTCTCTAGTTGAGAAACAATAATATCCTTGCTAAACTCATCATGATTATTGTGGTACTCAGTTTCAATAGTTTCAAAAATCGACTGTATTAACTTCTCTTCTTTGGGAGATACATGTAAAGCTTCATTTGTTGAATATGAAAAATATCCATAATCATTGATTTTTTTTGATAATTCTGTACCTCTTATAAAATCTTCATGAAAAGTAATTATAAACCCATTTTGCTCCATTTCAGTGGTTTCATCCCATTGCATTATTTGCCTTGGAGCCATAAAAACCATAGCACCATTAGAAAAATCATATTTTGTACGCCCATAGTTTAAACTTCCTGAAATTACTCTCTTAAATGAAATGGAATAACAATTATTCATCATAGGAGGGGAGCTCTTTCGCAATGACTTTATAAAACTTTCATTTATTGAAACTACACTCAATAATGGATGCTCTGATTTAGGAGCATTTATATATTCCAAATAGCTTGAAAAACTTTTAAAATGTAACATAACTCTTCACCTTAAAATGCTTTTGACAAAAGATAAGTAAAAACTTTTATTCTTAATTTAATAATCCAAATTGATTTGATACCATTTCGAAAAATCCTTTATCATCCATCGATTTACGTGCTGCCATGAATTGTTCTGCATCTGGACCTGCTAAATACCTTAATTGTTCTTTATTGTCAGTTACCGCATTGTATACGATTTCAGCAATACTATCAGAAGTACTAAGATGTCCCATATATTCTTGAACTGCTGCCATATATTTTTCTAATCCCTCTTTATAATCGCTAATTTCCTTATTACCAGTTAACGATATATTATTGATAAACTCTGTATTGACACCTCCTGGTTCAACCAATTTCACATCAATCCCTAATGATTTTAATTCATATTGAATAGAGCCCGTAAAACCTTCCACAGCGTGTTTTGTTGCATGATATAAACCTTGATACGGTAATGTAAATAAACCTACAATGGATGAAACATTAAGAATAAGTCCATTTTTATTGGCGCGCATATGAGGTAAAATAGCTTTGGTTGTTCTAATTACTCCAAATACATTTACATCAAAAATACGTTGCATTAAAGCCTCGTCTGAAGCTTCAGCAATTCCCATCATACCAAAACCAGCATTGTTAATTAAAACGTCTATTTTACCAAAGGTTGTTAAACCTTTTTCTATAGCCAAATCAATAGTATTTTGTTTAGTAACATCTAACTCCGTAACTAATACATTATCAAGTTTATTTAACTCAGTTTCTTTTTCTGGAGTTCTCATAGTCGCAATCACATTCCATCCTTTTGATTGAAAAATCTTTACTGCTGATTTACCTATTCCTGTTGAACTTCCTGTTATTAATACTGTTTTATTTGTTGAATTCATTGTTTAAAAATTAATATTAAATCTTAAAACAAAATTCTGAACAACAAAGAACTAAAACGTATACTTTTTTACATGAGTTGTATACTTTTTTACTTTAAAGTATTAAAACAAAAAGGGTATAAATTGGCAAGTGGAAACTTAAAACAATATTAAGTTCCCACTGTAGCCCCCATTTAACTTACTATAATTAATAGCAAACTTTATTTTTAGATTATTTCTTAAACCAAAATTGTTGTTCCTGATGACGATTTATTTTTTGATTCATCAAAATAAAAATCAATTCGACCAAGATTTACTCCATAAGCTCCAACTTGATTTACCAACATATTTTTGCCTTCAATATTTTTTACAATAGTAGGTTTAGGTAAAAAAGTATGTGTATGGCCACCAATTATTAAATCAATATCCTTTGTGACTTTAGCTAAATTTAAATCGGAAATTTTCTCTGGATTATTTTTATAATAGTACCCTAAATGTGATAAACAGATGATTAAATCACATTTCTTCTCATTTTTCAACTCTGCGGTTATATCTTGAGTTACTGTTATAGGATCTAAATAACGAGTTTCTTTATACATCTTTTTATTTACTAAGCCATCGAGTTCAACCCCTAAGCCAAAAACCCCTATTTTGATTCCATCCTTTACAATAATCTTATAAGGTTTTACATGTGTGTCTAATACTGTGTTTTTGAAATCGTAATTTGCAGATACAAAATCGAATTTAGCATTAGGAAGTTGTTTGTATAAACCATCAATTGAATTGTCAAAATCATGATTTCCTAAAGTTGCTACATCGTATTTTAACATGCTCATTAGCTTAAATTCAAGTGCTCCTCCAAAGAAATTGAAATAGGGAGTACCTTGAAAAATATCTCCTGCATCTAATAAAAGTGTATTTGGGTTTTCTCTCCTTACTTGTTCTATTAAAGTTGCTCTTCTAGATACCCCTCCTTTATTAGCATATCTATTATGATTTGCATTAAAAGGCTCAATATGACTATGTGTATCATTGGTATGCAAAATGGTTATATGACGTTGTTGCTTACCTACAAATGATGGTAATGTTAATCCACTAGCTGCTAAAACAGATGCACTTCCAACTTGCTTTATAAAATCTCTTCTTTTCATTATTCTATAATTACACGGTTATCAATTGAAGCTTGTAAAGTGTCAACCTTTTTAAAATAGTCTATAATCACATCTCTCATTTTGCAATCTAACTTCGTTAACTTTTCAGGATTCTTGAAAAAGGTCATTTTATCTCCTCCGCTTTGTAAAAAATCTGATGTAAGTACTGTATATGATTTGTTTTTATCAAAATCTTTTCCTCTGATTTTAAGCAAGTAATCGTTATTAGTTAATTTTAAATTTACATTTCTACAAAAAGGATGCGCTGTTTTATTTTTAATAAAATAATCTACTAATTCTGTAATTTTCTCACCTGTAAGAGTTACCGCTACAAGTTCATTTTCAAAAGGCATTAGTTTAAAAGCACGTTCTACAGTTACTTTTCCTTGTGGAATTGTTGCTCTAATTCCTCCATTATTAAGCATTACAAAATCGATAGACTCATTTGTTTTCTTTTTATAAATAGGATTGGCCATTCTATAACATAAATCGGCCATCAAATTCCCTATGGAAGTTTGCATCCCTTCATTATTTTTAAGAAAATCTTTAGGTGCATAGGTAAGTACCTCTTGCATTTCTGCTGTTAACTTCTCCTTATATGGAGCAATTACACTATCTATTTTTTCTGAAGATGCAATTGTAGTAGTTACAGCTATATTTTTGGCTGTTATTTTATTAAGACTCTTAGATTCTCTCTTACAAGAAACTAGAACCAGTAATAAAAGGAGTAAACGAAGTGTTCTCATCATAAAATTTCTTTACTTTTTATTATATAATTCTATTCTACATTCTGTGAGAATATAATTAAAATGTTCAACATCGTTACTATTTAATTTTAAAATTCCTTTTGCTTTAACCGTAGCATCTGTTCTAAAATTACGTTTTCCTACTACATGTAATTCTATGGCTGTTTCTGGACCTCCAACTCCACAAAAAAAACAAGAAGACATAGGTCCTTTAGATAAAACAAAAATCCTTCCTTTTGGATCTACATTTAGAAAGTATCCAGTAATAGCTATCGATTTACCATTTAAGCTTTTAACCGATTCTGAAAATGTTGGATGTAAAAAAGTTTCATCGTGTTCTGGAAAGTATTTATCTCTAAACTTTACTTTAGATAAATCATCCCACGTAACCTTCTGCTGACTAAAGCAGAAACTAGTTACACTTAGAAACAATATGAATAAAACTTTATTTTTCATTACTTAAAATGGTTGAAATATTCATTTTCACAATAGGGTAGATAGCTAAGGTAATTGCCATAATTATGAATAAAAACACCAATAAACCGATATTGGATATTTCTTGAAATGATAATTCTTTAATAATATCTTGATGAAAAATTGATTTAAAAACATACTCTAAACCTATTTTTAAAATAATTAAAGCCAATACAAAGGCTAGTAATAGAATTATAAAGCCTTCATAAGCAACTATTTTTATTAGTTGATATATAGTGGCTCCAAAAGATCTAAAAAGAGCTAAATCAAATGCTCGTTCTTTTATTATTTTATATAAACTTATAAAGATTGTAATACCAGATAATATTAAAATTAAATAGGCTATCCATGTAATGGTTTTTAAACCAATTCCTGTATACTCATATAATCTATCTAATTCATATACAGGTAATGCTGCTTGCAAATTTGTTTGCTTATTTATTTTTCTAGGAAATGTTAAAAACGCAGTAGGATTCTTAAATGAAACTAATAACGAAGTGATTTCTTTATCCTCTTCTATTTCTTCATGTTCATGATGTTCATTACCATGGTCATGTGCATCCCAAATACTTTCTAAACTTGTTAGTAATAATCTATCAATTACTTTATCTGTTTGTTCTAAAACTCCTACAATAGTATATTTTTCATCATGTGATTCTATATCATTTTCTATTAAACCATGTGAGCTTAAAAAAGTATCTCCAATATCTAAATCTAATTTTTCAGCTACTGTAGCACCTAAAATTACTTCAAAAGTGTTTTTTATTTGAGCTCCCTTTGCTAAGCCTGCATTGTATAAGGTCGTAAACTCATTCGTAGTTCCCACAATTCTGTAACCTTTATAATTATCTCCGTAGGAGATAGGCACAGCTTTTTTGATTAAAGGACTATTAGTAATTTGTTTAACTTCTCTAAAAAGAATATTCCCAGTAGGGTTATCAACATGTAAAACAGATGCTAAAACCAACTGTAGAGGACTCCCTTTAGCTCCGATAACCAAATCAATTTTTCCTAAATTATTCTTTCTCTGAAATTCAAAAGATGATTTTAATTGCTGAGTACCTAAAAGAAGCACTATACTAAGCGCTAATGAGAAAACACTTAGAATAGTATACAGTGGTTTAGACTTTATATTTTCTATGCTAATCTTCCAAATATTCATTCTAAAGTGATTTTATTTTGAAAGAATGGTTTAATCCTTTGATCGTGAGTGATTACAATTAATTTTGCTTTGTGTTCTTTAGCTTGTTTTTTAAGTAATTCAATAACTATCTTACAATTTTCATCATCTAAACTAGATGTTGGCTCATCCGCTAAAATGATCTTTGGATTATGAACTACAGCCATTGCAATATTTAGCCTCTGTAATTGTCCCTCACTAAGTTCTTTTACTTTGCTGTTTATACAATGGTTAATTCCTAGTTCTTCTAATAACTCGTTAATCTTGTTATTGTCGACTTTTTTCTTACTAAAAAAAAGACGTGTTTGTAAATTTTTTAAAACACTTAATGATTGAATAGTATATTTTTTTTGAAAAACCAATCCAATATGTTTCCCTCTAAATTCATCTAATTCGCTATTAGAAAGTAAACTTATATCTATATTTTCTACTATTACTTTTCCTTTTGATGGTTTTAGCAAACCTGCCAATAAATGAAGAAGTGTAGTTTTCCCTATCCCAGATTTACCAAGAATAAGCAAGCTCTCATTCTCAGTTACTGAGATATTGGGAAAACTTAATAAAGACCCCAGATCTTTATATTGAAAAACAAGATTTTCAGTTTGAATCATCTTATAACTCTTCTATTTTATTTAGGTTGTTCATTTTTGCAATCAAATTTCCTTTAATTGCTACTACTGCTGATTTAGGTATATTATCGGCATCAAAGGGCCATGTACTTGTTGGGTTTTTAATATCTTTTGTTTGTTCTCCTGGATGTTGAACACTTAAAAACAAAGTCTCTCCATCTGGAGAAAACCAAGGTCCAGTAAGCTCTGCATCTTTTGGAGCTGAGGCTACTCTGATTATCTTCCCAGCTTCTTTTCCATATCTAGGTATTACAAAAAGGCTGTTATTTTTAAAAGGCATATAAGGTTTATCCTCTCTATTCATTGAACTACCAGACATATCTGATGTCATCCATAAATTCCCTGATAAATCAAAGGCTAAATTATCTGGACAAGAGAATCCATTTTCTTCGCCTCCAGCTAAATAAGTAGAAGCTTTAAATGTTAGCGCATCAAATTCACCTTTAGTTTCTTCAATTTTAAGAATTGAACCGTGATAGTCGTTTTTCTCTTTGTTATTTGTGAGCGTAACAAAAATATTTCCTGTTATGGGATCTATTTCAATGTCTTCAGGTCTATTTAATTCAGTAGCTCCTAAAAGTTTTGAAGCTTCTCTTGCTCTTATAAGTACCTCTGTTTGGTTTTTAAACTTATTTTTTAAAACAGGTTGATTTTCCCAATCTAAAGCTAACCATTTACCATTAACTGTATCGGCAACATACAGAGTTCCTTCTTTAAGAGAGTGAGGTTTAGATGATATAAATTTATATAAATGTTCACTGTTTCTATCATCTCCTGTATAAGCAACTACACGTTTGTCTTCTAACTCATAAAGAGTACAACATTCATGTGCAAACCTTCCTAAAGCAATGTGTTTTTGTGCTGTTCCTTTTAAAGGATCAACTTCAACTACCCATCCATAATGTTCTGGAGGATATTTGTAAAATTTTTCCCATCCATAATCGCTAGATTGATGTGTTGGTTGATTGTTTTCATCATAAACTGTTTCACCCCAAAAACCGTCATAATTTTCTTCACAAGTAATGAAAGTCTTCCAAGGTGTAATTCCACCAGAACAATTACTATTTGTTCCTATAACCTTTGTTTTTCCTTTTATAGGACTGTCCCAATTTAGTTCTATGGGTGTTTGTGCTGTAATACGTCTGTTTAATGGATCATTTTTTACAATTTCCCATACTCCTTTATTTTCTCTTATTCTAACAATACTACCACCAACATTGTACATTTCTTTATTTACTTGTTCAATGGTTCTATGTTCTTCTGGATTTTCATAATCCCAGTAATTAAAACCTGAAACAAACATCGGATTTATATACTCATGATTTACCCACAGTAAACCATCTTTGGGGTTATTTTCATCTAATGGAATGAAACAGGTAAAATCGTTATTAAACCCAAAAGTATCTTTATCGTTGATCTTGTCGCCCCATTTTATAAGTACTTGATAATTTAATTCATCTGTAAGTAACAAATCATCTTTATCAGAAGGAGCTAAGTCTTTTAAGGTTATCTCTTTTAACTTCCTTAAAAACTCTTCAGATATTTTTTGCTTAGATAGGGGAGTTGTTGTATTCCCACAACTAGTTATAAAAGGAGGTATTGTTAAAACTCCCAAGCTAGCTTTTCCTAAAAAGGATATAAATTTTCTTCGATTGTATTCCATGCTTTAATTCAGAGAATGCTTTTTTAAACAGGTCAAATTTGAATAAATACTCTTAAAATTATTTTCATACCTGTTATATACTTTACCACTTATTTTTACTGATTGTCTGGAAAAATTACCCAAACTAAGCTGTAACTCTTTTATCTTATTATTAAGGAAATATGAAAAAATAGCATCTTGTCTATGGTCACCCAACCAAACTAATTCTGAATGCCTTTTCTCTTTGGTTATTTTATTATAAAATGTATGTAAACCACTTATATTTGAAAAAGATTGTCCTCCTAATGCATCTAAAATGATTTTATTATCATTAGAAAGGACAAAACAAATGTTCTTTATATGATTTTTTATGATTAATTCTTTTAAACTGTCTAAAGTTTTATGGTTTGGTGAAAAAGAATTTCCTAGTGATGTATAAAAATAGTTTTGATACTTAAAAGTATCATTAACAACTGTTTCTAAACAATCTGTTGGACATAAAAGAAAAAGAACTTTATTCATTAGGCTACATTATCTGGATTTGTATAAGGGAATGATGAATGGTGTAAGTCTATTTTTAATTCTCCATCGACTAACTGATAACCAAATGTGTATTCTACTTTAGCTTCATTTCCTTCTAAATCTGTAAAGAAATAGTTCCCCATAGCAATGGCACGATTGTCTTCAAAAATAAATCCTGCATTTTCAAATCTAACTTTAGTCCATGGTTGAATAGCAAAACCTTTATCTTCCTTACAAGCTCTATCTTCACCTGCAATAAAATATGACAAAGCTTCTGCTTTTGTTGGTCTAAATTGTTCTATCTCACATTTTGTTGGTTTGAATAAAACAGCAGCAGTTTTAAAAGCATAACGCTCATCTAAAAACTCTTTTGCATAGTTCTCACATTCAGACCTTTTATCTTTCAATGAACCTATTTTAACTACTCCATTTCCCCATTTGGTTTGTACATCTAATACTTGTTCTTTTGTTATCATTTTAATATAATTTGAAGTTTAATATTTTAATTTGCATAAGTTCTCTGTACAGGCCAATTATCTTCATAACCAATTGCCCATTCGTGAGTTGATAATTCTTTGTTTGTTGCTAAACATGCATCCAATTTGGATGTTATCTCTGCTTCATTCATATTTTGACCGATGAAAACAATCTCATTTTTTCGATCACCAAAAGTGATATCCCATTCACTTTCAATAGTTCTTTGGTTATTTAAAAATGAAGCATGTTGCGAACGCTTTTCAAAAGGCATACTTGCCCACCAAACACCTGCACTGTCTGCTCTTAAAGAGCCACCTGCTTGTCCCCAAATAAGTGCTTGTTCTGGACGTGAAGCAATCCAAAATAAACCTTTACTACGTATGATTGTATGAGGAAACTCTTGCGCTACATAGTTCCAAAAGCGAATAGGGTCGAACGGTTTTTTGCTTCTATAAACAAATGAATTAATACCGTATTCTTCAGTTTCTGGAGTATGATTTTCTTTGTTTAACTCTTCTATCCATCCTGCACTTTGCTCAGCTTCTTCAAAGTTGAATAGACCCGTATGAAGTATTTCTTTAGAATTAATTTTACTAAATGCTGATTCAATAATCTTTGCTGACGGATTTAGTTTATGAATCGTAGCTCGCAAAAGTGCTAGATCTTCTTTTTTAACTAAATCTATTTTGTTTAAAATGATAACATTAGCAAATTCAACTTGATCAGTTAGTAAGTTAACTATAGTACGATAATCTCCTTCAATATCTGTTAAATCCCTATCTATTAAAGTTTCAGAGCTTCCAAAATCCTTAAAGAAATTAAAAGCGTCTACCACAGTAACCATCGTATCTACATAACTAAAACTAGATAAGTCGATACCTTTTTCTTCATCTACAAAAGAAAATGTTTGAGCTACTGGAATAGGCTCACTAATACCAGTACTTTCAATAAGTAAATAATCAAATCTGTCTTCTCTTGCCAATCGTTCAACTTCAATCATTAAATCTTCCCGTAGTGTACAGCAAATACAGCCATTACTCATTTCTACAAGCTTTTCTTCTGTACGAGACAACGTATTTTCACTTTTAACTAAGTTAGCATCTACATTTACCTCACTCATATCATTCACAATAACAGCTACTTTTAGCCCCTCTTTGTTATGCAAAATATGGTTGAGTAAAGTTGTTTTCCCAGCACCCAAAAAACCACTAAGTACAGTTACAGGAAGTTTTTTATTCATTAGTCTATGTTTGAATTATTGATAATATTTAGAAATTCTTTCCTTAAGCCTTCATCTTTAAATGCTCCACTATATTCAATTGTAGTTGTATAACTGTTCTTATCTTTAATACCTCTTGATGAAACACATAGGTGTTTAGCGGCAATCATTACAATTACATCTTCAGTATCTAAAGCATTTTGTAAATCTTTAAGAATTTGGAGAGATAATCTTTCTTGAACCTGAGGTCTATGTGCATAGTAATCTACCAAACGATTAATTTTAGATAAGCCTACAACTTTATCTTTTGGCATATAAGCTATGTGTGCATGACCTGTAATAGGTAAAAAATGATGTTCACAAGCAGAATCAATGGTTATATTCTGTTCAACCAACATTTTTTTATATCCATATTTATTTTCAAAAATTGAAAGCTTTGGCTTATTCTTTGGATTCAAACCATAGAAAAGCTCTTTTACATACATCTTTGCAAATCTGTAAGGAGTACCAGATAAACTATCATCTGTTAAATCAAGACCTAATTCCTCCATTATTTTCCCAAAATGATACTGAATTCCTTTTATCTTTTCATCATCTGATTTTTCAAAAGCATCTGGACGTAAAGGAGTTTCAACATTTGATGAAAAATGATTGTCACCAATAATTTCTATCTGTTCTTTATTCATGATTAACGACGTATTTATCTGATTTACACTGACAGTATTTTAAATTGTAAACATGTAATACTATCAATATACTAGCTGGTATATGTACAGCATATTCTGGAATAGAAATCCAGTTTAATTTTTCATTAAGAATAACAACAAGTAATAAAGCCCATGTTACCCAAAAAGCTGGTTTTATATACTTATTTGTTGTTGTTTCTGCTGAACGATAAATAGCCAAAAATGAAATAGCTAAGAAAACATAATCTATACTTTTCCACCACGTAGGAGCATTTTCACAACCTCCAGTTGCACAAGTTTGGACTATAAATAAAAAAGGAGTGGCAATACAGTGTATCATGCACAAACCACTTGCAAATGCACCAAAAGTATCTGGTTTAGCTAAAGTTATTTTCATTATTTGTTTTTATAATTAAACGCAACTTAGTTGCAAATATATAGATCTTTTTTATTTTAATGCAACAAAGATGCGTTAAGTTGATTTGTTATTTTATCTAATAGATATAAAAACAGGATAGGAGAAAAGAATAAAATGAACAGATAAAGACTAATCAATATGGTTAACAGTCTCTAAATCAGCAATAGAAGTGTAATTTTAATTAATCGAAGCTTTTTGATATTTCATCGACACTTTTTGTTCTTTTAACTAATAAGTAATATCAAATTTTAGCATTTTTTGTAAAGAAAAATTTTTAAACACGAATTTTTATAGTTATATTGCAACTGGTAATCAATAGGTTACCTAGCAATTGTATAGGTCGGGGGACTTATTTTTGCTAAGAAAGAACTCTACTTGTAGGGTTCTTTTTTTGTTATTTTGATAAACTTTATAAACTCAGTTTACTTGAAGCACTACACTAAAAACATAATTTTTAAATTATTAAAACCCAAATAAATATAAATAATTATGTTTTGTATCTTAGTTTTCAAATTATATCAATATGACATTTAGCACTATTGAAGAGTTATTGGAAGAAATGAATATTTCTAAGTTCCAAAAACATCAAAACTTTCACATTCTTAAGTTTAAAGATCATTTAGACGAAATTCCAATGAAAACTGATTTTCGTAAATGTGATTTTTTTCAAATTGTTATTACTAAAAATCATAATGTTGATGTAATTGTTGATAATGTATCTTTTTCAGCAATGGAAGATAGTATTACTTTTATGGCTCCACATCAAACATTATCTACTAATGTAAAAAGTATTGAAAATTTAGGTTTGGGATATATGCTAGTCTTTAGTTCTAATTTTTTGCGTTTGGGTATTTCTGAATTTGATTTAATCCAAAAATTCCCTTTTTTTAACGTTAATTATTCACCTGTCTATTTTTTAAAAGAGAATACTGCTGATTTTTTTCATTTAATGGAAAAAATTTATAAACTCTTCCAAGAGTTTAGTTCTGAAAATCTTGAAATTATCCGATCATATTTAACAATTTTACTTTACGAAGGTCGAAAATCGTTTTTTAATGGTGAAATCCAAAACACTGTTGCATCTCGACATAATGAAGTAGCTTTTGCATTTGAAAACCAAATTAAAGAAACGGTTAATAAAAGAAAACCTATAGAACATTATGCCAATAAACTAAATATCAGTAGTGTTTATTTATCTGAATGCGTTAAAAAAGCCACTGGCAAAACTGCTAAACAGATTATTACAGAATATGTTATTCTTCAAGCCAGTTCTATGTTACTGCAATCAACAAAAACTATAGATGAAATAGCATATAACATAGGATACTCAAATACATCAAATTTTGGCAACTTCTTTAAAAAACATACGGGAATGACTCCGTCTATTTATAGAAAAATCCATAAATAACATAATTTTTAATAATCATTACCTAGTTTTTAATACCAATATTCATGTATTACGACTGTAAATTTGCAAATGATTATTAAAATTAAATTATGTCAGAAATAACAAATACAAAATCAAGAAAAGATTTTTTTTGGTTAATGCTTACTTTTATCTCATTAACAGCATTAGGTGCAGTAGAACTTTTTGAACAAATAACATATGTTATTAATTGGCTTGTAGGTGATCCAGTTGTAAATGCTGATAGTTTTAGAAAATTTCATCATGCTGTAGATGCTGGTGTTTTTCATTTCCCTGTTTCAACTACTGTACTTGTTGGTTTTATTATGTTGATTAGGAAAAAATCTAGTTTTATGAAAAATGCTGTTGAAAAGAATGCTATTTGGATAGCCTTTATTGCTTTTTTAATAACCTATGCTATTTCTGTATATATTATCACAGGAATTAATGTTCCTGTTTTTAATGAAAATAGTGTTCCTACAGAGTTAATTCCAGGCAAACTAAAACTATGGGGGATTTTAAATGTGTTTAGATTTGTTTTACCTGCTTACGGAATCTATAAACTATCTACGCTACTTAAATTGAAAAATTAATCTTGAAAATTAATTATAAAAGTCTGTATATAAATTACAGGCTTTTATTGTTTTAGCTCTTGTTTTCTGCTAGAAGTTTTATTTTTTCAAAAACCATAACCTTATAAGTAGCACTTACAGGTATCTTTTTATCTTCAATTACTAAATCTGTACGCGTTGCTTTAGAAACTCTATCTAAATTGGCAATATAAGACTTGTGCGTTCGCTGAAAATTGTCTGGTATTAGAGTAGCAATGTTAATTAAAGTTTCTGTGATAAGATACATTCTTGCATCGGTAAATATTTTTAAATAATTTCCAAAACTCTGAATGTATTGAATTGATTTGAATGATATATTAAGAGGTATTCCATCGTGTTTGATTTGTAACTCTTCATTCTCTTTTTCTTTTTTAGGTTCAATTAATTTTGATGAAGAAACTTTATTAATCGCTTTTAAAAAACGGGCTAATTTTATAGGTTTCAATAAATAATCAACTACGCCATAATTATAACTTTCTAAAGCGTATTCTGAGTAAGCTGTTGTTAAAATAACCTTTGGTGGATTAATCAAGGAACGCAAAATTTCCATACCATTTAATTCAGGCATTTCAATATCTAGAAAAATTAAATCTACAGTATTTTGCTGTATGAAATTGACAAATTCAATTGGATTTCCAGTACTTAACACCAGTTCAAAATTGTTAATTTTTGAACAGTACTCTTCCAAAACTTTGCGTGCTAATATTTCGTCATCTATGATTCCTATTTTAATCATTTATCTCTTTTTCTTTTAGGTAAATTAATTGTTAAACTAGTACAAAATTCATTTTTTTTATGCTCTATTTCTAATACATAAGCATTTGGATATAATAAATTTAGACGTCTCTTCACATTTTCAAGTCCAATTCCATTTCTCTTAGACTCCTTTACTATGGTTGGGATAGAATTTACAACAGTAAAATAAAATGCACTATTTTTTATAGAAGCTGTTACATCAATATTACTCGGTTCATTTGTAGCTTGTGCGCCGTGCTTAATAGCATTTTCAACAAAAGGTATTAAAAGCATTGGAGCTAATTCAAAACCTGATAAGTCGCCTCCAATTAAGAGCTCTATAGTACAACGTTTACTTAATCTTTTTTCTTCTAACAATAAATAATTTTCTACAAACTCAAGCTCTTCTTTTAATAGTACTCTATCTTTTTTAGCACTTTCTAATTGATATCTCATCAATTCAGAGAGTTGCATTACAACATCAGGGGTTTCGAGAGATTGTTGTCTAGAAAGAGCATAAATACTATTTAATGAATTGAATAAAAAATGGGGGTTTACTTGTTCTTTCAAATAATTTAATTCCATTTCTTTTTGTAATTTTTCTTTTTCCGCATTTTCTTTTTGAACTATCATATTTCTTCTTAAAAAGAAAGCTGCCATTCCTGTTCCTGTGGTATATAAAAAAAAGAAAAAAATTTTAGAGACAATAGCCCAATCTTTTCCGTAAGTCTTTATGTAAGACACCAAAAATATACTCCCTATAAGTAATGTTATAAATAAGAAATATCGTTTTTTATCTAACAAAAAAGGAATAAGAATGAAATGATTTATCCATATCAAAGTCATGATAATAATTGTATATTCTAATTCCCATAAGTAAAAAGAAAGATCAGATTCAAATTGATCTCTGGTTAACCATCCACTCATTATTTCAAGTAATAGCACCAATAAAAAAGCACCTATATTAATAAGTAGTATATTTTTCCAAGACTTTTTTTTCATGAATAGTTTCTATTAAAAAAAAATAAAGATACTATCTATCAATACAAGTTTCATAATTTCTTTACAAAAGCGATATATCAATGATGAAATGATTTTATCATTTAATCTTGCCCTTTATCCTGTAAAAATAAATTCACGGTTTTCATCCACTACTTTTATCGAAGAGTTTTCAATAATCATTAACAAAATAAGTATGAAAAACTACACAATTTTATTGTCAACACTTGTATTGACACTCTTTTATATCTCTTGTGATACTAAAAAGCCAACTTCTATTCAAAATGCTGCAACTACAATAGAAGCTCCTTATAAAGGCCTGAAGAGACCTGATAAAATAGCTGAGTTGTTTCCTGTAAATTTTCATTCATCAAGAGATAGAGAATTAAAAGGAAGCTTTTCTCCCGATATGAAAGAGTTTTCTTTTACTACTTCTCATTATTTACCTTTTTTACCTAGCGTTATTGTATTTAAAAAAGAAGAAAACAAGTACAACTCTTGGAAAAAATACGATTTCCATGCAATGGATAGTGGTGATGATAACATTTTATATGCTAAAACCAAATATATAGAACGTACCGATACTGGCTGGTCAAAAATTAAAAGTCTAGGCTCTATGATTGAAAAAGATAACTGGGGAATAATGCGTTTAACAGCATCTGCAAAAGGAACTTATGTTTTTGATGATTATAAAAATAATGATGTCATTCGTATATCAACTATAAAAAATGGAAAGCGTGAAGAGCCGAAGCTATTAGGTAAAAATATCAATACTGGTAAATGGACAGCTCATCCTTTTATAGCAGCTGATGAATCTTTTTTAATGTGGGATTCTGAAAGAGAAGAAGGTTATGGAGGTTCAGACATTTATATCAGTTTTAAACAAAAAAATGGTTCTTGGGGAACAGCAATTAATTTAGGCAATAAGGTAAACACTGCTATTGATGAAAATACTGCAAGGCTAACTAAAGACAAAAAATATTTATGCTTTTGGAGAGCCATTGAAAAACAAAAAGAAGATGGAACTACTTATTGGATATCTAGTAAACACTGGGTGGATTTCATTCAACTTAAAAAAGAGCTAATGAAACTTGATAATTCCAATCAATAAAATATTATTCAACTTTTATAAATATTCAATATTATGAAAAATAACCTACTGATTTTACTATGTTTTATACTAACACATAGCGGCTTTTCTCAACAAATACATAGTTCGGAAGCCGAAGCAACAGAAGCTGAAACTAAACTTACATTTTGGAATATTCCAGATATTAAAAAAGCTTTTATCGACACTTCTCCTGATAAAAGAAATGATGGCATTTCTGTTGGTAAATTGACAAATAAGAATGGAAAAGACAAAATTGTTCAATTAGCAAAAGAAATTGCAGAAGGAAAACACGGTAAATATGATGGCTTACTCATATCTCATAAAAATAAATTGGTTTTTGAATCCTATTATAAAAAGGGACGTATTAACCTTGCACATGGTCAAGCTTCTGCTACTAAAGGTCATACAAGTTTAATATTAGGGCGTGCAATACAAATGGGGTATTTGTCTATGAATGATTTAAATAAACCTCTTGTTCATTTTTTAAAGGATTTAGACCCAACAAAATTTGTAAAAGGAGCAGAAAGAATTACTCTTCATAAAGCTTTAACCATGCATGGTGGACTTACAATTGATCGTGATAAGTGGAAAGAAATTGAAAAAGACACTGCTTTATTAAAAGGTCAAGGTTTGGTTCAAACACTTCTTAAACATAGCAAACCAATTACAAAAGCTTCTCAAACTTATTTATATGGTAATTTTAATCCTAGATTAGTTATGCAGGTTATTGATGCTGTGGTTCCTGGTACAGCACAAGATTTCATCAAAAGAGAACTTCTAGATAAATTAGGAATTACTAATTATAATTGGAAAAACGAAGTTAGTGGTTTACCAGAATCTGGATGGAAGGTAAAAATGACCTCTCGTGATATGCTTAAATTAGGGAAATTAGTACTTGATAAAGGAAAATGGAATGGAGAACAACTTATCCCTGTATCATATCTTAAAAAAGCTACCAGTGGAATAGTAAAGCCTACTGAAGATTGGATGCCAAAAACTTATCGTTATGGGTATTTCTGGTACCAAACACCTATTGTAGTTGGTAACAAAAGTTATAATGCTTCTTTTGCCTGGGGAGGCGGTGGACAACGTATTATTGTAGTAGAAAAACTTGATTTAGTTATTGTTATTACTGGACATGATAGAGATGATAAAATAATGACTCCAATTTCTGAAATCGTTATACCTGCATTTGTTCAATAAATTAGAAAGACTATAAAATTAAACTAACCAACTCATATTAAGCAGAAAAAGTGTAATTTCATAGAGCTTTTTGTACAGAAAATTAATACTATAAAAACAAAATCATATGAAATTAGGAGCTTTTTCAATAAGTCTTAGTGTAAAAGATATAAAGGAGTCTAAGAAATTTTATGAAACATTAGGTTTTAGTGTTTTAGGAGGAGATATAGATAAACATTATTTAATAATGAAAAATGGTAAAGCACTTATAGGGTTATTCCAAGGAATATTTGAAGGTAATATTTTAACATTTAATCCTGGATGGGATGAAAATGGGAAAAATATTGATGAATTTGATGACGTTCGTAAAATTCAACAACATTTAAAAACTAATGGAATCAGTTTAACAAATGAAGCAGATGATACAACAAAAGGTCCTGCTAGTTTTACATTAAACGATCCAGATGGTAATATCATTTTGATAGATCAACATCGCTAGAAAAAATAAAATAACAATGATTCTTTTTAAAATATAAGCTTAATTCGAAATGAACAGAAAAAATACAGTTTACTGGTCTTAAAGTTTTTAAGAAAAAATGGTCATATGATGTAGTAAATATGTAGTGTCCTTTGTAGTGGTTTTGTAGTTCTACAAATAAGAAAAGGAGGGGAGACTGTATTTATATTTGTTTCGCTGTTGAGTATTTAGCTGTTGGGAATAGCTAAATTAATAGATAGTTTTATGGTTAAAAGCACCCTTCTTGGGTGCTTTTTTATTGATAAATATAAAGTTATATAGAATTAAAGTTTTATTAAATTCGAAGCAATTTTAAAACTCTTCTAAAACAGGCAAAGCTTTGTTACTAAAGTCAAATAAAGCTTGATTTTCCCATGGAGAAGCATCGGTAGCTTGATTTCCTTTCCATGCTACTAATTCAGCTCCCCAATAACAAAAACCTATTCCATTTTTAACTTCACTCGTAAGTTTTTTAATTTTTCGTATAAATAACTGTTGTCCCTCTGGTGATGCTCGATAATCAGGTAAAATCAAGTGACTATCTAAACCAACAATATTATTAGTCCAATCATTCCAACCTAATGTAAAAGGATACGCTGTTTCAGCTATGAGTATTTTTTTATCATGCTCATTATTAGCCAACTGATTCATTGTAGATGTCAACTTATCCAAAGATTTCCCGTGCCAAATTGGGTAATATGAAAGTCCAATTATATCATAATTAAGTGTTTTTACTTGATTATAAAACCATAGAGCATTTTCTACACCTGCAAAATGTATTATAATTTTAGTACTCTTAGAGTGGTCTCTAACAGCTTTAATTCCTGAACTCATTAGTGCACTAAACTGATTATAATTATCAGTTATATGTCCCATTGGATGCAAAAACCCGGTGTTAATTTCATTACCAATTTGAATGTATTCTGGCTGTAAATTTTCTATTACTTGTTTAGTATAATCATAAACTTTGTCTTTCATTTCAGAAAAATTGAGTCCCATCCAATTCGCTGGTATTTTTTGCTGACTAGGGTCTGCCCAAGTATCTGAATAATGAAGCGTTAACCATATTTTAAAACCTTTGGCTTTTAACTCTTTAGAAAATTTTTGAACTTCATCAAAACCCGAATGTACATTCGAAGGATTTACCCATAGTCGTAACCGAATAGTATTGATACCACTTTGTTTCAGGATATCTAAAAAATTTCTCGAATTTCCGTTTGAGTCATAAAACTTTGTGTTTGAACTTGATATTTCAGGAAACCTAGAAATGTCTACAGCAGAAATAAACTCTTGTACTTCATCTTCATTTTCAGGATTTATAGTATTGCTCTTACTACAAGAAGTAAAAACTAAAACGATTACAAATAGAATCCTGAATACATTCAAAAAAGCACCTTTATTCATCTTTAAAATATTGGAAAAACGAATATAATTAAAAAGAGTCTATTTTTTAATTGAATACATTAAACAAGAGCAGGGAAGTATTGTTTAAATTACCAACATTCTCTTAACTTTTTACGCTTAATTTAGAGTTAAATAATAGAAAGAGTTGTAGTATTTTTGTCTTTCATTTTTATAAATCCAGAAACTTGTTAAAAAACATAGAGCATTTACCCCAAGAAAATTATAGAGAAACAGACTATTTTATATTCTGTTTGGAAGCTGTTGATGATGTTGAAATGAATGAGGATACACTTACTCAAAAGAAATTAGAGGAGTTAACTATGCAATATGGAATCGCTAGTATTTATCAAACATGCGATTCTATTGAAGGCTTAGAAGCAAGTTTAAATACTTTGGTTTTAGATGATCACAATTTTAAAAACTATGAAATTATCTACTTTGTTATAACAGGCGAAGCCAATAGCATTTGTTTAAATGATTATTACTATAGTTTACAAGAAATTGCAGAGATTTTTGAAGGTCGATTAAATGATAAACTATTGCATTTTTCTAATGCAAAGGTGCTTGATTTAGATGAAGATGAAGCACAGTATTTTTTAGATATTACAGGAGCAAAAGGTATTTCTGGATACGGTAATCAATTTAATGGAATAGCTAGTTCTGATCTTGATAAAGTGTTTTTTAACCTGTTTAAAAAAGATGATGACATGTTAAATGCAGTAGAAGAACTTTACAAAAAACACTATAAACTTTGTAAACTTCTCGATTTTAGATTGTATTATTAAATTACTAAAGCTTATTTAATTCACACATTATAATTGTATTATTGTTAAAGTAAAGTAGTTAAAATTGGATTCACTTACTCAGATTGTATTAGGAGCAGCAGTTGGCGAGGCTGTTTTAGGAAAAAAAATTGGCAACAAAGCTTTACTTTATGGAGCTATTGGAGGTACTATTCCTGATCTTGATGTGTTTCTGGGTTCTTTTACAGATACCATTACTGCTATAGAATTACACCGTGGTTTTAGTCATTCCATTCTATTTTCCATTATTATGGCGCCACTTTTAGGCTGGTTGGCCAATAAGTTAGAAAAAAAGAAAAATCTTGGTTGGCAGCCTTGGGCGAAGCTATTTTTTTGGAGCTTGATTACACATCCATTGTTAGATGCCTTCACTACATGGGGGACACAAATATTTTGGCCATTAGATATCAAAGTAGCTTTCAATTCTATTTTTGTTATAGATCCTTTATATACTTTACCATTTCTATTTTGTTGTATTGCGGTTCTTTTTTATAAACCTGAATCAAAACGAAGGGCACAAATTAATAAGTTTGGTCTTATAATATCTACAAACTATCTTTTTATCGCCTTGATTTTAAAGTTAATCGTTTATAATAAAGTAGAAAACGAATTAAAAAATCAAGGTATACAATATACTGCCATTAGTACACGTCCAGCAGCTTTGAATACTATTTTATGGAATATTAATATCGATACAAAAGACAATTATCTTATTACCGATTATTCTTTTTTTGATACTCAACCCTTAAAATTTACTACATATCCTAAGCATCGTGAAAAATCTGATGTATTAACTAAATACACTAATGTACAACGACTTATAAATATTTCAGAAGGTTGGTATATTATAGAACAAAAAGATAATCAGTGGTATTTTAACGATTTACGTTTTGGATTAATCCCCAAAAAAGATGGTACTTCATTTTTTACTTTTTCTTATCTTTTAAAAGAAGAGGAGGGAAGTATCCAAGCAACAGAACTTCCTAAAACTGGTCGTGATGCCAAATTTTTAATGAAAACACTTTGGCAAAGAATTAAGGGTAATTAATAATTGTTGACTATAACTATTTCTTATTTAATCAAGGCATAAAATAAACTTAACTAATACTATTAAGACATTCTTTAATTTCATAACAAATCTATTAATTTTAAACATCCTGTTTAGAATTTATAAATTGAGGATGAAAAACATTAAAATCTGTTACTTTTTTTGACCTTTCTGAGAATCGCGTATTTTAAAATTTCTGTATCATAGTACTGAATACTCAATTCTCAGAGAGGTTAAAATTTGATTGCTTATAGATAAAATTTTAGTCAACGATAAATATTAAAATAACATGTTATTTGTTTGATTATTATTGTATTACTATATTTACGTAACTAATTACGTAATTAACTATACAAATATGTTTTATAACAGAGTAGGAAAAATAGCATTAGGGAGTAGAATGAGAATGTTAAGCGAATCTATAACAGAAGATGCTAAAAGCTTATATCAACTATATGGAACTGAACTTAAACCAAAATGGTTCCCTGTATTTTATATTCTTTCAAAAAAGCAAGAAGAATCTATAACAACTATAGCTGAAGAAATAGGACATTCACATCCTTCAGTAAGTAAAATTGTAAGCGAAATGCGTAAAGAAGGAATTGTAGTAGAACAAAAAGATAAAAAGGATAAACGAAGAAACCTTATTTCTCTAACAAACAAAGGGTTAGATATTTCAGATAAAATTGAAAATCAATATAAAGATGTTGATAAAGCAATTGAATTGGCATTAAGTCAAACCCAGCACAACATTTGGAAAGCAATGGAAGAATTTGAATATCTATTAAAACAAAAATCTCTATACAAAAGAGTCGTAGACGAAAAGAAAAAGAGAGAATCTAAAAATGTAAAAATTGTTAGTTACGAAAAAAAATATCAAAGTGCATTTAAGCACCTTAATGAAGAATGGATTAATACTTATTTCAAAATAGAAGAAGCTGATAGAAAAGCACTTGATAATCCTAAAGAATATATTATAGATAAAGGAGGACATATTTTAGTGGCTTTATATAATGATGAACCTATAGGTGTTTGCGCTTTGCTAAAAAACGATACTATTCAAAGTGATTTTGAACTAGCTAAAATGGCTGTATCACCAAAAAGTCAAGGATTGGGAATTGGTTATAAAATTGCTAGTACTTTAATTGAAAAAGCAAAATTAGATGGAGCCAAAGAAATATACCTAGAAAGTAATACTATTCTAGAACCTGCAATAAAACTATATGAAAAACTAGGATTTGAAAAGGTTTCTGGTTATGCAACACCTTATGAAAGATGCAATATACAAATGATATTAAAGCTTTAAAACATGACGATAGATTCTAAGATAGCCATTGTAGTAAAAGATGATTTAGCTAACTGGCAAAAATTAAATGTAGTTTCATTTTTAGGCAGCTCAATAGCTATAAAGTTTCCTGAAACTCATGGAAAACCATTCGTAAATGCTTCTAAAGAAGAGTATTTACCATTTATTAAACATCCTATATTAATTTACAAAGCAATTGATAAACAACAAATTACTAGAGCTTTCAATAGAGCAAAAGAGAGAGATTTACACATTGGTATTTATACTCAACCTTTATTTAGCACAAAGAATGAAGCTGGAAATCATATAGAAATCGCTAAATGTACAGATGAGCAACAAGATTTGGTAGGGATTATTATGTATGGAGAAAACAGAAAGGTAAGTAAGGCCTTAAATGGTTTAAAGTTTCATGATTAATTTCAGTAGGTATTATGAGGAAAACTCAATTTTATTAAACTAATTACATGGTAACAAAATCTAGTTTACATTATTCAATAATCAGATATATAATAGATAATGGCTTTGCTCCAGATAGCCAAACATTAGCTACTATTTTAAAGAGTAAAAAAGAAATTGTAGAAAAAGGACTATACGAACTACAAGAATATCATGGAGTAGTACTTCACCCTAATGAACCGAAAATATGGGTAATTCATCCGTTCTCTTTAGCACCTACAAATTTCTTGGTGAAATCAAAGCGAGGGGAATGGTGGGGAAACTGTGCATGGTGTTCCTTAGGTTTAGCTGCTTTATTAAATGAAGATTTAAAGATTATTACTAACTATGGAGCACATGGAGAAAAGGTAGAAATAAACATTATAAATGGTAAGATTCAAGAGGAAGATTTATATATACATTTTCCAATTCCAATGAAAAATGCTTGGGATAATGTAATTTACACTTGTAGTACAATGCTTGTTTTTAAAAACGAAAAACAAATAGATCATTGGGTAAAGCAACATAATATACCTAAGGGAGATATTCAACCAATCACTAAAATATGGGAATTCTCCAAGGTTTGGTATGGAAATCATCTTAATCCAGATTGGAAAAAATGGACTATGAAAGAAGCCCAAGAATTATTTACTGAGTTTAATTTAACTGGAAAAATATGGAGTTTACATAATACAAATGGTCGATTTTAATAAGTACAACTAGATTAAAATATCACACTATAAATCACACTCTTTAATATATTTTTGTTGATTTTTTTCTTCTCAAGACTAATACTCTCTACCTGAAACAACGATAGGAGTGAAGCATCAATGAAATATTTAAATATAAATCAAAGTCACTTCACATATCATTTTAGACGTTTCACTTTAAAAATTAAATTATGCTTCAATTACTAAAATACATTTGTCTCATAATTATTAAAAAATAAAAATGAAAGCAATAAAAAATATCTTAATAGTTACATTATTAGTAGCCAGTTCAATAACGTTTGCACAAGACAAAAAACTTAGTGAAAAACAAAAAGAGCAAGCAAAAGAAAAACTAGCACAGTATTTTGAAAAACTGAACTTATCTGAAACTCAAAAAACATCTTATGAAACTATTGCTAAAAAATATGGCGAGGAGTTAAAATTTGTAAAAGAAGCTAGTCTTTCTAAACAAGAAAAAATAAAAGAAGTACAGCGTATTCAGTCTGAAAAGGATTCAGAATTAAAAGAATTATTGTCAGAAGAACAATATTTAGTGTATCAAGATTTCAAGACAGATCAACGTAAATCATTAATTGAAAATTTTTCAGGTGAGTTTTCAGAATATATCAATCGATTAAATCTAACAGAAGATCAAAAGCCACAATATATCGAAATCTCAAAAAGATATGGTAATCAATTAAAGGACTTAAAAAATAGTAGCAAATCTCGTTTTAGTAAATACAGGGCATATAAATCTATTCAAAAAGGTAAAAACAAGGAAATGAAGTCCTTATTGTCATCTAAACAATATAAAGTATATTTAGAGATACAAAAAGAAGTTCAAAAGAAGATGAAGGAAAAACGAAAAGAAAAAAAATAATAACTCTTTAATTATAAAAGGCTTGCAATGCAAGCCTTTCTATCTATGAATAATAACAAACTCATACTTATAGTAGCTATTAGCTTTTCATTGCTGGTAAATATTCCACGTCTTGTATTTTTATTCGGTAGTGCAGATGGTAGTGGTCTTTGGGAAGTATCTACAAAAGATACATTGCTTCGTATTATATCCTTATTTGGATTTTGTTTTTTTATTCTAAAGCTCAATATAGACTGGAGTATTCAATGGTTTCAAAAGAACACTTTTTTGAAAGCTGTTCTTTTAAGTTTTTCAATTCTTGTTGTTTGGATTTTCATATTTAGAATTTTCGATGTTGTTATCAATGGAAATAATTCAACAACATTAAACCCTCGTTTTAATAGTTTTGTTTACTTCTTTGTTATGCTGATGCTTATAGTTATTAGCAGAACTATTACACTTAATAATCAAGCGAAAATTGACGCTGTAGAAAAAGAGCAACTCAAGCAACAGAGCTTACAAAATGAATTGGCTGCCTTAAAAAATCAAGTCAATCCTCATTTTTTATTTAACTCATTAAATTCATTGAGCTTGTTGGTTAGAGAAGACCAAAATTCAGCAGGAAAATTTATAAAGAAACTCTCTTTTTTATATCGCTATATTCTTCAAAGTAAAGACCAGGATTTAGTTAGCTTAAAAGAAGAATTAAAGTTTTTAGATAGTTATCTTTATTTGATCAAACAGCGCTATCGAGAAAATTTTAAAGCCATTATCAATATTGATGATGCGTTACTTCAGAAGAAAATTCCGTCATTAGCATTGCAATTATTGGTTGAAAACTCAGTAAAACACAATGAAATTTCTGTAAACAAACCTTTGACGGTTACTATTTATAGTCAAGATAATTTTTTAATTGTAAAGAATAAATTGCAAAAACGAACAGGCAATGTAGAAAGTACCAACACCGGATTAAGCAATTTAAACACCAGATTTAAGCTACTTTTAAATAAGGAAATAACTATTGAAAACAACAGTGATTATTTCATAGTAAAATTACCAATAATATGAACGTACTCATTATAGAAGACGAACAAGCAGCAGCAGAAAATTTAAAATATCTTTTAAAGGAAATTGATCCTTCTATTACTGTAGAAACTGTTATAGATACTGTGGTTGATGCTGTAGATTTTTTTAATAAAGAACATTCAATAGCTTTAGCTTTTTTTGACATTCATTTAGCCGATGGTATATCCTTTGAAATATTTGAAAAAGTCCAAGTTAATGTTCCTATCATTTTTACAACAGCCTTTGACGAATACGCTATTAAAGCTTTCAAGGTTAATAGTGTAGATTACCTATTAAAACCAATTGATGAAGAGGAATTAAAAGATGCTATTGATAAATACAAATCCACAAGACAAGCTTCGCCAATTAATGAGCAATTTCAGCAAATGTTGCAGTTAATAAAATCAGAACAAAAGTCGTTTAAAAACACTTATTTGGTACAACAACGAGATACCTTAATCCCTTTAAATGTAGACGATGTGGCTTATTTTACTATTGATGATAGTATTGTAAAAGCGGTTGTTAAAGACAATAAAAGTTTTATTATCGATAAAAAGCTTGAAGACATTGAAACAGAATTAAATCCAGCGCTATTTTTTAGAGCTAATAGACAGTTTATAGTCAATAGAAACGCTATCGAAAATCTTCAGCTTTATTTTAATGGAAAATTGATTTTAAATGTCAATCCAAAATCACAGGAACAAATAGTTGTTAGCAAGGCTAAAGCGCCACAATTAAAAAATTGGATGCACCATCAATAGTTAAAATAACATTAAGGTCGTTTCACTTTCTATTTTAGCTGTTTCACTTTCATTTTTTAAATAAACACTCTTTACCTCAATACTTTTGAACCATAATTAACACACAAATATTATGGAAACAACATACGCAAAAGTATTCTTCTTGATTTTTATAGGTTTAATATTCGCTGAGATTATTTGGTCTTTAATTACTAAAAAGGGAAGTTATAGCACTAAAGATTCACTTTCTAATTTGGCAATTATCATTATTGGTAGATTCATAAAACCTATTTCATTGGCTTGGGGATTATTTTTATTTGAAGCTGTTGAGTCCTTCAAATTATTTACAATACCAGTTAACATTTACACATTTCTTATAACTTTTATGGTGGTAGAAATGGTGTATTACTGGTATCATAGATGGAGTCATGAAATTCCATTTTTATGGTCAATCCATCATACACATCATTCAAGTATGTGGTTTAATTTAACCGCAGCGGGTCGTTTAAATTGGGTAGGTAAATTTACAAGCATCCTATTTTATGTGCCGTTGGTTATTTTAGGCTTTGATCCCACCTTAATTTCTTTATCATTAGCCATCAGTTTATTGTATCAATTTCTATTACACACAGAAGCCATAGGAAAGTTAGGACTGTTGGAGGGAAAGTTTTTCAATACACCGTCTGCTCATAGAGTACACCATGGCTCTAACGAAAAATACTTAGATAAAAACTATGGTGGAATGCTTATTTTTTGGGACAGAGTTTTTGGAACTTATGTTCCCGAAACAGATAAAGTAACCTATGGAGTTACTACTGGGTTTATGGGCCATAATCCGTTTGTCATTGTATTTAAACCTATGGTAGACTATTTTAAAGGGATATTTAAAAAGCAAAAATTATCAAACCAATAAATTATAGTTAAGTGAGTAGGAGAGTGGGGGATTTTTAGATTATGAAATAACTATCAAATAGAAAAGAGACAGCATTTTAACTGTCTTTTTTGGGGTTTTATTTCCTCAGCAATTATAAACCTTCTAAGTTTTAATTTTTCATCATATGTACCAGCATATAATCTTTTTTCTAATAAGCTGCTTATAGCTTTTTCAAACTTATCAAGATAATTTAAAGCAACTTCTTTCCCAAATTGATTAAATAAATATTCTACATTTTGTTTATTCTCTAAATTAGCCAAATTGGATATGTTCAATTATCAAAAACTTTCCAAAATATTCAATATTTAAATATAGACCTTAATTATAATAAATATTTTCATAAACTTAAGAGTGAATATATTGAAAAAGATAACCAAAATTTTAAAAATCAAGTATTATTTATTTATTCAAGTCTTAATGATAAATTTAGTTCGATAGGAGCTATTTATAATTTATTTAAACGTCTAACATTTTTCACGTCAAATAAAACAACAAATTTAGAGTATCGTATTTACTCTATTGATAATGATATGGATTATCATACAGAAATAAATAAAGCTCTAGAAAAATTAGATAAAAATATAGAAAGAATCGTTTCATATGAAAGGAAAAGTGATACTATATATAAAATAATGAATAATGAAACTGCAAGTATACCTTTTCTTTATATTTTAAAACCAAATGATTATCAAAATGTATTTTATGAAATACATGAGGAATATAAATTTAAAACTATTGATTAATAATAAATTAATAGCCATTAAAACTCTACAGTAGGGGAGTATGCTCTCATAAACCCTCTGAATTATTGTAACCATGAAGAAACCCATATTTTTATTAAAACGCTATAATAAAACTCGAGGTTTTTTGGACTATTTGAAGCCAAAGTTATTATTAAGTTTTCATATTTTACAGTACTTTATTACATTATTATGTCAAATAGAAGATAAATGAAACAGGCAAGTATATTGCTTTTTTGAATTAACGGGTATACTAACAGTGACATATTATACAAAACAATTGAATTTGTAACCAAAATATTTTAGTGATTTACTTAAAAAAGAAACTGATAAAACTACCAAGGAGTTTATTGATTGCTTATTAGAAAAGACAAAAACAATGTCGGTTTCTACGAAAATACTGTTACAGAAATTACTTTAGATTTAGACTTAGATTTAGAAAGCTCTCAATACTTTATCCAATAATATAGCGTAACGAACCGTTAATTGTTTCCAAATTTTTATACAGTAATTGATTAGCACCGACAATTTTCAATCGCTGAGAATCCTTTATTTGAAAATAAGGCTAACATATAACTAAATATGGTTTTAATATTGAATCATCCACTGGATAATCCAATATTAAAAGTGTACTATAATTTATATTATGTTAAATAGAATATTTGTAAAACAGCCCTATTCATATTTTCTCATAGAAATCAATCATATAAATAAACACCTCTAGTCCTGAAGATTAAATGAACGTAAACTCTTCAGGACTGTTAACCAAACGTTCGTAATAATAACGTGTTACTGTTAGAGGCTTTTTTAAATTCGGAAACTTTATTTCGTACTGATTTCCGTAAGCTTTGATAAATTTGATTGGTGTTGGCTGCGTTTTCATATATCTAAATTTTATACTTTATATTATGAAAATTATCAGCTATTTGGGAAATTAATCGTTCAATGGTCAGTTTTACTCGTTGAATATCAATTAATTATAGATAAAACTATAAAAAGGAATTTGTAAAAACTCCTTTTTATAATAATATTTCACTATTTAAATAACTCATTTATAAGCTCTTGCTTGCTTTCTGGTGTTACATTTTTAAGGTATGTTAGCAAATCTTTGCTTGTTGCATATCGTTTGGTGGCTGTTTTTAGCTTTCCATGCTGACTATGCCAGTCTGCTATAAACGCTTTTAACGCCCTATTTACACGGTCTTCTCCTATTGCTTCTTGCAATTTATACATGTTAATTGCTCCTTTTGCATAGTATACATACGACTGATTTTCAACCAATGCTAACGAAGGTTCTTGCTTTGATTCTTTACGTAATCCCTCTTTATAATCTGTTTGTTGTAATTCTAAAAACTGTGCTACTTTCTCTTTAGAAAAATGTTTTTTAAGCACCATTAAAGCTGCATATTGCGATAAAGTTTCTAAAATAAAATGCTGTCCTTGTACATTCGCAGCCTCTACTTGCATACCAAACCATTGATGTGCCAACTCGTGAGCTGTTATAAAAAACGCCATGTCTACATCTTTTCCATCATCAATATTTAATACAAATCCCATCGCTTCAGAAAATGGCACCGTTCCAGGAAACGACTGTGCAAACTGTGCATAACGTGGAAACTCTGTAATACGCATATGATTGTATTGATATGGACTAAAATGTGTGCTATAATAATCAAAAGACTTTTTCATAGCATCCATCATACGTTGTACGTTGTATTCGTGTCCTTTATGATAATACACTTCTAATTCAACTAAGTTTTTAGTTTTTGGTGCTACCCAAGTATCTTTTGCTAATTCATATTCTGCCGATACTATTGAATAAAAATTAATAATTGGAATGGCAGTTTTATAATGAAAATAATTTCGATTGTTTGATTTCCATTGCTTTACCAAATTTCCTGGAGCTACCGCTGTTTGATTTTTGTTAGTTCCAATAACAATTTCAAGCTGTATTCCATCAGAATCGCTTCCAGAACGTGCATTTTCCAATTCGTTGGCATCTTCCCTCCTAGCTTTATTCAATCGCTTTGGCAAGTCGAATTCTGCTCTATCGTTTGTATTTCTAAGCTCATACTTTCTATTATATCCTAAGGTTGGAAAGCTATTATTGTTAAAAAATGTACCATTGTGCACAATGCTTTGATTGCTGCTTTTCATCTCAAAACCTTGACTCGTATATTCTTGTACAAAACTCATTTTAATAGAGTCACCAGGCTGTAACGTCTTGTTTAATTGGTAAATACTATAATCGTATTTTTGATAACGTTTGTCTACCCTAGCGCCTCCTTCAAAAATGACATTTTTAAGCGAAACATAGTCTTCAATCTTCTTTTGAACATGAATTTTGTCAATTGGTGTCTCACTGGTATTCTTCAGTATATAACTTCCTTTTGCTGTATAATTTTGCTTTTCAGGATACAATTCAACCTGTAAATTAACGCTAGTAATTTTGGGCTGTTTGATATATTCAAACTTCTTTAATTCCTTTTCATAAGAAGCTTTAAAGGCTATTTCTTCTGTATTTGTCCAGTACTTGTTTAAAACATTTGTATTATAAAAAATATAGGTTCCTAGCCCTAAAAACGAACAAAATACTACAATTGTAAAGGTTTTTAAGCGCTTACTCATACTGTACTTACCACTACTCCATCGTTTTTTAAGACTGTTTTCTGTTCCTCTTACCGAAAGTATAGCTCCTAAAATAAGTAGCAAGAATCCAACTAAAAACCAATAGGTTTTAATGTATAAATAAGGTTTTAAAAGGTGTCCATAGCCATTCATATCGGAATATTTTCCTAAAGAACTTCCTCCAAACCAATACAAATCATGGTCGTAGCCCATAACTGCCAAGGCTATATTGAACATAAAAAATAACAGTACTGCTAAGATTCCTACAAACTTACGGTTGGTTACTACCTGCGCAAAGATGGCTATACAAGTGTACAAGGCTAAAAATGGCAATACTTCTAAAAAGAATCCATAAAAGTAAACTTCCAACTCATAATCATAATAACCATTTAGGGTTTGAAAAATGATTCCTGTGAATATCAACGTAGCTATTAACACCATATAAATCAGTAATAACCCCACATATTTACTCAATAAACTAATAAAGTTTGAAATTGGTGTTGCATCGTATATCAGGTTTACATTTGCGCCTCTCTCTTTCCAAATTATTTCTCCTGAATAGAACACTAATAAAATGATAAAAAAGTACGAAGAGGTTTCTTGAAGTTCTTCTACTATAAAATATGTTTTTGGGTAACTATCAACTCCATAAATGGTTCCTAAGCTTACCGAATTGATAAGAATGATAATCATTCCACAAATCATAATTGCCCAAAAAGATGGCTGCTTACAGATATTGACAAAATAAAACCACGATAAATGTAAAAACTGTGTCCATTTTGTTTGCAATTCTTTTTGAAATGTAAACTGCGGAATTTTAGTCGCATAGTTTGAATTCTCTTCTGTAATTGTTGTTACTAAACTTTTCTTTTTTAAGCGTTTATTTCGAATTAAATTAAAACTGAATTTTCGATATCCAAACCATAAAATAACAGCACCTAATAGCATCCAAAACAGCTTGTTGTACAATAAAACTCCACTAAAAGGAATATTAAATACATTACGATCTACAATGCTCCAAGAATCGGTAAGCAAGGTTAAAGTAGTTAAGGAAAATGGATCCATAATAGCCTGTAAATACTCATTCTTTATCGCTTTTGTTAGCATAAACGCTACAAAAAACACCACTCCTTGCGTATAAACTACCACCAATTTTCTACTTAAAGCTCCTGTTACAAAAAACAAACAGGCTCCAAATAAAAGTATTGGTAACGTAATAATTATAAATGGTTTTAAATAAACTGACACACTAAAAGGATTCAGGTCATTTGGATTATGCCATGGCATAAATTCGCCTAAAATCATTCCGAATAAAATCCCTGTAAACACAAAAAACAATACGGTAAATGAACCTAAAAAGCGTCCTAACAAATACTCTTTTTTCTTTATGGGATTTACATACATTAGCGATTCTATATTGTATTCAAAATCGCGCAATACAGCTACTCCCATAATCATAGAAGCAAGTATCATAAAAATTCCGGTAATAGCGCCCATAGTTTTGGCAATAACCAATGGAGCGTTCTTTTTAACTGTGGTAAACTCCATTCCTTGAAAAATAAAGTCGACACCAACCATTGAAAACAAGAAGAGTACTAGAAAAAACACATAAGTATCTGCACGTTTTGCTCTGTACTTTAATTCGAATTTAAATATCTCATACCACATATTATACAACTTGTTTTAATTGATTATTTGCTCCAAATATTTGAGAGAAATACACATCCTCTAAACTTGCCTTAACTGGTGTAAAACCGTTATTCGGATTGCTTTCACTTAGAATATTTATAATTGGTTTTCCCAGAAACAACTTTTCGCTAATTACATGATAAGCTTGCTTATAACTTTTTAATTCTTCCTTCTGAATTGTTTTCTCATATACCCTTCCTTTCAAACTATCTATAATTTGCACTGGATTTCCTTTAAGCAATACTTGTCCTTGGTTTATAATTGCCATGTTGGTACACAGTTCTTTTACATCCTCTACAATATGAGTTGATAAAATAACCACCGTGTTCTCCCCTATTTCACTGAGAATATTATAAAAACGATTGCGTTCTAAAGGGTCTAATCCCGCTGTAGGCTCGTCTACTATTAATAATTTTGGGCTGTTTAATAAGGCTTGTGCTATACCAAAACGCTGTTTCATTCCGCCAGAAAATCCATGAAGATTTTGTTTTCTAACCTTGTATAAATTTGTTTTGTGTAAAAGACTTTCTACTATTTCTTTTCGTTCTCCTTTGTTAGTAATTCCCTTAAGTACAGCAAAATGATTTAACAACACTTCTGCCGATATTTTTGGATACAATCCAAACTGTTGGGGCAAATAACCTAATATTTTTCGGATGTCATTTTTTTGCTTTAAAACATCTAAATTTCCTAGTTTAATAGAACCTTTGTCTGCTTCTTGCAGTGTAGCAATCGTACGCATTAAAGTAGATTTACCCGCTCCATTTGGTCCTAACAAACCAAACATTCCATTTGGAATTTCTAAGGATATATTTTGCAAGGCTTGCACGCCATTTGAATAGGTTTTTGATAGGTTTTCTATGATAAGTTCCATGTAGTTAATTTTTAATTGTTTACAGCAAACCTAACCGCTAACCATGCGCTAAAAAAGTATTTGTGATGTATGGAATATAAACGGTGTTACAAAGGTTTCATGGCGTTATAAAGGCTCTTTATCACTTAAAAATGAACGTTTATCACTTCCTAAAGTTTGTTTGTCAACTAATTTGTTGGTAGCAATTAATTTGTCTAATATTGAACTTGAATTACACGCAAATACCCATATGTTTAAACGAATTCCTAAAAAACTTTCTTGGTTTATATTAATCTTTATAGCAGTCATTATTCTGATATTTAATGATGCTTTTGGAAGCAGTGAGCCTTTTGTAACTTTTAGTTTTTTTTATTTCTTACTCCTCTTCTTTTTATTGATTAGATGGATTTTTAAACAGATAAAATCTATTTTGAGTCTTAAAAAGGAGAAGAAAAATGCTGAATTGTTACATTTAAAAAGTCAGGTAAGTCCTCATTTTTTCTTTAACATGCTGAATAACTTATATGGCTTAGTTGATAAAGATTCTAAAAAGGCAAAAGAACTGATTTTAAAGCTTTCTGATATGATGCGTTATAGTATTTACGACGGACAAAAAGAAACCGTGCTTTTATCGGAAGAAATAAGTTATTTACAAACCTATATTGAGCTTCATAAAATGCGATACCGCAAAAACATTGATATTCAATTTAATTACGATATTGAAGGAAACGATTATGAAGTAATGCCCTTGTTATTTATCATACTTTTAGAGAATGCTTTTAAACATGGAGTAGAAAATTTAAGAGATAATGCTTATGTTTATATCAATATGAAAGCCGAAAAAAACAACGTTTATTTTGATATTGAAAATAATTTTGATGAAACTGTTGTTAATGAAGAAAAAGGAGGCATTGGTTTGCAAAATTTAAAACGTAGACTTGCATTGGTATACCCAAAAACACATACATTGTCCTTTTATAAAACCAATGATATATACAAATCTCAATTGAATATTTCTAAATTATGATTACCTATATTATTGTTGATGACGAACCTATAGCACACGATATTATTAAAGATTATTGTGATTTGCTTCCTAATTTAGAATTTAAAAAGCATTGTTACGACGCTATTGAAGCTTTAAGCTATTTAAGTGAACATACAGTTGATTTGATTTTCTTAGACTTGAATATGCCTAAATTAAAAGGTTTCGATTTTTTAAAAACATTGTCAAATCCTCCTAAAGTTATAGTTACTACGGCTTATAGTGAATTTGCTTTGGAAAGCTACGAACTAAACGTTGTTGATTATCTCTTAAAACCATTCAGTTTTGAACGTTTTTTAAAAGCGGTAAATAAGGTAATTGACACACCACAAAGTAGCCCTAAACAGTCTTCAACGATTAATAATGAGACCTCTAAAACGAACAAACAGTTGTTTTTGCGACAAAATAAAAGTCATATCAAAGTAGAAACCGATGATATTTTATTTATTGAAGCTGCTGGAAATTATACCAAAGTAATTACAACAAAACAAACAGTTACTGTAAGAGAGAAAATTTCTGAAATGTTAGAAGTTTTACCTCCAGAAAACTTTTTACAAGTACATAAGTCTTTTGCCATTGGTTTAAAGCACATTAAGAGTATTGAAGGCAATAAAATAACTATAGAAGAATATAGCATTCCAATTGGGAAACTGTATAAAATAAACGTAAACAAGCTTTTAAAAACTTAAGTTTTATAACTGAATACTCCCTTTGCCTTTAGTCAATAAAAATGATTTTTGGAACTGTTTTATATCAATTCGAATTCTATTTTTAAACTTTTTATTTACTTCGTAAAAACAGGTATTATCAATTTGTAAATCGGTGATATTCTTATAGGTTTTCTTTGATTTAAAATTAAAAATAATATGATCGTTATAAGTTGACGATTCTACAAAGTCGAAATCAACTTTTTGATTATTCAACTGTAAATCAGTCTTTGATAATAAATATTCTTGAATACAAATATCAAACAGTTTACTTTGCTGACAGTTTTTATTAATTCGATAATGTTCTAGTTCGTGTTTGTCCATTTCAAACTTTAAAACTACATAGTCATTCTCCATAAAATAATGGTACTCTGCTATACCAGCAGCATGAAAAAATGTAAGAAAATAAGTGCTAATTAAAAGAATAAACGCTTTCATAAATTATGCTGAAATTTTTTTGGTGATACTTCCATTTGAAAAATCAACTTGAATATAAAAAGACTTTAAATCGTGCATTGTGTTGCTATTCAATTCATTTGTTGAATTTGATGTATAGGCTAAGCTTCCATCAGTCGTATAAATTTTAATCTGATTGATCTTTGCGTCGGCATATCTACTTCCAAAATCTAAATCATTTAACTTTTCATATAATTTTGAATCCAGTTTGTTTTTCAAATCTTCAAAAACATTGGCATTAATTGAAGTAACAGCAACAGTGCTACAATCTTGTGCCGCCGTTGAATCAGGACAACCAGGACTAATTTGAAATGAATTATCTACGTATTTTCCTTTAAAACATCTTGGAATATACGGCCAGTTATCGGTTAGCACATAATAATAAGTTCCATTTGGATATTCAGGAGTTACGGCAAAACGTCCTCCACATTCATCTAAATCGGCACCAGTATACTCGTAATCTTCAATATAAGTTCCATCGTAAGCGCCATCAGGAGCCGTAATACCATCTCCAGGACGATTTCCTTGCTTTAATGAGTATCCGCTAGTAAATGCTGAAACAGTTGGATTAGAAGCCGTTGTAGTGGCATCTGTATACAAATACTTATAATAAATAGGAAAACCATCTGCAGCATAACCTAAAATAGGAGAATGTTGAGTTCCATCAATTTTTAAATCATTGGTAAAATAATCTTTGGGTATATTATGATAATGATACCTACTTACATTATTTACATGTCCCCCATTTGAATCCATTGCCAATGTAAAATCAGCTTCAACATGCCAATTTAAATTTTCTTCTTGTGTGTTCGGATTAACCCAGTATAATCTAGCAAAAGGAGAGTAATTTATCCCTTGATTTGACACCCCAAAAATAATTCCTCCTCCACAAGCTTGCGAACTAGGATCTTCTTTAATTTCTGTAATTGTTGAAGTTAATTCTGGATATAAACACATAGAGTATTCAAAATCTTGTGCTGCTAAAGTATTAGGTCCAGCCCAAGGGCCATAACTATGCGCTGGAAAGTTATTGGTATATACTTTTCTAACATTATTATCTATTTCAAAACAAACAGCGTTGCTTGTTTCGTTTCCAAAAATTTCGGAAACATTACAAGGTATTGTAGGTTCTTCTCCAATGTCAGGATCATCCGAATGAATACCGCTACTACTAGAACATGAAAACAACAATGTACATAAAGAAATGCTTAAAAACTGAGCTAAACGTTTAGAAAAATATACTTTCATAATTTGGGGGTGTTGGTTTAACTTTAGATACAGAAAAATTAAAATAGTTTAATTAAAAGCCAATATTTTTTCATTATTTTTATTAAAAGGTACAAAAAACTAAGGTCTAATGATAGTATTTCAAAAAAAAACTATCCATAAATTAAACTTTTTAGCTTTTTAGCTGTCTAAATCAACATAACACATTAAAAACCCTTGATATGACTACTCACATAAAACGTATGCTATTTTTTGCTGTTGTTTATTTCTTTATTATTTCATGTAGTTCTTCTGATTCCATTGTTAATGAAAATCCAGATGGAAACCCTACACAAAATGGAAGCGCTCCTAATATACTGTTTGTTATTGCCGATGATATGGGCTTAGATGCAACTCCAGGATACAGTATTGGAAATCAAAAACCAACAATGCCGAATCTGCAAAACTTAATTAATTCTGGTGTACGATTTAATAATGCGTGGTCTAATCCTACTTGTTCTCCAACCAGAGCTTCTATTATAACTGGGAAATACGGAATTAGAAACGGTGTTTTAAAGGTTGATGATCCTTTATCAACTTCAGAAGTAGCTTTACAAGATTATATCAAATCAAATGCAAGCAATTCGTATAGCAGTGCCGTAATTGGGAAATGGCATTTATCTAAAAACGCCAACCATCCTAATAATATGGGAATCGATTATTATGCAGGACCATTAAGCGGTGGTTTACAATCGTATACTAATTGGAATTTAACCATTAACGGGCAAACTCAAACATCTACAGAATATGCAACTACGAAGGTTACCGACTTAGCTATAGACTGGGTTAAAGACCAAACAAAACCATGGTTTTTATGGTTAGCATACAATGCGCCACATACACCTTTTCACTTACCTCCAAATGATTTACATAGCCAAGGAGCTTTACCTTCAGACCAAGCTAGTATAGATGCTAATCCATTACCGTACTATTTAGCTATGATTGAAGCTATGGATAGCGAATATGGGCGTTTATTAAGCTCTATGAGTCAAGAAGTAAGAGATAATACCATTATTATATTTATTGGTGATAATGGTACTCCAAATCAAGTATTACAGGGATACAAAAAAGGAAAAGGAACCTTATTTCAAGGAGGAATCAATATACCAATGATTATTGGCGGGAAAGGTGTTACTCGATTTAATCAAACCGAAGATGCATTGATTAATCTTACCGATTTATTTGCAACCATTGCCGATATTGCTGGTGTTAGTGTTTCTTCTATACACGATAGTAGAAGTTTTAAAAGTTTACTTACTCAAAATACCAATGATAATAGTAGAGATTATACGTTTATAGAAGATGGAAACGACGATGGTACTGTAGACTACACTATTAGAAATGCTACTCATAAATATATTTTATACAACGATGGTAGCGAAGCCTTATTCAATTTAGCAAGCGATCCTTTTGAAAATACAAATTTTATGAATGCTAATCAGCTGCCTTTGAGTGCTGCAAATAGCGCTATGAAAGATGAATTATCGGCAAAATTAACAGAGATTAGAAATTAAAATAATGACTTAAAATAAAAAGGTTCTGATGTATTAATCAGAACCTTTTTTATGTTGTAAAGTATTTTGTTATTCAACCTCGTCTGGAACCACAAATAACTCAGGTATTGCACCTTTAACATTTCTGTAATAATTGTAAAAATGTTTAAAGTCTTTGTCCATATCGTCAGTAGTATAATAAGGTTCAGAAACTTTCACAGTTTTGTTTTCAAAATCGAAAGTGAACATTACAATAGGTACATTAGCTCCTTTGGCTATATAATAAAACCCCGTTTTCCAACTTTTTACTTTCTGGCGAGTTCCTTCTGGTGAAAGAGCTAATCTAAACTCATCGTGTTTATTAAATACAGCTACAATCGCATCTACTTTATTGGAGGTTTTAGTTCTATCAACAGGCCTCCCTCCTAACCATCTGAAAATAAATCCAAATGGTGGTTTAAACAAGGATTTTTTAGCTATAAAATTAATAGGAACACCCCATGAATTTCTAGCCAAAATAGCAATAGGAAAATCTTTCCAACTCGTATGTGGAGCTCCTATAACTACATATTTTTTTAGGTTTTCAGGGAAACTACCTTCTAATTTCCAACCTAAAACTTTGGTATATATAAATTTTGATATCATCGATTAAAAAGGAAAAGCCAATGATACGGTTTTCCTTATAAAAATCAAACATTTTTAACCTATCTTGTGCTATATTTGTTTTCTTTTAAATTTATAAAAACTCAATGAATACAACTCTTATAATCATATTAGTAGCTTTATTTACCCTTATTTTAGGTTTTATAATTGGTACGTTAATTTCTAAATTAAAGACAAAACAAGTGGTTTCTGATTTGGAAAAAGAAATGTCTGCTATAGAAATTAACCAATCTAATATGGAGGTTCAAAAAAGAGAAATTCAGAATCGCCTTGAAGAAAAAGTTAAGGAAATTGAAGAAATTAGACGTGAAAAAGAGTTTTCTAGTATTGAATTGGCTAGAAAAAATGAAGAGCTGAAAAACCTTCAATTAAAATTAAACGAAAATAAAGAAGAAGTTGAAAAGCTTCAAGATAAATTCACCAAAGAATTTGAAAATTTAGCGAACAAAATTCTAGATGAAAAGTCGACTAAATTTACAGCTCAGAACAAAGAAAATATTCAAAATATTTTAAATCCGTTACAGGAAAAAATTAAAACTTTTGAAAAGAAAGTAGACGATACTCAAAAAGAAAGTATTTCTATGCATTCTGCCTTAAAAGAGCAATTATTAGGTTTAAAAGAACTCAATGCTCAAATGAGTAAAGAAGCTATAAACTTAACTAAGGCATTGAAAGGTGATAGTAAAACTCAAGGAAACTGGGGAGAATTGGTTTTAGAAAGAGTTTTAGAAAAATCTGGTTTAGAAAAAGATAGAGAGTATTTTGTTCAGCAAAGTTTTACCAATGAAGAAGGAAAAAGAATTTTACCTGATGTTGTAATTCATTTACCAGACAATAAAAAAATGATTGTCGATTCAAAAGTATCGCTTACTGCGTATGAACAATATGTAAATGCTGAAGATGAAGCAGAGAAAGAACGCTTTTTAAAAGAACATTTAAACTCTTTAAAACGTCACGTAGAACAATTATCTGACAAGAAATATGAAGATATTTATAAAATAGCTTCTCCTGATTTTGTATTGCTTTTTGTTCCTATAGAACCAGCGTTTGCAGTAGCTTTAAACCTTGACAATACTTTATATAATAAAGCATTTGAAAGAAATATTGTAATTGTAACTCCAACAACCTTATTAGCCACTTTACGTACTATTGATACTATGTGGAATAACGAAAAGCAACAACGTAATGCTATTGAAATTGCCAGGCAAGCTGGTGCTTTATACGATAAGTTTGAAGGATTATTAAAAGATTTAATCAGTATTGGTAAGAAAATAGATGGTACCAAAGCAGATTATACCGCTGCCATGAATAAATTAGTAGATGGAAGAGGAAATCTAATAACTAGTGTAGAAAAGCTAAAGAAAATGGGAGCTAAAGCTAAAAAGGCTTTACCACAAACTATTATAGAAAGAGCTGAAGATAATGAATAAAAAAAGCGACCAAATGGTCGCTTTTTTTTATATCTATAAGAATATATTTCTACATTACAAATAATCTCTTGTCGTGCATTAAATCGTATACCTTCTCTCCTATTTGCTCTAAAGCTTCGTCGTTTCCAGCGTTCATTAATGCTTCATCAATTAAGTCTACTACAGTTTCCATATCAGACTCAACTAATCCTCTTGTAGTTACAGCAGCAGTACCAACACGGATTCCTGAAGTTACAAATGGGCTTTGAGTATCAAATGGCACCATGTTTTTATTTACTGTAATTTCAGCCTTACCTAAAGCTTCTTCAGCTTCTTTTCCTGTAATGTCTTTGTTACGTAAATCAATTAACATACAGTGGTTATCAGTTCCTCCAGAAATAATATCGTACCCTTTAGCTACAAATGCCTTAGCCATTGCTTGTGCATTTTCTTTTACTTGTAATTGATATTCTAAGAACTCATCAGTTAAAGCTTCACCAAAAGCAACTGCTTTAGCAGCAATAACGTGCTCTAATGGTCCACCTTGGTTTCCTGGGAAAACTGCTGAATTTATCAATGTTGACATCTTCTTTAATTTCCCTGACTTTAATTTTAATCCAAATGGATTTTCAAAGTCTTTTCCAATCATAATCATTCCTCCACGAGGTCCACGTAATGTTTTATGCGTAGTTGTTGTTACAATATGACAATGAGGTAATGGATCCGATAAAATACCTTTAGCAATTAATCCAGCTGGGTGTGAAATATCTGCCATTAAAATAGCACCAACACTATCAGCTACTTCTCTAAACTTTTTAAAATCGATATCACGAGAATAAGCAGAAGCTCCAGCAATAATTAACTTTGGCTTGTGCTCTTTAGCCTGTTGCTCTAAATGATCATAATCAATAATACCTGTAGCTTTATCTACTCCATAAAACACTGGATTGTATAATTTTCCAGAGAAGTTTACTGGCGAACCGTGTGTTAAGTGTCCTCCATGAGATAAATCGAAACCTAAAATAGTATCACCTGGCTTTAAACAAGCAGCAAAAACAGCTGTATTTGCCTGAGAACCAGAATGTGGTTGAACGTTTACATATTCAGCTCCAAATAACTGTTTAGCTCTATCAATCGCTATTTGCTCTACAACATCTACAACTTCACATCCTCCATAGTAACGTTTACCAGGGTATCCTTCAGCATATTTATTGGTTAAAATAGAACCTTGAGCTTCCATTACTTGCTCACTTACAAAATTTTCAGAAGCTATCAACTCTAAACCATGTAGTTGACGTTCTTTTTCTTCTTGAATTAAATCAAATATTTGATGATCTTTTCGCATCTTGCTATGTTGTTAAATAAGTAGTCAAATGTACTAATTTTATTAATTAAGATTTATGCAATTTTAGCTTTATTTTAATCTTATTTTACCTCTTTTAAGCCAATTCTATTTGCTTATTTTTTTGTGTTATTTAACTCTTCTATTTTATCATTTATTTCTTTAATTCTTGCTCTTTCTTTTGCATTACGTATTTCAGTTTTCTCAAATATATGTCCATCAGCCCAAATTAATTTTAATTTTATCGCTTCATCTTTCAAATCTTCATAATACTTTTCATCTACTCTTTCAAATGCCCATATTCTCCATTTTACAATTAAAAATGACCACATTAACCAACCCAAAATAATAGGTATTATGAATCCAATAATTGCTAATTGACCTGATATTAATTTAGATTCATAGGAGTAATTTGTCAACCACATTAACCCAATCATTACAAACATTACTGGAAAATTGACAAATATTTGCCCTCTATTTAATACTTTATTAAATTCGTTTTTTTCTTCTTCTGACATATTAAAAACTAATTGTTATCATACTTATTTAATTTGCCTCTTAAATAAGTTTATTAATGTTGAATTTATTTTATAATTCTTTATACATAATATAAGCATCTACAAGCCCTAGTGTTTTATGCTTGAATGCTTTGGGAGTTGTACCTATAACTTCAAAACCAAACTTCTTCCAAAGAGCAACTGCTCCTTTATTGGTACTCACTACAATATTAAACTGCATTCCAATAAAACCTAGGTCTTTGGCTAATTTTAGAGAATGCTCACACAATTTTTTACCAATACCTTTTCCTTGAGCTTTTGGAGAAACCATATAACTTGCATTGGAAATATGACTTCCTAAATCAATCTGATTAGGTTTTACAATATAAGTTCCTAGAATTTGGCCTTCTTCTTCAAATACGTATGTATGCATATAACTTGCAAACCAGTGCTTTTGTAAATCGGTTTTAGGCGTTTTTGGTGAAAAAACATAGGTGTCTTCTGTTTTTATGACAGCTTGAAAAATCTCCCAAATTTGATCAACATCTTTTTCTGTGGCTTTTCTTATCATTGTTATCTTTTATCCTTTTAATTTATCAATCATCTTTTCTGCTCTTCCAGCAACAGACTTTCTTTTATCTGATGTTAACCTTAGCAAGTGCGGAAATAACCATTCTTTTAACTCTCTATCAATTATTGACCATTTTGTTAATGTAACCATTGTTTGATTAAGAACTATCCAATCGTTATGACTAGCAAGATTTCTTTTCATAATACTCTTTGCCTGTTCAATTTGTTTATCATTCATATCCGCTTCTAATACTTCAAACAATTGCGCTAAAGTCCATTGAGTTGACGCTTGATCTATTTGAGCTATCTCGGTTAAAAACAAATCGATGTAAGGAATTAAGAGTATCTTTTTTACCTTACAAATCCTTTTCATTGCATTTGAAGTACGCAATCGAACAACTTCATCATTACTGTGATAACAATTGAATAATTCATTAAAAAGTTCGTTTTCAGCTAAAACTTCCTCTACAATTTCAACCGTATTCCCCAAAGAATTTGAATGCCCTCCTTTTAATCGTTCTTCAAAATTTTTCATTCAAAAAGTATGTTAATTTATCCTTGACCATTTTATTTGTACAGCAGAAATCTTTTCCAGTTCCAGTCTATTTTCAGCTAATTTTTTAAATCCATTTTTAAGGTAAAAATTTAAAGGTGAATTATACAAATCACCATTCTTCTTTTTATCCAAATTATGATCTATTACCCATCCGTTTAACTCTTTCTCCTTTTGTTTGGCTAAATCTAATATTTTAGTTCCGAAACCATGTCCATGAACACTTGAATCTAAAATTATAGCAAACCATCTTTCATTATCACGTTCAAAATCAAAATACCAACCTCTAATTTTTTCATTTTGATCAACCAAAAGTATGTGAGATTGGTCTAACAAATTTTGAAGATATTGGTCAAACTCATCTATAGTAGCATAGGACAGTTTTTCTGGATATTCATTATTCCATAATTCAAAAATCTCAAGCTTTTCTGTTGTTGACAATGTAGGACGGGTAATAAATTTCATTATTCATTAAATTCTTTTGGATATTCAACAGTTCCACTAACACCTTTCAATCCATCTTCTACTAACTCAATTACCATACAATTTTCTTTTGGAACTTCAAATGGTAACTCAATACCATATTCACTCGCCTGCTTGTATCCGAATCGTGGATAATAATTTTCGTGTCCTAATAAAACAATTGATTTATATCCTAAACCTGTTGCTTTTTGATGTGCTTCAATAATTAGTTTCCCACCTATTCCTCTCTTTTGATATGTTGGTAATACTGAAACTGGTGCTAATGCTAAAGATTCAAATTCATTCAGAGCATTTTTAATTTTTAACTTGGTAATTAAAATATGCCCAACAATTTTTCCATCTACTTCTGCAACTAAAGATAATTCAGGTATAAAAGCTTCTGATTTTCTTAATCTTTCTACTAAAAACTGTTCTTTATGATCACTAAACTGTTCGTCTTTAAAGGCTTCTTTTATTAAACTGAAAACTTCTTTAAAATCGGTTATTCTTTCTTGTCTTATATTCATGTAACAATTTATTTAAACTACTTCAATCTACTATTTAGTATAGAGCGAATATACTTAAAAAGTAGATTGTTAATTTTTATAAACTATATTAATAAACATCAAAAAAAACAGTTTGAATTATTATCCAAACTGTTTTTATGACTAAATAATTAATATTTTTTTATTTACCAATTACTACATTTCCATGAATTGCATTTTGAATAGCTCCAGAATGAAAACTATATGGATTTGATAATGCTGGTTTCGATACTTCGTTCAATCTGATTAATTGTTCTTTTGGAATATTAATTTCTAAAGCTTCAATACTTTGTTTAATCTGATTTACTTTGGATGCACCAGCAACTAAACCTGAAATATTAGGCTGATGTAAAATCCAAGCAGTAGCTATTTGTGCTGGAGTGTAATTTAACTCTTCCGCTACTTGTTTAAGTGTGTTAATGGTATGTTGTGATTGTTCTGAAAATGGATCTATAAAGGGATCAGTTACAAAATTCTTCGTTACTCTACCAGAACCCATGATTTCTCTTTTTTTCAAGTCAAATTCATAGCGTCCAGTTAACAAACCATTTGCTAAAGGACTCCATGCAAAAATTCCTATGCCTGATTCTTTTGCATAAGTAGTAAATTCACGCTCTATTGTTCTCTCTAGCATATTATACTCCATTTGTATTGCTGCTGGTTGTTCCCAACCATGCCATCTAGCTAGTACTTCTGCTTTTCCTAGATACCAAGCTGGAAAATTACTAAACCCAACATATCTTACCTTTCCTGATTGAACAATAGTATCTAATGCTTTCATCACCTCTTCAACAGGTGTATTGGTATCCCAATGATGTAAATATAATATGTCTATATAATCAGTCTGAAGTCGCTTTAAAGATTCTTCTACTTCACGAATCATCTGTCCTTTACCGTTACCCCCACTTAGAGGATTGTTAGCATCCATACTCATTGTGTATTTAGTAGAAATTACAACTTTTTCTCTACCTCCTCTTTCTTTGAGTAATTCACCTACCCACTTTTCACTTTCTCCTGCCTGATAAACATTTGCAGTATCAATAAAATTCATTCCAGAATCTAAATAGGTATTGAAAATACATCTAGCTTCATCTTTAGAAATACTCCAACCATCTCCCCAAACATTTCCAAAAGTTCCAGCTCCAAAAGCTATTCTTGATACTTTTAAACCCGTTTTTCCTAAATTGATATACTTATTCATATCTAGTAAATTAATTAGTTAAAGAACTGTTTATTTTCCTCAAAAAAGTCCTTGGCTGAACTGTACTCTTTTCCAGTTATATCTTTATAATCTTCAGAATATGAAGCTGTCCATCCTTGTTTCATTATATAATTAAGCTCCATCATAGCATTTACTAACCATTCAGGCATTCCATTACTTAACATACTTTCTTTTGCTTTTTCTTCTGAGACATCTATATAACTAATTTTTCTTCCAAGAACATCACTTAACAATTCAGCATATTCGAAATTGGTCAAAGACAAACCACTTAAATTATATTCCTTGTTATAATGTTTATCGCTAGTCAATGCTATAGTTGCTATTTCTGCAATATCATTGGTATCAACCATTCCCAACTTTGCATCACCATTTGGTAAAAAGAAACCATTGTGCTCTTTTATTGTTTGACTATGAAAGTTAATGAAGTTTTGTAAAAAATTATTTGGTCTAATAAAAGTGTATTTTAACCCAGATTTTTTAATTAAATCTTCACTTTTTCCTGCCCATCGAGCCATTTGAATTTTACCATTACTATCTGCTCCTAAAGCTGTACTTCTTACAATATGTTTTATATTATTTTTTAAAGCAGCATCAATCACTAACTGTGTAACAAAATCTGGATTCTGCATAAGTGGTGTTACTAAAAAAACTCTATTTTTTCCTTTAAGAGCTTCATTTAATTCTTGCTGATTTGTAAAATCTACTTTTACTGGTTTTGCTCCATATTTTTCAACTTGTTTAAATTGAGACTCATTACGAACACCAGCATAGACATTTACATTTTTTCCTTTTAAATGTTTTAATAATGTCAAGCCTACATTTCCAGTAGCTCCAAGTACAATTATATTTTCCATTTTGAGTTTAATTTTATTAAAATTTATACTGCAAAATTATGCCTGTACCTGAAGATAAAATAACCAGATTCTTAGTGATAATGACCAAAATTACAGTACACCATCTCTATAAGACTTAGGAGTAATTTTTGTTTTTGATTTAAAGAAGCGTGAGAAATGAGTGGGTTCATCAAACCCTAACTGATAAGCTATTTCAGAAATATCTAACGTAGTATAAACTAGCATTTTTTGTGCTTCAGAAAGCACTTTTTGCTGAATAAACGATTTTGCTGTTTTCCCTGTTTGCTTCTTAATAATTTGATTTAAATAATTTGCAGATACATTGAGTTGATCTGCATAAAAAACTACATTTTTCTCTTGTAAAAAACAGTTATTAATTAGATTAGTAAACTTTTGAAAAAGTTGTTCCTTTTGACTAAGCTCTTTGATATCTATCTCTTTATTTTCCTTTATTCCCTTTATTTTGAACAAAAAGGACAATAAAAACGATTGCAAAATTTGTTTTCTATACAATGTTTTACTGTAATATTCTGCATACATTTTTTCAAAATCAATTTCTAAATCTTGAATTTCTTTTTCTTCTAAAATAAGTGAATTGGCTTGTGTTAAATCAAAATATTGGAAAGTTTGTTTAAAATCGCCTCTGTATAAATTCAAAAAACTTGCTTTGAAGTAAATTATATAACCTTCTGTTTTACTACCTCTAACCCAAGAATACACATGCTCTGGTGATAGAAAAAACAACATGTTTTCAGGAGTTTTAGATGTTTCTAAATGAATTTTTATTTTAGCTTTGTCTGCTTGTTTTATTAAAGATATTTGATAATAATCCTTTTGATAAGGTAGCATTTTAGTAAGAGTATTTTCTGGAATTTCAGAAAATTTAAGAATAAAAAAACCAGGTAAATTTGTACGCTTCGGAAAACCTGTTTTCTCAAATAAATCATTTATTTCCTTAAATCTCATTACTTTTCTTATTTTCCCTTTGATTATTAGTAACGAATATACTTAAAAAGTAGATTTAACAACTTTTATGTACTCATTTTTTACATATGCCGTACGAGAAAAGATCTAGTATAAAAAGACTTTTCTTTTCTAATTTTTTAACCTTGAAATTGGGTAAAATTGAAAAAAATATGTAGGTTTGATGTAAAATAAAACACAACAAATTCAATGGAAATTACTGCGAATAATCCTAATAGAAAATCATGGTTAACTGTTAAAGAAGACTCTGATTTCCCTATCCAAAATATTCCTTTTGGAGTATTTATTACTAAAGACGATATTATTACTATTGGTACTAGAATTGGTGATTTTGCTATTGATTTAGGGGCCTTACACCAACTTGGATATTTTGAAGGTATACCTCTTACTGATGATATTTTCTTACAAGATACTTTAAATGACTTTATTGCCGATGGTAGAAAAACTTGGCGTTTAGTTAGAAATAGAATTGCCGATATTTTTGATGTTACTAATGGTAAATTACGTGACAATGCAGATCATAAAGACAAGGTAATTTTTAGAATGGAAGATGTAGAAATGCAATTACCTGTTGCTGTAGGTGATTATACAGATTTCTATGCTAGTAAAGAACATGCTACAAACGTAGGTTCTTTATTCCGTGATCCTGAAAATGCTTTATTACCAAACTGGTTGCACATACCTATCGGATACCATGGAAGAAGTTCTTCTATTATTCCATCTGGAACACCTATTCGTCGTCCTTTAGGACAACAAAGACCTAGTGAAGGAGAAACTACTCCTAACTTTGGTCCTTCAAAATTATTAGATTTTGAATTAGAAATGGCATTCATAACTACGGCTTCTAACCACTTAGGAGAACGTATTCCAATCGAAGAAACTGAAGATTATATATTCGGATTGGTATTATTTAACGATTGGTCTGCTCGTGATATTCAAGCTTGGGAATATGTACCGTTAGGTCCTTTCTTAGGAAAGAACTTTGCTTCTACTATTTCACCTTGGATTGTTACTTTAGATGCTTTAGAACCTTTTAGAGTTGAAAACCCAAAACAAGTTCACGAACCTTTACCATACTTAAGAAAGGAAGGAAAAGGAAGTTATGATATTAACTTACAAATGGCTATTCAACCAGAAAATGCAGAAGAAACTGTAGTTTGTAATTCAAACTTTAAGTACATGTACTGGACTATGGCTCAGCAATTAGCGCATCATACTGTAAATGGATGTCCTGTAAACGCTGGAGACATGATGGGAAGTGGAACTATTTCTGGTCCTACTAAAGATAGTTTTGGTTCTATGCTAGAATTAACTTGGAGAGGTCAAAACCCTATCAAGATGAATGATGGTACAGAACGTAAGTTTATCAACGATCATGATACAGTTATTATGCGTGGATATTCTAAAAACGATAAAGTACGTATTGGTTTTGGTGAGTGTGTTGGTAAAATTTTACCTGCTATAGAATAGTAAAACCATATAATTTATAATAAAAAGATGCTCAAAATGAGCATCTTTTTTTATTTATAATCTTTATTTCTTTTTAACCTAGTTATATAATACAAGCCAGCAACAGCAAAGAAAGCACAGATATAAAAAGTTATAGGAATTTTTAAAATATCATCTCTATAGTACCAACCAGAAAAAAACGCACCAAGCCCTATTCCTGCCTCTAAAGCAATATACATTGTTGCTATAGATTTTCCCTTGGTTAATGGATTACTTAAATCTATTGTCCATGCGTTAATTGTTGGCGATAAAATTCCCATAGCTAAACCATAAATTGCTGCACTAATTAATAAGCCATTTTTAAAATTTAAATAGCCCAATAAAACTAGTGAGATAGCTAAAACTATAAGTCCTATTTGAATCACTATTATTCTTCCGTATTTATCAGAAACTTTTCCTGCTATCATTCTTATAAATAAAGACGAAAATGTAAATACAATAAAAAATGTTCCCTTATTTATAATTGTTAAATGTTCGCTCCAATCTGGTATTAAGGTTAAAATAACTCCAAAACCTAAATAAGTTACAAATGTTATAACTGCTGATGGTAATGCTTCTTTAGCAATTATATCTCCTTTAGCTATTTTAAATGTAGCATATTGTATTTTTTGAGTATTGATTAAAGTTTCTTTTACTCTAAAAATTAATACAATAGATAGCAATGCTAGTAATGATGAACTATAAAAAAGAATTGTATAACTTGTATAAAGTTTAATATAACTTCCCAAAGCTGGCCCTAAGGCTAAACCAGAACTAAAACAAAGCCCTTGAATTCCCATGGCTTCTCCTAGTCTATTTTTAGGTATAATGTCTGATACATAGGCTGCAATGGCTGTTGGACTAAAACCTGTAGAGAACCCATGCAATAAACGTAAAAATAAAAATCCTGATACAGTTGTTAAAATTGGATATAAAACCCCACAAATAATACAAACTAACGCACCAAAAATCATAATTGGTTTACGTCCAACAGTATCTGTAAGTTTACCACTAAAAGGTCTTGACAATCCTGCTGTTAACGTAAACAATGCAATAATTAATCCTTTGTATTCAGCTCCTCCTAAGCCACTTATATAATTTGGTAATTCAGGAATTAACATATTGTAACTTGCTGAAAAAAATAACGAGCTAATACAAACAAGAATAAAACTTGTAGAATATAATTTAGTGTTTGTTGTTTCCATTTAGAATGATGTAAATACTTCTTCTATTTCTTTTTTTGAATAATCCCATATCAATTTCGATCCATTTTCAATTGGACTTGTCTTTTTTAATACTTTATCTAACGGAACATTGTATTCTTTCCAAGTTCCTCCTTTATTAGAAATATTTTGTAAAATAGGTTCAAAACGGTCCATTGCTTTGGCAAATTTGGCTTCATTGGTTTCTCCTTCTTCAAATTCTAACCAGATATCAATAAATTCCTTAGCCTGCTTCTCTGGTAATAACCCAAATATTCTTTTGGCAGCTTTTAATTCTTCAAAAGTATTTTTATGGTTCTTATCATTATCAAAAATAAAAACATCTCCCGAATCAATTTCAACAATGTCATGAATCAAAACCATTTTTAAAACTTTTAAAATATCTATCTTAACATCAGAGTGTTCTGCTAAAATAATCGTCATCATTGCTAAATGCCAACTATGCTCTGCATCATTCTCACATCTATCGCTATTAAACAACTTTGTTTTTCGTTGTATATACTTTAGCTTATCTATTTCTTTTATAAAATTTATTTGCTCTAAAAAACCCTTCATGTAATTCATTATTTATAATTTTACACTGCAAAAAACTAGCTATTATAATTCTTATAAAAGGACAAATGTCCCAACTATAAAAATGATTCGAATAAATCCTGATTTTCTATCCTATGTTGAAGTTCTAGTTGAAAAACATTTAGATTATTTTACACTAGAAAAGTATACTTCAAAAGAGGTTATTTTAAAACAAGATAAGCGCTATCATTCATTATTCATTATCAAAAGTGGTATTACTAAATGCTATTTATCTGATGAAAATGGAAAAGATTTCATTCAAGAATTCTTAGGAGAAGGAATGGAATTTGGTGAATTAGAAGTTTTTAGCGGAAAATTAAGCTTTTGTACCATTGAAGCCATTTCTGAAGTTGAATTATATAAAATTTCTCACCAAAACTATACCCAATTACTTGAAAACGATCCTGTTTTTAATAGACTTGTGATGAAATCACTTGCTGCTAAAATTGCTTACAAAGCACCAAGACACTCTTTTCAACAATCGTATTCTATTGAAGAAAATATTTTAAAACTAAAAAAATCCTATCCAAACTTCGATAAAGTATTTTCTAAAAAAGATATTGCTAACTATTTAGGAATTACGGTTCGTAGTTTAAATAGGACTCTAAATAATTTGAACTAAGAATCTATTTTTTATTCTTCTTCTGGAGGTGGATGACCGTGAATTTGTTCGTAAACTTCATCAAAATTATTACGCAAATACGTATTTAATTTCTTTCTATAATCATCTTGTAACCAATCTATAAAATTGTGTGTACTCTTACAAATACACTTAGAATATCTAAAAATTCTATCATCAATATCACCGCCTAATTTTTTAGCTAAAATTAAAGCATCAAAAACGTCTTCACTATTTTCAATACAAAGTTTTGCGTGGTGTTCTATTGATTTTTCAAGTACCTTTTTAGAAGATTGACCTGCCTGAATTGTATCTACATACACTCGTTTTACATCAAAATATAAATCGGTAGAATTTGAAAATTCTTCTTTTACATCTGCAGGTAATTCATATCTAAAATCACTTTCAATTTCTTCATCTGATAATAAATTATCTAAATAGAAATTAGGTGATCTAAACATTTTTTGCCAATCTAAATCAGCTCCCCAAGGTCCAAAACGGTGGAAATTATTACCTAAATCAATCACATTGAATTCAGATTTCCCTGGTAAAATACGAGAACCTCTACCAATCATTTGGTAGTATAACGTTAATGATTTTGTAGCTCTATTTAAAATAATAGATTGTACTGATGGTTCATCAAATCCAGTTGTTAAAATACTTACAGAAGTAATAATAGCATTTGGTGTTTTGTGAAACCACTGTAATATAAAATCTCTCTCTTTTTTAGTATTTGTATTATCTAAATGAGCAATTGGATATCCTGCTTTCTTAAAAGTATCAAATACATGCAAGGAAGTATTAATACCATTATTAAAGATAAGTGTTTTAGTTCCTTTAGCACGTTCTTCATAAGCTTGTAAAAGCTTAGATAACATGTCTGTATTCGTATATAAATCCTCAGAAGACTTTACAGTATAATCACCATTGGCACCAACTTCTAACGAAGTTAAACCTACGTTATATGAATATACATTTGCTTTTGCTAAATATTCATTCTGAATTAAGTTACCAATACTTTCACCAGCAATCAGCTCATCATAATTATCTCGCATTGGTAATTTGATATTCGAACTTAATGGAGTTGCTGTAACACCAAGAACAAACGACTTATCAAAAAACTTAAATAATTTAGTAAACGAATTATAGTGAGCCTCATCAATAATTACTAATCCAACATCTGAAATATCTAACATATCGTCGTTCAAACGATTGTTAAGTGTTTCAACCATTGCTACAAAACAATCATATTGACCTTGATCGTCTAAGCTAGCTTTACTATCTATAATTTTATTTTCAACACCGAACTCGCTTAGCATTCTAGCTGTTTGCTTACAAAGCTCTATACGGTGTGTCATTATCAAAACTTTCTTTTGATAATGTTTTAAAAATTGACGCGTAATTTCTGAGAAAATTACTGTCTTCCCTCCTCCTGTTGGTAACTGATATAACAGATGATAATTTGGGGGAGCATTTTCAAAACTTTTAAAAATTCTATTAAGCGCATCCTTTTGGTAGCTATATAAGCTTTTTCCTTTAGGAGCTTGTGAAGTCGTCGTTGTTTCGTTACTCAATTTTAAAACTTTTTTGGGAGACGCAAAATTACGATGTATTTAGATAAATACAACTATAAACACTAGGTTTTTTAAAAACTTTTTAAATCAATTTGAGCAATACTATAGTGTGAAGCATGTGCTACAGCTATTCCATTTTTAATTACCAATAACTGAGGTGATTGGTGTAAAACTTGGAATTCATACCCTACCTCATTTGATAAATCTCTATAAGAAAGTAAATCTAAATAGTACACTTTAAAGTCTTTCATCGACTCATCAAAACTGTTTACAAAACGCTTTATAGCCATACTACTAATACCACATCTTGTCGAATGCTTAAAAATAGCTACAGCTTCATTTTTAGATTGCTTTTTTATTTCTTCTAATTGATTTATTGATGTTAAAGGAATCCAATTTACAAATGATTGTTCTTCCTCTTTTTTAGCTTTTTTACTACCAAATATTGAATTTAATATACCCATTACTATTTTTTTGATTCTGTCGCCTCAAATTATAATTCCTTTCAATAAGTCAAAAAGTCAGCAAAAACAATAAAAACAAAGACATTTTGACCGTTTTATTTACTTTTTTTTGAATGGTATTGAATTTGAAATCTACAAAACATGAATTTTAACAATTATACAATAAAATCACAAGAAACCATTCAACAAGCGCAGCAATTAGCGCAAAGTTATGGTCATAATCAAATAGAAAATGAGCATATTTTTAAGGCTATTTCTTTAGTTGATGAAAATGTGTTACCATTTATATTAAAAAAACTCAACATCAATTTAGATGTTGTACAGCAAATTTTAGACAAACAACTAGAAAGTTACTCTAAAGTTTCTGGTGTCGATATAATGCTTTCTAGAGAAGCAAGTAAAACCTTAAATGAAGCAAGTATTATTGCAAAAAAAATGAACGATGAATACGTATCTATCGAGCATTTAATACTTGCCATTATAAAATCTAAAAGCGGAATTGGACAAGCTTTAAAAGATCAAGGAGCTACTGAAAAGTTAGTTATGGCTGCTATTAATGAATTACGTAAAGGAGATCGTGTTACATCTCAAAGTGCAGAAGAAACGTATAATTCATTAAATAAATATGCTAAAAACTTAAATCAATTAGCACAAGATGGAAAATTAGATCCTGTTATTGGACGTGATGAAGAAATTCGTCGTTTACTTCAAATTTTATCAAGAAGAACAAAAAACAATCCAATTTTAGTAGGTGAACCAGGTACTGGTAAAACTGCTATTGCAGAAGGTTTAGCTCATAGGATTATCCGTGGTGATGTTCCTGAAAACTTAAAAGAAAAACAAATTTTTTCTTTGGACATGGGAGCTTTAATCGCAGGAGCAAAATACAAAGGTGAATTTGAAGAGCGCTTAAAGTCGGTTGTAAAAGAAGTTACTACTTCAGAAGGTGATATTGTTTTATTTATAGACGAAATCCACACTTTAGTTGGTGCTGGAGGTGGTCAAGGAGCTATGGATGCTGCTAATATTTTAAAACCAGCCTTAGCTCGTGGTGAACTGAGAGCTATTGGTGCTACTACTCTAGATGAATATCAAAAGTATTTTGAAAAGGATAAAGCTTTAGAACGTCGTTTTCAAAAAGTAATGGTAGATGAACCAGATACAGAAAGTGCTATTTCAATCTTACGTGGTATTAAGGATAAATACGAAACGCATCATAAAGTTCGTATTAAAGATGAGGCCATTATTGGAGCTGTAGAATTATCGCAACGTTATATTACCAATCGTTTTTTACCAGACAAAGCCATTGATTTAATGGATGAAGCTGCTTCTAAATTACGAATGGAGATTAACTCTAAACCAGAAGAATTAGATGTCTTAGATCGTAAAATAATGCAGTTAGAGATAGAAATTGAAGCTATTAAACGAGAAAATGATGAAATAAAATTAAAATCGTTAAATGCAGATATTGCTAACTTAAAAGAAGAACGCAATGAAATAAATGCTAAATGGCAATCTGAAAAAAGTGTTGTAGATGCTGTTCAACAATTAAAAACAGATATTGAAAACTATAAAGTAGAAGCAGAAAAAGCTGAACGTCAAGGAGATTACGGAAAGGTTGCTGAAATACGTTATGGTAAAATAAAAGAGGCTCAGGAAGCATTAGAAACACAGCAAGAAATTTTAGCAAATCAAAGTGAGAACGCTTTAATTAAAGAAGAAGTTACTTACGATGACATTGCAGAAGTTGTTGCAAAATGGACTGGTGTACCTGTAACTAAAATGTTACAGTCTGAAAGAGAAAAGCTTCTAAAATTAGAAGACGAATTACATAAACGTGTTGTTGGACAAGAAGAAGCTATTGAAGCTGTTTCTGATGCTGTACGTAGATCAAGAGCAGGGTTACAAAATCCTAATAAACCTATTGGAAGTTTCTTATTCCTAGGAACTACTGGAGTTGGTAAAACAGAATTAGCAAAGGCTTTAGCTGATTATTTATTTGATGATGAAAATGCAATGACTCGTATTGATATGAGTGAATATCAAGAACGTCATTCAGTAAGTCGTTTAGTTGGAGCACCTCCAGGATATGTTGGTTATGATGAAGGTGGACAATTAACCGAAGCTGTTAGAAGAAAGCCATATTCGGTAGTTTTATTGGATGAAATTGAAAAAGCTCATCCTGATACTTTTAATATTCTTTTACAAGTTTTAGATGAAGGTAGATTAACTGATAATAAAGGTCGTGTAGCTGATTTTAAAAATACAATCATTATTATGACTTCAAATATGGGAAGTCATATAATTCAAGAAAAGTTTGAAAACTTTAAAGGAGATGTTTACTCTACCATGGAAACCGCTAAAACTGAAGTTTTAGGATTATTAAAACAAACAGTTCGTCCTGAGTTTTTAAATAGAATTGACGACATTATTATGTTTACACCTTTATCGCAAGATAATATTAAGCAAATAGTGAAGTTACAGCTAAACAGCATAAAGAAAATGGTATCAGAGCAAGGAATTACTCTAGATGCTACGGATGAAGCTATTGGTTATTTAGCCGAAAAAGGGTTTCAACCTGAATTTGGAGCACGTCCAGTAAAACGTGTCATACAAAAACAGGTATTAAACCAATTATCTAAAGAAATATTATCAGGTAAAATAACAACTGATAGCATTATTTTATTGGATGCTTTTGACGATAAGTTAGTTTTTAGAAACCAATCCAATTTAGTAGAAAATTAATAGTTTGTTTATATATAGTTATTTCGAAAAGTCAAAACCTCTGTTTTGGCTTTTCTTATTTATAGGAATCTAATAATTTCCTATTTTAGTAGAAACAATACAGCTATCAATGAATGAATTCCTACTTAAACTACTCATAAACATTGTTATTTCAATCATAATAATTCGTTTTATTTACTATAAATCGAACAAGAACAGCGATTATGTTTTTACCTATTTCATTATCGGATTAATCGTTTTTTTACTTTGTTATCTCCTTAAAAGTATTGAATTACAACTAGGTTTTGCTTTAGGTCTCTTTGCTATTTTTGGAATTATCCGCTACAGAACTTCGGCTATAAGCATTAAAGAAATGACTTACCTATTCTCCATTATAGGTTTATCTATTATAAATTCTTTAACCGAATGGCATTACTATAAAGAGCTTATACTTTCAAACATCATTGTTATTATTTTTATTGGAGTATTAGAAAAAATCTTCATGCATAAGAAATTAAAAACCACTACAATTACTTATGCTAACACTGAAAATTTTAATCTTCAAAATGAACAAGAATTAATAAAATCTATTGAAAAACAATTGAACATTACAATTCAAAAAATTGATGTAAAAAAGATTGATTATCTTAACAACACCACGGATATTGTTATCCATTATTCTACAATTTGATGAAGCCTTTAATTACAATAGTAACTTTTTTATTTCTTGCGTTTAACCTACATGCGCAAAATTATAAAGGCAGTTTAAAAACAATTGAAGATTTTAATAAACTATCTCACAAACCATTATCTAATAAATATGGTTTTGTAAAATCGCTAAAAATAGTTTACAACTTAAAAAACAAAAAACTGTATTATACTAACAGTAAAACTTATAAATATCACTATGAGTTTGTTCTAAACTACCTAGAATACGATATTCCTTTAGACATTTTTAACAAGTATAATTACAAAGAACAGCACAAAAACAAGCGATTCTTGCTCGCCAATATTAACTTCTATCAAAACCTAAACACTTATACTTTAGAGCTATCTCCTGCTGATAAAATGAGTGTTCAAGACATTGTTTTTCTATACAATAAGATTAAAAATACTTCTTATTTTAAAAATTTTAAGTTCTTCTTAAACACTTCTAGATTAGTTAAAGAAAAAAAACAGTTGTCAATTCCTACAATTTCAGCAAACGAAATTTATGGCAACCAAATTTATCAACCTATTTCATTAAATAAATCTTATGGAAAACTACGTTTTATTGACATTGACAACTTAGAAAACGAAAAAATTAATAAGACTGATATTGTTGTGGTAAACAAGCCTGTTTTAAGATTACCCATTGTAAATGGAGTAATTACTACTAGAATGCAAACACCTTTAAGTCATATCTCAGTTTTAGGGATTAATAGAAAAATACCTGTTGCAACCTATAAAAATGCTTATACCAACCCTTTGCTAAAAGGAAAAAATGGACATTATGTTTCTTTTGAAGTCAAACCAGACACTTTTTTAATTAAAACTATTTCAAAAAAGAAGTTTGACAGAAAAACTAAAGAGAGAAAAAGAAAATTAAAAGATTTAGACATTAATAGTAAAATTGATCAGTTAATTTCTGGAAAAGACTTACATCATAAAATGATTAATGCTGTAGGTGGAAAAGCTGCTAATTTTGGAGAATTGTACAAGTTATCTTTAAATTCTAATTTTAAAGTTCCAGAATGTTCTTTTGCAATTCCTTTTTATTATTATTTACAGCACATTAAAAAGCATAATATAGATAAACTCATCCTTAAAACTATTGATGATTATAGTACATTTAAAAATGATAGTTTGCTCTTTATTAATCTAAAAAAAATAAAAAAAGAAATAAAAAAAGCTCCTATTGATTCTGTATTAATCGCTAACATCAATAAAAGAATTAGCAATAATTGTAATTATAATAGAATTCGCTTTAGAAGCTCTACCAACGCAGAAGATATTATTGGTTTTAGCGGCGCTGGTTTATACACATCTAAAACAGGTGTCTTAAATGATTCAAAAAAAACATTTGCTAAGGCTATAAAAAAAGTTTGGGCTAGCTTATGGAACAAATCAGCATTTTTAGAACGAGAATTATTTAATATCAATCAAAAAACAGTAGCAATGGGAATTTTAGCACATCGCTCTTTTCCTAATGAAATAGCAAATGGTGTAGCAATTACAAAAAACTTATATCGAAAAGATTTTTATGGAAATATCATCAATATCCAACTAGGTGAAGAACCAGTTGTAAATCCAAATAAAGATATTGTAAGCGAGCAAATTTTATGTTACGAAGGAGCTGATGTTGAATTATACTCTAATAAAGAAGTTATTGAAGTTATTACCTATTCAAGCTTAAGTAAAAACAAATTGATACTTTCTGAAGATGAAATTTTAAATTTATCAAAACAACTTTATACTATAAAAAAATACTTTTATAAAAAAGTTTATAAAAGACGAAAAACCTTTCTTAATTTTGGCTTAGACATCGAGTTTAAAATTGATGGCAATAATAGAAATTTATACATTAAACAAGCTAGATACTTTAACGATTAGGAAATGAAATACTTTAAACTTTTTATCTTATTATTCATCATAAGTTCTTGTACTAAAAAAGAAACTGTTACAACAACTTACTATTTAATTCGTCATGCCGAAAAAGACAGAACTGATGCTACTAATAAAGATCCTAATCTGAATGAAAAAGGATTAGCTCGAGCAAAAAAATGGGCTGAAGTTCTTAAAGATGTTGATTTCGATATGGTTTATGCTACTAACTACAAAAGAACACAACAGACTGCTGCTCCGACGGCAAAAAATCAAAATTTAGAAGTACTTTCATACAATCCAAAGAATTTATTTGATTCAGAATTTGAAAAAGCAACTAAAGGAAAAACAGTTTTAGTGGTTGGTCATAGCAATACAACTCCGACTTTAGCTAATAAAATTTTAGATGAAGAAAAATATGAATTTATCAATGATCGTAATAATGCAAATTTGTACATCATTACAACCATTGATAATGTGAAGTTTCCTACTTTATTAAAAGTAGATTAACTTCTATTTGTTTAATTTAATTTGAACATTTTCTAGAATAATTTCAGAAACTTTTTTAAGCTTTCCTTCATCATATAATTTATCGATGTTATAAAAATCGATGTCTTTATTTAAAGGTTTGTAATTATTATAATCTACAATACGAATTCCATCGACCAAAGTTTCTTTTTTTACATCTCTAAAACGTACTCCTCCTCCATTTGTGTGGTATTTATAAGCTAAATAGTCTAACTGAAAGTTATCTTTAGAAAACCAATAAATAAATACATCATCAAAATCGGTTCCGCCACCTTCTTCACTAAAAGTTACTTCTATTTTGTAATAGTCTTTTCCTTTTATGGCAGTTTCCTCTAATATTTTCTTAAAAACAGCTTTATCATTTAATCCTAAAGGTAAAATTGAGAAGTAATGTACTGAGTTTACCGAATTTCCATAACCCTTTTTCTTTTTCTCTGATAATTCAACCAAACTATCATTTACATATCGTTTAAAACTATCATTTGATAATATATCTTTAATAGTTAAAGAATCTTTTTTTTCTTCTTTTATAAATTCAAAAAGACCATTATTTCTGTTAGCTTGATAAAATTTCTTTCTAAAATTAAAAGAAATTGTAGCATTTTTCAACGCGCTCAAATTAGAGTTTTCTATTGATTTGTCTACTATCTCTTGTGCTGTAAACTGAGGCTTACAAGAAACTAGAAATAGTATGCAAATTGCATACATATAACGCATAAGTTTTATTTTACTGTTTGTTTTAACAAAACTACAAGAATATTATACGATAAAATTTAAAGTTATGTTAATAAAAAAAGCAACCCAAAAAGGTTGCTCTCTATATTCATATATCAGTAATCATTAAAACTTCATACCAATACCAAAACCAATTAATAAAGGATTAATATCTACGTCAGCAGGAACGGTTGCGACTCCAGCATTTACCGTAACATCTGTACTTAAGCCTATGTATTTAGCATCTACATTTAAAAACCATGTATCATCTAAATCATAATCAAACCCTGCTTGAAATGCATAACCAAAAGAGTTTTTGTAAGACACATCAACAACAGCACCTGGATTAGCACTATAAAAAATAGTATAGTTACCACCGGCACCTACATAAGGTCTAAAATTATTTAAATTAAAATGGTATTGTACTGTTAAAGTTGGAGGTAACAACCATACATGCCCTAAATCTACATTACCTAATGCCGTTCCTACAGCGTTTACATTATGTTTCGCTGTTCCTAAAATTAATTCAGCTGCAATGTTTTCAGTAAAAAAGTAGGTAAAATCAAGTTCAGGGATAAAACTGTTACTAATTTCAACATCTCCTCCAATAGTTCCTATTGTAGCAGATTCATTAGGCATTACAGACACCCATCTAAATCTAGCTTGCCATTTTTTCTCATCTTTTGTTTTTTCTTGAGCATTGATATTCCCTACTAATAATGCTCCGAAAATTAAGCCTAACACTAATTTTTTCATAATTTTTAAATTTAATTATTCACTTATTTCTAAGACAAAATTACTTTGAAGCTTTATCTAAAATCATGACTAAAATCATAGTTTATTATTTTTATAAATAAGCTTAACAATTATATTTATATTTGCTTTTACTTATGCAAAAAAACATCAACATACAGAATAAAAAAGCTCGTTTTGAATACGAGATACTTGATAAATATACAGCTGGAATTCAACTTACAGGTACTGAGATAAAATCAATAAGACTTAGTAAGGCTCGTATTACCGAAAGTTTTTGTGAATTTAATGATCGAGGAGAGCTTTTTGTTATTAATATGTATATTGAAGAATACGCTTTTGGAAATAGCTATAATCATAAACCTAAAAGTGAACGTCGTTTATTATTAAACAAACGTGAATTAAAAAAACTTGAAAGAGAAGTTGAAGCTAAGGGAAATACTATAGTTCCTTTAAAACTTTTCATTAATGAAAACGGTTGGGCAAAACTTGAAATAGCATTAGCTAAAGGAAAAAAGACTCACGATAAACGCCAAACTATAAAAGATAGGGACAACAAAAAGAATTTGGCAAGAATTAAAAAAGCATTTAATTAATGCTTTCTGTTTTTTTTAATATAATTCGTTGGAAAGAACTTCTCTATTTTACCTTTATCCTCTTTCTCTTTAAATACTGCTTCTTATATGGTTGTGGTTTTAAAACAACACTGTCATTTTTAGATTTAAGCATTTTAGCATTAGCTACTTCTTTTATAATAGTTACAGGTTATTTATCTAGCTACTACAGACGAAAAAAAGGTAAAAAAAATGTTTTCCCTCTTTATAAGATAAAGAAGTTTGTTATTCTTTTTTCATTTTTAGGTATTTCCCTAGGAACTTTATTGTCTTTTAAAATAAGCAAACCTTATTATAGTTTTATTTTCATCTGCTGCTTAATTGCTACTATAATATATGCAGCTAACACCATGAATAAAACGTTTATTAATAGTATTGGTAGATCGTTTTTAAAACCTTTTATAATTCTGATTGTTTTATGGTTTGATGCTCCAATCAATTTAACCCCAGATCAATGGGATTTATTCTTTAAATTACAGTCTATTGCTATTCTATTTGCCATACTTTCTTTTTTAAGTAACCTCCTTAGAGATACTGTAATTGATATTAATAGAATAGATTATGATTATTCTCAAAAAAACACAACATTACCCGTAATTTTAGGAAGAAAAAGAACTAAAAACATAGCTTTAATTTTAGTTATAGTAATATGTATTATTGTATTATATTTTTCTGTAACCTATATTAAAGACAGAACCTTTTTATTAGCAGTTTTTCTACTTTGCACTATTCCTGAATTAATTATTATGTATTTTTTAATTAATGCAAATGGTCCAAAAGGATATAAACTCGCTTCCAAAGCTATTAATATAGCCTATTTATTAGGTATTTTTAGTATTCCTGTTGTTACTTATTATTTTAAATATGTTATCAAATAAACTATCCAATTACAATATTATTCTAGCTTCTAATTCACCTAGAAGACAACAACTTCTTAAAGATTTAGATATCGATTTTGAAATAAGAACAAAAGAGATTGAAGAAATTTATCCTTCTGAATTATTAGGTACTGAAATAACTGATTTTTTAGCAAACTTAAAATCGAAACCTTTTATAGATGAACTAAATGAAAATGATTTATTAATTACATCAGACACTATTGTTTGGTTTAATAACAAGGCGCTTGGTAAGCCTAAAAATTATGATGAGGCCTTTCATATGCTTAAAGAGTTATCAAACAATACACATCAGGTAATAACTTCTATCTGTTTATCAGGAAAAACGCGTAAACATATACTAAACGATACAACAATAGTAACGTTTAAAGAACTTACCGATGATGAAATTAACTATTATATAAATACCTACAAACCCTTTGATAAAGCTGGTGCTTATGGTATTCAAGAATGGATTGGTAAAATAGGAATTACAAAGTTAGAAGGTAGTTATTTTAATGTTATGGGCTTTCCAGTTCATAAACTTTACAAAGAATTGATAAATTTGTAGCATACATTTTTATAAAAGATTATTTTTGACCCGTATTTCACACAACATAACTGATGAAAAAATATACTTATACTGAAAAAAAAGATACCAGATCTGGATTTGGTGATGGTTTAACTGAATTAGGAAAAACAAACGAAAATGTTGTTGCATTATGTGCAGACTTAACTGGATCGTTAAAAATGGGAGATTTTCAAAAAAATCATCCTGAACGTTTTTTCCAAATTGGTATTGCAGAAGCAAACATGATGGGAATTGCAGCTGGATTAACTATAGGAGGTAAAATTCCTTTTACAGGAACTTTCGCAAACTTTTCTACTGGTCGTGTTTACGATCAAATCCGTCAATCAATTGCTTATTCAGATAAAAATGTAAAAATTTGTGCTTCTCATGCCGGATTAACTTTAGGTGAAGATGGAGCAACACACCAAATTTTAGAAGACATAGGTTTGATGAAAATGTTACCTGGTATGACAGTTATTAATACTTGTGATTACAGTCAAACAAAAGCAGCTACTATTGCTATTGCTGATTTTGACGGACCAGTTTACTTACGTTTCGGTAGACCAAAAGTACCAGTATTTATGACTGACGAACCTTTTGAAATTGGTAAAGGAATTAAATTAACTGAAGGAAATGATGTTACTATTGTAGCTACTGGACACTTAGTTTGGGAAGCTTTACAAGCAGCTGAGCAATTAGAAGAAAAAGGAATCTCTGCTGAAGTAATCAACATACATACAATTAAGCCTTTAGATGAAGAGATTATTTTAAAATCTGTTGCTAAAACGGGTTGTATTGTTACTGCTGAAGAACATAATAAATATGGAGGTCTAGGAGAAAGCGTTGCTCGTTGTTTAGCTACTAACGCCCCTACTCCACAAGAGTTTGTTGCTGTAAATGATACTTTTGGTGAATCTGCTACTCCTGCTGAATTAATGGAGAAATACGAAATAAACGATAAAGCAATCATTAAGGCTGTTGAAAAAGTAATTTCTAGAAAATAAACTTTTAAAACATAAAATTAGAAGCATCATTTTAGTGTTAAAATGATGCTTCTTTATTTATACATATCCAATATATTAATTAAAAATAAGTTTTATACATACATTCAAATCAAAAAAAGATGAAAAAAGTAATTTTAATCGCGCTTCTTTTTATAGGAAGTATTCAGTTTGCACAAAGTCAAATACATTTTGGAATTAAAGGTGGAGTTAACTACAATTCTAAATCTATTTCAAATGTAAGTAGTGATATTCTTAGTGGAGCAAAAAGTAAAACAGGATTTCACGCTGGTATTTGGTTACGTGGAAAAATTCCTATTTTAGGTTTATTTATTCAACCAGAATTAGTGTACACACAATTAAGTAATGAAGTGGTTTATTTACCTAAATCTGCAAATCCAAGTACTACTAGCTACGAGTTTAGAAAAATTGATATCCCTGTATTATTAGGAAAAAAGGTTTTTGGTATTGGACGTATTTTTGCTGGACCTTCTTTTCAATATGTTCTTGATGGAGATTTCAGTATAAGTGATATAACGAATGTAAAAGCTGATGGTTTTTCTGTTGGAATGCAACTAGGAGCTGGAATTGACTTAGGTAAATTAGGTTTAGATGTACGTTGGGAAAGAGCTTTTTCTGATACAGAAAGTAGTTTATTAAACACGAATACTGTTAATTTTGACACAAGAGTAAATCAAATTATTGTAGGTTTATCATATAGATTCTAAAAAGAATTTAAATATAACACATAAAAAAACCGAAGTTGAAACTTCGGTTTTTTTTATATCTATTAAATATCTCTATTTAAATAATCTGGAACTGTTGGTTTATTTGGATCACTAAAATCATTTCTTGGATCTCCATCTCCATTAGCGTCTTCATCTTTAGTTAATTTACCATCACCGTCATCATCTCTATCTGCATAGTTTGGAACATTATCACCATCAGTATCATCATTCCTTGGATCTCCATTTCCATCAACATCCTCCGCTATAGATGGTACACCATCTAAATCATCATCAGTATTTTCTACTATATCCCATAATTCTATGTAAAAAACTAAATTTTCATTTGGACGAATAGCACCTTGACCAACATTTCTATAAGCTAATCCAGAAGGAATAAATAAAATACCTTTCCCCCCGTTTATATATGTTATAGGCCCATTATTAGTAACATTTTCACCTCCTTTAAAATGAACAAAACTGTAAGTCCAACCTCTTATTACTTGGTTAAGTGAAAACCAACTTGTATTTTTATCAAAATCAGGACTTAAACTATCTTTTCTAATAATTCTTTGACCTCTATATTTAGAATAAACAGAATCCATTACAGTAGGAAAACCTTTTGTAGGTACAGGAGTACCAACTCTATTTACGTAGTAATATAATTTATAATCTATATCATTTTCTTTTACATCTTTTGTTTTTAAGTTAGGATCATCAAATAATGAAGTTTGCCCATTATCAATTACTTTAACTGAATCTAAAGTTGCATTATAATAGTTATTCTTTAAAAAAGTAATTAATGAATCTTTATCTATTACAGCTTGAGCTTCATGGTCAAAATTAACAACAGAATTAGATCCTCCACAAGAATATAATACAATACTAACTATAGCGGTGTAAAATAAATGTTTAAATTTTATCATTTAGTTTTGAAATTTTAACGCGCAATTTACCATTTTTATACCTTTGTAAAAAATGTATTTTAAATTTTAACCTTTTTATATGAGAATTGATAAATATTTGTGGTGTATTCGCTTATTTAAAACACGTAGTATAGCTACAGAAGCTTGTAAAAAAGGGCATGTAAAGATAGATGGAACTAATTTAAAACCATCTAAAGATATCTTTGGAAACGAAGAAATAACTATCAGAAAAAATCAAATTAATTATAAAATTAAAGTTTTAGATATCCCTCCTAATAGGGTTGGTGCAAAGTTGGTTGATTTATACAGAAAAGACTTAACTCCTAAAGAAGAGTTTGATAAGACTGAGCTATTAAAATATTCTAAAGATTATTATAGAAAAAAAGGTACAGGAAGACCAACTAAAAAAGATCGACGTGACATTGACGATTATTATGAAGATTCTAGTGAAAAAGAGTTTAATTTATAATAACTTTACAAAAAATTACAACAAACATGACATCAGCTGAGACTATTATTTTAACCAATACTCAAATAGAACAAAAAATTCGTAGAATTGCTTTTCAAATTTATGAGAGTAATAGTAATGAAACTGAGATTATTATAGCTGGCATTGCTAATAATGGTTATTTATTTGCTGAAAAAATCGTGGAAGTATTATCTAATATTTCTACTTTGAAGCCTGTGTTGTGTAAAGTTTCTATTGATAAGAAGAATCCGATTTCTCCTATTACAACTTCTTTAAAAGTAAATGAGTATGAAAACAAATCATTAGTTTTAGTAGACGATGTTTTAAACTCAGGTACGACTCTTATATATGGTGTAAAGCATTTTTTAGACGTACCTTTAAAACGTTTTAAAACAGCTGTATTAGTAAATAGAAATCATAAAAAATATCCTGTAAAAGCTGATTTTAAAGGAATTTCTCTTTCTACTTCTATTAAAGAACATGTAACTGTTGAGTTTAAAGAAAACGAAACTATTGCTTATTTGGATTAACGTATTCCTCTAATTCAGTAAGAAGTGTTTCGTCTTTTTTATTATCTATTTTAAGTTTAATAGTTGCTTTGTTATAAAAATAACTTCTTTCAAATAAATGCTTAGCTATATATTCTGGTAATTCTTCTTCACTAAGTCTTGCCACTAAAGGACGCTTGTTTCTTTCATTTTTTAGCCTTTCTACTATTGTATTAATGCTTGTTTGCATATATATGGTTTTTACAGCTGCATCAGCTAATAACAAATCCATATTACCAGCATAACAAGGAGTTCCACCACCTAAAGCCAAAATAAAACTTGCATCAAGAGCTAATAGTTCTTTTAAATAGAAGTGTTCTTGTTTTCTAAAATATATTTCTCCTTTAGTTTCAAAAATTTCTGAAATAGATTTTTGTTCTTTTTCTTCAATATAATCGTCCAAATCAATAAAAGAAACTCCCATTTTTTTAGCATATAACCTACCAATTGTAGATTTTCCACTTGCCATGTACCCTAATAAAACAATTTTCATAAACTAATAATTAAGCAGTTACAAATATGAGTAAAAATTATTACAAAAAAGCTTTTTTAGGTTAAAGAACAGTTGTATATTTGCAACCGCTTTTGCAAGGAAGCAATGACCGGGTAGCTCAGTTGGTAGAGCATCTCCCTTTTAAGGAGAGGGTCCTGGGTTCGAGCCCCAGCCCGGTCACCAAAAAGTTAAGCATTTGCTTAACTTTTTTAGTTTATGCACGTATGGCGGAATTGGTAGACGCGCAGGCTTGAGGGGCTTGTGTTCGTAAGGACGTGCGGGTTCGACTCCCGCTATGTGCACAGAAATAAAAGAATCTAATTATCAAACACTTATAAACATGTTTATAAGTGTTTTTTTATACCTCACTCCTAGCCTTACTGAGAAAAAGTATAAAAAGAAACTATATTCTTACCCAAAAACACTTATTCTTATGTCAATTAGATAAATAAACACAAACACACAACAAGCCCTTTTTACTTAAATTTTTGATAAAAAAGTTCCTACAATTTTCAAACTTCTATACTCTCTTATAATATGTTTCTACACCAATTCTAAAAAACACACTTGTATTGCTAGTTTGACTTTTGAAAACTTACAACTTAAATCACTTTAGCTACTACATAGTTAGTTTAAAAAAATTACTCTTATTATTTGTTTACTTAAATTTTGACATAAAAAAACACCTTAACTAAGGTGTTTGTAGTAAATAATATTAATCGTTTGGTTATCCGCTGTTCCCCAAATAATAGTTTTTTATTCAGTTTAAAGTTTCTAAAGACTATTTAATTCCGCTAACTTATCGAGTAATAAACTTCTATAACTTTCTATGTAATCTGGATATTTAACATTTCTAAAACGCCAAGATTTATGAAAACCATCGTCATCTTGATATTCTAAATAGAAACCTCCTTTTTCGTTTGTACAATCGATGCAGTCTAAATATCCATTTGGTTCATCAAATATTTCATTTGGCAATTCAGTTATCAATGATTCAAAATCTTGGAAATTTGCGGTACTCATAAGCTGAAAATCACCTTCAAAAAATGTGTTTTCAGGATAATTAAAATTTACGTCTCTATAAATATTTTTAGTGTCTATTTTGTATATTGTTGAACAAGCACCTGAACAGGTTGAATCTGCAAACCAACCAAAAATAAGTGTTCCATTTCTTTGATTATTTTCATCTCCTTTGTCATCATCAGAACTGCATCCAGATAAGATTAATACTAATGATAGGATTAAAATAAAATTCAGTTTTTTCATTGCGTAAAATTTGGTTTAAATTATTGCCAACTCCGTTTGCATATGAATAAAACAAGACGTTTTACTCTGTATTTAGCACAAAAATTGACGTATTTATATTTCATTATTTTTCTAGCTAAATTAGAAAAATTATTATTTACTACAATTATATCAAAGAACTTTTCAGTTTAAAGGAACTGAAAAATCTACTGTTTTATTAATATTCATTTACTTTAATTTTGACATAAAAAAAATCAACACTTGTTAGGTGCTGATCTGCAGTAAGTAATATTGTAATTTTAACGTAATTACCTAAGTTATTTTTAGGTGTTTGTGTACAATGCCCAACTAATTAGTACATATATAGTTCCTTATAAAGTGATTAGAAGAATTAGTTTGTTTGCTTTTAATTTTTCTTATTCAAAAGTTCAATTAAAAATGATTTTTCAACCTTATAAAACTATACTAAACTTTGGATTTAATACTAAAATACGAATTAATTAAAGCCTATCTTAGCATAAGATGTTTTACATCTTTTCAATTTTTTTATTTAATATCTCAAAGTCCGGTTTCAGAAACGGATAAAAATAGAAGTTTATTGAAAACATTTTATTATTCTTATGAATTAGAATAAAGTATCCAAACAATAGTTCATTCTCTGTAAACACTTCATAAACTTGAAAATTTATTAAGTTTAATTTTACTTTGTCTGTTTTTCTAAAACTCAATTCTTTAGAATTTAAAAAGTTTATTGTCTGGTTTGAAATAAACTCTATAAATTGGTTTTCTTCAACATTATTGGGGAATATATGAGTTGTAGAATAAAACCCTCCTCGTTTCATACTTTTATCAGATAAAAATTCTTGCTGGTATTTAAATGAAATTATTCCATTATCATCTTTGAATTTTTTTAAATCTGTTTCAGGTTCTGATAAATAAGTTTTTATTTTCTTTTCTGAAAATAGGTGAGAAACTTGAAAAACCTCTTCTAGATCATTGTTAGATGTTTTTTGTTCAACTCTAATACAAGAAAAGAATATTATAAAAATTAATAGTATAAATAGTTTTTTCATTTTGCAATTTATGCTATGGGTTGGATTATGGTAAGAAAGGTACTTCTATACTCTTACTTTCGAGCTAAAAAACAAGCTAACCAAAACTATTGAATAAAATCTAACTGCCCTTTTTACTATAACTGGTGTTGTACAATTGGTTATATTCAAACAAATATATTATTTATCAAGTTAATCTTTCCGTATAACACTATTTTATTTCCCACTAGTATGTCAATGAACTTTTCAGTTTTTAGGATATGAAAACCTACAGTTTATTAATATTTTGTTTAAATGAACAGGATATCTATCTCGTCTATACTTCTTCTTAATTTATTTAATAATTATAATTACATTGGCAACCATTTAAAAGATTGTGCTTTTCTAATACCCATCATTACAAAAGTTTTAATATCAATTATTTTTAACACAGATTTTTTATTTCCGAAAGCTTTAATTCCTTTAACTAGTTCCTTTTATAAATCACACTCAATATTCTATTTACTTATAGAAAAATACAATTCAACGATACTTTATATCGCTTAATCTAAAAAGACAAAATTCAACCCAACCACTACTCTATCTTTGAAGTATAAATTAAGATTTTGTTTTTTCATTTTATAGTTTAATTAAAAAAGAAGTTATCCGGGGGACGCTTCTTTTTTATTTTATTACAAAATTTTTTAATCCCACCACAACCATATTCCATTCATTTCTTTTATTAACTCTTTCAAATTTTCTACTTCACCAACTCCTTGGTCTACGGAATCTGGACAAAACTCATAAACTTCTTCTGAAAATGAACTTAAATCAGAAGGTAATTTTTTAAACTCCAATTCAACCCAATCTTGCCCACAGCCAATTATTATCAATCCATATTTTTCATTCCATTCTGATATTTTCGCTATTATATCTTCATTTTTATAATCGTGATTTATTCCGTTTGTTTTTCTATATCTTAAAATTTCAAGATCATTAGTCCCTTTTATTACTCCGATACTTTTAATATCATTCTCACCAGTAAAAGCAAATATTAAATACCCTTTTGCTCTAAATACTTTCTTAAATTTTTTGACAATAAAATTTATTCTATCTTCTGAAATACTAGTGCAAATTCCGTTATAAAGTTTATCTACAATATCAGCAGTTTCTTCATCAATTGATGGTAATTGAATTAACTCACTTTTTACTTCATTTTTTAACTCTTTCATTAGCTCGACATTAAAATCTAGCTTATTAACTAATTCTGTTTCTTTTGGTGTTAGACTTTTTGATCCCAAACCAAAGAATGATAAAATTCCCATGAATATTAATCTCTTTTTTATTTTTTTAGCTAAAGTAGACAGATTATTATTCACAATTAATATTCTTATTAATTTTTTCATTCCTTGAATTATATTGTTTTCCTTTTACTTGTAAATAATTACTATTTAACGATACTTTACCTCTCTTAATCTAAAAAACAAAAAATAGCTTAAAACCCTCTATTATCTTTGGAGTATAATTAAAGATTATGTTTTTCATTTTATAGTTTAATTAGTTAAAAAAGAAGTTATCCGGGGGGACGCTTCTTTTTTTTTTTTGCAATATTATTTGTTATAATTTTTAATTATTTTTGAAATAAAAAATTGTTAATCAAATGTTTGCTATTCTTTATTGTATAATATTTTTTTCTTTAATGTACTTCCCTCCTAGGATAATTACTTATTTGTATGTAAAAGTATTTAGTATTGAAAATAACCTAAAACTTCATAGAATAATTATTCTTGTTATTTATATAATAGTATTTCTTTTCTTTTTAAAAGATTTTAATAGGTACATTCTAAACTTATTTCATTTTTAATTTTTGCTTCTATAAATATTACGGATTTCCCTTACTTTTTTTCCGGTTTTTTTTCTAAAAAATAGTTTGCATGCACATATTTTTGCGGCCTCATATTTTTATTTGAAAAAATTACAACAGAGAGATCTTAGATTTATACAATTTAATTCCCTTTTTTCTTAGCTCCTTCGGGAGCTTTTTTATTAAACCAGTGTTTTCCCCTTTTATTTATCAGGTAATTAACTATTTAAATTTTATTCAAAACATTATAAATTAGTTAATAAAAGAAACTAACCATTTAATATACAAACAATTAACAGTATTTATTTTATCTATTATTTTTCATCTTTTAATCGATAGTAAATTGCATTTTACCGAAAGAAACAAACTTATTAGATATCTATACCTGATATTTACATGTATAAACACTAAAAACTACAACCATGGCTTTACAAATCTCAGAAAAAAAAGGAATTTTTTATTTAAAAGGTAAAATTAACTGTACAACTGTTAAATCTTTCATTACTTATTTTGAGCACTATATTTCAAAAAATAAGAAAACAGTAATTAATTTAGATAAAATAAAGGAGATTGATTCTGATGGATTAAAAGCTATCAAAAAATTAAGAGCCGTAGCTATTAAAAATCAAAAAATATTTTCTACTATTGGAAATGGTGCTAAGGATATATTTAATAGTTTAAATCCAGCTTCATAGAAGCTTCTCATTATATGAGTTAAGTTCAATTTTTTGTTCAATGATTAATTTATCCCCCTTCCTTGCATTATCAAAAAACAAAAATGATTCTGAAAGATTAAAAACTAATAAAATTAATTTTAGTCAAAAAGTTTGTAATATTTTAGATATTCTTATTTGTATTACAATTGCCATTGGTTATACAATACTATTAATTAATACAGCTAAATATTTTCATAATATTATATTTTATCTTTCAATCTTATTGATGTTTATCTCTACTGGTATACGTATAATGTATTACGATAAGAAAAATATTCTTTTATCTTTTAATACTTACCTTTATTATACATTTGTATTTACTTTTATTATAAGAACTCTTGTTTTAATATTTACAGGTATTTAAGATTTTATCTTATTTATAAATTTGAAAATAGCTTTTAAATTTGTCAAAAATTTAAAACCAAACTATTCCTTCACAATCTGCTTATAATGATAACCAGCATATGCATGTAAACTTAGGTAAAGTTGCAGGAGCATATATGTATACTATGTTAACAGGTAACTGTGTATTAGGTAATGAAACGACGGACAAAATTCAAATGAATGGAAAAGTTGGATATCTTAAAAATTGGTCATGAAACTGCCTATTTGGTTAATGCTCTTTAAAGATATTGAATCAAACTGCAAAAATTATTTCATTTAATAAAAAACCCACTCAAAAAATTGAGTGGGAAAATTGCTATGAAAAAGAAATCTTATTGACGTCTCAATAAGATAAGTACAATATAACATTAAAAATTTAAAAAACCAATTTTTTCTCAGTTTACTTTCTTCTTGATTTTATCACTAATAGACAAAAATTCAATTAGCTTATAAAAAAAGGTCACTCATCGATACTTTATTTCTCTTCATCTAATTTTTCAAAAAATAAGTACTTCTCTAAACTATCTTTGAAATATAATTTAAAAATTTGATTTTTTCATTTTACAGTTTGATAGATTAGTTAGTTTTAAAAGAAGAAGTGTCTGGAGGTGATAACTTCTTCTTTTTTATTATTCATAAATTATCTTCTTTTTTAAGCAACGATTCAAATCATATTTTAAAAACCTAAATAACAGAAAATTACAAGGAAACCCCTTACTTATTTTATGGTTTTTCTTAAAGTTTATTCTCCTTCAATATTTAAATTTGAAACAAATCAAAATTTATTACTATGATTAAAAGTGTATCAAACTTAGGTTCTATTTTAAATAGAAAAGAACAAAAATTTATTAATGGTGGAAGTCTTTCATGTAGTACAGATAAACAATGTGTTTTAGCTTGGAACGATCCTTATGCTATTTGTCACAGAGGAAGATGTCTTCCAGGATAAGATTTAAGCGAACTTCGGTTCGTTTTTTTTATGACTTCTTATAAAATTTCTTAATAAATTAGGTAGGGTTTTCTTCTTTTAAGCCGTTATTATTTAAAACGAATGCCATTATGAGAAAAATTAAATCCTTTTTATTGTTCCTTCTTTTATTATTCACTTTTACTTGTTTAATACTTATTTCTTAAATTAAAACTTATCCTTAAAAGGCTTAAAAAAAGCAAATTACACTAACATGTAGCAATAAACTTAATAGGTAGTTTTATGCTACATTTTTTTTCTGAATTACTTGGATATAATTTTGCTAGAAATAGGCAAAAAAAAAGGAACACTTTCAGTTCCTTTTCGAAGTTAGTCTTAACAAAAGCCCCCCGGCTTTAAATTTTGACATTTCGAGAACGAAAATAACAAGTTTATTTCGATAGACAAAATTAATAGAACAAAAAAATCACTGTATAAAAAAGAGTGATTTCCCTTAAAAAATCACTCTTCTACAAATAAATTATTTCCAATTATTTTTTTCTATTTCTTATACCTCAACTTTCCAGTTTCTATACCTATTGCAGTTTTGGCTAAAACTGTAAAAATTAAAGCTCCCATTGCCCAAATACCTAGCGTAACACCTATTTCTATTGCTGTTGGTGTATACTCTGCTATTTTACCATAAGGTCCTGGAATAAAACCTGGTACTATTAAGCCAAAACCTTTTTCTATCCAAATTGCTATAAAAAGAATAAAACAAGCAAAGTATAATACTTTTAGATTGTTACGTAGCTTATGAAACGTTAGTATAACCGTTGCTAATACATTTAAAGAAATAGCTGTCCATATCCAAGGTAACAAAGCTGTTTTTCCATCCAAACCAAAAAACAGATAATAGGCACTTTCACTGTGATGCGTAGGTGCATAAAACTCTTTAAACAATTCAGAAATTAACATAATAATATTAATCTGAGCAGCAACAGTAACTACCATTGCTAACTTCTTCAAAGTTTTGTCTTCTATTTTAAATGCTGTAAACGATCTTATAATAGCTAACACTATAATAATTAAAGCTGGTCCAGCTGCAAATGCAGAAGCTAAAAAGCGAGGTCCTAACAAGGCATTATTCCAAAATGGTCGTGCTTGTAATCCTTGATATAAAAATGCTGTTACTAAGTGTATTCCTACTGCCCAAAAAACCGATAATATTGCTCCTGGTACATAAACACTCTTTTTAGATTCTTTTCCTTGATAGTGTCTAAATAATATATAAAATGGAATTGTAATATTTAAAAATAAGTATCCATTTAAAACAATTACATCCCAAGTTAACATTGAATTTGGAAAATTAAAAACCCCAATACCTGGTATCATATGCCATAATACAGAAGGTCCTCCCATGTCTGCTACAACAAAAGCTAAACACATAATAAGAGCTGCTACTGCAAGCCCCTCACCTATTAATACCGCTTGTTTAAAATCAATATCCTTTAATACATAGGTTGGCATTACCAGCATAACTGCCGCAGCCGCTACTCCTACTAAGAATGTAAAGTTAGAAATATACAATCCCCAACTAACTCTATCTGTCATTCCAGTTACACTAAGTCCATGTTCTAGTTGAATTGAATAACAATACATTCCAACAAGCATTACTAAAGTTAAAAAAGCCATCCATAAATGGTACTTTTTAGAACCTTGTGTAATTATATTTAAACTGTCTTTTACTAAACTTGTAAAAACTTTAAGTCTTCTCATACTATATATTTTAGTCCATGAAGTACCAGAACTTTGGTTCTGTACCTAAATCTTCTTTTAATCTGAATACTTTTTTATTTTCTAGCACCCAACGTATAGAACTATTTGGATCTAATAGGTTTCCAAAAATTCTAGCTCCCGTAGGACATGCCTCTACACAAGCTGGATTTTTACCAGCTCTAGAACGCTGTACACAGAAAGTACATTTTTCCATGACTCCTTTTTTACGCATTCTATTTCCTAAGTAATGTTGATTTTTATTAATCTCTTCTTCAGGAACTTCAGGCTTACTCCAATTGAATCTACGTCCGTCATATGGACAAGCTGCCATACAGTATCTACATCCTACACACCAATCATAATCGACCACTACCAAACCATCTTTTTCTCTCCAAGTTGCTTGTACTGGACAAACCTCAACACATGGTGGGTTATCACAATGAAAACACTGAGTTCCCATATAGAAATGTCCTTCTGCTGGTACTTCATGATAATAATTATCATCAGCTTCATTAAAATTAAAGCCTTTTCCATCCTTCATTTCATGAATTCGGATGTACTGCATTTGAGAATTTCTATCTTGATTATTTTCTTCAACACAGGCGCTAACACAATCCATATATCCCTGACATTTTGATATATTAAATGCATATCCAAATAACACATCTTCTTCTGCATTTTTAGAAGACATGTTTATTGTTTTTCCTGTACGTAATTGATATGAACGAACCAATCTATTCACTGTTGCTTCCTTCTCTTCATCCGTCATCAATTTATAGTTTCCTTTAAATTGCTCTTCCCAGTCTATTTGAGCTTTCTCTTTAGTATCACTACTTGTTGTTACACTACAAGAAGTTGTTACCGCTCCAGCTCCTATTAATAAACTTGCTGTTAGCTTTTTAAAAGCACTTCGCCTATCCATTTTCACATCAAAAACTTGTTCAAAACCATCTCTATGACGTTCTTCACCAATAGATGCATCTACAGCAGCTTCAAAGAATTCTTCTTTGCTAAGTTCTTTCTTTGAAGAATTAGAATTACATCCTCCTTCTGTCTTACCACATCCGCAAGAATTTGATTTTTGTTTATGTCTGCTATTTAGGTTTAGAGTAAACCATTTTTTATTGTTATTGCTCATGCCTAAATTATTTACGTTCTTTAACTTTTTGTGTATTAAATCGTGCAGGCCACTTAGTATGAAAACTTGGCGAGTGCGGATTATGACAGTTTACACATGTCATTGATGCTCTAGGTGGTGCCCAACTATTAATTATTTTTCCATGTGCTCCGCCAGTCCAATCTTTATATTGCTTTTGATGGCATTGACTACATAGTTTGTAGCTTTTATTAAAATCTATTCCATGTCCAGTAATACTTCTTAACTCATCCATATTATCGCTATTATGACATGTAATGCAATTCATTGTATTAGAGTTTGCATGATTTAGTTTAATATTCCAATGCGCCTTTTTGATATCTCCAGATTTCATCTTAGCCAAAGGTTGTGTATGACATTCTGTGCATTTAAAAGATTTAATTTTATCTTTTCTTGTAGGTATTTTAAACGTGATTTCGTTTTCTGTTACTTCAATCATGTTTAAACCATCAATAAAATTTTCTGATGAAACCGACACTCCTTTATAATGCTTACTCTCTGCCTCTATCTTATCTGTAATACTATGATACTCGTGTTCTTTGTGTTTACATGAAATCATTAAAAAAGCAATGACAAATAAGTAACTAACTAATTTTATGTATTTATTTTTCTTCATTAGTTTTCCATTTTTCTGATAAAGTTTCCTATATCTTCTGTTACTTTATTATTGGGTACGTGACACTGACGACAATTAATTCTTTCTGGGTGCGATACTCTAATTTCTTTAGGTGCACTAGGTCCTGCATGACATGCTAAACAATTTTCTCTTAATTGTAATTGATGTGGAATTGCTGGTGGACTACCCAACAAAGCATTATTATTACCTACTGTAGGAATAGTGCCTTTTTTAAAGTTATTTGCTACAAATAATGAATTACTTTTCTGCGGAACATGACATTGACGACAATTTACTAGCTCGGGATGAGGAGTAACAGGTGTGTATGCTTTAAATTTCTCTACATATCCTCCATTTTCGTGACACTTTAAACAACTATTATCTCCCATGTTTCTCTCACTATTTACATCATGAGGAATACTTGGTGGCGCACTATAGAAGGCTCTATTATTATAATAGTTTTTCATGCTTCGTTGATGTGTTTCATCTACAGGCATTTCAACATAATCTAAAGCATGCTCTGAACGTTTAAAAACACCTTTTTCTAATGGAATAATTGGAGCAAGTCCGCTTTCTTTTATGAGAACATATGTATCCTCTCTTCCAGTCTGATAGCTATAATTCCATATTGCAATAAAAGCAATAAAAAGAATTACAAATAAAGATATAATACCTAATCGTTTTCTCATAACCTTATACTTTTTCTACTTTAACTGCACACTTTTTGTAATCTGGCTCTTTAGAAATAGGACAAAAAGCATCTAAAGTAACGTCGTTGATTAACATGTTTTCATCAAAGAAGGGAACAAAAACCTGTCCTTTAGTTGGTAAACCTCTTTCGTTTATTGATGCAGGTAATACACAAGATCCTCTACGAGAAGAAACTTTAACTTTTTCTCCATTTCTAATTCCTAAGGCATTTGCATCTTCTGGATGAAACTCAACATAGGCATTTGGCATTGCTTTATGTAAAACAGGGATTCTACGTGTCATAGAGCCTGTATGCCAATGTTCAATTACACGACCTGTGTTTAACCAAAACGGATATTCATTATCTGGCACTTCTGGTGCTGGTTCATAAGGACGTTGCCATATTACAGCTTTACCATCTGGTTTTCCATAAAAATGAAACTCTTCTCCATTGCTACAAGCTGGATCATATTTAGAATTAAAACGCCATTGTGTCGATTTTCCATTTACATAAGGCCATATTGCACCCGATTCTTTTTTAAGAACTTCAATTGGAGCCATGTTATGCTTTTTACCTGCATGAAATTGGCGATATTCATTATAAATTTCTTCAACATGGTTTTCTCTTGAGTACGGGAACAAATCACCATATCCCATACGTTTCGCTACTTCTATAAACATCCAAGCATCTGGAGTTGTTTCTCCAGGTCCTTCTACCATTTTATACCAGTGTTGAGTTCTTCGTTCTGAATTTCCATATAATCCAGATTTTTCTATATGCCAAGATGCTGGTAAAATAACATCTGCAACATCAGAAGTTGGAGTTGGAAATACATCTGATACAACTACGAAACAAGACTTTTTCTCCATCCCTGGACGGAATCTACTTGTTCTTGGTAAAGACACTAGTGGGTTTACTGCTTGTGTCCATATAAATTTAATGTCACCTCTATCTACTGCTCTAAACATCTCTGTAGCATGATATGTAGGTTTAGCAGGGATTTTTTCCACTGGAACTTTCCATATTTTAGCTGCTTTAGCTCTATGCTTAGGATTCATTACAACTCCTTTAGGCAACTTGTGTGTAAATGTTCCTACCTCACGTGCAGTACCACAAGCTGAAGGCTGACCTGTTAAAGAGAAAGGACCATTACCTGGTTGTGAAATTTTACCAGTTAATAAATGAATATTATAAATAATATTATTCATCCATGTACCTCTGGTATGTTGATTAACTCCCATACACCATAATGACATTACTTTTTTGTTTGGATCACCATATATTGAAGCTAAATACTTAATATCTTTTACAGAAACTTTCGTTAGTTTTGATACTTTCTCTGGAGAATAGTCTTCTAAAAAAGCCTTGTACTCTTCGAAGTTTATTTTTGTGGGTTTGTCTTTAAACTTATATTTATCTTCTAATCCATACCCCATCTTAGTAAGTCCTTTACTAAAATTACAGTACTTCTCTACAAAAGATTTATTTACCCAACCATTATTTATAATCTCATAACAAATAGCATTACCAACTGCTAAATCTGTTTGAGGTTGAAACAATATAGATCTATCCGCTGCCATACTAGAACGTGTTGTTCTAGTAGCAAAATCGATAATCTTAGCACCTCTAATATTTTTTTGCTCTAACATTCTAGAAAATAAAACTGGATGCATTTCAGCCATATTATTACCCCAAGTTATGTAGTAATCTGCGTAATCGAAATCTTCATAACATCCCATAGGCTCATCTGCACCAAACGTGGTTAAGAAACCAGCAACAGCACTTGCCATACATAAACGAGCATTACAATCTAAATTATTAGTACCAATAGCTCCTTTCATGAATTTAGAAGCTACATAGCCTTCGGGTATTGTAGATTGCCCAGAAGTATACATTGCAACAGAATCTTTACCATGTTTTTCAATGGTTTCTTTCATCTTATTCGCTACTATATCTAAAGCTTCATTAAGTGGTGTTTTTACATAGGTTCCATTCTTCTTAACTAAAGCATGCTCTAATCTATCTTTTGCTTGAATACACATTATTTGATGGTATCCTTTTACACATAGTAATCCTTTATTTACTGTAGAATTTGGATCACCTTTAACGGCAACTGCTTTTCCATTTTCTACTCCGACTAGAATTCCACAACCTACACCGCAAAAACGACATGGTCCTTTTTTCCAATCTAAACTTCTTCCCTCTACTCCTTCTAATTGCTCGTTAGCAAAAATAATTCCAGGGAACATAGCTGCTGCAGCTGTCATTGCTGCAGTAGCAGCCATTTTTTTTATAAAACTTCGTCTACTTGATAATGAGGCGCTCATATGGTATCTATTTTATTGGTGTATTAAATCCTGAAACCAAGGCTAGTAATTTTAAACTCTTTATGGTTTCTATAACTTCTTTTAACTTTTTATCTTCTGCATCATCTTTAGTCTCTGTAACAACTACAAGAACATTTTGATTTTCAGCAGGTATAATTTCACAGCCATTTAAAACAGAAATTGCTTGTTGAAGCTCTTCTTTTTTTCCTTCGTGTGGATGTGCTAAATAACTTTTAATAGGCATAGAAAATTGATATTTAATTGTTTAACAAATTACAGAAATACTCAATAGGAATCATATGACATTTATCATAACTAACAGTTTATCAAAACGTTATATCTCCATAAATATAACGAAACCCTTACAGAATCTTAGATTTCAATCACTTAGTAAAGCGTAAAACCTTTAATATTTTATTAATTTATTTTTAGTATAAATAAGAATAAGCAAGAGTGATATATATCATAGTTAGCTTTTACTATTTAAAATAGTTTTGAGCTATTAAACATTTGATTATGATATATAAAATAAAAAGTAGGATATGGATTGAGGCTGATAACAAGATGTTTTTAGGAGAAGGAAGAATAAAATTATTAAAATCTATTCATAGGACTAACTCTATATCAAAATCGGCTAAAGAACTAGGAATGTCTTATAAAAAGGCTTGGAATTTAATTGACTCTGTTAATAAGTCAAACCACAAACCTATTGTTATAAAAAGTACTGGAGGCTCAAAAGGTGGTGGAACTAAACTTACCCCCTATGGAAAAAAGATGATTGATATTTTCGATACAATTAATATGAATTGTTGGAAGTATTTAGACAAACAATTAAAAAAATTACACGAAATAGATTAATTACAAATTAATAAAAGATAAAAAAGTCTTTTAATATGATATTAATCATATTTTAACTTGAAACTGCTCTATAAATTTGTACAAGAATTATAAATCTTACACAGATGAAAATAAAAATTCCCTTACTATCGTTTATACTTTTGGTCTTTTTTATCTCATGTAAAGAGACTAAAAATGAAGCTTCTTATAATGATACAAAAGCTACTACAACAGTACATAAAGGACAAGCAGCAGTAGTTGATAAAGATTCTGAAGCTAATGCTTTACAAGTAGCAAAATCTTTAGATGATTTTAAAACATTGGTCGTAGCTGTAAAAGCTGCAGGTGTAGAAGATGCACTTGTAAATGCTGGTCCATTAACTGTATTCGCTCCCATCAATACAGCTTTTGATAAACTTCCAGAAGGAACCGTAGAAACATTGTTGAAACCAGAAAACAAATCACAGTTAGCTTTTGTACTCAAAAACCATGTAGCTCCAGCTAATTACCCAATAAAAACTTTGGAGAAAAATGTTAGAAAAAACAGAAAGCTATATATGGCATCTGGTAAATATTTAGATGTTACAAAACAAGGTAACGATTTGTATGTGGGAAATACAAAAATTTTAAAATCGGTAAAAGTAAGTAACGGATGGGTCCATGTTATTGGAGATGTCTTAGTACCTAAAGATAACTAATCCTTAAATCAATTTAGCATATGAAATTACAAAACCTACTAACAACGCTTCTAATCATAATTTTCATAAACTGTGGTGGTAATGATAAAAAAAGACCTTCTTATAATTCTTCAACAGTATCTAAAGAAGCAGTAAAGAAAACGCCTGCTAAAAAAGTAGTAAAAAAAGCTACTGAAAGCGGAACAATTGATTTAAACAACAAAGGAATAGGTCCTGTTAAATCTTTAAAATTAGATCCTACAATTAATACAGCAATGGCTGAAGAAGGTAAACTATTATTTAAAAATAAGTGTTCATCATGTCATAGAGTAAATAGAAAATTTATAGGACCAAACCCTACAGGTATCTTAGAAAGACGTTCTCCAGAATGGGTTATGAATATGATTTTAAACCCAGAAGAAATGGTAAAAAAAGATCCTATAGCTAAAGAATTACTAATCAAGTTCAATGGTTCTCCAATGGCAAATCAGAATTTAACTGAAAAAGAATCAAGAGCTGTATTAGAATATTTCAGAACCTTATAACAACCAAAAACAAGAATTTATGAAAACTACAATTAAAATATTTCTTGCAATAATCTCATCATCACTGTTTTTGATTAGCTGCGGGAACAATAATAAAAAAGGAACCACCAACGGTGTATTATCAGGAAATAATGCCGATAAAGTATACGTAGCTCCTGGAGAACACGATGAATTCTATGCCTTCGTATCTGGTGGATTCAGCGGACAATTATCTGTATATGGATTACCATCTGGAAGATTATTTAAAGTTATTCCTGTATTTTCAGTAGATGCTGAAAAAGCTTGGGGATTTAACGAAGAAACCAAACCAATGCTAAATACTTCTCATGGTTTTATTCCTTGGGATGATGCCCATCACCCTGATATCTCTCAAACCAATGGTGTTTTAGATGGTCGATTTGTATTTATCAATGGTAACAATACACCTCGTATTGCTAAGATAGACTTGTCTACTTTTGAAACTACTGAAATCATTGAGATTCCTAATACAGCAGGGAACCACAGTTCGTCATATGTAACAGAAAATACAGAATATGTAGTAGCAGGAACTCGTTTTGCTATACCAGTCCCTCAAAGAGATATGCCGATTAAAGAATACAAAGGAAATTTTAAAGGAGCCTTATCATTCATTAAAGTAAATCCAGAAGATGGAGGAATGGATTTAGAGTTTCAAATTTTGATGCCTGGATTCGATTATGACAAAGCACATCCTGGACGAGGAGATTCTAAAGATTGGTTTTTCTTTACCACTTATAATACTGAAGAAGCAAATACATTATTAGAAGTAAATGCTTCACAAAATGATAAAGACTTTATTACGGCTATTAACTGGAAAAAAGTAGCTGATTATGTAAAAAACGGAGGAGGAAAAAAGATGCCTGCTAACTATGCCCATAATGTATATGATGAGCATACACATTCAGCAACATCTACCATGAAAAAAGAAGTTTTAGTTATTGATCCTTCTGAAGTGCCTGGAGCAATCTATTTCTTACCTACTCCTAAATCTCCTCACGGTTGTGATGTGAGTCCTGATGGTGAATACATTGTAGGTAGTGGAAAATTATCAGCAGATTTAACGGTACACTCTTACAGTAAGATGATCAAAGCTATTGAAGATAAATCTTTTGATGGCGACGCATACGGAATTCCAATTTTGAATTTTGAAGCTATTAATGCTGGTAGTGTAAAGCAAGCAGGTTTAGGACCTTTACATACAGAATTTGATAATGAAGGAAATGCTTATACTACGTTCTTTATTTCTTCTGAAGTTGTAAAATGGAAATTAGGTTCATGGGAAGTAATCGATAGAAAGCCTACTTATTATTCACCTGGACACTTAATGGTTCCTGGAGGAAACTCTCGTAAACCATTTGGTAAATACGTATTGGTTATGAATAAAATAACAAAAGACCGTTATTTACCTACAGGTCCAGAAGTAACACAGTCGGCACAGTTATATGATATTTCTGGAGAAAAAATGGAGCTATTACTAGATTTCCCTACTGTTGGAGAGCCTCATTATGCTGCTGGTATTCCTGCTGATTTAGTAAAACCTCGTTCTAAAAAGTTTTTCAAATTAGAAGATAATAAACATCCTTTTGTAACTAAAAGTGAAGCAGATGCAAAAGTAGTTAGAGATGGTAATACTGTACATGTATACATGACCATGATTCGTAGTCACTTTGCCCCTGACAACATTGAAGGAATTAAAGTAGGCGATAAAGTATACTTTCATATTACCAACTTAGAACAAGATTACGATGTTCCCCATGGAGTAAGCATGATTGGTGCAAATACTTCTGAATTATTAATTATGCCTGGACAAACTGAAACATTTTTATGGGAACCAAAACAAGTAGGTGTTTGGCCATTCTATTGTACTGATTTTTGTTCGGCGCTGCATCAAGAGATGCAAGGATATGTTAGAGTATCCCCTAAAAGCTCTAACATAGAACTATCCTGGTCTTTAGATGGTGAGTAATTAATTTTTTTTGATTGACTGGCTGCTTGAGTTTTGAGATTGAATATGTTTTCAAGCAGCCTTTCATCAAAAATTAAATAAGCAAAAGATGAAACAGCCTAAAATTACAATGATAGCTGGTGCTTTATTATTATTAGGTCTCTTTATATTCCCTTTATGGAATATTACCTTAGAAGCTCCACAATACCCTACTCCGCTTGGAATGGATATTTATATCAATAAGTTTTCTGATACTAATGAGTTTGATATTAAAAATATCAATTTAATGAATCATTATGTAGGAATGCAATACATACCTAAAACTATTCCTGAATTTAAAGTTTTTCCTGTAGTAATTGGAATTATGGTAGCTTTAGGAGTACTTATAGGATTAAAAGCAAACTACAAATGGTATTTAGGTTGGTTTATAGTGATGACTATTTTAGGTATTGCGGGTATGTACGATTTCTACTTATGGGAATATGACTACGGACATAATTTAGATCCAAAAGCAATTATGAAGTTTACCAACCCTGATGGCTCTGTTATGGGATTTCAACCTCCTTTATTGGGAACTAAAGAAATCTTAAACTTTACAGCACATTCTTATCCTAGATTAGGAGCTTACTTTATGTTTATAGGTATGATATTAACACTTTCTTCTTATTTCATAGGAAAAAACAAACAAAAAAGAATTAGTATGAATTATATAAAACCTTTTATCTTTTTATTTGCCTTACTCCTATTAACTAGTTGTACAGTGGAACCTCAAAAAATTGATTATGGTACCGACGCTTGTAGCTTTTGTAAGATGACAATTGTAGAGAAGAAATTTGCTGCACAAATTGTTACTAAAAAAGGGAGAGCATCTAAATACGATGCTACGGAATGTATGCTAAACGATATTAAAAACAAGAAAGAAAACTCTTTAGCACATATCTTAGTAACAGACTATACAAAGCCTGAAAAATTAATTAATGCTACTGAGGCTACTTATCTAATAAATAAACAAATTAAAAGCCCTATGGGCGCATATTTATCAGCTTACGCTACTGAAAGCGAGGCTAAACTTAATGGAGATAACACATTTAATTGGGAAGCTATCAAAGAGCACTTCAATTAATACAATATAACTAGAATTCAACAATAAAATCAATCAAAAAAATGAAAGCAAAATATTATTTGTTTTGCCTAATTGTTGTTCTATTTCTAAATAAAACAGCTATTTCTCAAAACCAAGATTCTTATAATCAGTGTATTCAATGTAATATGCTTATTAAAGATAAATTACATAATGCTCAAGCAACAACAAACACTAATAAAGTTCTAAACTTTGATGCTATTGAATGCCTTGCTAATTATTTAAAAGAGCAAAAAACAACTTCTATTTCTAACCTAACAGTTGCCGATTATAACAGTGGTAAACAAATTAATGCTATAACAGCTACTTATCTAATCAGTAATGCTATTAAAAGTCCTATGGGCGCTAACTTATCTGCTTTTAAAACTAAAAAAGAAGCTGAGTTAATCCTAAAAACTAAGAAAGGAAAACTATATACATGGCAAGAAATTAGAAATACTTTTAATACTAATAAAATTGGACATACAGAACATCATCATGAGCACCATAATAGACCTGATGCACATGCACCAATTGGTGTAATGGGAGATCATTTACACTCAAAAAATGGGTTTATGGTTTCATTTCGTTATATGAATATGGAAATGGACGGGAATCGTTCTGGAACTTCTACTATAAATAACACTTCTATTTTTAATACATACATGGTTGCTCCACAAAATATGACTATGGATATGTATATGTTAGGAGTCATGTATGCCCCTTCTGATAAGTTAACTCTTATGCTAATGCAAAATTTTGTTAGAAATAAGATGAATTTAAAAGCTCGTATGATGATGGGCGGTAATACCATGTTTAGAGATTTTTCTACAAGTTCTTCTGGATTTGGGGATTTAAAATTAGGTGCATTGTATAGCATTTATAATAAAATGAATACTTCTATCCACTTAAATGGTACATTAAACATCCCAATTGGTAACATTAAACAGAAAGATGATACTCCTATGATGCAAAATGCCAAACTTCCTTATGCTATGCAGCTAGGTTCTGGTACTTTTGATATTACCCTGGGTGCAACTTATAAAGGAAATACCGAATACATTTCTTGGGGAGTACAACCTTTATTTACCTTCAGAACAGGAACCAATAGTCAAGATTACAGATTAGGAAACACACAACAGATTAATATTTGGGGAGCTTACAAAGTTGCCAATTGGATTAGCATTTCCGGAAGAGTTTTAGGTATTTCTCAAGGTAAAATATCAGGAAGAGATACTGAGCTTAATCCTATGATGGTTCCTACTGCAAACACCAATAACTATGGTGGCGAAAAAATAAAAACATTTCTAGGTTTTAATCTTATGTTTAATCAAAACTCGAGTCTTAAAAATTTTAGAATTGGTATTGAAGCTGGTGCTCCTATTTATGAAAACTACAATGGTATTCAAATGGACGAAGATTTATCTTTTCAGTTAGGTATTAAATACGCTATTTAACACATTAAAAATGTATTCACTATTAATTTTAGTACATATTATTGCTGCCTCAATTTGGGTTGGAGGCCATTTAATTCTGGCTATTCGTTTTCTCCCAAAGCCTTAAAAAAGAATGATTTTTCAATAGTTGAAAATTTTGAAAAGGCTTATGAACCTATAGGTTTACCTGCTTTATTAGTACTGGTTATTAGTGGTATATCATTGGCTTTAATTCGAGTACCTGAGCTAGCTAATTGGTTTACATTAAAGTCTTATTTTTCTAAACATATAATACTAAAACTAGTCTTATTAGCAACCACATTAGCATTAGCCATTCATGCACGTTTTTTTTTAATCCCAAAAAGAAAACTAAAACCATTAGCTGCTCATATTATTCTAGTTACTCTTGTAAGTATTCTATTTGTATTGGTTGGAGTTAGTTTTAGAACTGGTTTACTATTTTAAATGAAACTAAAAGTTACATATCATATAATCACTTGTATCTTCCTATTTACTGGAATGTTTGTGAATGCGCAACAGTTACGTGTTTGTTCTAATTGTAAAATTAAAACAATAAAAGAAGCGATTAAAATAGCTTCTAAACACGATTCCATTTATTTAGGAAAAGGTGTATATAACGAACATGATATACTTATAAATAAACCTTTAACCATTATAGGCAATAAAGAAGCCATTATTAATGGAAATAAAAAAGGATACATTCTTAAAATAGCTTCAGATAGTGTTGCTATTAATGGAATTACTTTAGAAAATGTAGGCAAAAGTTACACCAAAGATTTTGCTGCTATCTATATTTCTAAAAGCAAGCATTTTAAGGTTGAAAATGTTCGTTTAAAAACTGTGTTTTTCGGGATTTTAATTGAAAAATCTCACCATGGACTTATCAAAAATAACCATATTTCTAGTGAAGCTAAAGATGAAGCAGGATCGGGAAATGGTATTCACTTATGGCATAGTTCTAATGTCCTTATAGAAGAGAATAAAGTTCATAATTTAAGAGACGGTATCTATTTTGAATTTGTAACCCATAGTAAGGTTCTTAATAACTCAAGTTTTAAAAACTTACGATATGGGTTACATTTTATGTTCTCTAACAACGATGAATATCATCATAATACTTTTGAAAATAACGGTTCAGGTGTAGCTGTAATGTTTTCAAAGTTTATAACAATGACCAACAATACCTTTTTAAAAAATTGGGGAACAGCTTCCTATGGATTGTTATTAAAAGAGATTTATGATGCTGAAATCAATAACAATACCTTTCAAGAAAACACTACAGCAATTAATATTGAAGGATCTACAAGAATTAACTATTCTAAAAATACTTTTACTAGTAACGGATGGGCTTTAAAAATAGCCGGAGCTTGCTATGCTAATAAATTTTATAGAAACAATTTTTTAAACAATTCTTTCGATTTATCATACAATAGTAAACTAAATGACAATAGTTTTAATAACAATTACTGGAGCTCTTATACAGGTTATGATTTAGATAAAAACGGAATTGGAGATGTACCATACAGACCTGTAAAACTCTTTTCTTATGTAGTAAATAAGACTCCAGAAGCAATAGTATTGTTAAGAAGTTTGTTTGTAGATATTATCAATTTTTCTGAAAAGATATCACCAGCATTTACTCCAGATAATTTAGTAGATAAAGAACCATCAATGAACAAGATACAATGATACACATTAAAAACTTACATAAAACTTTTGGTAAAATTACTGTATTGAAAGAATTGGATTTAGATATTCAGTCTAAAGGAATTTTTGCAATACTAGGTCCAAATGGTTCTGGAAAAACTACGCTTATAAAAAGTATTTTAGGAATGGTAATTCCTGATAAGGGAACTATTAAAATAAACGACAAGGATATTTTAAAAAAGCACACCTATCGTAATAACATAAATTACCTACCACAAATTGCTAATTTCCCTGAGAACCTTACCGTATCAGAACTAATTCAAATGATAAAAGATGTTCGTACAAAAGAAGCAGTAGATTCAGGGTTGATAGAACTCTTTGGGTTGCAACCTTTTTTGAAACAAAAACTTGGGAATTTATCTGGAGGTACCAAACAAAAAGTCAACTTGGTGTTAACCTTTATGTTTAATAGCGATTTAATAATATTAGATGAACCTACAACTGGTTTAGACCCTATTTCATTACTGCATTTAAAAGAATTGATTAAATGGGAAAAAGAAAAAGGAAAAACCATTTTAATTACTTCTCATATTATGAGTTTTGTTGAAGAAATGTCTGATGAAATTGTGTTTCTTTTAGATGGAAAAATTCACTTTAAAGGAAAAATTGAGCAACTAAAAGAGCAAACCAATCAAACTGATTTAGAACATGCAATTGCTAACATTTTAACTAAAGAACATGTTTAAAATATTAAAATATAGTTTTTCGGATTTACTACGAAGTAGATGGAGTTATGTATATTTCTTCTTTTATTTAGTTATTGGTTTTGTTTTATTATTTCTAAATAATGACACCTCTAAAGCTGTGATTACCTTAATGAATATTATAGTGGTATTAACACCTCTAATAGGAACCATTTTCGGAATTATGTACTATTATAATTCAAGGGAATTTACAGAACTTTTATTAGCACAACCTTTAAAAAGAAGCACCATATTTTTAGGACAATATATTGGAGTTTCTCTATCTCTTTCTCTAAGTTTAGTATTAGGTTTAGGCATACCTTTTTTAGCCTATGGAGTAATACAATCTTCTGCTATTTTTAACTTTATTTCTTTATTAGCTATTGGTGCTTTTTTAACCTTTATTTTCGTGGCTTTAGCATTTAATATTGGTTTAGCTAATGAAAACAAAATAAAAGGATTTGGTTATGCCATTTTATTATGGTTGTTTTTAGCAGTTATTTATGACGGCTTATTTCTAATTTCTTTAATTGTTTTTCAAGAGTATCCTTTAGATCAATTTTCTCTATTCTCTACACTTTTTAATCCTGTAGACCTATCGAGAATATTAATTCTATTAAAACTAGATATTTCAGCCTTATTAGGCTATACAGGAGCTGTGTTTCAAAAGTTCTTTGGAACTAACTTTGGAATGTTACTCTCAAGTATTGTTTTAATATTATGGGTAGTTTTACCTACTTGGAAAATTGTTTTAAAATCAAAAAAGAAAGACTTTTAACTTGAATTAGTTTACATCTAATTGTTTTAAAGAAATATGTCTCCCTTTAATTTTTATCTCTTTTGTAAACTCTCTAATGGTTTTGTCTTTAAAATCGTCCATTAATTTCTTTTTAAATGGAGCAACTGTAAAATGAACGGGACAAGGATTTTTATCGTCACAAGAAGACAATCCCATAAAGCATTGATCAAACTTATCGGTTCCGTCTATACTTTTTATAATATCCCAAACAGTATTCTTAAAGTTGAGTTCATTCAAATAAAAACCTCCTGTTGGACCTTTTGAAGAAGAAACTAATTTACTTTTTGTAAGCTGTTGTAATAATTTTGCTAAGAAAGGTTGAGGTACACTTAACTCTTCAGCAATTTTTTTAACTCCTACTCTACTATTTTCTTCATTATGAATAGCTAAATAAAGTACTGATCGAATAGCATATTTACAAGCATTTGATAACATTCACGTTTTTTATATAAAAGTAATAAAAAAGATGTTTTAGTCTTTATTATTTTCGTTTAAACTGACTCATAAAAATGTAAGTTATCTCTATAAAAAATATAAAACTAACAATAACTAAAGCTTCGAAATAAAAATTAATTAGTAATAGATTAAACCAAGAAGTTAGCGCCTTATAAAAAATTAGCACTTCGGTTAAAAGAAATCCAGTTACATAAAAAGCAATACTTCTTTTTGACAAAGTTACAAGCTTAAAACTATACAAAAACAGTAGTAAACAAATACTAACTACTCCTAAAAAAATCCAATGCAAATAGCCTATAACTAAATCTATATTCGAAGCAGTTCTATTTGCTATTTCTGGAATTGTTCCTAATAATTGAAACACTAGTTTTAAGAAAAATAAAAGAACTACTACTTTTAATGTTTTAAGGAAAAAGCTTGAATATGACTTTTTAATTCTTTCTTTAAAATCTCTTAGTTTATATATTAAATAAACGAATGATATTAATTGAAAAACAGCACCTAACCCTGAAACTAAATAAACTCCAAGATGAGGTTTCATCCATAATAATGAAATACCAAAAGTTAAAATAACTCCAAGATTCATTAACCAAAAGAATATATTAAAAACGCTCTTAGAAATTCGAATATTTTGTTTTTCTAAAATATAGAATCCAATACCAAACAATGCTAAAATAAACCATCCATTGTATTGAAAATGAAGGTAAAAATAAATTGCGTTCTTATATAAATCGGAACCACTTCCTGCTGTTTTCATAATTACTCCCAAAGCCCATGGACCAATACTAGAGATAATCATATACCATAAAGCTATACGAACACATTGATAAGAATGTGTTTTTTTCTGTTCTACAGGAGTATACTTAAACAGTATGTATGCATATACATATGAAACAATTAAAAATAGTGTAGAAAAAATAATAGAAAATAAAGCATATCCAGTAAATGGAAATGTAACTAACATTCCTATGATAGTTACTTGAGTTGCCCAAAATATTTTCTGATATTTACTTTTTATATTTAATTCACTCAAATACATCTTAAAAATGAGTGTTGTTATAGCTGTATATACCCACCCTAATAAGGCAATATGTGAGTGTGTATGCACTACAAACCGATAAGTAAACGATAAATCATAAACAGAAAACAAACGCAATAAAACGCCTAAAAAAGCTATGATAAAAAAATAACCTAAAGCTATTTTACTATGTTTTTGCAAGAAATTATTTGATGATAGCATACTTGTAAAAATACGGAATATGAGATAAAAATAATCTTAAAACTAATATGATTTTTATCATTTTATACCATCAGCTTTCGGCGGAACTTTGCAATAAATAAAACAAAATGATGAGTAGAGATATGATGAAAATTGTAACCGCTGAAGAAGCAGTTTCAATTGTAAAATCTAACGATAAAATATTTTTTCAAGGAGCAGCAATGACTCCTAATGTATTAATAGATAATTTATGTGAGCGTTATAAAGAGCTATCTAATGTAGAAATTATTCAAATTCATACACATGGTGAAGCTAAATACTTAGAAGAACCATATTCTAATTCTTTTAAGTTGATTAGTTGTTTTGTAGGAAACAATGTTAGAAAAGGAGTTAACACAAATAATGGTGATTATGTGCCTATTTTCTTGAGTGAAATTCACTGGTTATTTAGAAGAGGTATTTATCCTTTAGATGTAGCTTTTATTCAAGTTTCTCCTCCAGATAAGCATGGATATTGTTCTTTAGGAGTATCTGTAGATATTACCTTACCAGCTATTCAAACGGCCAAAGTAGTTATTGCTCAAATAAATCCAAATGTACCTAGAACACATGGTGATGGAATAATCCATATTAAAAACATTGATTATGCTGTTGAAGTAAATTCACCAATACACGAATCTATTACTGGAAGTCCTTCAGAAATTGAATCTCAAATAGGAAAACACGTTGCTGGATTAATTGATGATGGTGCTACTTTACAGATGGGTATTGGAAATATTCCAAATGCTGTGCTTCATAACCTAACCAATCATAAACGATTAGGAATTCATACCGAAATGTTTTCTGATGGTATTCTTCCCTTAGTAGAAAAAGGTATTATTACAGGTGAAGAGAAAGAAATTAAAACAGGTAAAATTGTTACTTGTTTTGCTGTAGGTTCTCAAAAACTATATGATTTTATTGACGATAATCCTTTAGTACACTTTAAAGAAGCTGGTTATACAAACGATACCTCTCTTATTAAATTAAATCCAAAAGTAACAGCTATTAATAGTGCTATTGAAATTGATTTAACAGGGCAAGTTTGTGCCGATACTATTGGTAAATACCAGTATTCTGGTGTAGGTGGTCAAATGGATTTTATCCGTGGAGCATCTTTATCTAAAGAAGGAAAAGCTATTATTGCTATGCCATCAATGACACCTAAAGGAATTTCAAAAATTACACCTTTCTTAAAAGAAGGAGCTGGTGTTACTACAACAAGAGCCCATGTTCATTATGTAGCAACAGAATATGGAGTAGTTAATTTATTTGGTAAAAGTTTAAAGCAACGAGCAAAAGCTTTAATTTCTATTGCTCATCCAAATTTTAGAGAAGAATTAGAACGAGAAGCTGCCAAAAGATTTTCGTTATAAAACTTTTCATTTTTCCCCTCCCCTTATAATTAAAAACTCCATAATCTTTATTGACTATGGAGTTTTCTATTATATTTTTCTAACAAAATTCGAAATTCATAATGTTATTTTATCGATTGTTTTCGTTTGTATACTACTAAAACAGTTAATAAAATCATACTAAATAGAATTACATACACAAAACTTGGTATTGGTACAGGATCTCCTGAAGCATAACTATGTAAACCTGATAAATAATAATTCACACCAAAAGAAGTCATTATAATTGACCAAAAAGCAAACATACTTGCTGTATTGATAACAAAGAAATTATTCAACTTTGGTACAAAACGTAAGTGTAAAACAATTGCATAAACTATTATACTAATTAATGCCCAGGTTTCTTTTGGATCCCATGCCCAATAGCGTCCCCAACTTTCATTTGCCCATACTCCTCCTAAAAACGTTCCTATAGATAAAGTAAACAATCCTATAGTCATAGAAAGTTCATTTATATAGCTAAGTTCTTTAATTTTTAACTCTATAATAGTTTTGTTCTTTTTTGTTTTGAATAACATTAAAAACAACGCCATAATTCCTAAAACTGCCGATAAAGCTAATGGTGCATAACTACTTACAATTGTAGCTACGTGTATTTTTAACCAATACGATTTTAATACAGGCATTAAGTTAGTTATCTCTGGATTTAACCAATCCAAATAACTTACAAATAATAAAGCTCCAGTAAACAAAGTAGCTAATGGTAATGAAAAATCTGACTTTCTAAAAGTTATCAAACCACTTAAAAGTAAGCACCAAGCTACAAAAATGAGCATTTCATATCCATTACTCCATGGTGCGTGTTGAGCTATATACCATCTTAAAATAATATTAAATGTAAAGAATAAGAAAGATACTAATGTGATTAAAATTAATCCATTCCATAAAAAATTAATCCATCTCTTTTCAGCAAACATCTTTACTACGGCTAAGATTAGAAGTAAAAATCCTACAGTGAAAAATACTTGGAACAACCAAAAATTTATATTCGCTTTGTTATACCATAGCTCTGCTTCTACTCTTTCTTCTGTTGGAATAATATCAGCACTTAACACTTCCTGATACTTTTTAATATAAAGCATTTTTTGATAAGCTTCTTTATATTTTCCTTGCTCTAAATCTTTAAAATAGCTTGGTAAAATTGTTTTAGTAAAACGTGCATCTTCTTCAGTAAAATCATTAAAATGATGATTATAACTATACCATGTATTATTCTCATCTCCTTTTTTAGGAAATATTTTTAAATAGTTTCCAGTAAATAAGTTATACAAAATATTAAAACGCTCATCAATCTTTAAAACCTCTTTATCAAACTCATTACGTTCGGCAGGTTTCTTTTTATTGGCTTCTTCTACTTCATTTGACAATAAGTAATTTCCTTCTTTATCTAAAAAACTAATAAATGAGTATAAACCATTCTTACCTTGAATTACATCTTTTAATAAATCTCCTGTTTTATCAATATCTGCTTTAATAATTGGAATTCTTTGCCATAATTGTGGCACCATGTGCATTCCTAAAAAAACTTGATTTACATCCAATTTTATTGTTCTAGTAGCAATTGGGTATTTAAAATTTGATTTTCGAGAAATTTTTCGAATACATTCAGATGCCAATGTATTAATTGGTTTAATACGACCGTCTAAATCTTGAACTAACAAACGTCCAAATATTTCTGACTGCTGTTTATCTATTTCTAAGGAAGAAACTAATCTTTCAATAGCTATTTCTTTAGGAATAGAATCTTGTTTAGTTATAGCAAATGTTGAATTAAATGTAATTAAAAGAAGCGCTATAACTGTAGCTTTAGTTTTCAATTTCTTTAATTTTTTATTTATAAGTTGAAAACGTGAAGCCTTTCCAAAAAAAGTAAAAAACATCCCTATTCCCATTAATAAATAGCCCAAATAAGTTACCCAAGTGCCTAAAAAATCGTGATTAACAGAAAGCACCGTTCCTTTTTCGTCTGTATCATAACTTGCTTGAAAAAAACGAAATCCTTTATAATCTAAAACGTTATTCATAAAAATACGATAATCAAAGTTTTCTTTTTGATCTATTACGGTTACTTCACTTGCATAAGCAGATGGACTAGACGATCCTGGATATCTTTCTAGTTGAAAATCATTTAACTTTATAGAAAATGGTGTCTGAATTGCTCCAGCTCCGTAAGACAAAATAACTTGCGTTCCATCTTTAAAATCTACTTGATGTTTTATTGGTAAAAAACCTTCTCTGTATAATAAGTTTACTTCTTGTGTTTCTTTTCCTACAGTTAGATTTACAATTAGAGCATCGTCTAAAGAAACATCGTTATCTGTTTTGCTTTTTGCTGAACTTATTAGTTTAAACTTCCCTTTTGGATGGTATGAAGTAGGTACAAATGAAAAATCGCCCGATCTAAATAAAGTTCTTAAATTAATTTCTTGTAAGCTATCATGTTTAATTCTACCAGCTTGCTGATTTGACATCATAAAGAAATCTATTGGATGTGGAGTAATCATTTTAAACTTACCATCTTCCTCTATAATATTAATAATTCCTTCTTTATTAGCTTCAAATCCAACTTCATGCTGATGTTTTCCTATCTTTTCTATTTCTCCTTTTTGTAAATAAATTGTATTCCTTCCATTACCTGTCGTTGTAACCATTTTAAGTAAAGGAACTCCTATAATGCTATCTGTAATTACTTCAGGAGATGCATCTGCTACATACTCTTTAAATGAAATTGAAACAGGTGTATTCTTTATATTTTCTTGAAAATGAAAACTATTATCTCTTAAAGGAGAAAATTGTAATTTTTCTTGAATCGTTTTACGTTGATTGTCCTTTATAAATGTAGCTGATAATAGTTTGGTATCTGAAATAATTACATTTGAAGTTGCTCCTTCTCTAATACGCATAATACCGCTATAAGAAGTATAACGCGTTATTCCAGCACCTAATAAAACAATAACAAAGGCTAAATGAAAAAGAAAAATAGCCCACTTACGCTTACTTAACAAATTGTATTTAAAAATATGCAAAAAGAAACTAATTGCTAGTCCTAACATTACTACTTCAAACCACCAAGCATCATAAATACTAGCCCAAGCAACAGCTGTTCCGTAATCGTTTTCAACAAAGGTAGCTACCCCCATAGCAATTGCAAATACTAGCAATAATAGTAATGCTAATGAAGATGATGATAAAAATTTATATAGTTTTTGCATATTCTACTTATTTAAAAAAGATAATTTTTAAAGTTTAACCCCTAAAAATTATCTTTTAACATCTAAACACTGAAGTTTTAATTAATTCAAAGAAACTTTTTTACTTCCGTAAGTCTTTTCTCTTTCTTTTGCTTCCTCTAACCATTTTGGAAGTAAGTTTTGTTTAAACTCTTCCTTTTCTTTATGAAGTTTTTCCATGTCTAAGCCTATGTATGCTTGTGCTTTCTCTTTAGTAGAAATATCTGGCATTTCTACAGGCTTATTGTATCCTAATTCTGCTAACAAACGAGCTAATTTTACACGTCCTTCTGTAGCTTTGTCCAAACCACTTGCTATAACTCTACCCGTTTCTACTGGTGAGTGAAAAGAAGCACCGTGTGAAGCTGCTGCATAATCCCAACGCCATTGAGCATGACGGATATCCATCAAAATATCTTTCATTTGTTCTTCTGTAGCTCCTAAGTCCCAACATTTTTTTGCTTCTACATGCATTCTTACTAAAGCATCTTCTAGTTTTAACCTTGCTTCTGTAGATTTTTGTTGACGTTCATATACATTTGCTTTTAATTTATCTGCTTCTTCTCTATGACAAACTTGACATGAGTTTGCTACATTATTCATTGGAGATTGTATATGGTGATCGGTAAACTTCTGTCCACCTTCACTCTTATAAGGCATATGGCAATCGGCACAAGAAACCCCTCTATCTGCGTGTACTCCTGTTAAATAAGTTTCATACCCTGGATGTTGTGCTTTTAACATTGGAGCTTTACTTAATTTGTGCGTCCAATCTTTAAAATTCATGTCATCATAATATTTTTCCATAGCCTCAACAGACATTCCGTTTTTCCATGGAAATGTTAAATATGGAACTCCTTCTTTACCTGGTTTTTTCTTATCAAAATAATACTCAACATGGCATTGTGCACATACTAACGAACGCATTTCTTGGTGAGTTGCTTTGTTAATGTCTTTACCCATTGCTTCAAAAGCTTCTACCAATGCTGGTCTGGTAATTGTAAGTTTCATTGTTTTTGAATCGTGACAATCTGCACAACCTATTGGATTGATTACTTCATGTCCTTTATCGGCCCATTTTCCTTTATAAAACTCTGTAATCCCAACTTCATTCATCAACCTAGGTACATCAGGACTTTTACATGTCCAACAAGTAGCTGGCATTGGTCCATCTCCTTTTCCTTTAGGTCCTCCAGTTCTTAAACTGTTTTGTAAATCGACCACTGCATTTTGGTGACCACGACCTTGACTATAATCTTTTGAAAAACCATAACCAGCCCAAAGTACTACTAAACGAGTGTCTTCTTCTAACATATCTCTCATTTTTGAACCTCCTTGAAAAGATTCAAAATCACTTTTTTCAGTTTGTAAGAAAGATTGATACTCTGCCGGAAAATTTTTACCCCATTCTTCATTTCTAGGCTCATTTTCGCTAATTTCTACCTGAGGTACGTATTTATACTTTGCTTCATTTTTTCTATTTACAATGCTTGAAGCTAGTAGCCCTAGTAGAAAAACGACTACTACAGTTACTAAGAATAATAATTTGTTTTTCATTGTTTTGTTACTTTTTTATTTGTTGATTAAGCCATTCTGGAATTACCGTTTCTACATTATCTGTGGGGATTGGAGCAATGTTATTTCTTATAGTAGAAATTCCATGCACCGTACCATGGGGAAGTTCTTGATGACAAGACCAACATTTACGTTCTGTTCTATTTTCTTGATGATTTTCAAGCCAACCGTCGTATTTTACTTGTGTTACTTGTTGTATATGACATCTTATACAATTGTTTTGTACTACTTCTTGTGAAGCTTCTCTCATAAACATTACCTCTGGTTCTGCTCTTGCTGTAAAAACCGAAGCATGAAATAAACCATCTTTAGCTTTGAAATAATACTTGTTAAAAACATTATCATGTGGTACATGACAATCATTACAAGAAGCTTGCTCTCTATGCGAACTATGCATCCAACTATTGTACATAGGCGTCATTACATGACAGTTTACACATGCCAAGGGATCATCTGACATATAAGAAACTAAAGAAGCTTCTTTTGCCATAAAAAAACCTAATCCTGTAACTATTCCTATTAAAACAATAGCTACTTTTCTCCATTTAGATTTTTTATTTGGTAATATTTCGCGATTAAAATTCAAGTCTTTTGTTTTTATCTTTAAGAGGCTGTTAACTCTTTTTCTAACTTAATAGCCTTTGGATGTAAAATGTTATTTTCTAAATGTATATGCTGATGTAAATCTTGTTCAAACTCTTCTAGTTTAGCATATAAAGCTTTAAACGTATTACACGCTCCTTCTGGTGGTGTATAATTGTTTGTTAACCTAGCTATTTCCTTTAAAACACCTCCTGCATTTTCATGCTCATGCTCCATCATTTTAATTGGATTATTTACGGTGCCAAATGGAGGTCGTTTATATACTTCCTTTTTCTTTTTGGCATCTACCAACTGATTTATAAATGGAAATAAAATTTGCTCTTCTTTTTGCATGTGAGAAATTAATTCGTTTGCTACTTCATGAAAGAGCTTATTTATTATGACTACTTCTTCATAATGATGTCCGTGAACTTTTGCCACTTTATTAGCATATTGAGATAATAAAGGAAGACTTTCTCTTACATATGTATGGTGAAGATTTTCAATATAAACTATTAAAAAATCTAAGCTCCAACTATCAAAGTCTTGCAATTTATCTACCACTTTATCTACTTCAGAAAGCTCTTTTTCTAAAATTGCTTGGTCAACATTGTTTTTTTTACAAGCTTTTTCTACTGTAATAGCTCCTCCACAACAAAAATCTATTCCATGCTTCTTGAAAATATGTGCAGTTTTAATATTTTCGGTAACATACGCTGCTACTGTTTTTTCTCTTGACACTACCATAACTATTTATTTTTCGTTTTAAATAATACAGGATTAATAGTTACCATTACCCATCCCCAGTTGTTGGTATTTTCAAAGTTTCCTTTTAATGCTCTCATTCCTTCTGAAGCAAATAAGTGAGAATACCCAGCTTTAACTCCAATTTCTTTAGTAAATCTATATCCATAAACAAGATCTACTTCTGTTCCTAGCTGTTTTGAAACTGTACTATTGATGTCGGCAGCAGCAGAAAAATTATGAACAAATGCTGTTAAATTAGATTTTGGATTTAATTTAAAATTTGCTTTAGTATAAATATCTAATAACCCTACACTGTTTATGTGATTTCCAACATAGAAATAGTCCATGAACCCATTAAACTTGTGGTTTGTTCCATAAAAAGGATTAAATGCATTGTTCTTTCCACTTGCAATATTGTAATCGTTACCGCTTTGTAACTCAACACCTAAACCTACTGTTGTTTTGTTTGTTACCTTGTAGTTTGATTCTAAACCAAATAAATAAGCGCTTAAATCATTGTTATTAACATCGTTTCCAAACTGATAAAAGATATTAGCTGCTATATTTAATTTATTTCTTTTAGCTTTTAAATGTGTACCAACAGTTTGGCTATATTTTATTCCAGAAATAGACTGTAGTCCATTATTCAAGAATAAAAAGCTACCTGAGAAATTCTCAAAATCTTTATGAATCCATGCATACTGTAATGCCTTATACGTGTTCGGTGTTGTTAAATTGGTACCTACAATATTTTCTTTAGACTGATTGAACGCTAAACCAACATCTAACTTAAAAGTGTTCTTTCTATATTTTAATAGCGCTAAATCATGACTTCTAGCTTGTTGTGCCCAAGCTACATTACCAAACATTCTACTATCGTCATAAACAATTTCTTGACGTCCTAGTTTTAAAGAAAAATTAGAATCTAACATAATTTCTCCCCATGCTTGATGTATACTTAATCCATTTGAATCACTTGAATTTAATTGAGGTACATCCCCCCAAACTCTAACATCTTGAACACTTACATAAAAGTTCAATTTCTCAATTCTATAATCAATATTTACACGTGTTCTTTGCGATGTAAATAAAGCTGCTTTTTCGTTATCTGGAAATAACGTTTTAAAACCATGTCTGTATTCTGCACGAGGACGTATTTCAGCATCAATTTGTAATTGTTGTGCATAACCTGTTAATGAGAATAACAGTAAAAATGCTGAGAGAAATTTAAATACTTTCATAATAATTCGATTTTACATTATCTATAAGCACAAATTTCAGTAGAAACAATTCTTTATTCTATGATAAAAATCATAGATGCTTTTTTTTAAGTAGGGTAGATTTTGATATTGCTGTTTAACTTATATAACCGCGCGGATTTAGTTACTAATTAAAATTTAAACATTATGAAGAAAATCAAAAGATTAATCATACCTCTTTTCATTGTTTTATCAATTTTAGTGATAAACTCGTGTAATAATGATGAAATAACTGTAGTTCCTTCTAATGCTACTGGTAACTCTAACGATACAAATACTGGAAACACTGGTAATCAAGAACAAGGTAGTGATGGTGAAATTACTTTATATAAAATTGATGGTGATAATATTTCAAAAATCAAAGATTATAAAGTTGTTGGGAAAGATTTAGAATATCAGAAAGATGTTGCTAAACATAATCAGATATGGGATTTAGTAAAAAAGATAGTACCATTAAATCAACGAAAAAAAATGGGTGAATTTTTAATTTACAATGGCTCAGTTTCTGGAAGTGCTGGTTTTGTAGTACAATTAAAAAAAGACTTATCGAGTTGGAAAATGGGAATTGCTATTGATTATGCATATCAAGGTAGTTTTAATGCTGGTGGAGAGGTTGCATATACTATAATTCATGAGTTTGGACATGTTTTAACTTTAAATGACTCTCAATTAAATGCAGCTATTACTGCCGAAAATTGTAAAAACTATTTTCCAGGAGAAGGTTGTGCTAAAGACAATTCTTACATAAATGAATTACATGGAAAATATTGGAAAGATATTTGGGAAGAATTTCAAACTGCAAAAAAAGATCAAGATTCGCAACAAAAATTTTACAGTAGATATCAAGAAAGATTTGTAACTCAATATGCTTCTACAAATCCTCCTGAAGACATTGCCGAAGTCTTTGCTACTTTCATTACTAGAAAAGAAAAGCCAGCAGGAAATTCAATTGCTGAAAAGAAAATTTTATTAATGTATGAAAAGAGCGAATTATTAGAATTTAGAAATCATATCAGAAAAAATTTACAACTAAGAGCAAAAGGTAAAGCATACGCATTTGAATTACCTGAACCTGGAAAGTGGAAACAAGCTAACACTTTTGGAAATCCTCATAAAACTAAATGTAGACATTAAATAATATACATTATAAGGCGCTGTTGAGAGTAAATACCCTTCACTACCCTTCAATCATTTACCTCTTGATGGCGTCATTTTTTAAATTATTAAGTATGAATCAGTCCTTATTATACATATTATTTTTTGCTATTCTTAGTAACTGTTCAGTTTCTAAAAATATAAAAGAAACTCCCTTTATATATTACGGAAAATCATCATGTTTTGGGAAATGCCCTGTTTTTGATATATATATTTATAATGATGGTGAAGTGGTTTATAAGGGACTTCAAAATGTAGCTTTAAAAGGTGAACATAAATTCTCTCTTTCTAAAAATCAATTACAGGAAATTGAAGAGGAACTTAAAAAAGTTGATTTCAATACAAAAAATGAAGTAATCAGAGATTTACCTACTACTACACTAAAGTATAATGGTAAAAAGCTTTTAGTAAGAAATAAAGAAAAAATAAAAGACTTAGTTAAATTATTGGAAAAAATTATTGAGTAGTTTTTTCTATTTGTTTGTTTTAAAAAGACCATTGTATAAAAATGGTCTTTTTTTGGTTATATATAGCTATACTGAAGATAAACGCAGTATTTTTGCCGAATGCAAAAACAAGAAAATAATTCTAAATTAGAATTCATAGCTTTAATGGCCTCATTAATGTCATTAGTAGCTTTATCAATAGATGCTTTATTACCTGCTTTAGAACAAATAGGTTTATCTCTTAACATACAACAAGCATCAAGTGATAATCAATTACTTGTAACAATGATTTTTTTAGGTTTAGGTTTTGGTCAGTTAATATCTGGTCCTATTTCCGATAGCTTAGGTAGAAAACCCATAATTTATGGTGGTTTTATACTCTTTGTCATTGCTAGTTTTATTTGTGTTAGTGCTTCTTCTATTGAAATGATGGTTTTTGGTAGAATACTTCAAGGAATTGGATTATCAGCTCCAAGAACTATAAGTATAGCAATGGTTAGAGACTCTTTTAGTGGCGATTACATGGCTAAAATTATGTCGTTTATCGTTGTTATTTTTATCATGGTTCCTGTAGTAGCTCCTGCATTAGGTAAATTAATGTTAGATATTTACGGATGGAAATCTATTTTTTATAGTCAGTTAATTTTTGGAGTTATTGTTATGATTTGGCTATGGAAACGCCAGCCAGAAACTTTAAAGGAAGAAAATAGAATTCAGTTTTCCTTTCAATTATTTATCACTGGTACTAAAGAATTTATTAAGCACAAACAAGCCATTGTTTTCACTTTAATTTCTGGATTTATTACTGGGTCATTTATGGTTTATTTAAGTGCTTCTCAACAAATATTTCAAGAACAATATCATTTAATAGATGAGTTTCCATACATCTTCTCAGGTCTCGCAATAGCAGTAGGTTTTGCTACTTTTTTAAACGGAACTTTCGTTATGAAATTTGGTATGCATAAATTGGTTTCTGTCTTTTTGGTTGTATTTACATTGATTCCAATCTTATATATCTTTTTATTTTATCAAAAAGAAAACCCAAGTATTGTAATTTTATTAACCTTCTTTGCTTTACAGTTTTTTGCAATTGGTTTTCTATTTGGAAACTTAAGAGCACTTGCTATGCAACCTGTAGGACATATTGCTGGTATTGGAGCGGCTATTAATGGATTTGTTTCTACAATAATGGCTGTACCTATAGCTACTATTATAGGTAAATTTGTTATTACCACTACCCTTCCACTATTTATTGGATTTCTAGTTTGTGGTACCTTATCAATAGTTTTATTAAAAGCTACTAAACTTAAAGCAGTAAAAAGCTAATTATGACATTAGACATACTTTTTGAAGACGAATATATTATTTGTGTATCTAAACCTAATAATGTTGTTGTACATCACGCACATCATTCTAGAAATGTTTCTGATGAAGACTCTTTATTACAATTATTATTTAATCAATTTGGTAAGAAATTTTATCCTATTCATAGATTAGACAGAAAAACTTCTGGTATCATATTATTAGCAAAAGAAACTTCTTATGTTTCTAAGTTCCAAGAATTGTTTACGAATAATGAAATTCAAAAAACATATTATGGAATTGTTCGTGGACATGCTCCTGAATCAAAAATAATTGATTCTCCTGTAAAAGGTAGAGATGCAAATGTGCATAAAGATGCTGAGACTTTACTTGAATTAGTAGATAAGATAACTCTTGATATTCCTGTAAAACCTTATGATACTTCACGATATAGCTTAGTTAAATTATCTCCAAAAACAGGACGCTTACATCAATTACGCATTCATATGAATAAGATAAGTCACCCTTTGATTGGTGATCCTAAATATGGTGATAAAAATCATAATACCATGTTTATAGAAAACTTTAATTGTGAGAATCTTTTTCTACATGCATATTCTTTGACATTTAAGCACCCAATATCTAACAAGGAAATGATATTAAAAGCTAAGCTTCCTAATGATTGGAATATTCTTTTCGAGAAATTTAATTGGAGTATTTAAAAAATTAATAATATTAAAAAAGGGTTACATTTAAAATGTAACCCTTTTTTAATTAATTTATTCTAAAATTAAATTTCTTTGAAAATAGCGTGCATTAAACGCTTTTTGTCATTGATACTTTCTTCTAAAGAAATCATCGTTTCAGTACGATTTACACCATGAATATCGTCAATTCTATAAATAATATCTTTTGCATCGTTTGTGCTTTTTGCTCTTACTTTACAAAATATATTATATTTTCCAGCAGTAACATAAGCAACCGTTACATTTGGTATTAAGCGTAAATTATCTAAAACGTGCTGCGTCATAGATGTTTTTTCTAAAAATACACCTACATGGGCTATAAACGAATATCCCATTTTTTCATAGTTCAAGGTTAATGTAGATCCTTGAATAATTCCTTCATCTTCCATTTTTTTAACACGAACATGAATAGTACCTGCCGATACTAATAATTTCTTTGCTATGTCTGTAAAAGGAGTACGAGCATTTTCAATTAAAATGTCTAAAATTTGGTGATCGATTTCATCTAGTACGAACTTCTTCATTTTTTTTGTTTTCTTCAAGTAATACTGCTAAAATATGTTTTTTTTACAAATAAAAACAACTTAGTTTAACAAAAGTTTAATTTTTAGTTATTTTTATTGAATTCTTTATGACCTAGAAAGGTTGATAAATTTCCTTCCTTTTCTTTAGTTAAGGTGAGTGCAAATTTACCATTTTCTACTTTCTCGACATACTGATATGCTACATCTTTTTCATTATTTTTTGTTCTATAAATTACATCATAGAAGTTCTTGATATTGTTTGGAATAGAAAAATAATCGGTATAATTTTCAAAGTTTTTTGCTGTAGAAATGTGATAAATTCCCTGTAATAGCGCGAAAAAATTAAATTTTCTCGCCATTTCTCGGTCATAATCTTCTTGATAATGTCCTGCTTCAATTAAAATTGTATTGTGCCCTAACTTTTGAAAATTATCTCCTGTTGCTGTTGGATAAAATTCATCTGTATAACGTCCAATATGATTTGGAATAAATTCTTGTAATAACGAATTCATGGCTACAATTACATTCATGGTCTCTTTTCTACCACTTGTAACTTCTCTTGAAATATCTTCCGATGGTGCTAAAAATGAAATTGTTGCTGGATTTTTAGTTCCTTCTACACCAAAAATAGTTCTTTGATCATGTAAATTAAAACAAAACTCTGGATTAAATCCGTCCAATACTTTTCTTAGTAGCTTACTTTCTTTAGCTTCTAATGCTACAGCATCTCTATTTAAATCAATATTATTAGCATTAACTCGAGTGTATACCTCTGCTCCATCTGGGTTTAACATTGGTATCATAACTATCTCACAATTTTCTTCAATAGCTTTTACTATTTCAGAATTTGAAAAATCTTTTATAAAATTTAAGAAATCAAATAATGCTTTGGTTCCTGTACTCTCATTACCATGCATTTGACTCCAAACAAGAATTTTTCTTTTTCCTGAGCCAAATTTTAATTGATAAATATCCCTTCCTTCTTCTGATACTCCTATTACTTTCTTTTGAATAGAAGTAGTTAATTTTTCATATAATGGCTCAATATCCTTTAAGGTAATCCATCTACCAGATATTTCACTTTCTTTAATTGTTGAATAATTATTTTCTAAAAAAGAAGATGCTATTTGTTTCATATATTATTATAAAGAAAACCAGTTTGCCACTAGCTCTTTTTCTATAGGTGAGGCTGATATATGAATGTAATCGTTTTTTTGCATATCATATGTATAATCTTTCGACCACTCTTCTATATTATCAGCTAATGTATTTAATGAATTACAGATGTAATCAACCTCCTCATTTGTAATGGTTGGGTGTACTGATAAACGTACCCATCCTGGTTTTTCGGTGTTACATCCTTCTAATATTTGATCTTTTATTTTATGTGAAGTATTTTGATCTACATTCAATAAAAAGTGCCCATAAGTACCAGCACAAGAACAACCTCCTCTTGTTTGAATTCCAAATCGATCATTTAATAATTTTACTACTAAATTAAAGTGATACTTTTCAAAGTAAAACGAGAAAATACTTAATCTATCTTTATGGTTTGGTGCTAATATCTGAACGCCATCTAAGTTCTCTAAACAATCAAAAATGATTGGATTTATTTCATCCTCACGTTTTTTCATGTTTTCAGTTCCCATTTGGTCTTTTACCTGAATTGATAAAGCTATTTTAATTGTTTGTAAAAAAGCTGGTGTACCACCATCTTCGCGTGTTTCTACATCATCAAAATAGTCATGTTCTCCCCAAGGATTTGTATAACTTACTGTACCTCCTCCTGGGTTATCTGGCACCATATTTTTGTATAATTTCTTATTAAAAATAAGTACTCCAGAACTTCCAGGCCCTCCTAAAAACTTGTGTGGAGAAAAGAAAATAGCATCTAAATACTCATCTTCTTTTTCTGGGTGCATGTTGATATCAACATACGGTGCTGAGCAAGCAAAGTCAACAAAACAAAGTCCACCATATTTATGTATCAATGCAGCTACTTTATGGTACTGAGTTTTAATTCCTGTTACGTTTGAGCCTGCTACAATTGAAGCTATTTTAATTGGTCTATCTTTGTATTTCTGAATTGTTTCTTCAAACTTTTTTAAGCATACCAAACCTGCATCATTACACGGTACTACTACAACATCGGCAATTGTTTCTATCCACGATGTTTGGTTTGAATGATGCTCCATATGAGACACAAAAACAATCGGTTTTAATTCCTCAGGAACTTGTGTATGATCTTTTAAACTTTCAGTTACTTTTAAGCCTAAGATTCGTTGAAACTTGTTTACAACACCAGTCATTCCAGAACCTTCTGTAATTAAAACATCATCTTTTGATGCATTTACATGACGCTTTATGATATTTCTTGCCTCATGATATGCTAATGTCATAGCTGCACCAGAAGTTGATGTTTCTGTATGTGTATTGGCTACAAAAGGTCCGAATTTGTATAATAACTGTTCCTCAATAGGTCTATACAATCTACCACTAGCAGTCCAATCAGTATATACCATTTTTTGTTCACCATAAGGTGACTGGTAGGTTTGATCGATTCCTACAATGTTTTTTCTAAATTTATCAAAATATTGCTCTAAATTCATAATTAGATTGTATTACAGTTAAAATTAAGATTAATAAACTATCTAGTCTAATAGATTTATAATATTAACCAATTAATAATTTTTGTTTAATTATAGTCTAAACTTACCTCCTATTAATATAGTGTTTTCAAAAAAGTAAAAACTTTGAGAAGCACTATCTGCTGGATTCATTGTTGTTCTTATATCAGACATATTGATGTATCCACCTTTTAAATCGGCTTGTATAAAGAAGTGTTTTAAGAAAGCGATATTTAAACCTGCTCCTATAGACATTCCGTAACCCGATAAATGGAACTCATCATACCTTTCATTTTCTAATAACTTTGTGTTACTTCTTGGAAATAAAATACCAGCACCTACACCTTCTGTTAAGTTAATTTGTAAGTTCTCCATATTTAATCCAAACCAGTGACTTACATCGTCAAATCGTTTTACTTCTACATTTACGTAGTTTAAACCATCTGTATGTTCAAAACGTAAGAAATCATCCGTTAACTTAATTGTCTGATTGTTATAAGTACCATCGTACTTTGCGTTTCCTACATTTATATTTCCGTTTATAGTTACATCTTGATCATTTACCATTACATATTTCATATGATCAACTCCAATAGAAATTGTATAATTCTCTTTAAAGAAATATCCTATTCTATAGTTTGTTTGTGGAATGGTAATTCTCCCTGGGTGAAAATAATCTCTAAAAGAAAACTTAGTTGGTCTGTCTTTTGCTCTTACATTAGATAATGTAAAATCGTAATTTTCACCTTTAAATCGGATATCAGAATCAGAGTAATCTGCCCAGTTCCAACCCCAGTAAACAAAGAACTTTCCTTTATTTGTAACTTTCTTTTTCTCTCTTACTTTTTCTTCTTTCTCTTGCCCTACTATTAATGATGTTGTTAACAACATCATTAATAAACTCACTATTCTTAATTTCAACGCGTTGTTATTTTCTTATTTTATTATTGCTTTGATTTCTTCTATCACTCTTTCAGCCAGTGAATCTGCTTTTTCTTGTGATTTTGCTTCTGTATAAATTCGAATAATAGGCTCTGTATTCGATTTACGTAAATGTACCCACTCTTCAGCAAAATCTATTTTTACTCCATCTATGGTATTTACTTCTTCATTTTTATACTTATCAGCCATCGTTTCTAAAATCTTATCAACATCAATTTGTGGTGTTAACTGGATTTTATTTTTACTCATAAAGTAACTTGGATATGAATCTCTTAATTCTTTACATGACATTTTTTTATGTGCTAAATGCGATAAGAATAAAGCAACTCCTACTAATGAATCTCTTCCGTAGTGAGAAGCTGGATAAATAATTCCTCCATTTCCTTCTCCTCCAATTACTGTATCGGTATCTTTCATCATTTGCACCACGTTTACTTCTCCTACTGCAGAAGCTGTGTATGTTCCTCCGTGTTTTTCTGTAACATCTCTTAATGCTCTTGATGATGATAAGTTTGATACAGTGTTTCCTCCACCTAATCTTCCTAATACATAATCGGCACAAGCAACTAATGTATATTCTTCACCAAACATTGATCCGTCTTCAGAAATTAATGCCAAACGATCTACATCTGGATCCACAACAATTCCTAAATCAGCTTTCTTTTTTACTACTAATTCTGAAATATCAGTTAAGTGCTCTTTTAATGGCTCTGGATTGTGAGGGAATTGTCCATTTGGTTCACAATATAATTCGATGCATTTTACACCTAATTCTTTTAATAAAGCTGGAATAAATACACCTCCTGTAGAATTAACTCCATCTACTACCACTTTAAACTTAGCTTTTTTAATAGCTTTTACGTCTACTAAATCTAACTTTAAAACTTCTTTGATATGCTTTTTTAAGTACTTCTTATTCTTTTTGTATGAACCTAAATCGTCAACTTCAGCAAAAGAAAAATCTTCACTTTCAGCTAACTTTAAAATTTCTTCACCATCTGCTCCATTTAAAAATTCCCCTTTTTCGTTCAATAATTTTAAAGCATTCCATTGTTTTGGATTATGAGAAGCAGTTAAGATAATACCTCCCTGTGCTTTTTCTAACGGTACTGCTACTTCTACCGTTGGTGTTGTAGACAATCCTAAATCGACTACATTAATTCCTAAACCAACTAAAGTATTGGCTACTAGGTTACTTATCATTTTACCAGAAATACGTGCATCTCTTCCTATAACTACTTTAATTTTTTCAGCTTCTGGATTTCTTTTTTTTATGAATGCTCCATATGCTGAAGCAAATTTGACAGCATCAATCGGTGTAAGGTTATCTCCTGTAGCTCCCCCTATTGTACCTCTGATTCCTGATATTGATTTTATAAGTGTCATATTAATTTTTATTAGGGTACAAATATAATGGTATTTAAGAAATTAACTTAAAAACTAAGCGTCTTTAACTGTAACAAATGTTACAATTAAGAGCATAAAAAAACCGCTACAATTGTAGCGGTTTTATAGATATAAATGTTTAGAAAATTATTTTCCTTCCATTTTCTTCTTTAACTCAGCTAATCCACCGATATCACCTAATGTAGTTTTCTCTACATCAGCAGCTTTCTTAGCAGCAGCCTTGATGTTTTTCTTTTCTTCTTCTCTAAAGATAGAAGTATGAGAAACAACAATTCTACGGTATTCTTTACTAAATTCAGTTACGATAAACTGTACAGTATCTCCTTTAGCTAATTTCGATCCGTCTTCTTTTTCTAAGAAACGAGTTGGAGCAAATGCTTCAATTCCATCAGCGAATACTACTGTAGCACCTTTATCATTCTTTTCTTTAATAGTACCTTCGTGAGTTGATCCGATTGCATACGTAGCTTCGTGAGCATCCCAAGGGTTATCTTGAGTTTGCTTGTGACCTAAGTTTAACTTACGGTTTTCAACGTCTAATTCTAATACTTGAACATCTAACTTATCACCAACAGTTACGAAATCTGATGGGTGCTTAATTTTCTTAGTCCAAGATAAATCAGAGATATATACTAATCCGTCAATACCTTCTTCTAATTCTACGAATACACCGAAGTTAGTATAGTTACGTACAGTACCAGTGTGAGTAGAACCTACAGGGTACTTAGTAGTAATATCTGTCCATGGATCTGGGTGTAATTGCTTCATACCTAAAGACATCTTACGATCTTCACGATCTAATGTTAAGATTTGAGCTTCTACTTCATCACCAACTTTTACGAAATCTTGAGCAGAACGTAAGTGAGTAGACCAAGACATTTCAGATACGTGAATTAATCCTTCAACTCCTTCTTCAACCTCTACAAATGCACCGTAATCAGCTAAAACAACAACTTTACCTTTTACTTTATCTCCAACTTTTAAGTCAGCATTTAAAGCTTCCCATGGGTGAGCTGATAATTGTTTTAATCCTAATTGGATTCTAGACTTGTTATCATCAAAGTCTAAGATTACAACATTTAATTTTTGATCTAATTCAACAACCTCGTTAGGGTGGTTGATACGAGACCAAGATAAATCAGTAATATGTACTAATCCGTCAACACCACCTAAGTCAACAAACACACCATAAGAAGTAATGTTTTTAACAACACCTTCTAATACTTGTCCTTTTTCTAATTGACCGATGATTTCACGTTTTTGATCTTCTAAATCAGCTTCGATTAATGCTTTATGAGATACTACTACGTTTTTAAATTCGTGGTTGATTTTTACAACTTTGAATTCCATAGTTTTCTCTACATACTGATCGTAATCACGGATAGGCTTCACATCAATTTGAGAACCTGGTAAGAATGCTTCAATACCAAATACATCAACAATCATACCTCCACGAGTTCTACACTTAACAAAACCGTTAACGATTTCTCCAGTTTCGTGTGCATTGTTAACACGATCCCAAGCTTTAATTACACGTGCTTTTTTGTGAGATAATACTAATTGACCAGAAGAATCTTCTCTTTTATCAACTAATACTTCAACTCTATCACCAACAGCTAAATTTGGGTTGTAACGGAATTCGTTTAAAGAAATAACTCCTTCAGACTTAGAATTGATATCGATAATTGCATCTCTATCAGTAATTCTTGTTACTTCACCTTCGATTACATCACGCTCGTTTACGAAACCTACTGTACCTTCTAAGGCTTTTTCAAATTCTTTTAATTTAGACTCATCAACTTCATCAATACCTTCTTCGTATTTGTGCCAGTTAAAGTTAGCTAAAAATTCTGCTGGGTTTACTGCTTCTGCAGCTTTTTTTGTTTCTTCAGACATGTCTGAAATAAATTTTGTATCTTCTTGTTAGCCAGATTTTTAACAACACTAACTCAAAGAGAAATTAAACTTTTATAAATATATTTTACACCTTTTATAAATCTGTTCTTGTAAAAAGGCGTGCAAATTTACGAAGTTTTATTGAAATAACCTACAAAGCTTTTGATTTTAAAAGATTTAACCTCACTACTGGTTATATAATTACAAACATTTTTCTTGCTTACACTTATTCAGTTATATGAAAGAGTTAATAAGATTAACTCTTTATTTCTTTTTACCACACGATGCAATCGTGCGAGAGCTGGGTTATACTATTTTTCATTATATCATTTAAACTAATCGTATAAATCTCTATCAATATCATTTAACAATTCAATAATATAATTTTTATGTCTTTCATTTTTCAACTCATTAGATACTTTCTTATATATAGCATTATATTTTTCATCCCTTTCTTTTCCTTCAAAAATTGAATACTCATATGATATCCCCATTTTCAAAGCTTTATTTAAAGAGCTGTTTTTATTATTAAATAGATAATCAGTAATTAAAGTTATATTATCTTGAAAAACTTCATTAAAGAAAGAACCTTCTATTAAGGTAGAAGATAAACTATCAGAATTATCATAAAGAAAGGTTATCCCACTAAGATAATCCTCTTGGTTTTCCTTTTTCTTCTGATATATATATTTGCACTGTGAAAAAAAAGCTTCTAAACAATCTGAGTCTTCAGAATTAAAATCATTTAGTTTATCTTTTAAGTAATTAGAATTCGTTATCTTATTAAAATCTATTTTACAATTAAATTTATTTTTTTCAGCCTTTAATGACTTTTTCTGTTGACTAACACAAGATGTATTAATCATTATTAAAACTAATAATATTATTCTCATTATTTTTTTTAATTATTACTCTTCTCTATTTAAATATTCTTTATACCTATTATCAAAATCATCACTCACTTTTTTCCAAAAAGCCTTTCTGGCAGCATAAATATCTTCTGCTTGAGATCTTAAACGTGATAAATCCATATTATCGGTAAAGTTCCACAAAAATGGAGAAACATTACCTTTAACCAATTGATCAAAAATAGCTTTTATTTCATCTTCTCCTGAGTTAAACGCATCAAGATCATCAATAACCTTTAAAACACCACCGTATTCATCAGGGTCATCCCCCATCAGTTGGTCAATTAAAGTTTTAAGTGTTAATATATCACTATCATAACATCTGATGCATCCTTCTGTCTTTTTTAATTTTGGATTAGATACTTTTTGCCATTTACCTGTTTTTTTATTGTAAAACTCCTGTCTCCCTCCATGTACCCTAATTAAACTTCTGCCGCTTTTTTTAATTTCCCCTGATTTAGGAGTAAGTATTAATCTATCGTTTGGACCGTAAGCTTTTCTCTTTAATCCAGAATCACTGGCCGTTATCCACATATTTTTATTAGGGATATCGTAAGTTCCTAAAGGGGTATCTGCACTTGTTTTCATTCGATTTCTACCTCCAATACCCTCTACACGCACTTTAAATCTAAATACTTCTTCACCATGTCTATTTGTTAACACCGCAATACCAAAACCATTCTTTTTCCTACTATTAGCAACATGTACTGTAATATCCCAATCACCATTAGGATCAATACGCATAACAGGAGAATTACGAACATAACTATATGGTGTAGAGTTAAAGTATAATTCTGCTTTAGCATCTAAATTCATCCATCTACCTAAAGTAGCATCATAATTTCTAGCCCCAAAGTCATGCCATTGAATACCTAACTCTTCATTTAACTCTTTTCCGTTGTATCCAAATTTCTGCGCCACAGAATTTCCTAGAGAAGACACATTCCCACTATACCCTTTATGTTTTAATCCAAATGGATAGTAATTAGACTCTTCTATAATTTCAGTACTTGGAGTAATTATCCCATCATTGTTACTATCAGTATATGATAAACGAACATTTCCTAAGTGATCTTTGTATTGATATACATATGACATCTCGACTGCGCTCGATGTGACATTGCCTACCTTTACATACCCCTCTGAGTGGTTAAAGAATTGTAAAACATTATTCTCATACATATAGTTTCCAGCGTACTCTGTAGTGGTACCATTTACTACCTTCTTTAGCTTCATACCTGCTGCATCGTAGGTATAAATAATATTTTGACCTCCTATGGTTACCTGTGTTGGTAAATTTAAATGATTGTAAACTATATTAGTGATGCCTTTATTGGCATCCGTTTTCATATTACCATTTACATCATAAGTGTACTCCGTAGTGGTATTGGCTCCATCTTTAAATCCATAAGTATCGTTACCATTGTCTAATACTTTGGTTAGTTTGTTTCCATTATCATAACTATACACTAAGTTATCCATTACTCCAAAGCTAGTTGCTTCTACATTGGTATGTCCATCTCTTCTTAAATTGATAATATTTCCGTTTTTATCATAAACTATTCCATATACATCATACCTACCTGTATCATCATCGGCTCTTGTTATTCTATTTAAAGCATCGTATGTATACACATATTTATTACTTACTGTATTTGATGTATTGTTTACACTTAAGGTATTCCAATTGATCTCACTTATGTTTCCGTTATACAAACGTTTGTTAGCATCTGCTATGTCGTTATACTTTAGGATAAAGTTAAATAAATCGTTGTCATTATCCGCATCTTGGTTAATGTTTTTTAACCATCCTCGTACATTGTATTTGTAATCTACTGTTTGTAATCTAGACTGAGTAATTTTCCCTCCTACTTTCTTTTCTACTAACTGCCCTAACTCATCATAACTATTTTCTGCTATTACTTCTGTATTACTTCCTATAGTCTGGGTTTGTTTAGTTAGTCTATCTAAGTTGTCATAGAAAAACTTATCTACAGTTACTATATCTGCTTTTCCTGTCTTTTTATGTGTAGTCTTTGTTTCTAAGACTCTTCCTGTAAAGTCATCTAACTTAGTCTCAACAATATCTGTAGTTTGTAACTCATCATTCTTTGAGTATACATATATTGGACGTGCCTTTTCATCGTAATAGGTTACTGTAGTTATCCAGTTATTTGTTCCTAATACACGTACTTTACTTATAGTAGCTAATCCTTTAGTATTTGTTGTTGTTGTTTTACCGTAACTTGTAGTTACTGTAGAAGTTAATCCTGCTAGTAAATCTGTATAAGTATCATAATAATTAATAGTATACACTTGTAAATTATTAACATCTGTAGGATAAGATCTATTGGTATACTTCAAATTTGTTCCTTCTATGGTTATAGTACTTGTTGAAACATCCTCATACATGTTAAGAGGTAAATCATCTTCAAATAACGATTGCATAACTGGTCTAGTACTTCCACTATGGAACTTTCCTGTATATACTACTCTTCCTAAGGCATCATATTTGGTAAATAACCATTTATTCGCTGCTCTTAAATTTGCATCTTGGGTAAGTACTGGTCTGTCTAACTTATCATATACAATATACTCCCAATCTTTTCCTGGCATTCTCTTTTCTACCAAACGGTTTCTATGGTCGTATTTATACTGATATCCTAAATCGTTTAACTTCCCTTGTATTATAA
>NZ_JAKRGD010000008.1:0-263640 GCF_022347705.1 Tenacibaculum sp. Cn5-46
TACCGCCTATTTTAATGAACTTTTACTAACTTTATAACTTGTCGTTTTTTCGTTAGCGGGTGCAAATATAGAACCCTTTTTTAACATAACAACTATCTTTTTTAATCTTTTTTTGAATTATTTTTTACATCACCTATCTATCAATAAGTTACACCCTAAAGTTTTTTAGGTTAGGTATTGGTTTAACTAAGTTTCGTATGATTTATCAAACTTATTATCTACAATTAGATGCTCTTATATTACTAACTGAAGTTCTTTCCTATTGTAAAATAAAAAGTACTACCCACTCCTAGTCTACTTATTAGTTATACTTTATTATATATTAGTATAACTCGAATAAAAAACTACCCTAATATATTAAGGTAGTTTTAGTAATATCTATTAACGAATCACTCACTCTTGCACGCCACTAGTTGCAAACTAGCGGGAGCGGGGGTAAAACAACAAAACCACAACATTTCTGCTGTGGCTTTATTTATTTTTAAAATTTAATTTCTATTTACTTACTCATACTCGGCACGGAAAACATTTCCGCGCTATCACGTTTGTGTACCTATATCTATATCCGCGCTATCGGGTTAAAATAGAAAGTACTACCTGCTTCTATTCTACTTATTAGTTATACTTTTCTACATATTATTATCCTCAAAGTAAAAAACTACCCTAATATATATTAAGGTAGTTTTAATGCTATATAAAATAAATTATCTACTCTTGCACGCCACTAGTTATAAACTAGCGGGAGCGGGGAAACTAAATATTAAATTTATATTTCTTTAACCGTTAAAACAATAATTTAGCATAGGTATAATGGTTAATGCTAAATAAAATTTCCACCAATTATCTTTAAATGAAATAGTTTTTTGATTGAGTTTCATAAATTGTGAATACAAAAAGCAAATAAATGTTGAAAAAGCTAAAATAGAAATCATCCCCATAATAACTTGATAGATACTTCTTTCAAAATAGAATTGAAAACCTATTCCCATTATGGTTATAATTAATATTTTACTCATATGATACTCTTTTAAAAAAAATTTATTCATTTTCTTTTGTTTTATATATTAACTTTAAGCTTAAAGTTACTCCAATATGAGGAACACCTTTTGAAATATCTGGAAGACCATCTTTTGTTAGTTTATCTACAAAAGGCATCTCTGCTCCAGCAGCTAATCCGGAGGATATTTCAGTACTATTTTCTCCTTTTGAATCCATTGTTGACACAACAGTAGTTTCTGTTTGAATTCCAGGTATATCTGTTGTAGTTGTTAATTGTGCTTCATAAGATTTTGAACCATCTTCTTTTTTTGTAACCTTTGAATTAAATCCATTACCTCCAACTTGATAAGATGTAGATAGTGATTTATCTTTATTCCTCTCGTTTTTCACTTCAGCATTTACTTTCTTCAAATCAAGTGTAGTTGATAATATTAAACTACTTGATTTTTCTGAATTTGTTTGTGCTATACCAGCTCCTCCAACTCCTTTAATATCTGCTTTTATACCAAACTTATCAGTTTGTTTATATTCAGCTTTAAATTCTAACCTTGTTTTAGATGCTACTTTTTTAGAAACTCTTTTAATATTACTAGTCACCCTACTTACAACTTGATGAACTTTTCTTCGTATATAGCTGCCAACTCTCTTAGATGCCGAAGATATAAATTTTTTCCATGGGTTAGGCATTCTTCCATCAGGGTCAATGAAATAAACAGGATTATCAAACGCATAGTTATATGGACTATGACGCCTCATTTTCTCTGCCAACGGATCTAAATTCATCCACCTACCTAAAGCAGCATCGTAATTTCTAGCTCCAAAGTCATGCCATTGGATTCCTAACTCTTCATTTAGTTCTTTTCCATTATATCCCCACTTCTGCGCAACACTATTACCTAAAGAAGATACATTTCCATTATATCCTTTATGTTTTAAACCAAATGGATAGTAATTCGATTCTTCAATAATTTCTGTACTTGGAGTAATCACACCATCGTTGTTACTATCTGTATATGATAAACGAACATTTCCTAAGTGATCTTTGTATTGGTATACATATGACATCTCGACTGCGCTCGATGTGACATTCTCTACCTTTACATAGCCCTCTGGGTGGTTAAAGAATTGTAAAACATTATTCTCATACATATAGTTTCCTGCGTACTCAGTAGTGGTACCATTTACCACCTTCTTTAACTTCATTCCTGCTGCATCGTAGGTGTAAGTAATGTTTTGACCTCCTATGGTTACCTGTGTTGGTAAATTTAAATGGTTGTAAACTATATTCGTGATGCCTTTATTGGCATCCGTTTTCATATTACCATTGGCGTCGTAGGTATACTCTGTTGTGGTATTGGCTCCATCTTTAAATCCGTAGATATCATTACCATTGTCTAATACTTTGGTTAGCTTGTTTCCATTATCGTAACTATATACTAAGTTATCCATTACTCCAAAGCTAGTTGCTCCTACATTGGTATGTCCGTCTCTTCTTAAATTGATAATATTTCCGTTTTTATCATAAACTATTCCATATACATCATACCTACCTGTATTATCATCGGCTCTTGTTATTCTATTTAGAGCATCGTATGTATACACATATTTATTACTTACTGTATTTGATGTATTGTTTACACTTAAGCTATTCCAATTGGTCTCACTTATGTTTCCGTTATACAAACGTTTGTTGACATCAGTTATATCGTTATACTTTAGGCTAAAGTTAAATAAATCGTTGTCATTATTTGCATCTTGGTTAATGTTTTTTAACCATCCGCGTACGTTGTATTTGTAATCAACTGTTTGTAGCCCTTTGTTATTGTCTACAACTTTTAGGTCTTTGATTTGTGCTCCTGTATGATATATTGAAATATCTCCTAATAAAACCCCTGATGATGGAGCCTGCGAAATATAAAATGTTTCTCCATTCTTTTTATAATGGATTTCATTTCCTATACGCTCTACTCTAAAAATATCTCCTGCATCAAATGTAGTCTTCTCTCCTTTGTTTACTTGACTCTCGTAAACTTTAACTATTGATGAATGGATATAAATTGCATAATTAATACTTCCATAATGTGCGTTTATATTAGTATTTGACAATCCTACCATGTAATGTGAACCTTCAGTTGGAGCTATAAATTCTACATATCCATCTCCTGTAAAACTTCCTTGGGTAGCTAATCCTTCTGTCCAATTTGCTACTCCTGTTTTTGTAATTACATCACCACTAATAGAAATTCCTGAAGTTACATCTTTGTAGCCTTTTACTACTCCATTTCCTACTACCTTAGAGGTTAATTGTCCTAACTCATCGTAATTGTTTTTTACAATTCTATTAGATACTTCATTGTTTATCTTTTGGGTTTGACTTATCAACCTATCCAAATAATCATATTCAAAGCTATCCACCGTTACAACATCTGCTTTTCCTGTCTTTTTATGTGTTGTCTTTGTTTCTAAGACTCTTCCTGTAAAGTCATCTAACTTACTCTCTACAATATCTGTAGTTTGTAACTCATCATTCTTTGAATACACATATATCGGACGTGCCTTCTCATCATAATAGGTTACTGTAGTTATCCAGTTATTTGTTCCTAATACGCGTACTTTACTTCCAGTAGGTAATGATTTTGCATTACTCGTTGATGCCTTTCCATAAAAGTTAGTAACTGTAAGTGCTGCTCCTGATCTATCAAATACATAATTATCGTAATAATTGATGGTTAGTAATTCAATATTAGTATTAGGAAAGTCATTGTTTGAATAATAGATTCCTAAACTTCCTGAACTAGTTTCCTTTTCTTCATATTTATGTACAGATGTATGTACGTTAAATGTGTTTTGTAAAGCAAGTCTTGTACTTGGTGAGTTAAAAATACCTGTATAAATTACTCTTCCTAAGGCATCATATTTAGTAAATAACCATTTATTCTCTGCTCGTAAATTTGCATCCTGAGTAAGTACTGGTCTGTCTAACTTATCATATACAATATACTCCCAATCCTTTCCTGGTATTCTCTTTTCTACCAAACGGTTTCTATGGTCATATTTATATTGATACCCTAAATCGTTTAACTTTCCTTGTATTACAGCTAAAGTACTTGCTGCTTCTGTAGCATCTATTTTAGGAGGTAATACATAACTTAGGTTTCCATAATCGTCATATATATAATAGGTATCGTGTTTTTGACTATTATTATAAGTACGTTTTAAAATTACCTGACCTTGTTTGTTCTTAAACTCCTCTGTAGTATGATCTAAACCTGAAGTCCAATTTTCATCCTTAGTAATTATTTTATATAAAACTCCTGCTGGGTAAAATGCTACTCCTCCTGTTAAAATTGGTGTATAAGTATTGTTTGCAAACGTAGTACTTACTCCAAAAATCTTTATTTTTCCTGCTTCATTGGTTTGGTCACTGAATTTTATTTCATGTCCATTACCCAACTTCCAGTCTTTTCCTGGTGCTGCTTGTTTTAATACCCTATTTAACGGTGAATCTTCTAATTCTTTTTCTGAATAAGCATTTACATTCGGTAAAGATACTCCTGTAAAATCATCACTATAATTTGTTTGATAATAACTCTTAGTTGCTGTTGCCACATCTCCAGTCTTCATCAATCCATTCTGTGTAGTTGCTGCATATGGTAAATATTCTTTGGTTTGACGTCCTAGTCCATCATATTCCATATAAGTAACAATATCTTTTCCACTAGTTCCTTGACGGATTCCTATATTTTGCTTTCCTCTTCCTAATCCATCAAAATAAGCTATGCTCTCTACCACATCATTTCCATTAGTAATTTCTGACGGGCTCGTCATTGCTTTTCTATAAGTTCTAGTAAACACATAGTTCTCATCACTAAAAACTACAGGTGTATAACTACATCCATTATTGTTTCCTGGTACATCTGGACACTCATCGGTGTTATTGGTTACATAACCTACCGGCTTTACACTGTAATAAACACTATTGTTTGGGTCTCCAAAACCATCGTTATCTGCATCTAAATAAAATGTTTGCGGTGCTATGTTGGTTATATTTACCGTAGTATCGTTATAATCGCTTGAATTCGATACATAACCTGATGGTTTTGTACAAGCGTTAATTGTACTTGATGGATTTCCATATCCATCCCCATCCGTATCTGCATACCACGTTGATGACTGTTGAATTGTATAGCTCACTGTTTTGGCTGAACTCCAACATCCACTACTATTATTTCGTGCTCTTAAATAATATACCGAACCACTAGTTCTTGTAATACTACTTGATGAATTACTCGTTGATGTTCCATTTGTACTTGATTGCCAATAAAAAGTAACACCACTCGGTTGACTTCCTTTGGTTAATACTGAACTTCCACAGTTATTTGAAACTGATGCCGATGGTACTGAAGGAACTGTATTAATACTATAACTTACTGTTCTAGATGAACTCCAACATCCTGTACTATTATTGCGTGCTCTTAAGTAATATACCGAACCACTAGTTCTTGTAATACTACTTGATGAATTACTCGTTGATGTTCCACCTGCACTTGATTGCCAATAAAAAGTAATTCCATTAGGTTGACTTCCCTTTGTTAATACTGAACTTCCACAGTTATTTGAAACAGATGCCGATGGTACTGAAGGAATTGTTTTGATAGTATAACTTACTGTTCTAGATGAACTCCAACATCCTGTACTATTATTGCGTGCTCTTAAGTAATATACCGAACCACTAGTCCTTGTAATACTAGTTGCTGAATTACTCGTTGATGTTCCACTTGCATTTGACTGCCAATAAAAAGTAACTCCACTCGGCTGACTTCCTTTGGTTAATACAGAACTTCCACAGTTATTTGAAACTGATGCCGATGGTACAGAAGGAACTGTATTGATACTATAACTTACTGTTCTAGATGAACTCCAACATCCTGTACTATTATTACGTGCTCTTAAATAATACACTGAACCACTAGTTCTTGTAATACTAGTTGATGAATTACTCGTTGATGTTCCACTTGCATTTGACTGCCAGTAAAATGTAACTCCACTTGGCTGACTTCCTTTGGTTAATACGGAGCTTCCACAGTTATTTGAAACTGATGCCGATGGTACTGAAGGAACTGTATTGATACTATAACTTACTGTTCTGGATGAACTCCAACATCCTGTACTATTATTACGTGCTCTTAAATAATATACAGATCCACTAGTTCTTGTAATACTATTTGCTGAATTACTCGTTGATGTTCCACTTGCACTTGATTGCCAGTAAAATGTAACTCCACTTGGCTGACTTCCTTTGGTTAATACTGAACTTCCACAGTTATTTGAAACTGATGCCGATGGTACTGAAGGAATTGTTTTTACACTATAACTTACTGTTCTGGCTGAACTCCAGCATCCCGTACTATTATTACGTGCTCTTAAATAATATACCGAACCACTAGTCCTTGTAATACTAGTTGCTGAATTACTCGTTGATGTTCCACTTGCACTTGATTGCCAGTAAAATGTAACTCCACTTGGCTGACTTCCTTTGGTTAATACTGAACTTCCGCAGTTATTTGAAACTGATGCCGATGGTACTGAAGGAATTGTTTTTACACTATAACTTACTGTTCTGGCTGAACTCCAGCATCCCGTACTATTATTTCGTGCTCTTAAATAATATACCGAACCACTGGTTCTTGTAATACTATTTGCTGAATTACTCGTTGATGTCCCACTTGCACTTGATTGCCAGTAAAAAGTAACTCCACTTGGTTGACTCCCTTTGGTTAATACTGAACTTCCACAGTTATTTGAAACTGATGCTGTTGGCGGTACCGATGGAATTGTATAAATACTTACATAAATTAATGATGAACTAGAACTCCATAAACCATTACTACTGCGTGCACGCAAATAATAATATCCCGAAGTTGATGCTGTATAAGTACTGTTTGAATTAGAGGTACTTGTTCCATTACTATTGGTTCCTTGCCAATACCAAGTTACTCCACTTGGTGGTGTTCCTCTGGACAATACTGTATTTCCACAATTATTTTGACTCACTACTGGATTATTAGGCTTTGCTGGTAATGCTTGTTGTACCGTTACATAACTAGCTCCCATAAAAGTTTGGGTTCCTAAAGTTCCATTATACTGTATTTCTTTATTTCCCGAACTTGTCCAACGTATAGTAGCTGTAGTAGCTGTTTGACTCAATATCGTTGCTCCTTGTACTGTCCATGTTCCTGCATTGGGTTGATTTCCTCCTAATGCATTTAATGTATAGGTATGAGTACTATTAAGATTTACATTCGTATTTCCACTTATAGGAATTAATGTAATAAACCCTTGATCTGGTCCTCCTCCTGGACCTAAACCTCCTCCAGGTAATAACTGTCCATATACTACTATTCCTAATAACAATAAGAGTAGTAATAATTTTTTTTCTAATCTTTTCATAGCTTATTAGTTTTTATAGTTGTATTTATTTTCTTTTAATAATTTTCCTTCATTATCCTTGATAAACTTTAATCGATTAAAATTATCATACTCATAGTACATTGTTTGTCCTCTTGGATCTGTAATACTAGTTACACCTATTACTGGGTTATAGGTAAGTGTTGTTATTTGGGCTTTAGATAAAGTTGAAATATTTCTTAAACTATTTAAAGCTGTACGTAAAGCATTTTCACTTGCTATATCTGTATCTAGGTTAGAAGCATTTTGTATACTTATAATTGTTGCATTTGGAATATTAGACAATGTTGCATTTTCTATCTTAGCAATTGGTTGTGTTTTTTCATATCCCCAGATATAAACAATATGAGTACCGTCTTTCTTACTCACCTCTGTTGGGTTTCCCTTTTCATCATAAGAATGGTATGTGATACGGTCTTCTAATGTTCCTGTTCCTTTTGCAGTTTGTGTTAGCTTTGGTAAATACAAGCCAGTATAATCTTTATAAACTGTATTTTGTTCACTTAACTTTGTTGTTTCTTTAAAAGTTTGAATGTTTATAGGCTCAGCTATTCTATGTTGACCTATTAGTGTTAGATCATTCGTATCATGAGCATATTTTGTTTTTGTTTTTAAATTTTCAGATTTACTGTTAGTCAGCTCTACTCTGGTTTGTTGTCCATGAATTGGGTTATCATAAAAATAATTGGTTGTAGTTGTTATTGGGTTAAGACCATTTACATCGTACTTAGTTTCTATTTTTTGGTCTATAAAATCCCAAGTAGCTAAAATCTTGAACTTATCATATTCAAAATAATTTTGAATATACTCTCCATAATAACCTGGGCATGTAGAAATTTCTGCAAATATAGTTTTCGAATAAAAATCTAAGTTTTCTATTGAAGTACTATTTAAAGACGGCGTATTAGAAAAATAATTATCGTTAGATTTATAACGTGTAATGCTTTCAAAAACTTTCTTCTTCGTTGCATTAAAACTTCTTTTAGCAATTAACCTACCTCTTCTAAAATCAAATGAAGTTCTTTTACCTAAAGTAGTTGTTGTTTTGTAGTCTTGATGATAATCGTATTCATATTCGTTATATGAACCGTTACTAAATTTTTCTGTTACATTAGTATAGTATAGAAAAGATCCATTGCTTAGATTTTTATAAGAATTAGAAGTAGCTTGAGTATACCCATAAGCTGTTAAACAGTTGAGCATTTCTCCAATTGTATTAATTTTTGTTGGAAAAAAATATTTATCTATATAATATCTATGAGGTAAAGGTCCATTAGGTAAAATTATAGACTGCTCATCATTGTTATTAAATTTATGATATGTAAATTCTCTTTTTTGTGTTAACGAATTTCCATCAAAATTTTCTATCGATTTTATTCTTAATCCTCCAAGGTTTTTATTACCTAACTTAACTTTATTATAGTTTACATCAATTCTTGCTTGGTAGTTACAGCTTGATTCTGGAAAACCTTCAATCTTTGCTACAAATTTATAATTATCATTAGATGCTGATAACACTCCTGACACGTTGTAATCTCCTGAATCTGTTTCGGAAATTACTTTAAATAAAGTGTTGTTTTTATAAATTTCGATTTTGGCAGAAGCCTCTGGATTGAAACCTGAACAATCTATTTTTAAATATGCATGGTACTCTATAAAACCTGTATATTCTCCTTGGTTTAATATAAAAGTATTTTCTTGAGAAGAATTACTTGGATATATCGAACCATATCTAGCTAATACATTTTTTGTAGCAGGCTCCTCTATTTCGCCATATTTATAATTAGGTTCAAATTCAAAAATTGTTTTTCCTTTTGTTGGATAAGTAATGGATTTCAAAACCCCATAACTATGAATATTATTATTTTGAGAAGATTCTCTATTTCCGCCTCCAACATATAATGAATGTTTAGGTATCAATGAACTGTTATTTTCTCCATTATAAAACCCTCTATGATCTTGTGACTTTGAACATCTTGATGGAAGTAACTCAGGTGTATTGTATTCAAACTTATATAATGAAATATTATCAGCTTCCTTTTTCTGATTGACTTCTTCTAAATACAATCTTTTTTTATGCGCATTATGGAATGTTGAATTTAGATTTGCATAACATATACTATTAGTGTCTTCTGTATAAAAATATTTAAGTTCAAACTCTTTTATGATATTACTTGAAGCCGTCTTATCTAATACTTTTATAGAACTTAATTTTTTTCCTCCTGATAGCATATCCTCCTTTGCTGAATATGAAAAATCTATAGCAAATACATCTGAACTAATCCTTGTTAAAATTTGTGTTTGTGAGCTAACAATATTTGGGCATGAGGTATATCCTGGTAAATGTATTTCATTAGCAGAAACACTTGGAATAATATTTTTTGTTTCACTAGTTCCTGCGTAGAAATCTTGTTGATTGGCTTGATATTCATAATTTACCTCTTCTCCTGTAAAAGATTTCATCGTTGTTAACATCCAACCTGTGGTATATGAAGGTGTGGCTGGTTTAGAACAGGTAGGTTCTATATGATTAATTTCTACTTTACTATTTTCTCCAAAACGGTATGCTGTTCCATCTTCTGTGATAATTTCCCAATAGTCTGGATTACCAGGTATAATTGAACTTGGTATACTAATTTTTATTTTTCTAAATGGAATTGGTATAGCATTTCCTTGTTTATCAATAACAAACTTACCTGACTGTCCATTAAAATTATAATAAAAAATATCTGATTCAGCATCAATTTTCCCTTTATATAAATCTATATAATCTAATGTTGTAAATAAGTTTACATCCTTTGTATGTAAAAAACCTTTTCTATCCGAATTGTATTCATCCACAATTCCTCTAACCTGACGTGTAATAACTCCTCCTGCGTTTAAAGTCCAATTCATCCCCACATTGGAAGATGACTCTGTTACTTTTACTCCCTCGGAACGATAAGAAAGAGAAACATCAACTTCTAATGATCTATTTTTTACTGAAGCTATTGGAATATTTATATTGGGAGTTCCATACTGATATCCTATGGGTATTTCTCCATACTTTCCCAAAGAAGCAACATCCGGTGAGGGTGGTACAACTTTAGGCAACTCTTGTGCATTGACAAAAGCACATAAAAGCATTGTAAAAATGCTTATTATTGATTGTTTCATAAATGTAGTAAGTTTAAAATTAGCAATTCAATTTTCTAATATTTTAAAAAAGGATTCTACCCTTCTTTATTTAACTATTTCTACATCTATGTTACTTTAATTTTAAAATGTTACCCATAAAAAAGGCCTTCCAATATTTGGAAGGCCTTTTTAAGCTTTTATAGACTATTTACTAGGTTGGTTCTTCACCGTCTAGTAATGGTGTAGTTTGTAATACGAAATCTTGTCCGTGTACATATTCACCGTTTTCATCAGTTTTACTGTAGTCATAAGCCCATCTGTGAACTTCTGGAATAGCTCCAGGCCAGTTTCCGTGGATATGTTCTACTGGTGTAGTCCACTCTAATGTATTAGAGTTCCATGGGTTTTGTGATGCTACTTTTCCTCTATAAATTGAGATAAAGAAGTTAGCTAAGAAAATTAACTGTGCTAAACCTCCAATGATAGCCATTACCGTCATAAATACGTTAATATCAGCTAAATCATCAAACATTGGGAAGTTTGTGTTTGTATAATAACGACGTGGTAAACCTGCTAATCCAACAAAGTGCATTGGGAAGAATACTCCATATGCAGAGATTATAGTAATCCAGAAGTGCCAGTATCCTAATGTTTTGTTCATCATTCTACCATACATTTTTGGGAACCAGTGGTACACCCCTGCGAACATTCCGAATAATGCAGATACACCCATTACTAAGTGGAAGTGCGCTACTACGAAATAAGTATCGTGTACATTGATATCTAATGCAGAATCTCCTAATACTAATCCAGTTAAACCTCCTGTTACAAATGTAGATACTAATCCGATAGAGAATAACATACCTGGATTCATTTGTAAGTTACCTTTCCATAGTGTTGTTACATAGTTAAATGCTTTTACTGCTGATGGAATTGCAATTAATACTGTTGTGAATGTAAATACCGATCCTAAGAATGGATTCATTCCTGAAATAAACATGTGGTGACCCCATACAATTGTAGATAAGAATGCAATTGCCATAATTGATCCAATCATTGCACGGTATCCGAAAATTGGCTTACGTGCGTTTGTAGAGATAACTTCTGATGTTAATCCTAATGCTGGTAATAATATGATATATACCTCTGGGTGACCTAAGAACCAGAATAAGTGTTCAAATAATACTGGTGATCCTCCTTGGTAATGTAATACTTCTCCTGAAATAAAGATATCCGATAAATAGAATGATGTTCCAAAGCTTCTATCGAATATTAATAATAAAGCTGCAGATAATAATACTGGGAACGAAATAACACCAATAATTGCTGTAATGAAGAATGCCCACATTGTTAATGGCAATCTTGTCATCTTCATTCCTTTTGTACGTAAGTTTAATATAGTAACAATATAGTTTAATGATCCAATTAATGAAGATGCAATGAATATTGCCATAGACACTAACCATAAAGTCATACCTGCTCCTGAACCTGGAATTGCTTGTGGTAATGCAGATAATGGAGGGTAAATAGTCCAACCTGCAGATGCTGGTCCTGCTTCAACAAACAATGATATAACCATTACTACTGATGATAAGAAAAATAACCAGTAAGAAACCATGTTTAAGAAACCAGAAGCCATATCACGTGCTCCAATTTGTAATGGAATTAGTAAGTTTGAAAAGGTACCACTTAAACCTGCTGTTAATACAAAGAATACCATTATTGTACCGTGTATTGTTACCAATGCTAAGTACATATCTGGGTTCATAATACCATCTGTTTGATGGTTTCCTAAAAATGCTTCAATTATTGAGAATGAAGTATCTGGCCATGCAATTTGCAAACGAAATAACATAGACATAAAACCTCCAATGATACCCATGAATATACCTGTAACAAGGAACTGCTTCGAGATCATTTTGTGATCTGTACTGAAGATATATTTAGTTACAAATGTTTCTTTGTGATGATGATCTGACATAATCTATCTTTTATATAACTTTTTTGAAAAAATCTTATTTAATAACTTGAGCTAATGTTTTTTGCTCTGATAACCACTTCTTGTATTCAGCTTCTTCAACAACAGTAATTTTCATTTGCATGTTGTAGTGAGATGCTCCACAAATTTTGTTACATAACAATAAGTAGTTGAATTCATAAGGCTCTTCACCTTTAGCTCTTCTAATTTTGTTAATCCCTTCAGTTTTCGCTATTACTTCAGAATTTTGACGCATTTCTTCTGTAGTATACTTAGGTGTAAATGCAAACTGAGTAATCATACCTGGAACACAGTTCATTTGTGCTCTAAAGTGTGGCATGTACGCAGAGTGTAATACATCTTGTGAACGGAATTTAAATAATATTTTCTTTCCTTTCGGTAATACTAATTCAGTAACTTTTTTATCATCTTGTGATTTAGGATCTGACATATCAACTCCCATAGAGTTAATTCCTTTAATGAAATTTACATTTCCTAATCCTAACTCATTATCTTCTCCTGCATAACGTGCTTGCCAGTCGAATTGTCTTGAGTATACTTCAATTTCAATTGGGTTTTCATCGTCTCCAACATACATAATGTTGTTCCAAGCCCATAATCCATATCCAATTAATAATACAATTGTTACTGCTGGAATAGAAGTCCATAAAAGCTCTAATTTGTGGCTGTCTGCATAAAATAATGCTTTTCTGTCCTTGTTTCCTCTATACTTATAACTGAAGTAGAAGATTAAGAATTGCATTCCAAATTGAACAATTCCAATTAACCAAAATGTAATATTGAATAAGTTGTCATCGTGTTCTCCTTCGATAGAAGCAGATTCTGGTAACATTATTACATTCATTGCGATTAAACAGTAAATCATCATTGCATATAAGAAAGCTAAGAATCCTAAAGCTAATTTACCTTGTGTTTCGTTGTCTTTATCTGTAGCAATTACAGAACGGAAATTCATGATACGAGTAATTTGCCAAAAACTTACTCCTATTGCAACTGCTATGAAAATATAAAATAAAGCGAGCATATTATCTAAACTATTTGTTTATTAATTCTAATTATTAATGATGATTACTATCTTCTCCCCTGTGTTCGATATTATAGTAATGGAAAGTTTCACTCTCATGTAAGAATGGGTTTCCTTTTGCTACTGGATCTGCTTTTGCAAATGCATTGAACGTTGCGAAAATAAACAATCCTACGAAGAATAAGATTGCACTAATTTCTCCAACTCCAAATCCGTATTGAGCTCCTACAGTACCAGGCATAATCATTACGAATAAATCTAAGTAGTGACCTGCTAATATTACTACTCCTCCTAATGTTACAAACCAAGGCACACTCTTAAAGTCACTATTGATTAATAATAATACTGGGAAGATGAAGTTCATTACTACCATTGCTAAGAATGGTACTTTGTATTCGTTAAAACGTAATAAGTAATATGTAGTTTCCTCTGGCATATCTGCATACCAAATTAACATAAACTGTGCAAACCATAAGTAAGTCCAGAATACAGAGAAACCAAACATATATTTAGCTAAATCGTGAATATGGCTATCGTTAACTAATGGTAAATATCCTTTAGAACGTAAGTAAATTGTTACAAAAGCAATTACTGTTAAAGCTGATACTAAGAAAGTAGCTAACACATACCATCCGAATAATGTTGAGAACCAGTGTGGGTCAATTCCCATAATCCAATCCCAAGCCATCATTGATTCTGTAATCATAAAGAAAAATAAGAAGATTACAGATATGTTATAATTTCTCTTATGTAATTTTAAATCACCATTATCTTGTTGGATAGATCCTTTTCTAATAATAAAACGATAAGCATTCCATACTAATAAGTAGAAGATACTTCTAATTAACCATCCTGGTGTATTTAAATACCATTTCTTTCCATCAATAATTGGATCATAGTTTGGACTTGTAGGATCTACAACTCCTTCTCCCATCCATGGAAATAAGTGGTTGATGTGCATTGCTGTAGCAATTAAGAACAATAACATAATTGCACTTACATAGTGCATGTTTGCTGTTATTGCTTCCATTACTCTAAATAACACTACAGACCATCCTGCTTGTGCTACTCTTTGAATTGCATAGAAAGCTAATACTAATAATGTTACTCCTAAGAAGAATAATAATGCTACAAATACAGCAGCCCAAGGTCTGTTTTGCATTTGGTGAAAAGCGTGCTCTGCATGTGCATCTCCGTGATCTTCACCGTGTGCATTAGTTGCATGCGCATCTTTAGATGCTGTAACTTCTGCATGTGCTTCTTTTACCTCTTTTTTGTGAGTATCTTCTGCGTTTACAGCTGTACTATCTGCTGTGTGAGCTTCTTCTGTTGTTTCTTTTGCATGTGTAGCAGTACTATCAGCTTCGTGTGCTTTAGTAGCTGCTTCTTCTGAATGTTTTTCAACTTCAGCATGCGCTTCAGTCTTAGCTTCTTTAGCGTGAGCTTTTTCTTCACCATGTGAATCAGCTGCTCCGTGACCACCTCCATGGTGAGCCTCTTGTTTTGCTAAAATTTCTTTTGCTTCTTCTAATGTTTTAGGCGCCGTCATAAAACTAGCGGCAGTACCTAAGGCTCCTAAAACCATAAGAGCAATAGCAAGCATTTTTAATTTTCCTGAAAACTGGTACATATCTTAACTATCTATTATAGACTTATTTTAATTCGCTTCTTAATTTTTCTACGTATTGTACAATTTGCCAACGCTCTTTGTACTTTAACTGTGATGCATGAGATCCCATTAAGTTTTTACCATACATAATTACATGGTAAATGTTTCCTGGTGTTAAATCTCTATCCTTATAATTTGGAATACCATTGAATTTGTCTCTTTGCGATAAAACTCCGTTTCCATCTCCTTTTGTTCCATGACAAGAGGCACAGTAAATTCCGTATAACTCTTTACCTTTTTCTAAGTTAACCTCATTAGTAGGTAAAGGGTTTTTTAATTCAGCTTTTGCTTTTTCATATCCTTCATTTGTATCAGGAATATCATAAGCTACTATACCATTTCTACTTACAGTACCTGCAACTGGTAATCTATCAACCATTCCTCCTGGTGAATTAGCTCCATTTGCATCATAAGCTACAGATACATACATATCTGGCATATATTGTACTTGTGGTTTACGTTTGTTATTACAAGAAGCTAAGCTTGCAACTACAACTAAAGCGATAATTATTTTTAAGCTCTTCATATCTCTTAATTAATGCTTTTCTACTACGTTAATTTCTACAGCTCCTGTTGTTTCTAACAAAGCTTTTAATTCTTCTTCGTTACCGTGAACTGGGATCTCCATTAAGAAGTGATCATCTGTAGTTCTTGGATCTGGATTTTCAGCTTTTTTGAATGGCCAAATTTTACTTCTCATGTAAAATGTAATAACCATTAAGTGGGCTGCAAAGAATACTGTTAATTCGAACATGATTGGAACGAAAGCTGGCATGTTAGTAGCCCAAGAAAAGTTAGGTTTACCTCCAATATCTTGTGGCCAATCTGCAATCATAGTATACCATGTTAACCAAATAGCAACCGATAAACCTGTAATACCATACATAAAAGCAGTGATGGCTAAACGTGTTGGTGCTAATCCCATTGCTTTGTCTAATCCGTGAACTGGAAATGGACAAAATACCTCTTCAATATGATGGTGATCTGCTTTTACTTTCTTAACGGCATCCATTAAGATATCATCATCATTATATAATGCGTGAATTACTTTATTAGTGCTCATTGTTCTCCTCTCTTAATTTTTTATAGTTCTCACCTGTTGATTTCAAGATTGTCTTAATCTCTGCTGTAGGAATTACAGGGAAAGTTCTTGCATATAATAAGAATAATACAAAGAAGAATCCAATAGTTCCAATAAAGATACCTACATCTACAAATGTTGGCTCAAAACGCCACCATGTTGATGGTAATTGACCTTTACTTAATACAATTGCGATAATATCGAAACGCTCAAACCACATTCCTATATTGATGATAATTGAGATAATGAAAGACCAAATAAAACTTCTTCTAATTTTCTTAAACCATAATAACTGTGGAGTAAAGATGTTACAGATTAATAAAGACCAAAATGCCCATCCGTAAGCTCCTGCTTCTGCTCCAAAAGATAAGTAAGTATAGTTCTCGTAAGGTGATCCTGTATACCATGCAATAAAGAACTCTGTTGCATATGCTACTGCTACGATACCTCCTGTTACGATAATTACGATGTTCATATACTCTACGTGTAAACGTGTAATATATGCTTCCATATTCGTTACTTTACGCATAATACCTAATAAAGTTTGTACCATTGCGAATCCAGAGAAAATTGCCCCTGCTACGAAATATGGAGGGAAGATTGTTGAGTGCCATCCTGGGTTAATAGATGTTGCGAAGTCCATCGATACAATCGTGTGTACTGAAAGTACTAATGGAGTTGCTAAACCTGCTAATACTAATGATACTTCTTCAAAACGTTGCCAATCTTTAGCTCTACCTGACCATCCGAAAGATAATAATGCATATATCTTCTTTTGGAATGGCTTAACAGCTCTATCACGGATTGTTGCAAAATCAGGTAATAAACCAGTCCACCAGAATACTAATGATACCGATAAATACGTAGAAATTGCGAATACGTCCCATAATAAAGGCGAGTTAAAGTTTACCCATAACGAACCAAATTGGTTAGGAATTGGTAATACCCAGTACCCATTCCATGGACGTCCCATGTGAATAATTGGGAATAAACCTGCTTGGAATACGGCAAAGATTGTCATTGCCTCTGCAGAACGGTTAATTGCCATTCTCCATTTTTGACGGAATAATAATAATACCGCTGAGATAAGTGTTCCGGCGTGACCGATACCTACCCACCATACAAAGTTGGTGATATCCCATGCCCAACCGATATTTTTACTTAATCCCCATACACCGATTCCTGTTCCTACGGTGTAAAAGATACATCCAAATCCCCATAACATTGCTGCTAAAGAGATATAGAATGCTACATACCAATGTTTGTTTGCTTTACCTTCAATAGGTTTTGCAATATCTTCAGTAATATCATGGTAACTCTTGTCACCAAGTATTAATGGTTCTCTATAAGATGATTCGTAATGAGACGACATAAATCTATATACTTATTAATTTTATTATTAAGCTTCGTTTGTATTTCTAACTTTCACTTGGTACACTACATTTGGTTTTGTTCCAATATAGTCTAACACGTGGAATGCTCTTTTATCTTCTACTAATGGCGTTACTGGATCTTCTGGATTGTTTACATCTCCAAACACCATAGAACCAGAAGAACATGCTGCAGAACAAGCACAAGCATCGTTAAACTCGTCTTTTCTTACTGCTCTTCCTTCTCTTTTTGCTTTTAAGATAACTGCTTGAGTTGATTGGATACAGAATGAACATTTTTCCATAACTCCTCTTGAACGAACAACTACGTCTGGGTTTAATACCATTTTACCGTACTCGTTATTCATATTGAAATCAAACTCTTCGTTTTCTGCATAGTTAAACCAGTTAAAACGACGAACTCTATATGGACAGTTATTTGCACAATATCTAGTTCCTACACAACGGTTATACGCCATTTGGTTTTGACCTTGACGACCGTGTGATGTTGCTGCTACCGGACATACTGTTTCACATGGTGCGTGATTACAGTGCTGACACATCATTGGCTGGAAAGCAACTTGTGGGTTCTCTGCTGGATTTTCTAAAGCGTCAAATAAATCACCTTTACTTAACTCTAATACTTTTTCAGTATATCTTCTTTCTACTTCTTGATTTGCTAAACCTGGATTTTGAGCTTTAAACTCTTCCATTGTCATTTTAGCTTCATGTTGCTTATCTTCAACAGTAGATGAATAGTAACGATCTATACGCAACCAGTGCATATCTCTACCTACTCTCATTTCATCTTTACCAACTACTGGTACGTTGTTTTCTGCGTGACATGCTACAACACATGCTCCACATCCTGTACATGAAGTTAAGTCGATAGATAATTTGAAGTGATGTCCTATTGTTCTGTCATGCTCTTCCCATAAGTCGATAGTACTTCCTTCAACTTCTTGGTGATCATAAGAAACCATAAATGGCTTATTCCATGTATGCTTAGGATCTAAGTTTTTATTGTTTACTTCTTTTAAAGTAGCTTCTTTTAAAATATCGTGACGTCCTGCAAGTGTACTTTGCACCTGTGTACAAGCAAACTTATGCCATCCTGATGTTTTTTCAATTGAAACGTTGTATTGGATGTTATTTCCATTCATATAGAATGGGTAGGCATTAACACCAACTTGCATTTCTTTTTTCAATCCTTGAGTTCTACCGTAACCTAACGCTAATCCAACTGATCCTTTAGCTTGACCTGGTTGAATCATTACTGGAATATTCTTAATAGTTACTCCATTTACTGTTACTGTAGCATAATTACCATCGATTGCTCCGTTATCTCTTACTGGGTTTTCAAAACCTAACTCTCTTGCATCTGAAATAGACATTGTTAAGTAGTTATCCCAAGTAGCTCTTGTAAGTGGATCTGGCAATTCTTGTAACCAAGGATTGTTTGCTTGTTTACCATCTCCTAAAGCAGTAGATGTAAATAAGTTTAATTCGAATCCTGAAGCTTTCCCTGCTGATCTTGCTAACTCACCTGCTGCTGTAGTTAAATCTACAACCGTTTCTGTTGGTGCTTCAACTTCTTCAACAACGGTTTCTGCTTTGAAGAATCCATCATGTAATGCTTGATTCCAAGATGCTCCTCCTAAAACGTTAATATTCCAGTATTCTTTTAAAGTATCGTAATAGTTTACAGTACTACCAGACCATTTTAACAATACATCTTGTAACTGACGTGTATTGAATAATGGTTGAATTGTTGGTTGCATTAAACCATAAGATCCTTCTTCAACAACAACATCTCCCCAAGACTCTAAATAGTGATGTGCTGGTAATTTATATTCTGTAGCATTAGCTGTAGCATCATTTTGAGTAGTTAATGCAACAGATAATTTTAATTTCTTTAATTCTTCAGAGAAATCAGCAGCATTTGCTAAACTGAAAACTGGATTCACGTTATAAGTTACTAAACCTTTAACTGTTCCAGATTTCATATCAGCAACTAACTTAGCTACTTTTTTATCATCTCCTTGTCTTTTATAAATAGGTTTGTTTACATCGATAATAGTACTCTTTAATGCTTTATTTATTTCTAAAGCGATTAATTGAGCATTTTTATCATTTAATCCTGTAACAACAACTCCTTTTGAACCTGCTTTCATTAAGGCAGCAGCTAAGTTTTTAATCTCAGCATCAACCTTAGTTGCTTTTGAAGGAAGAGAACCTCCAGTTATAGCATTATATAAGTTGATTAAAGCATAAACTTGTTCAGAAGGTTTTAACACCACACGCTTATCGGCATTTGCACCTGTAAGCGACATGTTACTTTCAAGTTGTACATGGTAAGACATCTTACCGCTATTTACATCTCTACCTTTCACATAACTTCCTTCGAAACCTCCATGCCAGTCAGCTAAGAAATCTGCTCCAATTGAAGCGATTACTTCTGCTTTACTAAAATCATAGTTAGGTAAAGCACGTTTACCATACATTGCTTCAAAAGCATCTGCCGCTCCACTTTCTGAAACAGCATCGTACACTACGTGTGTTACATTTGGATAAGCAGTTATAAAATCAGCAATTACTTTTTCAGTAGAAGGACTCGCTAAAGTACCTGTTAATAACACTACTGGTTCGTTTGCTTCTTTTAATCCGTTTAATTTTGCTACAATTTCTTTATCTGCATCTTCCCAAGAAATATTTGCACCACCTTTACTAGGCTCTTTTAAACGTAATTTTTCATCATATAAAGATAATATAGAAGCTACTGTTCTTGCATTTATATCTGCATTTGCTTCTTTATTTGGCATCACTAAAATAGGACGCCCTTCTCTTGTTTTTACTAATACGTTTGCGAAATCAAATCCGTCTGCCATAGTAGTTGCATACCAATCAGCAACACCTACAACGATATCATTTGGTTGTACTACATAAGGAATTGATTTTCTTACTGGACCTTCACAGGCTGCTAAAGAAGCTGCTGCTGTTGTAAATCCAACATATTTCAAGAAATCTCTACGTGAAGTTGATGATGTTTCTAACGTTTCTTTGTCACCTAAAAACTCATCTGTAGGAATATCTTGTACAAACTCATTATTACGTAGCGTTTCAACAATAGAACTATCTTTTAGTTCCTCAACACTTTGCCAGTATTTTTTGTTTGAAGCCATTTATATACGTGTTTTTCTACTTTCTAATTGATTAATAGTGGCACTTACCACACTCTTTTCCTCCTAACTGCGCAATTGTTACTTGCTCTACCCCATACTTTTCTGCTAATTCTTTATGAATCTTAGCATAGTATTCATTTCCTTTCAAGTCAACCTTAGTTGCTTTGTGACAGTCGATACACCAACCCATTGTTAATGGAGAGTATTGGTATACTTCTTCCATTTCTTCAACTGGCCCGTGACATTTTTGACATTTTAATCCAGCAACTGTTACGTGTTGTGAGTGGTTAAAATATGCAAAATCTGGTAAGTTGTGAACTCTTATCCATTTAACTGGCTTTGTATTTCCAGTATACTCTAATTTATCTGCATCCCATCCAGCAGCTTCATAAATCTTAGCAATTTCCTTATCTAAATCAGCCTTAACTAAGGTATGATCATCCATTACTACTTTTGTATCATCCGCTACTTCTGAAATATTCTTATGACAGTTCATACAAACATTTACAGATGGAATCCCTGAAGTTTTACTATGCTTAGCTGAAGAGTGACAATATTGACAATCTATCTTATTGTCTCCAGCGTGTATTTTATGTGAAAAAGCAATTGGTTGAATTGGTTGATAACCTTCATCAACACCTACTTTAAATAAATTTCCAAATAAGAAATAAGCTGTTACTAAGGCACCAAATATTACAGCTAATACATGTAAAAATGTATTTTGCTTAATACCCTCCCATAATTCAGCAGTTTGTCCTAATAAACCTGGTGTTTTAGGAGCTCCTTTTAACTCGCTAATTGTTTTTAATAAACTACCAATAATTAAGAACGCTACAATAATAGCCGCTGCTAAAATGTAAATCAACCACTTTGGAGCTGCCCCTTTTGCGCTAGCCACTTCTGTATCACTACCAGGAACACCAACTTTTTTAATCTCACCTACAGTAGTATAGTATAAAATATCATCGATATTCTTATCTGTTAACTGAGGAAAAGCCGTCATATTTGACTGATTATACTCTTCAAAAATCGCGATTGCTTCTTTATCACCTGAAGCTCTTAACGCTGCATTGTCTTTAATCCAAGCTTTTAACCACTCGTTAGACCTCTTTTCTTCAACGCCTCCTAATTTAGGCCCTACAAGCTTCTTGTCTAATTTGTGACATGAAGCACATAAAGATTTAAATAATTTTTTCCCTTCTTTCTGACGTGCTTCGTCTACATCTCCTTGCGAAAATGCCGAGAAACTCATGAATAATACTAAGAAGAAAGCTAAACTCTTTGCGAGTGTTTGGGTTAATCTGCTGTGATGTTTCACACTTTTCATACTATAAAATATAAGTTTTGTATCTATTTTGGTACAATTTTTTCTATATACAGTTTCAAAAAACAATACACAGAAAGTTGCACAAAAGTACTACTTCTGTCTAAATTGTGAAATGTTAAGAGATTGCTAATTTATAATTTATATTAATTCTAAATAAATAATATTGACAATCTATTAACCAACAAGTCGTTACTTTTGTAAAAAGATTTAAAGAAATGAAAAAACACAGGTTTTTAATAGCTATTATATTGGTTTTCATTGGTGGTATCGTTTCTGCTAATGCTCAATCTAACACCTCTAACAATAAAGAGATTACCTCTTTAATAAAAAAGAAAAGAGCGTATAATAAATTTAATGGTACTGGTTACAGAATCCAATTATACAATGGACTGGAAAGAACAGCGAAAAGCTTAAGAGGAAGATTCAGAGTTGAGTTTCCTGGAGTTTACACTAAACTTTCTTACACGGAACCAGAATGGAAAATACAAGTTGGTAACTATAAAACACGTTTACATGCCGACAGAGCATTGAATAAAATACGTGAAAAATTCTCTGGAGCTATCGTAGTTCCATTATAGAAGCTAAAATTTAAAACATAAAAAAAGAGCGTTTTTAAAAACGCTCTTTTTTTATATCTGAACAAAAGCATTAGTATGCCCTTTTATCATTTCCTTCATAAAAATTAATAAACGCTTGGTTTACTACTCTATGACCTCCATCTGTTGGATAATCTCCTGTAAAATACCAATCACCTAAATTATCTGGACACGCTTTATGTAATCCACTTACTGGCTGGAAAATAACTTCAATATCTGCAGTAATTCCATCTGTTTTTAACATCTGAGCTATTTTAGCAGAAATCTCTTCATCAGTAAAAGGTGCATAAATTTCTTTTACAAAGTTTATCACATCCTTATCCTCGCTATTTTCTTGTTGCTTACATTTTTTATAAACTTCTTCTACTATCGAATATTGATCTGTTTCTTTTAACAATTCTAAAGCTGCCTTGAAAGCAATAAAATCATTAATTTTTGCCATATCAATTCCATAACAATCAGGATATCGAATTTGTGGTGCTGATGATACTACTACTATTTTCTTAGGATTTAACCTGTCTAATATTTTAATAATACTTTTCTTTAAAGTAGTACCTCTTACAATACTATCGTCAATAATTACTAAATTATCTGTTGGTTTTACTACCCCATAAGTAACATCATACACATGAGCCACTAAGTCATCTCTACTACTATCATCTGTAATAAACGTTCTTAGTTTAGCATCTTTAATTGCTATTTTTTCAAAACGTGGTCTTTTTGATAATATCTCAACTACCTTTTCTTTTGACAACTTACCATTCCCTGCTAATATCGTGGCTGTTTTTTGTTGATTCAATACATCCTCCGCTGCTTCCATCATTCCAAAAAATGAGGTTTCTGCTGTATTCGGTATGTATGAAAATACCGTATTCTCTATATCATTATCGATTGACTTTAGAACTTCTGGAAAAACATACTTCCCTAAATTCTTTCTTTCTTCATATATAGAAGCATCACTTCCTCGTGAAAAATAGATACGTTCAAATGAACATGCTTTTTTAACTCGCTGTTCTAAAACTGGTTTCATTGTCGTATTCCCATTCTTCTTAATAATTAATGCATGACCTCTTTCAATCTCTTTTATTGAATTGATATCTACATTAAATACAGTTTGAATCACTGGTCGTTCTGAAGCTACAACTACAACTTCATCATCTTGATAATAAAATGCTGGTCGAATTGCTGACGGATCTCTTAACACAAATGCATCTCCATGCCCAAGTAATCCTGCCATTGCATATCCTCCATCCCAGTTTTTTGCTGATCTTTTTAAGATTCTTTGAATATCTAAATGCTCTTCTATATATGGTGAAGCATCTTTTTTATTAAACCCAGCTTCTTTTGCTTTGATATACAAATCAGAAACTTCATCTTCTAAAAAATGACCTATCTTCTCCATTACTGTTACCGTATCAGTAAACTCTTTTGGATGCTGTCCTAAATCAATTAAATCATTTAATAATTGTCTTGAGTTAGTCATATTAAAATTACCCGCAACTATTAAACTTTGATGTTTCCAGTTATTCTGACGTAAAAATGGATGTACACTCTCTATAGAATTGCTTCCAAAAGTTCCATAGCGAACATGACCTAAAAATAAGTTACCTATATATGGTATATTTTCTTCTTGCCATTTAACATCGTCTATTTTATCTGGATTCTCTTCAAATACTCCGTTGATTCTTTTATTAATTTTCCCGAAGATATTTTGAATTGGCTGTGATTTATTAGATCTAATTCTACTAATATACCTTGTTCCAGGCTCTACGTTAAACTTTATACTTGCAAGTCCAGCTCCATCTTGACCACGATTATGTTGCTTTTCCATTAACAAGTACATCTTGTTTACCCCATAAAATGCCGTACCGTATTTATCTTTATAATACTGTAATGGTTTTAACAAACGAACCATTGCAATTCCGCATTCATGTTTAATAGCGTCACTCATTATATTTAAATATATTTTAGTTGTGTTGTTGTCTTGTGTGTTGTTGTTTTTTATATAAAAAAATCCGCACCAAAAGGCGCGGATTGTATTTATGATAATTCTATATCAAACTGAGTCAGCTCTTTAAAAGACTGCAAACGTGTTTGCACTTCTTCTTTTGTTAGCTCTTCCATTCTTTGCGTTCCAAACTTCTCTACACAAAAAGATGCTAAGTTCGAACCGTAAATAATTGCATTTTTCATGTTTTGGAAAGAGATATCTTCTGTTTTTGCTAAATATCCACAGAAACCTCCTGCAAATGTATCTCCTGCTCCTGTTGGGTCAAATACTTCTGCTAATGGTAATGCTGGTGCAAAGAACATTTTTCCTTCGTTGAATAATAAAGCTCCATGCTCTCCTTTCTTTATTACCACATACTTAGGTCCCATTTCATGAATCTTCTTAGCTGCATTTACTAATGAATACTCTCCACTTAACTGACGTGCTTCTTCATCATTAATTGTAATTACATCTACTCTTTTTAATACAGTATGTAAATCTTCTAAAGCTATATCCATCCAAAAGTTCATAGTATCTAATACTACTAATTTTGGTCTTTCATTCATTTGATCTAAAACAGATGCTTGAGTTAATGGATGTAAGTTTCCTAACATTACGATTCCTGCATCTTTAAAATCTTCTGGTACTACTGGTTGAAAATGCTCTAATACATTTAACTCTGTTACTAATGTATCACGAGAGTTCATATCGTTATGGTACTTACCACTCCAAAAGAATGTTTTTCCTTCTTTTATAATCTCTACTCCATCAGTATTAATTCCTTTAGAGTTCATCATATCTATATATGACTGTGGAAAATCTCCTCCTACTACAGATACTACTCCTGTTTTAACTCCAAATTGAGAAGCTGCTAAACCTACAAAAGTTCCAGAACCTCCTAATATTTTATCTGTTTTACCAAAAGGTGTTTCAATAGCATCAAACGCTACAGTACCTACTGCTAATAATTTACTCATTTGTTATTTTTTTACTGTAATTTTGCACTTTTAAATAAAGTGGTCGTAAGACGATGCAAAAATAGTTTTAAAAAATGACTATCAAAGAAATACAAGAAGAAATTATTGACGAGTTTTCAATGTTTGAAGACTGGATGGAGCGTTATGAGTATATTATTGACCTAGGAAAATCATTACCTTTAATTGATAGTGCTTATAAATTAGATGAAAATTTGATTAAAGGATGTCAATCTAAAGTATGGTTACATTCTCAATTAAATAATGATATTATTGAATTTACAGCCGATAGTGATGCTATTTTAACCAAAGGTATTGTAGCCCTACTATTAAGAGTTTTTTCAAATCAAACTCCTCAAGCTATACTAGATGCTAATACTGATTTTATTGACGAAATTGGATTAAAAGAACACTTAAGTCCAACTCGTGCTAATGGTTTGGTTTCTATGGTTAAGCAAATAAAAATGTATGCAATTGCACAACAAAGTAAATTAGCGAATTAAAAATAATAAAATGACAGATACTCAATTAGAAGAATTAGGAGATAAGATAGTACGAGTATTGAAAACAATATTCGATCCTGAGATACCAGTAGACATATATGAATTAGGATTAATTTATGACGTATTCGTTTCTGAAGAAAACGATGCTAAAATTTTAATGACCTTAACTTCACCTAACTGCCCTGTAGCCGAAAGTTTACCTGTAGAGATTGAAGAAAAAGTAAAAACTTTGAAAGAAATTAACAACTGTGAAGTTGAAATTACTTTCGATCCTACTTGGACTCAAGATATGATGAGTGATGAAGCTAAGTTAGAATTAGGAATGCTATAAAATATGGCTGAAGAAATTATAAATAGAGTTGCCAATAGCAAACTTATAACCATTGACCTTGAAGATTTTTATCCTCAAGGAAGGCGTGTTGTTTTTGACATTAAAGATTGGTTATACGAAGGTTTAATTCTTCGTGAAAAAGACTTTAGAGAACAAGTAAAAAATCATAATTGGGAACAATACCAAAACACGTATGTTGCTTTAACTTGTTCTTCTGATGCTATTATTCCTTCTTGGGCCCATTTATTGCTAACTGCGCAATTATCTGAACATACAAACAAAGTTGTTGTTGGTAATTTGGAGTTGTTGGAAACTGTAATTTATCAGGAAATCATCAATTCGTTAGATATTTCGGAATATGAAGGCAAACCTATAATTATTAAAGGATGTGCTAATAAACCTATTCCTCCTTCAGCTTATACTTTATTAATAGAAAAAATTCAGCCAATTGCTAAAACTCTTATGTTTGGTGAGGCTTGTTCTACTGTTCCTTTGTATAAGAAAAAGAGATAATACCTTTTCTTTTCTTTATTTAAAAGAGGCAGATAAAAAATTAAATCCCCAAAGAATTTAAACTCTTTGGGGATTTCTTTTAAACACTCATTAAAATTACTACTCATTCTTTATTTTTCATAAATATAAATATCATCAATAGCAGTCATACCTCCAGCGTGTTTTACAGTAATAGTATAATCTCCTGCTACTAATTCTTTAGCTATAGTTCCATTTAATATTTCCCATGACGATGTTGTTGTTGATTTATTTACATCTAAAGAAATCACTTCTGCTCCTGAAGCTGATTTTAATTCAACTTCTATACTTGTAATATCTCCCCAAGGTTCAATTACCTGACTACTAAATTGTACTCCTAGTTTATTTACTTCAAACGTTTTTGATAACTTAAATGTCTTTGTCGCTTCAGTAGCAAAATAGCCACCTATTTCCCCCATATTAATCCCCATAAAACTAGTATCATTCCCACTATACACTAAGCTATTGTATGCTGGAAAATCTCCTCTTTTCCCTCTACAATATTTATCAATCTTTTCAACAGCGTTCTTTGCATTAGCAAAATCTTCTACATTTTCCTCAAATGTAAAGCCATATAAAACTTTTGAATCGTCTACTTTAATTGTTACCGTATCTGCAACAGCTACATCTTTTTCATTTGTTACTACAATTTTAAACACATATTCTCCTGCTTGTAAATTAGATACTTTAGTATCCTCTTTGTCACTATCAGCAATTGTTACTCCCTTTCCGCTTACTTTTGTCCAAACAATTGATTTAATTTTTTCTCCTTTCGGATTTGTTATTGTACTATTTAAATCAAATGTATTTGTTGGTAAATTAATTGTTGCATCTGTTCCTGCATTTACTTTTATTTCACTAGTACTACTAGTAGTTTTGTCTGTATAAATTTTAATATTGTCCAAGCCAATACCTTTTGGAGCGTGAAATACTATTAATTCATATTCACCAGCTACTATTTTACTTGGAATCTTTGTAGCATATTTCGACCAAGTATATCCTTTTTCAGATGGTGTTAAGTTGATCGATTCTTTTGTTTTCTTTGAACGTAAGAAAATATTAATTGCTGGAAAAATATAACTTGTATTTACATCTTGTCCATAATAATCATAAGAAATCGACAATTCATTTACATTAAAATCTTTTGCAAAATTCAAGGTTCTTTTTGTTGAATACAAAGCAACACATGAGGCTTCTCCATCTGTATTACTCCAACCCCCACCTGACTTTATTGCATTATTAAATAACCTTCCCATAAAATAAGTGTCATTTCCCTCAAAGTTTATTGGTGCTTTGGTTGGAAAATCTTCTTTTTTACCTCTCGCTAGATTACACTTATAAGTAGTTTCAGAAATATTTCGAATAGGTGTTTCCTTATCTGAAGACTTATTTTCTAAAACTCCTACAAAACCTTCATTGTCATCTTCAAAATCGAAGTCAAATAAAATAACTGAGCTACTTGTTGGTGGTGTTGTAGACACAACTGTAATTGTTTTAACTGAAGGAATGCTTCCTACTACAGTCAAATTATCTATTCCTTGTTGTTCTATTGTAGTTTCACTACACGATGTTAAAAAAGCCGCTGTTAATGCTACTATTGATAGTATTCTTTTCATTTTTAAATATATTAAGGGTGTTCTAATGCTTAATCGCATCTATTATTTGACTGTGAAACGAAACATGAATAAAAAACCCTACTTTTTATTTTGAATTCTTTTTTGAGAAACATCAACCCTTAGAAAAACCACTCATAAAACCACATAAGACTATTAATTATCTTTGATGAAAATATTTTACAAAAAGAAGTTATTTTTTAGTAGGGTATTTTAGTAGTTAATCGTTATACGTCAAACAAAAAGTATTTTATGAAGGATGTAAACTCTGTTTGTGCTCCCGTAACCTATAAAAAATTATACGATTCATATGCTGATGGATTATATGGTTTTATGATATATAAATGTGGTGATAGTGCAAAAGCTCAAGACTTTGTTCAAGAAGCTTTTGTTAAATTATGGACTAACTGTTCTAAGGTCATCTTTGAAAAGGCTAAGTCTTATTTATTTACTGTTGCTAATAATTTATTTCTTGATGATTATGCACATCAAAAAGTAGTTTTAGCGCACAAAAAGCTAGATGTAAAGAGTACTACCAATGAAACTCCTGAATATTTATTAGAAGAACAAGAATTCTTAAAAAAACTTCAAAAAGCAATTAGTGATTTGCCTGATAAACAACGTGAGGTTTTTTTAATGAATAGAATTGATAAGAAAAAATATAGAGAAATAGCCGAAGAACTAGAAATATCAGTAAAAGCTGTAGAAAAAAGAATGACTTTGGCTTTAAAAACATTACGAACTCAAATAAAAGGCATATAATATGGATCCAATAGAAAAATCAGATACTTTATTAGCAAAATGGCTTTCTAGAGAAATATCTCAAAAAGAACTAGCTGCCTTTGAAAAAACAGAAGATTTTCATTTGTTTAAAAGAATTTCAGAAGAATCACAAAATTTTGAAAGACCCGTTTTAAACAAAGAAGATGTATACTTAAAAATATTAGAGGATATTGAACGTAAAAAAGCTGCAAATAAAACAACTGTCCGACGTTTATTTCCTAAAAAAATTCTTGCTGTAGCTGCCTCTTTAGCCTTACTTATTAGTTTCTTTTATTTCAATTTTCAAAATGTAGAATCCTCAACTGGATATGGAGAACAATTGGAAATTAATTTACCAGATAATTCAACGGTAATATTAAACGCTCAATCTACTATTGCTTACAATAAAAAAGATTGGAAAACTAATCGATTATTAAAATTAGAAGGAGAAGCTTTTTTTAAGGTTCAAAAAGGCAGCACTTTTACAGTAGAAACCAATGAAGGTAACATTACTGTTTTGGGTACACAATTTAACGTTTTAGAAGATACAGACTTCTTAAAAGTTGAATGCTATGAAGGTAAGGTTAAAGTAGAATCGGAAGGAGAAGTTATATTCTTAACTAAAGGTAAAACATTTACAAAACTAAAAAGTGATATAAAAACAGGTGATAAAAAAGTAACAGAAAATCCTAATTGGATAAATGGCGAAAGCAGTTTTACTAGTGTACCTTTAAAAATTGTTTTAAAATCACTTGAAAATCAATACAACATAAAATTTAAAGGAAATACAGTTAAAACAAATGATAAATTATTTACAGGTAGCTTTATTCATTCAGATTTAAATTTGGCTTTAGATGCTGTTTTCATTCCTATGAATATAGACTATACCATTTCAAACAAAAGCAACTTAATTGAATTGACTGAAAAATAGTTTTATATGAAGAAACTGATATGTTTCGTATTGCTGAGTTTATCCTTATCTGTATTTACTCAAAACAAAACGACTCGATTGAGACATTTAAAAGATGTTTTAATCGAGTTAAGTGATTTATACAATGTTAAATTTTCTTTTTCAGATGAAACTGTTAATAACCAAAAGGTTCCTTTTAAATCTGAAAAAGACAAAGACATAAGCTCTATCATTAAAGATTTAGAAAAATATTCTAAACTTAATTTTAAAAAAATATCTAAAAATAGGTATGCTATTTCAAGACTTAAGAATAGAATAAACATTTGTGGAAATCTCTTTTCTAAGCATAATAAAGAACCTTTAATTGGTGCTACTATAACTTTAAAAAATAAGAACATAGGTACTCAAACCAATATTGATGGTTATTTTGAGCTAAGAAATCTATATATCACTGATACCATAAACATTTCCTTTGTCGGATTTAAATCAAAAAAAAGAGCTGTTGCTAATTTTTCTAAAGAAAACTGTTTTTCTTTATCTTTAGAAGAAGAAAATGCAGTATTAAATGAAATAGTCATAACTAATTATTTAACTAATGGATTATCTAAAACCATTGATGGTGCTATAGTTTTTAAACCTAAAAACCAAGACATTATTCCTGGTTTAACTGAACCAGATGTTTTTTATACAGTTCAACAATTACCTGGAATTGTAAACGTTGATGAAACTGCAACTGGAATGCACATTCGTGGTGGTACTCCGGATCAGAACTTAATATTATTCAATCAAATAAAACTATTTACAGCTTCGCATTTCTTTGGAGCCATATCTGCCTTGAACCCTGAAACTATAGATAAGGTTGAAGTATATAGAGGCGCTTCTAAAGCCAAATACGGTAATCATATTGGAGGTGTTATTAACGTTGAAACTGGTAACGACATCCCATCAAAAATTAAAGGTTCTGTAGGAATGAACTTTACACATGCTGATGCTAATGTTAGTCTACCTATTTCTCCCAAATTAAGCATATCAGTTTCTGGAAGACGTTCAATTACTGATGTATTGAATACTCCCACATACAGACAATTATCTCAAAAAGCTTTTCAACACACTACCATATCTAAAGATAAAAAATTGGTTGAAGAGATAAATGCTAAAATTAACACCGATTTTTTCTTTCAAGATTTTAACACTAAAATAATTTATAACCCAACTAAACAAGATAAAATATCACTCAGTCAAATTAGCATTAAAAATTCATTGGACCACTCTTTTTTCTCTTCCGATTTTAATGATCAAAGAAGTGATGATTTATTAATAAAAAATGATGGTTATAATATAGGATGGGATAAACAATGGAATTCAAAAATCAGTAGTAAAACTACTATTAGTTATTCTGATTATAATTTAAAATATAGAAACAATAAAGAAAAAGATAACGCATCGTATGCTTTTACGACAAAAAATAATCATGTTAAAAACCTAGACATTAGTACTAGTTTTGACTATAAAATAAATACGAGCTCTAGAGTTAGTATGGGATATCAATATGCTTATAATGATGTTTACTTTCTTTTAAGTAAAAAAAATGATCTTCTTTTTGTAGAAAAATCTTCAACTCAAAGTGACATCAACCAATCACATTCTTTTTTTACTGAGTACTTGTACAACAAAAACAAAAACATCACAGTGAGCTTAGGAGCAAGAGCAAATCACTTTTCTTTATTAAACAAAACCACTTTTGAACCTAGAATATACAGTCAAATACAAGTTTTACCTAAATTTTGGCTGAGTAGTTCTTTTGAAATAAAACAACAAAATATTAGTCGAATAGTTGAATTTTATACTACCGATTTTGGTTTGGAAAATCAATTATGGGCACTATCTAATCAAAAAGACATTCCTTTATTAGAAAGTCAACAAATCACTATTGGAGCTTTATTCAAAAGAAACAATTGGCTAATTGATTTAGATGTTTATAAGCGAGAAATAAAAGGAATTACCTCTTTAACTAGTGGCTTTGATTCTTTTACAAGAGATATTTTAACAGGTAAATCGAAAACACTTGGTTTAGACTTTTTAATAAAGAAGAACTGGAAAAATTATAATACTTGGTTAAGTTATCATACAGGAAAAACTACTTTTCTCATCAATGACTTTAATGAAAACAAAGAGTTTACTGGCAATTTTGATGTTACGCACTCCTTTTATTTAGCTAACAATTTTAAATATAAAGAATATAATTTTTCATTAGGTTATACTTATAGAATAGGAATTCCATTCACTTCTAATAATGGTTTAGCTAATAATTACTTTATTGAAAGAAACGGCATTAATGATAGTAGGCTTCCTAATTTTTCTAGATTAGATTTTTCAGCGGGATATGATTTTTATATGAATAAAAAGAAAACCGTAAAAGGAAGATTCAATATCTCATTATTGAACATTTTAAATAAAAAAAACATTCTTAAAAGAACCTATGATATTGTTAAAGAAAATAAAAATGGTTTTGATGAAGGAAAACTAATAGAACAAAATACAGAATCTTTAGGTTTTACCCCAAACGTAAGTTTTAGGTTAAGTTTTTAAAAACATAAACTTGTAATTTATTTATTTCGTAAAGTATAAATATATTTGCTGATTTTTTTAATGTTAGTCTAACTAATTAATAGACAATAGTTTTAAAATATAATCGATGCAAAAGTTATTTTTAATACTTTTTATAAGTGTTGCTAGTATAATGTATTCGCAACAAAAAAAAGATAGCATTCCTAAAAAATGGACCGTATTAGGTAAATCTACTTTTTTATTCAACCAATCTTCCTTTTCAAATTGGACAGCAGGAGGTAATAATACTATTGCTGGAAATATTAGTTTGAATTATGATTTTAACTATAAAAAAGGAAACTGGAACTGGGATAATAAAATTATTAGTGCCTATGGTATTAGCCATATAAGTGGTTCTGGATTACAAAAAACTGACGATCGTTTTGAATACAATTCATTACTTGGTTTAAAAGCTAAAAAATACTGGTTCTTTTCTTTCTTTAGTAATTTTAAAACTCAATACACTAAAGGATATAATTATAAAACAGACCCTAAAGTATTGGTGTCTGATTTTTTTGCCCCTGCTTATTGGAGTTTTGGACCCGGTATGCTATGGAAAAAATCCGATAATGCAAGAATAAATATAGCACCAGCAACTTCTCGTTTTACTTTTGTTTCCGATCAGTTCTCTGGAAAATATGGTGTAAAGGAAAATAGAAACACAAGTTTCAGTTTAGGTTTCAATTTATCTGCTTACTTCAAATATGCTATAATGAAAGATGTTATTATGGAAAATATAGTATCCATCTATTCTGATTATTTACAAAAACCTCAAAATATTGATATTGATTATCAATTGAACTTCTTTGTGAAAATAAACAAGTATCTTTCTACTAATGTTGGATTTCATGCTATAATTGATGATGACGCTTCTAGTAAAATTCAATTCAAAGAAGTATTTGGTTTAGGACTGAATTATATCTTTCATAAAAAGTGACTTTTAATAAATAACTTTGTCTAAAGTAAGGGAAGTGTAATTTTTGCACAAAAAAAGAATTTAAATATAAAAACATACCAATGAAAAAACTATTAGCTATTGCTGTATTATTTGGAGCTTTAACAGTTAATGCACAAGAGGAAAAAAAAGAAGAACCAAAAGAAGGTTGGAAAAAAAGTGGTAACATCTCTTTTTTATTCAATCAGTCTGCATTTAATAACTGGTTAGCTGGAGGAACTAACAATATTTCTGGAACTTTAGGTTTAAATTATGATTTTAACTATGCTAAAGGCGATTGGACTTGGGATAATAAAATAATTGCTTCGTATGGTTTAACTAAATTAAGAGGTCAAGATTTACAAAAAACTGATGATCGTTTTGAGTTAAACTCTTTAGTAGGTAAAAAAGCTTCAGGATATTGGTACTATTCTGCTTTTTTCAACTTTAAAACACAAATGTCTTCTACATTTGCAAATGGAGTTCAAACTTCACATTTTTTCTCACCTGCCTATTTCCAATTTGGACCAGGTATGTTATGGAAAAAATCTGATAATTTAAAAGTAAACATAGCTCCTGCTACTTCTAAATTGGTAGTTGTTGATAGCGATTTAACTGTTGCAGGACCTGCGTTTGGTGTTGCTCAAGGTGAATCTACTCGTTATGAATTGGGTGCAGCTGTTAATGCATACTATAAATTTGTTATAATGGAAAACGTTTCTGTTGAGAATATTTTAAACTTATACAGTAACTATTTAGAAGATTTTCAAAACGTAGATATCGATTATACTGTAAATGTAGTTATGAAGGTAAATAAATATCTATCTGCTAACCTTTCTATGCAAGCTATTTATGATGATAATGCATTTAGAGGGTTTCAAACAAGAGAAGTATTTGGTTTAGGTGTTAACTATGGTTTTTAATTAACTCTCACCAACAATAATATAAACAAACCTCAGAGGGAAACCTTTGAGGTTTCTTTTTTCCTTATTTTAGCCAAAAAAAACAAAAAATGACTTTATTAATAGTTTTCGCAACTTTATCTATTCTCTTTTCCTTTTTATGCTCTATTCTAGAAGCGGTATTATTAAGTGTAACTCCTACATTTATCAACTTAAAAAAGAAAGAAGGAAAAGCTTTTGCAACTAAATTAGAAGAAATTAAAAAAGATGTTGACAAACCCTTAATTGCTATTTTAACTCTAAATACCGTTGCGCATACTGTTGGTGCTATATTAGTTGGTACACAAGCTGAAGAAGCTTTTGGAGGTGAAGGTAATGGAGTTTTTTGGGTATCTTTTGTAATGACTATTTTAATTTTAGTTGCCTCTGAAATTATTCCTAAAACCATAGGAGCTACTTACTGGAAAGGTTTAGCTAATTTTACAACAAAAGCATTAAGCTTTTTAATTATATTATTTAAATACACCGGAATCATATGGATACTTCAACTATTCACTAAAATGTTTGGTAAAGGCGGGCATGGTGAAAGCGTTTTAAGTAGAGAAGATTTTTCTGCCATGACTGATATTGCCGAACAAGAAGGTGTTTTTCAAGAAAGCGAAAGTAAGGTTATTAAAAATATGCTAAACTTTAAAGATGTTCAAGCAAAGCATATTATGACCCCTCGTACAGTAATTGTTACTGCTGATGAAAATCAAACCATTCAATCTTTTTTTGAAGACAATAGACTTTTACGTTTTTCGAGAATCCCTGTTTACTCTGAAAACTCTGATAATATTACAGGTTATATTTTAAAAGACCAATTATTACTTGCTATGGTTGAAAATAAAGGAAATGAGCCTTTAAAATCGATTAAAAGAGACATTATCATAGCTAATAGAGAGTTATCTATTCCTAACTTATTTGAAAAGCTAATAGAGCAAAGAGAACACTTAGCTCTTGTTGTTGATGAATATGGTACTGTGAGCGGTTTAGTAACTCAAGAAGATGTTATTGAAACTTTATTAGGATATGAGATAATGGATGAAAGCGACAATGTTGCAGATTTACAAAGTTTAGCTAGAAAAAGTTGGGAACAACGTGCTAAACGTTTAGGAATTATAGAAGATAAAGAAGAATAATATTTATTTCGTAAAATAAAAAGGAGAAGCATTTAGCTTCTCCTTTTTTTATAGTATTAGTTTTAACTTTTAATCGTTAATTGTCCAAGATAAATAATACATAGATCCTATTAAACCAGAACCTGGCGCTACTATATATTCTTTTCCTGTTAAGTTAGTTCCACCTAATTTAAATCTTGATTTTAAAGAAGGTACACTATAGTTAATTTGAGCATCTAAGATAGTTCTTGCATCTACAATACCATCTAAGAATCTAGATTCCCATATAAACTTATCTTGCCAACGTACATTAATATTAAAACCTAAATTCTTTAATATACTTGGGTTTCCAAACTGGAACTTAACTTTATGTTCTGGTGTATTAAACCCTGGCTTAAACTCAACATCAGTACTCTTATCAAAAGTAAATCTAGCCCAGTTATAAGCTAATCCAACATCAAATTTCTTAAAAACTTTAGTTTTTAAACCTAAACCTGCTCCATATGAAGAAACATCAGCATTAGAATTCGTTTTAATTGAAAAACGAGTTAAATCTCTATTATCCCATGCATTTATTAAATCTTGATTTGGCACTCCATTAGCATCGAAACTTCCATAGTGTGCTACAAATGCTACTTTTTCAGTTAAAAAATCCTCATAATCGTTATAATACCCATTTAAATCAATCTCTAATAAATTAGTATCTGTTAAATTAAATACACCACGGTATCCTGCTTCAAAAGACTTTACCTTTTCTGGTTTTACCAAACCATAGTTTGCTTGTACTGGAGCTCCGTTAGCCACTGAAAGAGCAGAAAAAGATCTATTAATAGCATCTCTACCTGTTATTATTGATGTTGCTGACGGTGCATTAGCGCCTCTATTAGCTACTGTAACTGAGTATCTATCTAAATTTTCTCCTGCAGTTCCTAAAATATGTGTTGCTCCACTAAAGAAACCAATATACTGATCTTGTGTTGTTGGATTACGGAAACCTGTTTGAAAAGACCCTCTTAATACATGATCCTTGTTTTCTCCTAAACCATAACTTAACGATACCCTAGGTGAAAAGTTTCCTTTAAAGTTTTCTGACTTATCATAACGAACAGAACCCGTAAACTTTAAACGATTGTCTAAAAACTTTTTCTGTAACTGTGTATAAAAACCAAATTCATCAAATGAAATTCTAGAATTTGAATCAGTATAAATGTTACCTTGAGAGTTTAATTTAAATAATCGGTAACTACCTCCTACTTGTATTTCTCCCCATTCTATTATATCTCTAAAGTTATAGTTAGCATCTGCATGATAAAAAGCTGATTTATCAAAAATCTTTACTCCTGAACTTGCATCAGAAGTTACTTCACTCAATGCTGTATCAAATTCTGGTGTTCCTGGAACTAATCTTCCAGAGTCTGCTTGAGTTCTTGCTGTTAAATGAGCTACTTGTGCATTATTTGCTGGTACTCCTGGAATATTACCTGTAAAAGCAGCTGCATAAGTTCCTATATACTCTGAATACCATTGATTATTTGATTTCCATCTTTCATTTAAGTTAATAGCAGCAAAACGTGTATCGAAAGAATTACCACCATCATTTTCCGAATAATATCCTCTTACAAAATAGTTTTTACCTATTAACTCTAATTTATGTTGTTGTAAAAAGAAGTCTTTTAACGAATATCTATTTACTCCTTGATATATATTATTATCTCCTCTATTGTAACGTGAGTTCCAAACAATTTCTAAATCTTCATTTCCAAAAGGACGGTAGTGTAATGAGGCATCAAACTTTAAGCTATTTGCTTTATAATCTAATAACTCTTTCTCTTTATAACCAGTTCTACTTACATCAACTCCTCCTTGGAATAATGGTGCTAAAGCATTTATAGCTGGATCATTACTTCCTAGAACTAATCTTTCTAAATCTTGAGATACTTCATCTCCATAAACGTTTACTCCATCATAATTTGGATCAGAACCTAAATCACCTGCTATTCTATAACCAGATGTAACTACACCACCAATTCCTGTAGTATTTTGAGTATCATCTGCATGCCAATCTTCTCCTTCAAAATATGTTAAATTAACCTTAGCAGCTAACTTATTTGTAAATGCATATGCCATACGTACACCAACATTATAAAACTCATTATTACCTGCTGCATTTTGACTTGTGATACCAGATTTAATATAAGTACTAATTCCATTATACTCAAACGGGTTCTTACTTTTTGTTAATAAGATACCATTAAATGCATTTGCCCCATAAAGTGCCGATGCTGCTCCTGGTAATATCTCAACGCTTTCTACATCTAATTCAGAAATACCTGCTAAATTTCCTACAGAGAAATTAAAGATTGGTACTGAATTATCAACTCCATCAATTAACTGTACAAAACGAGTATTTTCAAAAGGAGAGAAACCTCTAGTATTTACAGATTTAAATCCGATACTATTTTCGTTTACATCAACCTCTTTTAAATTAGCTAAACCATCGTAAAAAGACAATGCTGTGTTCTTTTTAATATCGTTTAACCCTAAACGTTCAATTGTTACTGGCGATTCTATAATTCTTTCCGGAGCTCTTGACGCTGAAATTACAACTTCGTCTAAAGATATACTCTCTTTAAGAATTATATTTAACTCTTGGTTTGCTTCTGTTACTTCAACTATCTCGGTTTTATAACCAATTGCAGATACTTCTATCGTAAATGGAAAAGTCTCTTGCGCTGTTAAAGAAAAATTACCATCGATGTCTGTACTAGTTCTTTGTTTTGATGTTTTTACATTAGCTCCTGGAAAAGGCTCTAAGTATTCATCATAAACTTTACCACTAATTGTTTGCGCCATTGACACAAGACTACTTAGGGCAAAAAAAACAATAAGTAATTTTTTGTTCATAAATAAGGGTTTTTAATTGTAATATTTAAAAATAAAAATTGGAAGAATTTTTAATTATTCTTCCAGAGAAAATGAAATAGGAAAACCGTATTTTACTGAAGTCTTTTCCCCATTTTTCTTTGCAGGTATAAACCTAGGTAGTTGAGCGACTACTCTTTTAGCCTCATCATTTAAAATCTCTCCTCCTTTTGGTCCTAATGTTTTTACATTTGAAATATTTCCGTTTTTGTCTATTACAAAACGAATCCAAACATCTCCTTGAATTCTCTCTCTAACAGCCTTACCTGGGTAGCGGAAATACTTTTGAATATGCTTTATCATTTCCATATTAAAGCAGTTCATTCTTTCACTCTTTTTTGAGTTTCTACACGATTCAAATAATGGTATTTTATCAACTGTGCTAAATTTAGAAGCTTTTCTCAATTCTTCTGCTGATAAATTATTGGTAATACTTGCTATGTTATTTTTAAGAGCTAATGATTCTTTTAACTCTGAAGAACTGTTTACACTTGAAACTCCTGAAGTATTTAGGTGAGAAGCACTATTAATTGCAGTACGTTTTTTAATATCTTCCCTCTTTTTTAGGTATCTACTTCTAGAAGAGGATACTCTAACCGTAATCTGTCTTGTTTTTTTACTTTTTTTTGACTCTTTAATAGTACATTTTGTTATACTATTTACATCAAAAGAATCCTCTGGTGTTTCACACACTTCTTTTTGGGCTACCAAATTAATAGAAAAAGAAGAAGCTAATATTATAAATAATAACTTTCTCATACTTATGGGATATTAGTGTTATGGTTATTTAACAATTACAATAAACTTAAAGTCGATAAGCTTATCTATAACTTTCACTAAGGCTGTTTTTTAACAGTTTTTTAGGGGGAGGGAATATAATACACCTTAGAGACTGCAAATTTTATACTAAAATTTAATATTTACAATTTTTTAACACAGAAAATACTCGTTTTTATGATTTTTTCATTTAAATGAGTATAAATTTTAATAAAAAATAGAATTCTTTTCTTTTCAATAGCAAAATTCAAGAAAAATTTGAGTTCTAGTATTAAATGCATATACAAAAAGCCCATCAAATTGATGGGCTTTTAATTATATTGTTAAATATTGTTACTCTAAACTGAAAACTATAGGAAATTCATACAATACATCTATAGATTTACTTTTGTGTTTCCCTGGAACAAAATCTGGTAATAAAGACACAATTCTTTCCGCTTCTTTCTTTAAGATTTTGTGTACATTTTCTCCTTCTATTTTTATGTCTTTAACCTCTCCAAAAGAATCTATAATAAAACTAACGTTTAAAGTTCCTTCAATTCCTCTTTCTAATGCTTTTTCTGGATATCTAAAATTATCCGTAATATGTTTTTCCATTGCTTGGTTAAAACAATCAAACGCATCCAAACTAGAATCTGAGCAATCTTTAAACATTGGAATTTCTTCAACCGTATCAAAAGAAACACTCATTTCTTTTTTCATGACTTCTTTTGCTATTAATGCATGAGATTCTAAATCGTTTTTTGCTTGAACATCATTAATATCGTTTGTTTTTAAGTCACCTGCTAATAACACAGCTTTACTAAGATATGTACGTTTTTTAAAATACCTTTTGCTTGAAATAATTACATCTTTCTTATTAGGCTTTTTGGTTATTTTAATTTCTTTTACTTTACACTTATTAATTTCATTTACATCAATTATTACTTCATTCTTCGTCTCACAAACTTCCTGAGAGAAAATTTGTGTTACAGTAAAGAACATCAATAATATTGTGAATACATTTTTCATTTTAATCAAATTAGATTAACGTATACAAAATCGAAGTTTCTAAACAATAGAGATAATCTATTGAATTAAAATTCTTTCTAGATTTTTATAAGTTAAATGATAAAAAAATTGACTAGATAGTTGTAGCTAGCTTTTAATTTGAAAAAAAATGATCAAGTAAATGGTCAAATATTCTATTCTGGGTAAGTGTGTTATTTCTCATTTTCAGGGGGTTAAAATGGTTAAAAAAACTGATTTATAACTACTTAAAAAATATACATTTTATTTATTAAGGGAATCTAAATATAATAAAAAAGAACTTAAATAACAAAATATTCAAGTTCTTTTTAGGTTAAAAGTTTATCAATTTATGTTAAACTTTTAATATTCTTGGTATAAGAAATCGTTATATGGAAAGCGTTGAATATGGATTTTTTTCACCTCTTCATAAACTTTATCTTTAAAATCTTCTAAGTTACTTTTATTTAATGCTGAAATAAAAATACTTTCCTTTTCGATATCTTTCATCCATGTTTTTTCCCAATCTGAAAGTGTATAGTGTGCTTTTGTTTTTTCTGTTACTAAATCATCTTCATCAATAACTTCATGTGTATAAGCATCTATTTTATTAAAAACCATTACAGTAGGTTTATGAACAGACTCTATCTCATCTAATATTTTATTTACAGACGCAATATGGTCTTCAAAATTTGGGTGAGAAATATCTACTACATGTAATAATAGATCAGCTTCTCTAACTTCGTCTAAAGTTGATTTAAAAGATTCTACTAATTGAGTAGGCAATTTTCTAATAAAACCAACAGTATCTGTCATTAGAAAAGGAATGTTTTTAATAACTACTTTTCTAACTGTTGTATCTAATGTAGCAAATAGCTTGTTTTCTGCAAAAACATCACTCTTACTTACTACGTTCATTAATGTAGACTTTCCTACGTTTGTATAACCAACCAGAGCAACTCGAACCATTTTACCTCTGTTCTTTCTCTGAACAGCCATTTGCTTATCAATAGTAACTAACTTCTTTTTAAGCAATGATATCTTATCGCGAATTATACGACGATCTGTTTCTATTTCAGTTTCTCCTGGTCCACGCATACCAATACCTCCTTTTTGTTTATCAAGGTGAGTCCACATTCTTGTTAACCTAGGTAATAAGTATTGATACTGTGCAAGTTCTACTTGTGCTTTAGCTGAACTTGTTTGAGCTCTGTTTGCAAAAATATCTAGAATTAAATTTGTTCTATCTAATATTTTACAATTTAAAAAATTCTCTATATTTCTTAATTGTGCAGGAGACAATTCATCATCAAAAATTGCTGTTCCTATATTGTGTGATTCTATATAAGCTCTTACCTCTTCTAACTTTCCTGTTCCTAGAAAAGTTTTTGGATTAGGCTTATCTAATTTTTGTACAAAACGCTTAACTGCAACTCCTCCAGCTGTTAAAGTTAAAAACTCTAATTCATCTAAATATTCCTCTGACTGTTTTTCGTCTTGATGTTGGGTTATAATACCAATTAAAACCGCTTTTTCAGATATGGCTTCACGTGTTTCTATCATAGGATGCAAAAGTACAAATTTATCAACTTAGCTCCTCGATATTATTTTTGTTACTTTTTTCTTCAGTTCTGGTAAAATATCCTTTTCAAACCATGGGTTTTTAGTTAACCAAAATCTATTTCTTGGAGATGGGTGGGGCAATGCAAAATACTTTGGTAAATATTCTTCGTAATGATTGACTGTTTCAGTTAATGTCTTTTTAGCTCCTTCTTTTAAATAATATTTCTGTGCATACATCCCAATCAACAATACCAATTCTACGTTTTGCATCTTATTTATCAATAGCTCATGCCATTTAGGAGCGCATTCTTTTCTTGGTGGTAAGTCTCCAGATTTTCCTTTTCCTGGATAACAGAACCCCATTGGAATAATTCCAAAATTAGTAACGTTATAAAATTGTTCATTGGTAACTCCTAGCCAAGCTCTAAGTTGTTTACCACTTGCATCATCCCAAGGTATTCCAGATTTATGAACTTTAGTACCTGGTGCTTGTCCTATGATAATAATTTTTGAATCTTTATTAGCAAACACCACTGGTCTTGGCTCAATAAAGTTTTCACATATTCTACATTTCTGTATCTCTAATAACAACTCTTTCATTTGATAAAGTTAACATTAAAGCACAAAAAAAACACTCGTCTTATCATAAAACGAGTGTTCCTTTTTCAAAATTTGTTATTGCTTAGTGGTTAATTGCGTAACCAGCAGCTTTTCCAAACTCGGCTAACCGAGCTAAAATGTTTTTAAAAAAATTTTGAATCCCCTTAAGTAATTTTTTTTTCATGATTGTATTTATTAATTCCCCTTATGCAAATATAAGGATTTAAAACACTGTATACCAGACAAATACAAAACCATGTGTGAATGGTAAATTATTATGTATAAATGGTATTGAGTGTTTTATAATTTGTTAAACACAATCTATAAAAACAATATTTTTAAAACTTTATGAAGTCATTAAACGCCACATAGTATGGCTGATCCTTAAAAACTGGCAGATCTACACTTTCTGCATTTGCTATACCTACACCTGCAAACCAAACTTTTGCATTATGCTTTTTTGCATGCTCTTTAAATGTTTCCATCCATAAAACATCATATTCCTCTGGTGATTGAATATTATTGGTAGTTTTTACAATCACAAAAATTGTGGGCTCTCCCTTTTTAAACAAAACAAATTGAGGATGTCTCTTAAGCTCACTATTAATTGCAACAAATTCAAAGCCTTTTTCTTGCAGTTCTTTCCCCACAATATTCATTCCTAAATTATGAAGTTCTTGCTCTGTAAGTGCTCTCATTACTTTCTTTTGTTTCTTTTATTGTAGTTTTTATCTCCTCTAGTTTTTGGTTTCTTATACTTTTTAGCAATTTCTCTTCTATAAGAACCTCCTTGATTTGTTTTTTTATTTTTTTCTTTCTTTTCATGAAAAGCTGGTCCAGGAACATACTCTTGTGATGTTCTATTTTTTGAGATTTCTCGCTCTTCTTTTGGTCGTTCTTCTTCGGTTAATTGCTTAGTTATTTCAACTTGCTCTGGAATATCTAACTTAGGAATCTCGTAATTCATTAATTCTTCGATTCTCTTTTTAGCCTCTTGTTCTTTTTCTGTTGAAAATAATATTGTTTTTCCCTCATGCTCTGCTCGTCCTGTACGACCAATTCTGTGCATGTAGTTTTCTGGGAAATGTGGTGTATTGAAATTAATTACATGTGTAACTTCTTCTAAGTCTAAACCACGTGCAATAACGTCTGTAGCTATTAAAATTCTCTTTTCTCCTTTATTAAACTGCTCAATAGATCGTAAACGATAGTTCTGAGTCTTATTTGAATGAATTACACATGATTGTGAAGGATACTCCTCTTTTACACATTCAAACAATCTATCAGCATTTCTTTTGTTAGGTGCAAAAATTAATACTTTACTAAACTCAGATTTATCTAGTAGCAATTCGTTTAATAAATTAACCTTTGTATAAAAGTTTGGAACATCATAACACACTTGTTTTATGTTATCTAATGGTGTACCACTAACTGCTATTGCTATTTTCTTAGGCCCTATAAAGAAATCATCGATCAAGGCCTCTACATCTTCAGTCATTGTAGCTGAAAACATAATATTTTGACGTCTTGGAGGAAGTATATCAAAAATGTTTAGCAATTGAAATCTAAATCCTAAATCTAGCATTACATCAACTTCATCTATTACTAGCTTCTGAATTGATTTCAACTTTAACACATTACTTAATGCTAAATCATATAAACGTCCAGGTGTGGCTACTATAATATCTGCTCCTTGCATTACAGCTTCCTTGTGGCGATTTAAATTTACACCTCCATAAACACCAATTGTACGCAGTGTTATATACTTTGCTAATTTTTCAATCTCTTCAACTACCTGTACAACCAACTCTCTTGTTGGCACTAAAATAAGTACTCTAGGATGTTGCTGTTTAGAGAACTTTAAATCTCTAAGTATTGGCAACATGTAAGCAAATGTTTTACCTGTACCTGTTTGTGCTATACCTACAACATCTTTACCCGATCTTACAATAGGATAAGCCTGTTCTTGTATTGGTGTTGGATTAACAAAACCAAGGTCTTCTATTGAATTGCGTAACGCGTTTGATAAGTCTAAATCCTGAAAAGAAATCATTTATGCAAAATTTGTGCAAAGGTACGGTTTCTATCACCAAGTACAACATCTATATTATTTTGAAAAAAAATAAACTTTATTCATCAAAAACACCCTCATAAAAATACACTTACAATGAAAGCATTTATATTTTCTACTAGATGAAAATAGTTTTTGAATAACTGTTTTTTTCTTTACCCTTAAATATTTTGAATTACATCTCGGACAACTCATGATTATTTTTGTTCCAAAGTATTAATTAATTACCCCCTTAAAATTACCCGTAATGGGTGATTTTAAGAGCAAGTTTCATTAAAAACATAGAATTACAACCTAGATACTTTCCGAATGGCTTCAAATTACTTCTAAAAAGCAAAAAACCAACGCATAAGCGTTGGTTTTTATTTATATAAGAAAAAATAATTCTATCCTCCAAAGTCATCAAATCGGATGTTTTCGTCATCAAGACCAAAATCTTCTCCCATTTTTTGTACTGCTTTGTTCATTAATGGTGGTCCACAGAAGTATAATTCTAAATCTTCTGGGGCATCATGTTTAGATAAATATTGGTCTATTACAACTTGGTGAATAAACCCAACGAAACCATCTCCAGCCTCATCGTTAATATCTTTTTTAACTTTCCAGTTATCTTGCTCTAAAGGCTCTGATAAAGCTAAGTAGAACTTAAAGTTTGGAAAATCTTTTTCTAATGCTCTAAAGTAGTGAATGTAAAATAATTCTGCTTTAGAACGACCTCCATACCAATATGTAACCTTTCTACCAGTTTTTAAAGTTTTAAATAAGTGATAAATGTGCGAACGCATTGGTGCCATACCAGCTCCTCCACCTACATATAACATTTCTGCTTCAGATTCATTGATAAAGAACTCACCATAAGGTCCTGAAATAGTTACTTTATCTCCTGGTTTTTGGTTGAAGATATAAGATGATGCTACACCTGGATTAACATCCATCCATCCACCTTTAGCGCGGTCGAAAGGAGGTGTTGCAACACGAACATTTAACATGATTTCACGCCCTTCTGCAGGGTAAGAAGCCATAGAATATGCTCTTTCTACTATTTCAGTATTCTTCATTACTAATGGTCTAAGGTTAAACTTATCCCAATCAGCCTCAAATTTATTTGGTTCACCTGGATGATCTTGTGGATGTGCTGTAATATCCATATCTGAATATTTAATCTCACACTCAGGAATTTCAATCTGAATATACCCTCCAGCTTTATAGTCCATTTCTTCAGGAATTTCAACTACGAATTCCTTAATAAAAGTTGCTACATTATAATTACGTACTACAGTTGCTTCCCATTTCTTAATTCCAAAAATTTCTTCTGGAATAGAAATATCCATGTCTTGTTTTACTTTTACTTGACATGCTAAACGGATACCGTGTTGTAATTCTTTACGTGTAAAGTGAGGAGTTTCTGTAGGTAAAGCTTCACCTCCACCTGAATTTACGTGACACTCACATTGTACACATGATCCACCACCACCACATGCTGATGGTAAGAAGATTTTTTCGTTTCCTAAGGTAGATAATAAGGTACCTCCTGAAGCTACTTCAATTGTTTTATCACCGTTAATCGTAATCTTTACAGGTCCCGATGGTGCTAATTTTTGTTTTACAAATAATAACAATCCTACTAAAACTAATACAATTGCTAAGAATGCTACTACAGTTACAGCTACTGTTCCTCCAGTACTTACTTCTAAAAACATCATTATTCTGTAATTTTTTTAGTGTTATCAGCTAATTCTTTAGTATCCTCTTTTACCTCTTGCTTCTTCTCTTCTATTTTGATTTCTGCTTTAGGAGCCTCTTCTTTTTTTCCTTCGTCATCTCCTCCTGTTAACATTCCACCAAAACTCATGAATCCGATAGCCATTAAACCAGTAATGATAAAAGTAATTCCTAATCCTCTTAACGCTGGTGGCACAGATGAATATCTAATTTTTTCACGAATAGCTGCAATAGCTAAAATTGCTAAAAACCATCCAATTCCTGATCCAATTCCATAAGTTAATGATAAACCCAATGTTGGAATTTCACGAGATTGCATAAATAAAGATCCTCCTAAAATTGCACAGTTTACTGCAATTAACGGTAAGAAAATACCTAAAGAGTTGTATAAAGCTGGTGCAAATTTCTCTACAATAATTTCTACTAATTGTACCATGGTTGCAATTGTTGCAATAAACATGATAAACGATAAGAAACTTAAATCATAGTCTGCATACTCTGCTCCTAACCAAGATAAAGCTCCTGGCTGTAATAAATATTGATCTAACAACCAGTTAATTGGTACAGTTACTGCTAATACGAATATTACAGCAGCTCCTAAACCTACAGCTGTTGATACTTTTTTAGATACTGCTAAGTAAGAACACATTCCTAAGAACGTAGCAAAAACCATGTTATCTATAAATATCGACTTGAAAAATAATTCTATATGTTCCATTTTCTATATTTTTTTAATGAAGCCTAACGATGTTAGTCTTCAATTAATGCTTTGTTTCTACTACGTTGTACCCAAATAATAATACCTACAACGATTAATGCCATTGGTGATAATAACATGAATCCGTTATTCTCATATCCAATAGAATATAATCCTGTCTTTTCAATTGGGTCTCCTAATACTTTAAATCCTAATAAAGTACCAGAACCTAACAATTCTCTAAAGAAACCTACTGCAATTAAAATTACAGCATATCCTAAAGCATTTCCAATTCCATCTAAAAATGATCTCCATGGTCCATTTCCTAAAGCAAATGCTTCAAAACGTCCCATGATAATACAGTTGGTAATAATTAATCCTACGAATACAGATAAAGTTTTACTTAATTCATAAGCAAAAGCCTTTAATACCTGATCCACAATAATTACTAAAGCAGCTACTACTACTAACTGTACAATAATTCTAATTTTTGATGGTATAATGTTTCTCATTAAAGAGATTACTACATTTCCTATTCCTAATACAAATAATACAGAAATAGACATTACAATAGATGCCTTTAATTCTGCTGTAATTGCTAATGCAGAACAAATACCTAATACTTGAATTGTAATTGGGTTATTATCTGCTAATGGGTCAGTAATTAACGCTGCGTCTTTCTTTGATAAAAGTCCCATATATTATAATTTTATTTTATTAGATTCTTTTAATGACTTGAAGAAAGGTAAGTATAATCCTAACTCTGACTTAATCATAGCAGCAACACCATCTCCAGTAATTGTAGCTCCTGCAATTGCATCTACTTCATTATCATTTTTATCTTCATTCTTCGGATCGTTATTCGATTTAGAAACAGTAATTCCTTTAAAAACACCATTGCTCATTAAATTTTCACCGATAAAATCGTCCATAAAATAACGTTGCTTAATGTTAGCTCCTAATCCTGGTGTTTCTCCTTTGTGATCGAAGAAAGCTCCTTGAACTACCATATTTGCATCCATTGCAACATATCCCCAAATAGCATCCCAAAGACCTTTACCTCTAATTGGTGCTATATAAAACGTTTTACCGTCTTTTTCACCAACAAATAGTGGTAACTTTCTTTCGTTTCCTGCTTTTGCAGAAGTTTGTTGTTTTTTAACATCAATTAAATACGCTTTGTCATCTTCAGTTACTTTGTCTCCTTCAATAACTAATTGCTTTTTGATGTACTTTGAAAACTCACCAGCTACTTTGTCTTTTGAAACAAAGATTGCACTGCTTTCATCGTTTTCATTTACACCCATTGCGTATAAAATATTCTGTTGCTTTTCTATACGTTTATTTCCGTCAATCATTGGTCGAAGCGATGACGCTGTAAACGCTAACAAAGCTCCTACTACTAATACCATACCTATGGCAAAAAGTAGCGTATATCCATTGCTTTCTGTTTTCTTACTCATAATTAGGCAGTTTTAACTTTAGCACGTTTTAATCTTCTCTTAACATTTCCTTGAACCACATAGTGATCAATTGTTGGAGCAAATACGTTCATTAATAAAATAGCTAACATTACTCCTTCTGGATAAGCTGGGTTAAATACACGGATCATGATTGAAATAAATCCAATAAAGAAACCGTAAATCCATTTTCCTTTGTTTGTTTGTGCAGCCGATACTGGATCTGTAGCCATATAAACTGCTCCAAATGCAAAACCACCAATTAATAAATGTTTCCAAAAGTCTAAACTCATTAATCCGTAAAACTTACTTGTTTCACCAATCCATCCCATTTCTACAACTTGGTTGAAGATGAATCCCATTACTAAGGCTCCAATTACTGAAGATAACATAATTCTCCAGCTACCAATTTTTGTAAAGATTAAGAATAAACCTCCTAATAAAATTAAGAAAGTTGATGTTTCTCCTACTGAACCTGGAATAAATCCGAAGAACATATCTGACACTGAGAAATTAGTTGTAGCATTTTGTGCTAAACTTCCTAACATTGTTTCTCCTGAAATTGCATCAGCAGTTCCTGCTAATTCTCTTGCACCAGCTACCCATACTTTATCTCCTGACATCCAAGTTGGATATGCGAAGAATAAAAATGCACGGATTGTTAATGCTGGATTTAAGATATTCATTCCTGTTCCTCCAAATACTTCTTTACCAATTACAACTCCAAATGCAACTGCAACTGCTAACATCCATAATGGTAAATCTATAGGTACAATTAACGGAACTAACATTCCTGTTACTAAGTATCCTTCTTCTATTTCGTGTCCTTTAATGATACAGAACACAAATTCTATTGCTAAACCAACAACATAAGAAACAATTACTAATGGTAATATTTTAGCTGCTCCGACTAATAAATTGTCTAAGTTCCAAAATTCTCCACTGAAGAAAGACATTCCTTCTGTAAATCCATTAATAGCTGCGTGGTGTTGATATCCTGCATTAAACATACCAAATAGTAAACATGGAACTAATGCCATAATTACTATATTCATTGTACGTTTTAAATCATCTGCTGCCTTAATATGAGTTCCTCCGTGAGTTGTCTCATTTGGCAAGTATAAGAAAGTATGGAAACCATTAAATAGCGGAGCCATTTTAGTTCCTTTATACTTTTCTTTTAAATTATGTAAATTTTGTTTTAAGCCCATATCTTATCCTAATTCTTCTCTCATTAAATCTAATCCTTCACGAATTATTTTCTGGTGAGGTTGTTTAGATACACAAATAAATTCTGTTAACGCAAAATCTTCTGGTGCAATTTCGTATGCTCCTAATCCTTCCATTTCGTCAAGATCTTTATACATACAAGCTTTTAATAATTGCAACGGATAGATATCTAATGGAAATACTTCTTCGTAAGAACCTGTTACTACAAAAGCTCTATGCTCTCCATTAGTATTTGTATTTAAATCGTATTTTTTCTTTGGATTTAACCAAGAAAAAGTTAATGCTCTAGAAGTTGAGATTTTATTAAATACTGGTTTATTCCAACCGAAGAATTCATAATCATCTCCTTCTGGAATTGCAGTTACCTGATTATCATAGTATCCTAAGAAACCGTTTTCATCAACTTGTAATCCACTTAATATGTTTCCTGAAACTATACGTGCATTATCTGCATCTAAATTTCCTTTAACTACATCAGCTATTTGAGCTCCAGCTAAAACAGTAACATATTGTGGCTTATTAAACTTAGAACCAGCTAAAGCAACGGTACGTTTTGCATTAAATTTACCTGTTAATAATAGTTCACCTATTACTACTAAGTCTTGTGGAGTAACTACCCATACAACTTCTCCTTTGTTTATCGGATCAATTTGTGCTATTTGTGTACTTACATTCCCTATTGGGTGTGGACCTGATACATTGTGCAACTCAACACCTTTCATGCTCTTGAATGGAGATAATGTTGAATTTTTTGCAACTGACACATGTACTTTACCTTCTGTTAACTTTGTTAACGCAGTTAAAGCCGCCTGTAATTCAGCTTCCTTACCTTTTAATGCATAATCATAATCTGCTGCTAGAGGTGCACTTGCGTAGGCTGATACAAAAATTGCTTTTGGTGCTTGATTTGGATTTGCTACAATATCGTATGGACGTTGCTTTACAAATGGCCAACAACCTGAAGCGAATAAGTGATTTTTCACTTCTTCTCCAGACATTGAATCAACATCTTTTTTTCCAAAATCTTTGTATTCCTGCTGTGCATCAGCAGTGATTTTAATTGCTAAAACTTTTCTTCGTGCTCCACGAACGATTTCTGTAATTTTTCCACTAACAGGACTAGCAAATAAAATACGCTCATCACTTTTTGCATGAAAAAGTGCTTGACCTACTTTTACTTCTGTACCTTCTTTAGCTAAAATTTTAGGAATAACGCCGTGAAAATCATCTGGCTTTACTGCAAATGTACTACCCAATGGAAGTTCGGTAGTAACTTGTTCTGCCTCGCCAACTAGCTTGATGTCCAAGCCTTTCTTAATACGGATGTCTTTTGACATAGGAACTGATTAATTTGATTTTCTTAAAAAACATGCAAATTTACTGATTTTGACTTTTTTTGGTAAGCATTTGTATTTTTATCTTTTAGAGTTCTCTTTATTTATACCTATTCTAAATAAAGAAGTTTATCTTTGGCTTACATTTTGATACCTTTCTATCTATGAAAAAACATATTTTATTTTTAATCACTTTTTGCATATCAATTCACCTAAGTGCTCAAAATATAAAAACAGTTCAGTTACGTCCAAAAAACAGCAACAATCAGTTTTCTGCCATTGTTCCTTTAGGTAGTGTGCTAACATTATCGTTTGATGATTTAGATGCTGACAGCAAGGATTATCAATATAAAATACAACACATGACACATGATTGGAAACCTAGTAACATTACAACCAATCAATACATTGATGGATTTGACCAAATTGAAATAGTCAACTTCAGTAACTCCTTTAACACATTACAACCCTACACTCATTATTCAGTTGATTTACCAAATCAAAACACTGTAATTACCAAAAGTGGGAATTATCTAATTTCCGTATTAGATGAAGACTATGAAGTTGTGTTTACTAGACGCTGTGTTTTTTATGAAAATATTACTACGGTTGGTGTGGCTGTGTTTAGAAGCAGAGACACTAAATCTAACAACCAAAAACAAACAGTTCAATTTGCCGTAAATCACCCCGATTTACAAATCAACAATCCCAATCAAGAAATAAACGTTACCTTATTTCAAAATCATAATTGGAGCACAGCAATAAATAATATTCAACCTCAATTTATTAAACCTCAACAACTTTTATACAACCATACTATCGCTACTAATTTCTGGGGTGGAAATGAATTTTTAAACTTCGATAGTAAGTTTATAAGAACAACTAGTTTAAACATTGCAAAAGTTGAACGCAAAGATATTTACAATAGCTATTTATACACTGACGAACAAAGAGCTGATAAAATATACACCTACAATCCTGATATTAATGGTCAGTTTATTATTAGAACCATGGACTCTAACATTCCAAATACGGAAGCTGATTATTCGTTGGTACATTTTTCACTAGACGCCTTTGAACCTTTAGAAGACAAAAATATTTATGTGTATGGCGCTTACAATAACTATAGACTAACCGACGAAAACAAAATGAAGTACAACTCTAAAGACAGAATTTACGAAGCTTCAATTTTACTTAAACAAGGTTTTTACAACTATAGCTATGTAACTCTAGACAAGAATAACCTGATTAATTTGAATGAAATCGACGGTTCTTTCTTTCAAACCGAAAACGAATATACCGTTATCGTATATTATAAACCTTTCGGCGAAACTTACGACCGTGTAATCGGAGTTGGTATGGGGTATTTTAACCAAAATAGGTAATTTGCACATGTCTTAAACGACTTAAGACGTAAAAAAACCTTATATTTATACTATGTTTCAGCAAATAACTAGGGGGATAAAAATATCTGTTAAAACAACATTCAATGGTCCGATTTATCATGCAAATCGATTCCGAAATGCTTTTAGCTATTACATATCTATCGAAAACACTTCGAAAGACACTGTAAAGCTATTAGGTCGTTTTTGGACTATTTTTGACGCCTTAAGCAATGTTGAATATGTTGAAGGAAGAGGAGTTGTTGGAGAAACTCCTACTTTAAAACCTAACGAGTCTTATAGTTACAAATCTAATTGTTTTTTACTTTCTTCTCTTGGAGCTATGAAAGGAAATTATAAAATGATTAACTTTGAAACTTCAGAAGAATTTCTTGTGACGATACCAACATTTCAACTAACGACGACTCCTACTTTAAACTGATGGGTAAAAAAAATAAAGTAGCAATTATAAAAGACCCTAATTGCTTAAATTGTGGACATCCTTTTATTCAAAATGAAAAATTTTGCCCTGAATGCGGCCAAAAAAACAAAGGAAAAAGAATCACCCTAAGAAGCTTTGTTCGCGAAGTTTTTGCTGGTTTTATTTCTTGGGATGCCAAATTTTGGAAAACTTTAATCCCGCTACTTATTAGACCCGGTAAAGTTTCTAGAGATTATATAGAAGGGAAACGTACTCGATACGTTAACCCTTTTCGTTTTTATATAACTACCTCAATTATTTTCTTTTTAATTTTTGGTTTAGTTTCTAGTTACAATAAATTTCAAGATTTCAGTAAAGGAAATATTAAAAAAGACACTTCTTTAATGGCTGATATCCCAAAAGATATTAATATTGATTCCCTAAGAAATGAAACCAATAAACGATTAGAAAGAATACCCTTAGATTCTATCACTAAAAAGACTATTCTAGACGAGGTAAACAAAAAAGCTAACGATTCTATAAATAGTAAAATACCCGGAAAAATATCTTTCGGGGGAGGCACTAGACTTGACGAATTTATTGTGTATAATCGTAAATATCCCGATGCTAATATCGATGATGCATTAGATAGTTTAAAATACGAAAAGACTTTCCTAAACAGGTTTTTTTACAGTAGAGCTGAAGTAGCAAATAGTTTTGTAGACAAAAAAGAAATGAGAGAACAATTTTTAAATCAGATGCTTTCTTATGGTTCTATTTCTCTTTTCATTTTACTGCCTATTTTTACGTTTTTTCTTAAAATATTTTATATAAGAAGAAGATATACTTACGTAGAGCATTTAATATTTGTATTTCACACTCAAACTGTTTTCTTTCTATTAATTACACTGTATATTATTTTAGATTTCTTTACACAAACAGCTGACGAAGGTATATTCACCCTTCTTTTCTTAATATATCTATTTATAGCTATGAAAAGCTTTTATAGTCAAGGTTATTTCAAAACCTTTGTAAAGTTCTCTTTAATAAACATGGTTTATTTGTTTTTAGCTACTATAGGAGTAGTTCTTGTAGGAACAGCATCTTTTGCTTTGATTTAAGAGGTCAGTTATCTTGTAGAACTTAAATAAAGTTTTAGCTTTTATTTCAAATCTTGATAAATTGATTTTAAAGAAGATTCTTTTAAAGAGATAATCAACTCTAGCTGATTATCGTTACTAACCGTAGCTTTAATTTTTTGTACCTGTTTTAAATATTTATTGGATAACGTATAAAGACCTCTGTTTTCTTCTAAATAACTCTCTACATTAAAAACCATAGAAAACTTATTCTCTTTGTTAGGTGTAAAATCAAAAACATTATCATCTATTGAATACAACTGCAACTCCTCCTCCTCATTATTCGCATAGGTTTTAAAAAGTGGGTTCAACACCAACAACTCTTCTCCTTCTACATTTTGAATTCCCTTATTCTCATACAAATACTTAAACACATTACCTCCTCCAATCTTAAGACACACTTCAGGTAATAAGCTTTTATGAATTGATTTTTTTTCAACCTTATTAAAATCATCATCATATTCATAGGTAACAATAGTATCATTTTCACTTTGAAAAGACTCTAAACTAAAGTCTATTTCTCCATTCCAATAATTATTGAGGGAATCTAAGGACAAGTTTGTTAACTTCTTAAATTTTTCTTTTTTCTTTGCATCAATAAAAGAAAGAAGACACTCTTTATTTATTCTTCCAGAAAAAGAAGCCATCCCTTCTTTTAACTCCTGGGAATCATATGCTAAAAAAGGACTATTCTCCTCATTCAACTCTCCTTTTAAAATCAATTCTTCTTCATCTTTTTCAAACTCAAAAAAACCAAACTCTTTACTTTGAAAAGCTATTATTCCGTTGCTATTTTTTAGTTTCAAAAGCTTTGTATCATTCTCTTTTAAATAACTTTTCTTTTCAAAAACTGCATTAAGCACTTGATCTATATTTGTTGTTTTTTTTAAACTATAAACAACACTAAGTTTATTTTCTTTTAGAAGAAAAAACAGCTTCTTATATGCAAAACAATTAATCCTACTTTTATCCTCTATCAACTTCCCTTCTTTTTTTAAAAAGTTCACAAGACCAGCCTTATCGTTTACTTCTATAGTACTGCTAACCCAAAAATCTTTTAAAACAGTTGAATTTGTGTAGAAAAACACATTATTAGGAATCTCTATTTGATCAAACAAAGAAATTCTTTTCTCGGAATCTGATTCTGAACTTTCTTCAAAATCTATATATGAAAGTGGATGGAGCACAACATCTTTTACAATGTTAAATTCAGCTTCACGTAAATTAATTCTTACTATAGCTTCTGCCGAACTAGGTATAGTATTAGATAAATTTACAGTTGGATTATACCTAAAAAACCCAACTGTAAATATGATACTTAATATAAGTAAAATAGAATATACTATCTTTTTTATCATCTGCTTATTTAGCCATATTATCTATCAATCTAAATAATAGCTTTAATGTATTTTCTTCTTTACCCTTTGTATTTAATCTTAATTCTGAAGAAATTTTATTTCCTTTCATTCTAGAAACTGTAAAGTTAAGATTCTCGATATATTCATTAGACAAACTAGCCATTTTATCTTCAGTTTTCCCAAACCACTCTGTTGGTAATTTGTTTATTATCTTATTTACATCTGCAAATAACACAGTAGAATTATTTCTTATAAGCTTATTATGCTTTTTACTAGCAAAATTAGTTCTACCAGACTCTATACTTATAGCATTTGCTTTTGAAGTAGTAAAATATAAAACTCCATTTTTAACTACTGCATAAAAACCAAACGGTAATTTCGCTTTTTTTAAGATTAACTCATAAACGTTGTTCGTTTCTTTAACAGCTTTATATTTTTCTCCTAACTTAAATACTTTAGTTAACAATTCTTTTTCTTCAGAACCTATCATTATAGTAAAATCTGGAACTAAAGTTTCTTTTGTCTTTGTTACCTCTTTACGCTTATAATCCTCATCATATTCATACTTCGTATACTCTACTTCTTTTTTCCCAAACTCATTTAATACAAAAAGCGCATCACCAGTTACCAATTTTGCAATAGCTTCCTCATCAATAACTAATGACAATATATCACCAACTATTTCAAACTCTTGTTTAAACTTTGGTAAAATAGCCCCATATAAGTTATTCATCATTACAGGATACTGTACAAGCATTTCTTCAGTATTAATAGACATACTCCAAAATGCTAATGCTTTTTCATGATCAAAGCTATTTACAAGGGCTGAATTCATTCTTTTGTTATAAATCTTTTTGAAAGATTTTTTCATGTAATCGCTAACCGACATTTCTAATAAAACTCGGATGTTAGCTTTCTCAAAAAACAAATTAGCAGTCACCTCTTCAACTCCGTAAATATTTTTACCTTTTGAAGGCATTAAGTACGACATTGTTGATCGCATTGTTTTTCCAAACTCTTGAATTAAGTTAGACATAAACATTCCATAGTTGCGAACCCACAATGTTGCTGAAGCATTCTTTTTCTTCCCTTTTTGAAAGTTTTTATTGGTTGCTAATGAATTAGATGGATTGCTATTTAAAGTCTTTAATGCCTCTTCTTTAATCCACGATTTAACAATTCTCTTTTTAAAAGAATACTTTGATTCTCCTTCTTTTTTTAATTTATTAAAACGCTCTTTGTGCTCTTTAAAATAACTATATGATTTACTTCCGTTAACAATAGCAAGTATATTATCATTCCAAATAGTTAAATTATTATAACCTTCCAGATAGCTATATCCGTTTTCTCTTTTAATTTTCTTTTGTTGTCTTTCTTTTAAAGTATTCTCATATTGAGCTTTATCAGTTAACTCAACCAAAATAGTATGATAAGATATACTATCTGTTTTCTTGAAAAAGTAATATGAATTTGACTTGATATCAACTCCTAAATCACTTACCGAGTTAACTTTTGCTTTTTTATTCGCCCCTCTTAATGCTCCTTTTCCTAAAAAACTATTATCAATATCCGAAACATCTATCAAACTAAACAGGTTATCTGCGTTTGCTGCGATAACAATGTCTACGTTATTAGGTATTTTGGTTTCTAGTTTTTGAGCTTGTAAAACAACAAATGTGTTTACTAATAATAATGCTGAGATTATTTTTCTTATCATAACTTTTAGTTCTGTAGTTGAATTTTATTCTTGATTGTGTATTTATTGGTTATTATGTCTTGAGCCTTTACTCGTAACATAACTGCTTTTTTACTTTTTGAAATTTTTGATTGTTTATTAGTACTTGATTGTACTAAATCATCAAAACGATATACACCTGTATACGTAGCTGTTTCGAAAACTTTTCGATCTTTCATTTTGGTTTTTTGAAACTCTCTTCCAATATCAAAATGATGACTACGAACAAATGTTTTACTCTTTTTATTGTAAGTGAAGTGTTGTTGTTTCTTTATAGCTTGCGCTTGTTTTTTAGAACTAAAAGCTACCAATACATTATTTATGGCTTCAACATTATCAAAGTCACATGAAATAGCAAGTATAAATTCATCCAAATCTAACGCACAATTTACATTATGTACTCCTTTAGTTTTTTTTATTTTCTGAACAACTTCAGCAACTTTTTTTCCGATAGTACTTTTAGAAGGAACCTTATAGCCATTAACGCTATCTAACAACATGATAGAAGCTAGTTTGGTTTTATTCTTGCTTAAATTCAAGGTAAAGGTAGCACTACCCGACCCGTCTTTATTAAAACTAATTTCTTCAACAAATTCAAAACAACTGGTAAACAAAAAAAGAATCATTGTAGTTACCACGAACAGCTGTTTTTTACACATAACTTTTTTTTGCGAAAATACTAAAAACTACAATTTTCTAATAATTATTTTAAGCTATATATTTTAGTCAACTATGTAATAATCCATAGTTACATGGTTCTTTTCTTTTTTTACTGAAGTTGTGCTAACTGTTTCAACCTTTGAACGTTTCATTTTTAGAGAAACTCCTTCCTCTCCTCTAGTATCATCTTGATGAAATGCTACAATATTTTCCTGAGAAATCTCAGTATTCTCTTTTAACCAATCGGCAAACCAATCTTTACGCAATTGTTTCATTCCTTCGTCATACAAAGTAGATGATGACCAGATTTTAGGTTGATCGCCTAGTTCTTGAAAATGTTTTTCTTCACCATCCCAAACCAACTCATAGGCATTTAACGTTTTTTCCCAGTCAACAAGTACAATAGTAAAAGGTTCAATTCCATTAAAATCAAACTGATTAATAATCTCAACAGGATTATTTACTTTCAATAATTCTTTAACTATAATCCCTCTACTCATTTTATACGAAGCAGCTCTAACATGTTTTGTAAAACCACCATTTAACAGGCAAATCAATCTGTTTTTTTCAGACAAACCAATCCAAGTACCACCAGCTAATTCGTCTTTTGGGTACTTTAATTTTATACCATCTTCATTGTATTCTTTAGGTGGTATTGTTCTTCGTTTAGGATCTTCATCTCTGTTAGACGTTAATATAAAATCATTATTCCCTAAAGGTAAATAAGTTACCGTGCACATATAGTATCTCTTTTGGTAAATTAAGACGTAAAAACTACTTAGTTATTACTAAAAATAAGTGTTAACTTTGTCCCTCGAATCAATCTAAAGATTGTTTGAAAATGTAAACTACTTAGTCTTTGCAAATTAATAGTATTAGATTTTGTTTTTTGCTTTTTTGAAAAAAATATTTTTTAAACATACAAACAACATAATAAAAATGGCAAGAGGATTTTTTAATGTTCCTAAAGCAGTAAACGAACCTGTAAAAGGATACGCTCCTGGCTCTCCTGAAAGAGAAGAATTATTGGCTACTTACAAAGCAATGTACAATAGTAACGTTGATGTACCAATGCACATTAATGGTGAAGAAGTTAGAACTGGAAACACTAAAAATATTACACCTCCACATGATCATAAGCATGTAGTTGGTCAGTACCACACAGCAGATAAATCTCACGTAGATGCTGCTATTTCTACAGCTTTAGCTGCTAGAGAAGCTTGGTCTAGTGTTAGCTGGATGGAGCGTGCTTCTATCTTTTTAAAGGCTGCTGAATTATTAGCTGGTCCTTATAGAGCAAAAATGAATGCTGCAACTATGATTGCTCAGTCTAAAAACGTGCACCAAGCAGAAATCGATGCTGCTTGTGAAATGATTGACTTTTTCCGTTTCAACGTAGAGTACATGACTGATATTTTCAAAGATCAGCCTGCTTCTGCTCCTGGAATTTGGAACAGAGTTGAGTACAGACCATTAGAAGGTTTTGTATATGCAATTACTCCATTTAACTTTACATCTATTGCTGCTAACTTACCTGCTGCAGCTGCTTTAATGGGGAACGTTGTTGTTTGGAAACCATCTGATCACCAAGCATATTCTGCTCAAGTAATAGTTGACTTATTTAAAGAAGCTGGTTTACCTGACGGTGTAATTAACGTTGTATATGGTGACCCAGTAATGATTACTGATACTGTATTAGCTTCTCCAGATTTCTCTGGATTACACTTTACAGGATCTACGCATGTATTCAAAAACTTATGGCAACAAATAGGAAACAACATCCACACATATAAAACATACCCAAGAATTGTTGGAGAAACTGGAGGTAAAGATTTTATCTGGGCGCATAACTCAGCAAATCCATTACAAGTTGCTACTGCAATTACTAGAGGAGCATTTGAATTCCAAGGTCAGAAATGTTCTGCAGCTTCTCGTGCATACATTCCTGCTTCTATTTGGGAAGATGTTAAGAAGCATTTAGTTGCCCAAACTAGTGAAATTAAAATGGGTTCTCCAGAAGATCCATCTAATTTTGTAAATGCAGTAATTCACGAAGGATCTTTCGATAAGATAGCTAAATATATTGATGCTGCTAAAGAAGATGCTGATGCTGATATTATTATTGGTGGTGGTTACGATAAATCTGTAGGATACTTTATTGAGCCAACTGTAATTGTAAGTAAATCTCCAAAGTATGCTACTATGTGTACTGAATTATTCGGTCCTGTTATGACTGTTTACGTATACGAAGATGCTGAGTGGGAAGCTTCATTAAAATTAGTTGATGAATCTACTGAGTACGCTTTAACTGGAGCTATTTTCTCTACAGACAGATATATTGTAGAAAAAGCATCTAAAGCTTTAGAAAATGCTGCTGGTAACTTCTATATTAACGATAAGCCAACTGGTGCTGTAGTAGGACAACAACCATTTGGAGGAGCTAGAGCTTCTGGAACTAATGATAAAGCTGGTTCTGCTCAAAACTTATTACGTTGGACTTCTGTTCGTTTAATTAAAGAAACTTTCGTTAGCCCAACTGATTATAAGTACCCTTTCTTAGGATAATACTTAAATTCTAATCATATTTAAAAGCCAATCTAAAAAAGATTGGCTTTTTATTTTTCATAAAACCAATAGAGAAAAACTCTTCTTTGCTTTTTACATATATAAATTTATTTTTGTTCATTATTAAACATTTAACACTATGAAAACTATTGGAAAAATTGCAACATTGTTATTCCTTACCTTAATAACAATATCTTGTAGTTCAAACGATGAAATCCCATCTACTAAAATCAAGAAAGAGGAAATTAGCTCTAAATGGGAAATTGAAAACAGTAATTACAAATCTTTTGAGTTTAATAAAGACGGTAATTACATTATTGTAAAAAGTGCTTCTTCAAACAAAAGCAAAGCTAAAAACAATGAGAATAATGTTCTTTTAGGACAGTATGAAATTGTTGACGACAAAACCATTAATCTTATTGATTTTGGTCAAATCATCATTTCAAGTATTAATGGAACTAAAATGGATTTTACAATTGTAGATAACAAAACCTCTACAAGCATAGAAGTTAGCTCTTCTAAGATTGAAAAAATCAGCTCATCTTCTAACACTGATTTGTTATGTAGAACTTGGAAAATGACAGAAGTTAACGGAGAAGACGTAGTAGGAACCATACATGAACTTACAGTTATTTTCTCTCAAGCAGGTACTTATTTTGTTGAGTTAACTAATCCAACACCAGAAAACGAAGGTGGATTAGCTGAATGGAAATGGGAAGACTCTAAAGAAAACAAATTCTGTTATTCTTGGGAAGGTGAACCTAACTGTACTGGCGACAACTCTGTTAGTATTGCTGAGATAAAAGAAAACTTACTGGTATTAGTGGAAGGTAAAGAAACATTCAAGTTAGAACCAATAACTAATAGTGTTCCTAAAAGCACTAACAAACCAACTAAAACTGTAATCTTAAAAAAGGGAGTATTTAGTAAATTTTAATCCTTTTTAAAATATAACTAAAAAGCAACCTTAATTGAGGTTGCTTTTTTTTAGCTATATTCGAATACTTAAAAAATTTAATTGCTATTTTTAACAGTATAAAAACACCTAAAGTTTAGCGTGTAAAAGTTGCTCACAATATGAAAAAACCACTTCAAATATTAGGTTTTCTGCTATTGATTGCCTTTAACTGTAAAGCACAAAACAACGCTCTTTCTAACTTTATTCCTAAAGGATACACTCTATTTGAAAAATATTTTGGAGATCTAAATAAAGATGGAGCAAATGATTGTGTTTTAATAATCAAAAAAACGGATACAGCAAATATCGTTACAAATCGATTTAACAAAAAAGTTGATAGAAATAGACGTGGAATTATTGTACTGTTTAAAAATAAGAAAGACTATCAGCTTACTGATAAAAATCTTAACTGTTTTTCATCTGAAAATGAAGACGGTGGAGTTTATTTCCCTCCTGAATTATGGATTGAAATAAAAAACAACAAATTATACGTACACTATGGCCATGGCAGGTATGGATATTGGAAGTATACTTTTAGGTTTCAGAACTCAAATTTAGAATTAATTGGATATGATTCAAGTAGCAATTGTGGACCAATTACAATTACAGAGACAAGTATTAACTTTTTGACAAGAAAAAAACTAATCAAGAAGAATATAAATAAAAATGATAATGACGGTGAAGAAAAGTTTAAAGAAACTTGGAGTAACATTGAAATAGAAAATCTAATCAAACTATCTGAAATAAAAAACTTTGATGAATTAGATATGTATAATTACTAAAAATAAAAACATCTAAAACTTCGACTTATCAAGCACATTAAATAAAGAATAATGTTCCGCTTATAAACAAAGTAACTAAAATGAAGAATTTAATCTTATTGATAATTCTATTTACAGGAATAAACTCGATTAAATCTCAAAATAAATTGACCAATCAAACAAAACAAAAAATAGAAATGGAAGAAAAAACACTTAGGAAAATAGAATTGGAAAAATTCAATAATAAAATTGGGCTTGAAATGGGGTTGGCAATAGTAAATTTAGCCAAAGAAAGAAATCAAAATATTGCCGTACAGATTGAGAGGTTGAATCACATAATTTTCTTATTTGTAGATGATAATTTACCCGCAGACAAACATAATTGGTTAAAAAGGAAGGCAAATGTGGCAAAACACTTCGAGGAAAGTTCTTTAAGTGTAAAACACGACCTTAAAAATGGAAACATGACTTTACCTGAAACATTTGCTCTTGACCCAAAGCTATATTTAGCCAAAGGAGGATCAATTCCTATTTTCGTTAAAAACGCTGGAATGATCGCAGTTATTACAGTTTCAGGATTACACGATGAGGAAGACCATAAAATAATTATTGATGCTCTGAATGAAAAATATATTAAATAATTGTAAGAATATTCCTCATACAAACAAATTGCAACTAATTAAACCCAACAAATGCGAATAATACTTATAATACTTTTGAAATCTTTGATTTTGTTTGGTTGCGGAAACAAAAACAAGGATAAGGAATCGAAAATTGAATCAAAAAACAGCAAAGTGGAAACGAAATCATTATTGGACAATGTTAGACTTGCAATAAACCCCAAATTTAAGGATTGGGTATTATTTGAAAATGGAACGTACATAATATTTGATGACATTACCCAAATTAAAAACATTGAAACGGAAGCAATAAGATTAATGAAAGAATTTGGACCTGTTCACGCTGGCGGACCTGCCGGAGATTTTAGTGTTATCTCATTAAATCAAACTGAAGGTTGGGTTGTATCTGGACACGGATATGGTATGTACACTTATGTCAACCCTTCAGAACTGGAAACAAATTCACCTGACGATATAACAATCGGACTTTATGGACGCTCAAAGCGAAACAATGACGGAGAAAACCCGAAAATAGTTTATATTAATAGCACTAAAAATAACTAGCTACAATAATACCTATAAGTAATTGCTCATTCTCGCCTACTTCTATGAGTATAATAAAAATCTTTTTTTAAGCTATAATACTTAAAAAATTTAATTGCTATTTTAAGTTGCATAAAATATCTAATGTTCCGCTAAGCCAAACATATTAAACAAACATCAAGAATAACACTCTGCATACAAACAAGTTGTGTATGACATCAAGTCAAAATATGAAAAAAGAAAAAAGTTTTAATATTAAATCTGAACTACTTAATGACAATTTGGAAACAATTTATCCAGTTTATTTAAACTTCAAGGAATTGGTAACAGATTATAATTTGAATTTAGATACAGATGATGAATTTGACATCCAAATACTATTTGAATCACTTTATCTTAATGCTTTATATTATTGGGAAGAAATCTATCCGAAATTTGTTTTGGATCCGATAAAAAAAGAGATAACAGAAGCCTTTATAGAAGCTCAAAAGACTAATTTTAAATTAAAAGAACATTCTAAATTTGAAGAAAAAATTTATCTGATTCATTATTATATACTACAATACTTTTCAATCGGAATTAAGCCTTATCACGAACATGAATCCTTTCCTAATTTAGGATTGAAAACTGCAAATTCTGGAAATTTAAACCTATTACTTTATAATCTATTTACAGAATTGTGGCATGAATTAAAAATAGATTCTTTAATCGATTATGAACTATTTGATGAGCGATCTGAATTTTATAATATAGAAGTAAAACTTTTGAGCGATTTTTTATCCAAATGTTGGAATGAGGCTAAATTAAAAACAAACGTTAAATCAATTGGTATTCTTGTAGAATCAACAGCAGTTGGACAAACTTATAGTCTTGATGAAAACAGAGTATTAAAAGACTATGATGATAATCCAATGTATTAATCAAGTATGAATACAACATAATAATGGCTATAAATATTGCTATCTTAAGTTATATAAAAACATCTAATATTCCACATACAAACAAATTGTAAAGCATTTAACGCATGAAAAAAGTAATAATATTTTGCTTCATAATTTTTACAAATTTTTCTTTTTCTCAACATACCGAAAGTTATATGGCTATTGCCAATAATTTTAAGATTGTAGATTCTTCAAAAGTTGAATTGAAATGGAAGAATGGAAAAATAAAGGAGAGAAAAAAAACCATTAGATTAATACATAACAATACTGAATACAAACTATTAACAGGAGTACATGAGCAATTCAATAGAAAAGGAATAAAAAGAACAGAGTCTTTATTTGATAAATACGGAAACTACCTGAGTTATAAATTTTTTGATTTAGATGGAAATATCATTACAGAGATTGTTACTTTGAAAATTGATTATACCGATAATCAATTACTTGAAATCACAAAAGAGTATACAGATTACATGGAATATAAAGGTGAAATCTATCGATACAAAACAGGAAAGAAATGTAATAACAAAAAAATTGGCAAATGGTTTACTTATGATAGTTGTGGAAATATAATTAAAGAAAAAAATTACTCGAAATAAAAACAGTACACAACAACACCTAAACTTCATTAAAACGCAACTTAACCAAAACGTTCATACACCAACCTAGAACTACAATGAATATTATTTTAAAAATTTGGATTTGGATAACTTTCATTAGGAATAAAGAAACATTACCAACTGAATCTAGAATTGATAATCCAAAAATGGAATACGAAACAATGTCTGGAGCATTTATTTGGGAAGATGAAGGATTGTGGGATTGTCGAAATCATCATTTACAAAACGCATTTAAATATGTTCTTAACCATAGAATGAATTTAATTGTAGGCCCTGATAATAATGTCGGAGTTATGCGTTCAAAAAAATTCGACAAATCGATTTTTAAAATGGCGAAAAAGTTCTTTCCAAACTGGATTGGATTTAATAATTCTAGATGCTCTTATAACTCTGAACTTACTGAAAGAATACTTAGGATTAAAAAGGTTGAGAAATGGAGATTTGATAAATTACTTAATGAATGAAAATAAAAATGAATAAACTACTAACTATAAAGCCTTGGATTATATTTCTGTCTATAATCGGGTTTTTAATCATGGGAGTTTTTATTCTCTTAAAACAAAGTAATGACTTTTTAATGTTATGGAACTCTAATAAAGTACACGTTGAAACTGAAAATTCACTGACCAAAGAGAAAGTAAAAATTGAATTCGGAATTAGTGTAAATACAATAAATAGAGAGAATGACCTTGAATTATTCTTCGACAGAGGAAAGTATATAATAATTTATAATAGCGGCAGAAATCTAAACACAATCATTAACGAATATGGAGAAAATGACTTTCTTATAACATATAACAACGAATTTTATTACTCATTTCGTCATTTCAAATCTAATAGAAGACATCAGCACTTATATAATTTTAAATTTTCAAAACAAGCCAATGACATTATTCTAAATGTAGAAATAGTAGGAACAAATGAAATGGCTTTTGAAAGAAAAATGCTTAAAATAAAAGAAGCCGATATGCATATTTGTAGCACACCAATCGATAGTGCCGGAACAGTTTATAATATGATTGAATTAAACAAAGAATAAAAACACCCAAAACCTCAGCTTAGCCAAACATATTAGGTAAATAACAAAATCAATATTATACATATAAACAAATTAACACCAATACGAAAAACAGAATGGGATTATTTGACTTTTTAAAAAACAAATCTAAACAAACTAAGAAAAAGACGGGAAACAAGCCTGTAAAGAAAAAAAGAAAGTCAGACAATGAATTTCTAAAAACAGAATCTAATCAACATTCATTTCGTTGGTTGGAAGTTGGAGAAAAAGACAATCCTTTTAATAAAAAAATTTTAGATATAAGTTCTTATACTCGAACTACAATGGCGTTTACGAAAGAGAAATTGATTGCAGAAAAATATAACGAATTAAGAAGTTCTTTTGGTAAGGAATTAATTGATTTTGACACTTCAAATTTCGACAAAATCTCTACTAACTTGACATACCCACACAACGGAAGCAAATTAGAAGGAATTGCTTTTAAAGCAGACTCTATGGATTGTAAGTGGGATATTTATGCCTATAATAACTTTTTGTTTTTCTCAAGAAGTTGGGATGGACAATTGATTTATAAAGCAAAATATAGTATTGATACTAATAAACTAGTTATAACTGAAATATTGTTTGACAATCAGATAACTAAAAGAGAAGCGGAAAATGATGTTCATTTTCTTTTAAAATCTCACGCAATCGGTCAAGCTTTCCCACATTTAATACCAGAAGAGTTAAAATCTGATTTAGAAATAGCACAATGGTCATTTGTTAAATTTGGTAATCGTGCGTATTATGCCTCTTACGAAGAAATTATAGACACAGAAATTAACATAACAGACAACCACAAGTAACTACTCGTTATCATCCACTTATGAAAAAGAATTCTAAAATAATATTTCCTATTCTCATACTTACATTGATTGGTTATTTCATGGTTACCAATAATAAGAATAATCAATTGACTGATTGGGATATTGATAATACCAGGGAATTTAAAAGTAATGATGAACTTCTTTTAAAAGCAAAAATAGAAAGTCAAAAACTCCTGCCAAAATTCATAGAGGAGTTTAAAAACAATAAGAATAGTAAAAAAGAATTTTATGTAAAAGTAAAATTGAGTGAGAATAAATTGAGTGAACATATGTGGCTCGTAGCCCTTTCTTTAAATGGTAAAAATTCTATTGGAGTGTTAGATAATACCCCCAACGATTTAAAAAAAATAAAGCTTCAGGATACATTAAAATTTGATATTAATAAAGCAGAAGATTTAATGATCTATGAAAATGATAGTTTAATTGCTGGTGCATTCTTATGGTCGTTGTTAAACAAATAGTAAATAAAACACATACCATTCACTAACAAAAACACTCTAAAACAAAGAAAATGATAGTCGGAAATAAAGAATCGTTTGCAGTTGAATTCACTCAATCAGAATCTGACCCTAAAATGGGATTTGGAAAAATATGGATCCAAAATGATTTTTTGGGAACAAATAAAGACCTCATCTATTTTCAAGGCTATCTGATTTCACTACTTAACGAATTAATCAATGCAAAGGAGATTGAATTTGAGTTTGATAAACTATCTGAATCAGAATTATTTGAACGTTTTGAAAACAAACAAAATCGATTTGATTATTTAATTGAAGGTTCAACATTTACAGACGATTTTATAGCCTACAGATTTAATAAGAATGGAAAAATATACTTGATTTGGAAAATGTGGAATGACAAAGAGATATTATTTTCTGACTTAAAAGATTATGGAACGAATATCAAATTTTGCAGTACCAAAAAAATAGAAATTGAAACTATTAAAAATGAACTATTGAAAAAAAACAGTATACAACCATCATTATAGTTCATTACAGCTGAATAGTACTCACACACTACTCCAAAGTGAAATCATAGCCCCCAAAAAACAACCTCAACCAAGGTTGTTTTTTTAGTTTGACTTTATCCACAGAATAGCACACCCCCATAAAAACAATACAAAACCATCAGCGGACTTCGCTGATGCTTTCAAAACCCTGCAGAACCACCAGCGAGCTTCGCTGATACTCTTGAAACCCTGCAGAACCACCAGCGGACTTCGCTGATACTCTCGAAACCTTGCAGAACCACCAGCGAGCTTCGCTGATGCTCTCGAAACTCTGCAGAACCATCAGCGGGCTTCGCTGACGCTCTCGAAACCCTACAGAACCTCCAGCGAACGCCGCTGAAAGAAAAAAACTACGTTTTTAGCTTAAAAACATAAAAAATAGGGAAAAACCTTACTTAAAGTAGGGTTTTCCGTAAAACCAACTTCTTTTTTTATCCTACATTCGAATGCTTAAAAAACTTAGTGAATATTTAGAGTTGTATAAATTCACCTAAAGTTCTGCTTAACCAGATACAATAGGTAAATAACAGGAACAATGTTTCACATATAAACAAGATAACTTCAACCAAAATAAACCGTTGCCTAAATTGAGGAATTTAATAAGAAGAAATAAACATGACTAATGTAAAATCAATATCATTAAAACCAACATTAGTAGGAGCTTCAGTAGAGTTTCTGAACGAAGAAAAAATGGACTGTTTAGTAACACAAAAAGGGCTTCCCGAATTAATCAGTCAATTACTTTATTATCGAGAAGAAGGAAAAGAATTATATCCTGAAATTTTTATCCTCGATGATTTCGAGTTAGTAAAACAAATGTTACCCAATGTTCAGTTCTACAAAATCGGAATTGGTGAAAGAACAAAGGGTACCATGTTAAAAGCATTGAAAAAATGCGCTCCACTTACGGATAATGGTTGGGCAATTTACATTCTTCGAAATGAAGAATCATTTGAATATGGCTTGTTTAGAGCAGGAACCTCTATCCTTTCTGTATCATTATCCGAAACTCTTATCGGTGAAGATATGGAAGAATGTAAAATAATTTTGATTAGACAAATTGCAGAAAGATTAATTGAGGTCAAAGGAAATAATGCTCAAAATATACTTGTAAGTTATAGCAACAATGATAAGATCGATAGTACACCATTAAAAAAGCAATTACTGTTTATAGAAAAAATTGTTGAAAACGTTGATGATAAACTCAAAGGCCCAACTATAAATTTTCTTAAAAAGCTATTTCAAAAGGTTTTAAAAGAGGGACATGGAACCTTGGCATGTGTTATAGACAACAAAACTATAGTTATTCCAGAAAAACTTTCAGATGGCATATACTTAAATGAAAGAATTAAAATTCAGAAGGTCATAAAAGAATTAAGAGATAAAAAAGACTTACAAGCAAATTCAAAATTAGAAGGTCAACTTTCATTGATTTGTGGAATGATGCAGAGTGATGGTATTACAATATTTACAGATGCTGCAGAAGTTGTGTCTTATAATGTCTTTGTTAAACACCCAGAAGAAATAATAAATACTAAGACTAATGGTGGTGCTAGAAGTAGAACATACTTAACTTTGTCAAATATGATTGGCGAGGAATTAAAATCAGCATATATTCAATCACAAGATGGTAAAATAGAAACTAAATATGAGTAACAATACAGTAATGGTATGGAGAAATACAGATTTACCTGCATTACCAAAGAAAACAAAAGATATATCAGAATTAGTAAACTATGGTTTACAACTATCAGCTAAAGACCAAGGTCAGATAGTTAAAGGATTCGAATCAGGTTCTTACGAAATGGTTTCAACATATGTATCTACAAAGGCAATAAGCTCTTTAAAAAACCAATTAAGTAAAATGGGAGTCTCATTTATTGCTGAACTTTTGGATAGACCCGACATTGATGAATATACCAATATACAAGATGCAATATCTTCATATGAAGCAGTTAGGTTAGCTGAAGAATTAGCTATGATAAGTGGTACTGCAGCATTTAGATTAAAAAACGCAATAGAAACCGTTTCACATTTTAATCACCCTGAATTAGATGACACCCCTGAAAATGAGCTAACTGAGGATGAGACCAAAACAATTATAAGGTCATGTATAGAAGGTAGTTTACGTTATGATAAAATACAAATACCTATTGACTTCAAAAACTTCAGAGATGAACTCGAAAATATTACACTAACTAATGAAAGTCCTCATGTAATTAAACTTGTACAGAGTCCTTACTTTTTTCATAGAACAACTCTAAGAATTATATTATCAATTGTAAAATCAGCTGTAGGTGCTCAACTCGAAAATTCTTTAGCAAATGCTAATTTAATTGTACCACAAATATGGAAAAACTTAAAAAACCCTGAAAAATACCAAGTGGGGCGTAGTTATTCAGAACTATTTGCTGACGGTAAGACAAAAGCTGCAAGTGGTTTAAAGAAAGTATTGTTAAAAGTTAAAGGATTTGATTTTGTTCCAGAAGATTTACGTTCTACTTCCTTCATTAAAATAGCTAATGAATTAATCAGAGCTCATGAAGGTATGAACAACTTCTATAATGAGCCTTTACCTATGAATACACTATATAAAATGGGAAGTGTAATTCCAATACCAGCTTTTCATACTTGCATAACAGCAGTACTTTGTGTTAAATTAGGAAATTCTTATGGTGTGTCAAATTCTGCTCAAGACAGTGCTAACAAAATGATTACATCGGTAACTAATGATAGGTGGCTTTATTTCTTTAATGAATGTCTTCAAACAAATGAGCGAATACTATATAAGTTACTTTCACATAAAACTTTGAAAAGATGGTATGATTTGTTTCAACCCGATTTTATCGATAGAATTTTACCTGAAATTACAGAAAAGGATATAGTAAATCTAATGAAATTTACTAGAGATAATAAATCTGAAAAAATTAAAAAAATTGTAGGACAAATGATTAATAAAATAGGTTATTCAGTTACATAAATAGTAGTAGCCAACAAATAAATATACGTAATGTTGTGAATTGGGTAAATTTAAACTAAAAAGTATTTAATAAACAGCGTAGAAACATCACAATTAAATATTTTAAAATCCCGTACTACACATATTCGAGCCTTTGTCATCAAAACAAAAAACACTCTTCAAAAAGAGTGTTTTTCTATTTCTATACTAATTCAATCTTCATATTCAAATACAACCATTTGGTAGGTACATTGTCCGACTTTCCGTTAACAATCAAATCATAATCAATTCCCCAATCAAACAAATTCACCTGCCCATCTAATACCAAGGTTGTTGCTACTTGCTCGTTTGGCTTTCTAATCCCCGTAACAAACAACTTCACCTCTTTTTCAACACCTTTAATAGACATCTTACCATTTACTTGATACCAGTCTATTCCCATCGTATATATATTGGTAGACCTAAACTTAATTTTCTCGTTATTAACACCAACAAACAAACCAGGCGTTTTAATTTTCGGGGTTAGCTCTTCTGCCCTACACACATTAAACGAATTAGGATCCACCTCAAACGAAATCACCATATCTTCCAAAGGATTTCCCATATCCAATCGAGTTGGATAATCAACCTTTAAATCGTTTACCTTACCAGCAAAAGGCGTACTGCAATGCCCATGCGTCACAAAAAAATTAATCGTTGAACCTACCGCTTTTACAGTTTCAGTCTTCTTATCGGTCAATGTACTTTTAGTATAGCCACTCACCACAAAAACAGTAAGCAATACCGCTACTAAAACAATACTCTTTTTAATTAAATTCATAATAATCCGTTTTATATAGTTACGAATATAGACACAGCCTCCCCTAATTATTGTAAATGAAATGTAAAAACGACTCCGTAAAGTCTATAATTCTCTAAAAACAAGACATAAAACCTTAAAAAACCATATAAAAACAGGAAAACAAGAACCTTTGATGAGTCGATTAACAGATGAATTTCCTTATTCTACTGAAAAGAACACCCTACTCACAGAAATATAAAGCGACTATATAAAATCGACTATATTGTTGGATAATAAATCTTTAGATTTGTAAGTACATAAAAAAAACTACAGCACAAAACATTGTAGATGTCTCAAAAAAACGATTTAAAAGAAATAGCAAAGCTCTTTTTTAAACTAGGAAGCATTGCTTTTGGCGGTCCAGCTGCTCATATTGCCATGATGGAAGATGAAGTAGTTAAAAAGCGTAAATGGATCACCCAAGAACACTTTTTAGATCTTATGGGAGCAACCAATTTAATTCCGGGACCTAACTCTACAGAAATGACCATGCACTGTGGACATGAAAAAGCGGGATGGAAAGGATTAATAGTGGCAGGTTTTTGCTTTATTTTTCCTGCGGTAGTCATCACCTCAATCTTTGCTTGGCTATATCAAGAATACGGACAACTACCCAAAGTAGAACCCTTTATCTATGGTATCAAACCAGCAGTAATAGCCATTATAGTAATGGCTGCTTATAGGCTAGGTAAAAAAGCAATAAAAAACACCCAACTAGCCATCATAGGAGCAATAGCTTTAGGCGCTTGCTTATTGGGAATAAATGAAATAGTTACCTTACTAGGCTGTGGATTGCTGGGCTTAGGCATCTATTTTGTAAAACAAAATGCTACAACCCTACCTAGCATTATGCCTTTGTTACTGTATCAAGCTAGCGACACATTCAATCTAAGTAACCTTAAAATATTCCTTACTTTTTTAAAAATAGGCGCAATTTTATATGGTAGTGGTTATGTATTGTTTGCTTTTTTAGATGCAGAATTAGTCGCCAATGGTTGGTTAACCAGACAAGCCTTAATAGATGCCGTAGCGGTGGGACAAATAACACCAGGGCCCGTTTTATCTACTGCAACTTTTATAGGATGGCAAATGAATGGACTATGGGGAGCAGTTGTAGCAACACTTGGAATCTTTTTACCATCATTTTTGTTTGTATGGCTATTAAATCCATTAATGCCAAAAATGAGGAAGTCTAAAACCATCCGTGCGGTTTTAGATGCAGTAAACGTGGCGGCAGTAGCTTTAATTATTGCGGTATGTATAGAAATGGCAAAAGACACTTTGGTAGATTGGCGTACAATAGTTATAGCCCTGCTTAGTTTAATTACAGTTTTTGGATTTAAAAAGCTAAACAGTGCATTTATAGTACTAGGGGGTTCATTCCTAGGCTACTTACTAACTTTTTTCTAAAAACGCCTTATTACATACGTGTAAATTAAATACCAAACGTTGTTGCATTTAAACTACCTTTGCAAAAAAGAATCAATGCAGTTTTCAGACTTACAGCTAAATAAATCTATTGTAAAGGCACTTACAGAAGAAAGATACCACAAACCAACCTTGGTACAGGAAAAAGCGATTCCAATAATCTTAGAAAAGAAAGATGTTATTGTTGCAGCGCAAACAGGTACGGGTAAAACTGCGGCTTTTGCATTGCCTATTATTCATCATTTAGCAAAAGAACCAGATGCTGAAAAAAGAGCGAAGAAAATAAAAGCATTAATTGTAAGTCCTACACGTGAATTGGCCATACAAATTGAAGAAAACTTTAAAACATACAGCAAATACACCAACTTAAGAACCACGGCTATTTATGGAGGTGTTTCTATTAAACCTCAAAAAGAGCTGTTAGCTAAAGGTGTCGATATTTTAATAGCTACTCCGGGTCGTTTTATCGATTTACACAAACAAGGCGATATTGATTTACGTATATTAAAAACCTTTGTATTAGATGAGGCAGATTTAATGCTAGACATGGGCTTTATTCACGATGTGAAGAAGATTGAAGAACTATGTCCTCGTAAAAAACAAACCTTGTTGTTTTCGGCAACCATGCCAGAGAAAGTTACACAGCTAGCTTCCTCAATGTTATACAAGCCAGAAACGGTTTCTGTTACGCCATCGGAAAGTACTTCAAACAACATTGGTCAGTTATTATACTATACACCAAAAAAGAACAAAGTAGATTTATGTTTGCACCTGCTTCGTAATACCATTAATGGACGTATTATTATTTTCAGACGTACAAAGTTTGGAGTAGATAAACTTGAAAAAACTCTTTTAAAGAACGGCTACAAAGCAACAAGTGTTCACGGCGATAAATCGCAAGCACTTCGTAACGAAGCCATCGAAAACTTTAAAAATAACAAAGTAAATATCTTAATTGCTACGGATGTTGCGGCACGTGGTATAGACATTAGTAAAATAGATGCTGTGATTAATGTCGACCTGCCTAACATTCCAGAAACCTATGTACATAGAATCGGTAGAACAGGTAGAGCAGGAAAATCGGGAATTGCCTTTTCTTTATGTAGCGCAGATGAAACTTCATACATCAAAGCCATTCAAGAATTCATAGGTAGATCTATAAAAATTGTTGAAGATCATCCTTTCGCTTTACAAAAACCAAAAAAGAAAAAGCAACCGAATACCATTAGCAAACACAAGAAAGGACGTAAATCTGAAGCGTCTAAGAAACGAAAAAAACGTTGGTACTAAACCACTTATAAATTATAACAACTTACGGATAACAAAAAATTATTGTTAAAAATGTGTCCGTTTTAAATATTAATCGTAATATTGCAATATAATAATTAAACGAATGGGACTTACCAAATCTGAAATATTCACTGCCGAACAAAATGAGCTTGCTAAAATAGCTAAAGCATTAGGGCACCCTGCTCGTATTGCTATTTTACAGTATTTGTTTAAAATGAATTCATGTGTTTGTGGCGATTTGGTAGAAGTAATTGGTTTAGCCCAACCTACAATATCACAACATTTAAAAGAATTAAAAAACTTAAACCTTATCAAAGGAAGTATTGAAGGAACTAGTGTATGCTACTGTATAAATCAGGAGCACTGGGAAAAAGTAAAATCCTTACTGAATAACTTTTTAGACTTTAATAGCAATTTAGACAGTTGCTGCTAAAAAAATTTACATCTATTCATCGTAATATTACAATTAAAAAATAACAGATATGAAATTATCAGAAATCAAAAACCATCTAGCAAACCTAAACACCATCGCTTTTCAATTACCAAATGGTGAATTAGTACCGAATCACTTCCACGTAACCGAAGTAGGTAAAATAACAAAGAACTTTATTGATTGTGGAGGTACTATTAGAAACGAAGAAGTGGTTAACTTCCAACTATGGAACGCCAATGACTACGATCATAGATTGCACCCAGAAAAATTGGTTCATATTATTGAATTATCAGAAAAAGCTTTAAACATTCCAGATTTAGAGATTGAAGTTGAATACCAAGGTGCTACTATTGGAAAATACGGATTGGATTTCGATGGAACGAATTTCTTATTAACGACCAAACAAACCGATTGTTTAGCTAAAGACAACTGCGGAATTCCTGAAGAGAAACCAAAGATGAAATTATCAGAATTACAAAGTCAATCGGCATGCGCTCCTAACTCTGGATGCTGCTAATAGAAAAGAATATGGAAGCAACAAAAACAACCGTCTTTTCTCAAATAGAGGAAACAATTGCCAATTTATCTGAAACTATTTCAGACAATAGAAAAGAAGTGCTACAACCGTTAATCGATTATATTCAACAAGGTGTAAACAACCACGAGTTGATTAATTTAAACTTCATCTGTACGCACAATTCTAGAAGAAGTCATTTATCGCAAATATGGGCACAAACCATGGCTTACTATCTAAACATTCCAAATGTTTATTGTTATTCTGGCGGAACAGAAGCAACGGCTATGAATAAGAATATAGTAGCAACATTGGTGCAGCAAGGATTTAAAATTCAAAGTTTATCGGAAACAGCAAATCCAGTTTATGCGGTAAAGTTTTCAGAAAACACGCAGCCTGTAATTGGTTTTTCTAAAAAGTACGATCATGAGTTTAATCCAGTAAATGAATTCTGTGCCATCATGACTTGTTCTCAAGCAGATGAAGGATGTCCTTTTATTGCAGGAGCAAACAAAAGAGTTCCTGTTACTTATGACGATCCTAAAGCCTTTGACAATACACCTTTAGAAAAAGAAAAATATGCTGAAAGAAGTTTAGAAATAGCTTCGGAGATGCTATATATTTTTAAATCTATTAAATAGCCCTGAGCTATTTAATAGATTTATATTTTGAAAGGTATGGTTTTACAACTATCCTTTGTATTTCATTGGTAAGTGTACTACTTTTTTAGTTTCAAAGAAGTCTTCTTCAAAGTAGTCAGGCAAATTGTAAATAGTTGCCGAAGTATATTTTTTTAACTCTTCAGTTAAGTCACCTCCTTTTAAGTAAAGGATTCCATTCTTTAAATCGTGCTCTTGCTTTTTAGCAATCTTTCCTTTGGTCCAACCAACAAAAGTTTCCATTTGAGCCACTGCTCTACTTACAATAAAATCGTAAGTATCTTTTACTTCCTCCACTCTACCGTGCGTAGTTTTTACGTTTTCTAGTCCTAAACCTTCAACAACTTCATTAACTACTTTGATCTTTTTTCCGATAGAATCAACTAAGTGAAACTGAGTTTCTGGAAATAAAATAGCTAAAGGTACCCCTGGAAAACCTCCTCCGGTACCAACATCCATTACCTTTGAACCCGGTTTAAACTGCATCACCTTAGCAATTCCTAACGAATGCAACACGTGACGCAAGTACAATTCATCAATATCTTTACGAGAAACCACGTTGATTTTCAAGTTCCAATCTTCATATAACTCTTGAAGTTTCGAAAACTGTTCTAGTTGTGTTTCTGTTAAATTGCTAAAATATTTTTTTATAAGCTCCATTAAGTGAATTTTTCGCTGCAAAAATAAAAAACTAATTCTTAATAGTCATTTATCTCATAAAAGATATGTTTCTTGTTAAAAAGTTCTCTTTGAGCAATAACCATCTAGTAAAAACGTTTATTTTTGCGGTTCAAACAAACAACAAATGAAGACAATAAACTTCTCAAGAATAGATAACGCAAAGTTTTTTAGAACACTAAACAAGCGTGTGAATTCATACTTCAAAGAAAATAATATTAAACGTACCGGAAACTGGAAATTATATTCGAAAGCAATTATAATGTTCGCCATTTTCTTAATCCCATTTATTTTAATCTTAACTGTAGATATGTCGCAGTGGATTAAGTTAGCGCTTACCGTTATTATGGGAGTTGGAATGGCTGGTGTTGGAATGAATGTAATGCACGATGCAAACCATGACTCTTTTTCTAACAAAAAGTGGTTAAACAAATTAATGGGAAGCAGTATTTACATTTTAGCTGGAAACGTATACAACTGGAAAGTACAACACAATGTTTTACACCACACGTATACAAACATTCAAGATCATGATGAGGATATTGATGCTGGTAGAATTATTCGTTTTTCAAAGCACGCACAGTGGTTATGGATTCATAAATTCCAAAAGTATTATTCAATTTTCCTTTACGGATTATTAACAATTAACTGGGCAATTACTACCGACATTAAGCAAATGCACAATTACTTAAAAAGAAAATTATCTTACGGAGAGTTCCCAAATCCAGCTACTGAATGGACTAAATTGGTAATTTCTAAGATTGTATACTATTCATTATGGATTGTATTACCAATTGCTGTATTAAACATTGTTTGGTGGAAAGTATTAGTAGGATTCTTTGTAATGCACTATACTGCTGGAATTATTTTAAGTGTTGTATTCCAATTAGCACACGTAGTTCCAAAAACAGAAATGCCATTACCAGATGAGAATGGAAATATGAAAAACACTTGGGCAATTCACCAGTTATACACTACGGCTAATTTTGCACCAAAAAACTGGTTAATTAACTTTTACACTGGAGGATTAAATCACCAAGTAGAACACCATATTTTCCCACACATTTCTCATATTCACTATGATAAATTAGCAAAGATTGTAAAGGAAACCGCTTTAGAGTTTAACCTTCCTTATAACGAGTATAAAACTACGCGAAGAGCTATTATAGAACACTTTAAGCACTTAGCTGAATTAGGAAAAAAACCACAACTGGCGTAAATAACAACACACTATACAACACACCAATGTCACAACAATTATCAGACAGAATTAACAGTTTACCTGTTTCACAAACTTTAGCCATGGCAGCTAAAGCAAGAGAGTTAAAAGCCGAAGGTAGAGACATTATTAGTTTAAGCTTAGGAGAACCAGATTTTAACACTCCAGACTTTATTAAAGACGCAGCAATTGAAGCTATTAATCAAGATTATAATTCATATACTCCTGTTGATGGATATGTTGAATTAAAAGAAGCTATCTGCGAAAAGTTTAAAAGAGATAATAATTTAACCTATGCTCCAAATCAGGTTGTAGTATCTACAGGAGCAAAGCAATCTATTGCCAATGTTGCTCAGGTATTATTAAATCCTGGTGATGAGATTTTATTACCAGCTCCTTACTGGGTAAGTTATTCTGCAATTGCAACTTTATGTGAAGCTAAATTTGTTGAAATCCCTTCATCTATTGATAGTGATTTTAAAATTACACCAGCGCAATTAGAAGCTGCTATTACTCCTAAAACTAAAATGATTTTCTTTAACTCGCCAAATAACCCTAGTGGATCTATTTATAGCGAAGAAGAATACAGAGCGTTAGCTAAGGTTTTAGAAAAACACCCTCAGATATATATCTTATCTGATGAAATTTATGAGCACATTAACTACGGTACAAAACCATTTAGTTTTGCTGCCATAGAAAACATGTACGATAGAACAATTACCGTAAACGGATTGGCAAAAGCATTTGCTATGACAGGATGGAGAATTGGTTTTATCGGAGCTCCTCAGTGGATTGCTAAGGCTTGTACTAAAATGCAAGGGCAAATTACTTCAGGAACTAACTGTATAGCTCAGAGAGCTGCAATTACAGCTGTTTTAGCAGAACCAAGCAAAGTACAATACATGGTTGATGAATTTAAAACACGTAGAGATATGGTTTTAGATTTATTAGGTGAAATTGAAGGATTTAAATTAAATGTACCAGAAGGTGCTTTTTATATTTTCCCAGACATTTCTGCTTTCTTTGGTAAAACTATTAGAGGTAAGCAAATTAACAATGCTAACGACTTTTCTATGTTATTATTAGAAGAAGCTAATGTTGCCTCTGTAACTGGTGAAGCTTTTGGTGCACCAAATTGCATTCGTTTATCTTATGCTGCTTCTGAATTACAGTTACGTGAAGCTATTAAAAGAATTAAAGAAGTTTTAAGCTAGAAATTAAAACATCCTATTCATATACAATCTCACTACAGCAATGTGGTGAGATTTTTTTTATTAAAAAACAATTACTACTAAAGCTAATACAAACATTGATACTTTTAAGATAGCTCCTGTTTCACTTGACAATTTTGTTCCTCGAGACTTTAATCGGCTTTTTACTCCATATAAAGACTGAGCCTTCATTGTACAGATGTTTTGTTGAATTTCTCTTTTGTAGGCGGACGTTAAAATTCCTCTTTCTAAAACTAAATTATTTACTGATGATTTCATGGTTGTTGATTTAAATTGATTACACAAATATGACGGTCAATAAAATCATTTGTTACACCAGTTTAAAATTCATTAACATTTAAAAACCTCAAAAATGAAGGGTGAATTTTAATCAAAACTCAGTAAATATGGTTTACGGAAATCGATACTATTCTCGAAAAAAAGCGCGTAAAAAAAATTAAATTTTAACCTTTTTTAACAAAAAACAGCGATTAAAAAGGAACCTTAATTAGCTTTTTTCGTTTCTTTTTCTTCAACTTTTTTAAATAAAGTACTTTCTTATCGTAATCGATAAAAGCTTTTCCAGCTTCTAAAATATCGGCACCAATAATTCCATCAACCTTTTCAGCATCATGCTGCGTTAAAGCTGTATTTACATGGGTTAAATCAAACAACACCAAATTACATTGATTGGTTTTCCACTTCCCTATTTTTAAAGAATTATCGTCGGACTTTTGTGTCTCCATATCAGTAGCACCGGCACCTGCAGCTTTCACTTCGCTTTCTTCAGAAATTAGTTTAAAATGCTCAATCAGGTCTAATCCAACACAAGAATTAGAAGCTCCTGTATCTAAAATAAATTTACCCTTTACACCATTAATCTCAGCATTTAACTCAAGGTGATTGGTTACAATCTTCTTAAGTTTTACCTTGATATATTTCTTTTTTCTTAATACTTTTTTCAAACTTGCCATTTCTCGTACTTTTGTCGCCACAAAGATACAACAATACAAATCACCTTTAGACTATTCAAAAGTCCTTTAACAAGTTATGATTACAGACACGCATACCCATTTATACTCAGAGCAATTTGATGAAGACAGAAACGAAATGATGCAACGCGCAAAAGATGCTGGTATTTCTCGATTCTTTATTCCTGCAATTGACAGTAGCTATACTGAAAGAATGTTAGACTTAGAAAAAAACTATCCTAACGATGTGTTTTTAATGATGGGACTACATCCTACATCTGTTAAAGAAAACTACAAAGAAGAGTTAGCCCATGTAAAAGAATGGTTAGACAAAAGAGACTTTTATGCTATTGGAGAAATAGGAATTGACTTGTATTGGGACAAATCTTTTTTAAAGCAACAGCAAGAAGCATTTAGAACACAAATACAATGGGCGAAAGAAAAAAAACTTCCTATTGTAATTCACTGTCGCGATGCTTTTGATGAAATATTTGAAGTATTAGAAACTGAAAAAGGTGATGATTTATTTGGAATTTTTCACTGCTTTACTGGTACTTTAGAACAAGCACAAAAAGCTATTTCATACAATATGAAACTAGGAATTGGAGGTGTAGCTACATTTAAAAATGGAAAAATTGACAAGTTTTTAAACCAAATTGAAATTAAGCATATAGTTTTAGAAACAGATTCTCCATACTTGGCTCCTACTCCTTACCGAGGAAAACGTAATGAAAGTAGTTATATAACAAATGTTATTGACAAACTAGTTGATATTTACGGATTAACTTTTGATGAAATTTCCAAAATTACAACTCAAAATTCTAAAGAAGTTTTTAGTGTCTAACTTACAAACCGCACATTATAAAACACCAATAGGTACAGCAAAGATTGTTGGAGATGAAAACGGAATCCAATCTATTTCTGTATTGGACGACGATACTATAAAAACCTCAACTGAGACTCCAATTCATTTAAAAGATTGTGTAGCTCAATTGGATGAATATTTCTCTGGAAACAGAAAAGAGTTTAATTTAAAACTGAATCCTCAGGGAACAGAATTTCAACAATCAGTTTGGGAAGAATTGTTAAATATACCTTTTGGAAAAAGTAGAACTTATTTAGAGCAAACAAAACAAATTGGCGATCCAAAAGCGATTAGAGCTGTAGCTTCAGCCAATGGGAAAAACCCTATTTGGATTGTGATTCCTTGTCATAGAGTTATAGGTTCCGACGGTTCTTTAACTGGATATGCTGGTGGTGTTTGGCGAAAAAAATGGTTGTTAGAACATGAAAGTGGTAGTAAACAACAGACACTTTTTTAGTTTAAGTTCCTTTTTTCAATAAAAAACTTTTTCAATAAAAAGCTACATTCTTCTTCTAAAACTCCAGAAACAACTTTGGTTTTAGGGTGAATTTTGGTATTCAATACACTAAAACCTAATTTAGGTTCGCTAGCTCCGTATACAATTTTTCCAATCTGTGTCCAATAACTTGCGCCTGCGCACATCTGGCAAGGTTCGAGGGTTACATATAAAACACAATCTCTTAAATACTTTCCTCCTAAGAAATCGGCAGCAGCTGTAAAAGCCTGCATTTCTGCATGTGCTGTAACATCATTCAACATCTCTGTTAAGTTATGCGCTCTAGCTATTATTTGGTCTTTAAATACAATTACTGCTCCCACTGGAACTTCACCTTTATCAAAAGCTTTTTCAGCCTCTTGCAAAGCTTTTTTCATAAAGTAAGTGTCATCAAATGGGTTCATAAGTATAAATTGAATGGATGTTTAAACAAATGTAGATAAAATTTGATTGTAGAGACTCTGCTTAAAATACTTATTTTTACCAAAAATTTCAAGTTTGATATCAATTAACACTTCTGAGAATACAAAAGTTTATTTCGCATCCGATCAACATTTAGGAGCGCCTACAGCTGAAGCCAGCTTTCCACGTGAGCAAAGGTTTGTGCGTTGGTTAAATGAAGTTAAAAAAGATGCTGAGGCTATTTTTTTATTAGGTGATTTATTTGACTTCTGGTTCGAGTATAAAACCGTTGTTCCTAAAGGTTTTGTTCGTGTCATGGGGAAACTTGCTGAAATTAAAGACAGTGGAATTCCTATTTATTTCTTTGTGGGTAATCATGATTTATGGATGACTGACTACTTTGAGAAAGAATTAGACATTCCTGTATACCACAAACCACAAGAATTTACCATTGACGGCAAATTATTATTAATTGGTCATGGAGATGGCTTAGGTCCAGGTGATAAAGGCTATAAACGAATGAAAAAGATTTTTACTTTTAAACCTTTTCAGTGGATGTTTAGATGGCTACACCCAGATTTAGGTGTACGCTTAGGTCATTACATGTCGGTTAAAAACAAATTGATTTCAGGTGATGATGACGCTAAATTTTTAGGAGAAGACAATGAATGGTTAGTTCAATATTGTAAACGTAAATTAGAAACGAAACATTACGATTATTTTGTTTTTGGTCACCGTCATCTTCCTTTAGAAATTAAACTACAAGAAAACAGTGAATATATAAACACTGGCGATTGGGTAAAGTATTTTACCTATGGAGTTTTCGAAAATCAAAAACTATCTTTAAAAGAATATAAATAAAAAGAGACCTCGTTTATGAGGTCTCTTTACTTTTATAACAACTAATTAAATTAGTTTAATTTGCATTCTCATTAAACGGAGTTGGGAAAGCATCAATAATATTATCTCCAGTTCTATCTAGAGGCACATAAGTAGCATTTAATCTATTTAATCTTCTTAAATCTACCCAACGATGTCCCTCTCCTAATAGAGAATATCTTCTTTGCTTTAAAACTTCTTCTAAAAGAGCATTATCATCATTAACATCAATATCAGCAGGAGAAACTAAACTCGCTAAACCAGCTGCATTTCTAATAACATTAATTGCATTTAAAGCAGTAGCATTGTTAGTTCCAATATTTGCTTCTGCAAACATTAATATTAACTCCTCATTTCTAATCAAATAAACAGGATCTGTATTACTTTTATAAACTGCTATTTGATGAGTTCCAGTTAATCCATCAAATGTAGCTGGAGATGACAATAAAAAAGCTTTATCAGTTACCCTTGTATCACCAGCTTCAGCATCATTAATCCAAGAATTATGAATTACAAACTCTTGACCAGACTGACCTAAAACATGGAATTGATTATTTAAAATATCATTACCAGTAGCACCAAACACGTGAGACGGCCCTGCCTTTAAAGCTCCAGCTAAATCAAAGAAAGAATCATTTAATAATGTTAACACCTTAGCCTTATCTCCTTGATATAGTGCAACTCTAGCAGCGATAGCTCTATTAAATCTTGAAAAAGTACTTGGCGTATCGAATCCAGCATATCCAGAACTTAAAGGAAAATCGAAAGTTGCAGATGCATTCGATAAATTTGTATTTGCTTCATTTAACAGATTATCAATTGCAACCAATGCCTCTGGGTAAGTTACAAATGGTCCTAAATTATCAGGATCACTAACATCTACTCTAATACCATTAGTATATTGGCGATTTGCCACCATTAAAAGTGAGTATGCTTTTAATGTTTTTGCGAATCCATAATATGAGTTTTTAACTTGATCTGAAAAACCTGCTGATGAATTCTCTACCGCAGTAATCATTACATTTGCTGCCTTAACTGCCCTATACCAAGCGGCATAAGATCTAGTTGTTAAAAATCCATTGTTATCTAAAGGCCCTTTTAAAACCTCTCCTGTATATCTAGGATCCGTTCCAGAAAGATCATAATACTCTCTAGCCAAATAGCTAACTGTATTGTAATGAAACTCTAAATCATTTCTAATTACAGCTTCTAAACCTACTGATAATAATTGTACATCTGCTTGACTTGCTCCTTCAGAAAAACTCTCTACTGTTGGCGCATTAGGGTTTGCAATATCTTCTAACTCACAGCTAAAAAACACAAAAACCGAACATAATAAAATAGTTTTTAAATATATATTTTTCATAATAACCTATGTGTTAAAAATTAATATTTACATGGAAGTTGATAAACTTAGAAGCTGGATATGGTGTTACCTCCACATTATTTGCTAAAACATTATTTCCAAAATTTGAAGCTTCTGGATCATAACTGTTATAATCAAATATATTTATCAAGTTTCTACCTGAAACACCAACTTTTACCTTTTGTACCCCCTTAAACACACCATCGTTAAATGTGTAATACAATCCTACTTCACGTAGCCTTATATATCCTGCATCTTCAATTAACGGCTCTGGATTTGCAAAAGCTTGACTTGCTCTATAGGCTCCATTAGTTAAAGTTCCTGATGGATCTAAACCAACATCATCATAATCCCAAGTTGTACCTGCTAAATCATATAATAACGTAGTTAAGTTAATTGCATCTCCTCCCTTTTTCCAATGCCATAAGAACGATAAGTCAAAGTTTTTGTATCTAAATTGATTTTGCCATGATAATTGAAAATCTGGCTCTGCATTTCCATATACAAAAAAGCCATCGCCTTCAGGGTCTCTTCTTGCTATTTCTTCTGCTGTAAATTGACTAGCGTCATAAGTTCCAACTATTTGTGTAGCACTAAAACCTTCTTGAATATAAAAAGTACCTAATGACGAAGCGAAACCTCCTTCTGTAAATGCTGGAACATCAAGCTTTGTTATTTTTGATTTATTCTTCCACCACTTTAAATTTGAACTCCATGAAAAATCATCATTTTCTATAATATTTGCATTTAAAGCTATTTCAATACCATTATTCTCTAATTCTCCTGCATTTTTCACCTCTGTAACAAAACCAGATGATGGTTCTTTATTCGTCTCAATTAATAAATCTTCAACTTTTTTATTATAGAACGTTAATTCAAAATTAAATCTATTATCAAATAAACTAAAGTCCACACCATATTCTAACTCTTTTTGTCTCTCTGGGCCTATATTAGGGTTTCCTTTAAAATTACCTGGAGCTAAACCTGAATTCCCATCAATTAATTGACCTGTCATAGTAGTAAATCGATCTCTAAAGTTTGAAAATCTTCCCGCTTCTCCATAAGCAATTCTTGGTTTAAAAGAACTTATTTCTTCAAAACTCCAAAAATCGAACTTATGTAAATTAATAGCTAGGTTAGCCTTTGGATAATAATACATTTTATCTGCATCACCATTGTTTGTCGATTTATCTCCTCTCATACCAATGGTACCTATAATTTTGTCCTTATAGTTAATTTCTTCTTGTACAAAGAAACCTTTATCTTTTTGTAATGTTATGTTTTGTTGCGTAGAAACACTTTCAGACTGCCCTAGATTTGTTTGAGATCCATTTAAACCTGTTGCTATTGTAATTACAGTATTACGATCAAAGTCTTGAAAAAATGATCCTGCTTGTGTTGTAAAGCTTAAACCATTATCTAAATTTAAGTTATGTACAAAGAAAGCTGATAAATTGTAGTTTGTATTAACAGTTGTTCCTGAAATAGCAGCTCCTCTTAACGATGTTGGAGATCTAAAATAAGACAATGCTCTTGGGAAAATACTAGTTGTTCTTAATGTATATTGATCAAAACCTCCTTGTAATACTAATTTCAACTTGCTTTTACCTGTATCAAATATTTTAGCATTAGTTGTAATACTTCCAATAAACCTATTTACATCTTCTCTATTTGTTGTAATAGCTACTGTTTCTAACACATTTGAACCTGCTCCTCCAGATGGATAAACTCCATCTACTGGAGATAAGTTTTCCCATGGATATGTAAATGCTAATGCATATCCTACTGTTCTGTTCGCATTACCATTGTTAAAAAAACCTCTATCCGCTCTTGAATTGATATAATTAGAAGTTACATACATATCTAACCAATCATTAAACTTCTGTCCAATATTTAAACGAACTGCAGCTTTTTTATATCCTGTATTCTCTACTAATCCAGGCTCATCTTTATAAGTAACCCCAAAGAAGTAATCATTTTTTTCACTTCCTCCTGATGTTGTAAAACGAGTTGTAGTTGAAATTCTAGTATGGTCAAATAATTCAGCTTCGTAATCTCTTAACGTAGGGTTTGCTGGACCTCCTAAAGCTGTTATCTCTGCTTGGTCCCAATCTCTAAGTCCTAATAATCTTGTTGGACTTCTAAGACCTACAGTTTGAGAAAACGAAACTCTTGGTTTTCCTTTCTTACCTCTCTTAGTTGTAATAATAACCACCCCACCAGCAGCTCTAGATCCATAAAGTGCTGCAGCCGATGCTCCTTTTAATATTTCAACATTTTCTATATCCTCAGGATCAATATCTGCAATCCTATTAGATGCATCATCTTGATTTGTTGACGGATTACCTCCTCCTGCTGCTTCACTGACAATATTATTTCCAGATGATACAGTAGAGTTATCTACATAAACTCCATCAACTACGAAAAGAGGCTGCTGATCTCCAAAAATTGAAGTAACCCCTCTTAACCTCATAGAAATACCTCCTCCTGGAGCTCCTGAGTTTGCTTTAATTTCAGCACCTGTAAACTTACCTGACAGCGCACTATCAAATCCTGACTGAGCTGTTACCTGAGTTAAATCTGCAGCAGATATTGTAGAAACAGTATTTGCTAAGTTTGACCTTTTCGTTGATGTTGCCAAACCTGAAATTACCACCTCATCTAAAATAGAATTATCTTCTTTCAGTACTACATTTATCATCAAACTATTAGCAGTGACTTGCTGCTCTACTGTTGTGAAACCGAGTGACGAAAAAACTAATGAGGTGGGGATTTTTTTAACATTTAATGAAAACTCTCCCACATCATTTGTGGTTGTTCCATTAGTAGTTCCTTTTTCAATAACATTTACAAATGGTATACTTTCACCATTTACATCTGTTACTTTTCCTTTAATTGTTTGCCCATAAATCCAGTTGGAAAACAAAAAAAAGAATGCATTTAGTAGCAGTATTTTGCTAATAGATATTTTCTTCATAAAAATAAAGGTTATAGTTAGTAATAGCTAAATTTCGTTTTTTTGTTTTTAAAAAACAAATTATAACACCCTTATTTTCAGTAACAAAGAGTTTCACCCCTGTTTAAAACACTCATTCCTATTATAAAAAAACAACCAAAAACCTATACATATTCAACTATTAAAAAGCAGGAATTCTTCCATAATTATTAGAATTACATCTAAAATTAATAAACTCTAAAAAACAAAAAAGTCGCCTAAAATTATAGGCGACTAATTAATGAGAACGTTATTTTAATTATTAAAATAAAACTTGCTCTAAATCTATAGTTACTGCTCCAGTACCTGCATCAGTTGATTTTGTTATTTTTATAAAATCAGCAACAGTAGTGTATCCAAAGAAACCTCCAGGAGTAGCTCCAACTAAATTACATGTATAATCTGTTTCTGTTGTTCCATTAAGTACATTAACATAACACTCAATAGAGTTATTATTAACTGTCCATGGTAAAATTGCAAAGAAATATTCTCCATCCGCAACATTATCAGGTAAAACAGCTATCTCAGTAGTTGACGTTGTACTTGTAGAAAGATTTATTCCTGTTACTGCTGGTGTTTTAACTATAGTTCCACAATCTAGGTCACTATCGTCACCCCAAGTAAAAGTAAATACAACCGTATTTTCTCCTTTGATTATTTTTAATTCATTTAAATCTTTAGAGATTTCTGGTTTTACACTATCTACATTAGCATTTATAATTTTTAAGTCTACTAATTTTATAGTTCTAACATGTACATCAGGATCAGACATATCAACAGTAATTGTTACATCTTGACTTCCTTGAGTAACATCAACAGACATATCTTCTCCATCTAGAGTATATGCTAATCTAGAAAAACTAGTTACAGGACTCGTAAAAGATATTACCGCATCATAACTAGTTTCTGTAGTCATTATACGTTTTATTTTCGCTTCTGTCTTTGCAGTAATACTCGTTACTTGCTTAACAGCTATTGCATCATCATCATTAACCGCACAAGAACTCAATAAAAGCATTGCACAAATTAATAAAGAACTTATTTTATATATATGTTTCATTTTAATTAGCTTATAATTTGATTATTGTGTAAGTTACTTTACTACCATAAGTTACCTTATTGATTTTATACCAAATATCTGGCTCACCATTTGCTGCTGCTGTAGCGGTTGTTTCTAAACTTGTTAAAAGAACCTCACTCTTACCTCCAGAGAAATTAAGTGATAAAGTACAAGGAATATTATAAGGGGTTGCGATATCATAATTATCTAACCCTAAAAAATAATCTCCATCTGCTAAAGCTTGTGTAATAGTAACTTCTTCTGGTTGAGAAAACCAACTATTAGCAATAACCGTAGAAGTAATTTTAGCTTCTGACCTTAAATATAAATCTAAATCTTCAGAACCTGGCCAATCTAATACAATGTCCATATCTCCAACTGGCACCTCTACTACAAGAGGTAAAGTATCGTATACATTAATCGTTCTTTCGCTACTCTTATTATTTAAAGTTATAAAATACTTTATAAGAGTTGTAGAAACACTTAAATTTTTAATTGAAACATTATATATTTCTTCAGCGTCTGCAACAGTATCATCAGCAAACGTGAATGTTACAGTTGCAGAAGTTTCTCCTGCTGGTATTTTCACTTCACCGTATGAAACCTCACCTACACCACTCGTAGACTCCGTAGAACCATCTGAAGATGTTATATCAAAAACTACCACTCCATCTACTGGTAATGGCTTAGACAAACTAACTTGATAAGTAGCTGTACCTCCATTTTCCAATACAGTTGTTTTTAAATTTGTATCACTAAAACCAATGACTATTTGCTCTGTAGCAGTAGCAATCCCTTCAACAGGGTCGGTTGTTTCGCTCTCACAAGAAACAAATCCAAGTGAAAGCAACAATATATATATAGATAATTTTATTTTTTTCATTTCTTCTGTAATTTATATTACTTAATAACAAAGTTTAAACGAGCAAATAAGAATCTACCTCCGATTCCAAATTGTTGTGCTCTACGTGACCAATCGAAACGCCCACTACTTCGGTTGTTTCCTCCATCTCCTAAAGCTTGTGCTGCTCTATCTGGATATACATCTAAGATATTGTTTGCACCTACAGTAAATGTTAATTCTTCCGTAGCTTTAAACCCTATAGATAAATCTGTTACAACTTTTCCTCCAAATACTTGTTGTCTACTAACATTAGTTGTTGCTTCAGTTACTTCACCAAAGTATACATTTCTTAAAAACACATTAAATCTCTTTGTACTTAAAGTGTTTGATAAGTTCACCTTAGTTCTTGGTACTGCCTCTTCTAAATACACTCTACTATCTTCTGGGAAGTAAGTATCTATTAAGCCTGCATTTGCTATTTGTTCTGAACTATGAATATCATCTACTTGCTTTGTTTTTGAGAACGTAGCTGATAAGTCTGACTTTAAACTCATTTTATCATTTAAAGCTGCTTTATGTGTAATAACGATATCAATTCCTTTCGACTCTGTATCAATTGCATTGGCAAAAAATGATGCTGCAGTTGCATTCGCCTCTCTAAGTAATTTACCAAATTCAGAATCAGAGTCATCATTTGGATTAGAGTTAGTATCATTAGTTCTGAATTGACCAGTATAAACTACTCTATCTTCAATTCCTACCCAATAACCATCTACAGTTACCTTTAAGTTTGCTGATGGAATTTTAGCAGTAAAACCTAAACTTATACTTGCAGACTCTTCTTGCTTTAACTTAGGAATTCCTAATAATTGTGCTACTCTACTATCATTTGAGAAAGTCCCTACTTCTTCTGGATTTCCGTTTTGTCCAAATAATGTTGAAGTAGTACTAAAATTTAACTGGTGTAAAGATGGAGCTCTGAATCCTGTATTAAAAGCTGATCTAATATTTAAATTTTCATTTAACTTGTAACGTCCAGAAACTTTATAATTAAATGTAGAACCAAAATCGCTATAGTTTTCAAAACGTCCAGCTAATCCTACTAATAATTTATCAGTTAAGTCTGCCTCAAAATCTAAATAAGTAGCAAAACTACTACGGTCTCTTGACAATTCATTCTTAGCATTAAACCCAGGGAAAACTTGTGATCCTCCTGGTCTTGGGTTACCAAAGAAATCTACTGATGCAGTTGTAGTTGCTGTTACTGGCAATCCATTTGCATCATATTGAGTATAAGATTCTTCTTCACCGGCTACGATTTCGTATAATTCTTTTCTAAACTCTGCTCCAAAAGCAACGTTTAATCCATTAAAAATATCTTTATAATTATTCGATAAATCTAAATTAGTCGTGTTTTGAGAAAAAGCAAAACCTCCAGCGTCAAAACGCGTTGGTGAATTATTCAACATAGAAGCATTTGAAGTATTTGAAATTTCAAATAAGAAAGAGTTTCTACCCCAAGTATTACTTAAATCTACATCCCATTCTTTGATCTTTCCTTTAATTCCAATAGCAAAAGACATATCGCTTATTTTTGAATTAATTTCTGGTAAAAATCCATTAATATAAAAAGGTGTGTAAGTTCTCGATTGACTAGGCAAACGATAGAAACCAGCAGAGTTTCCTATCCTTGAGCTAATACCTGCAAATGAGTATAATTCTGTACCTTCTTCATCAATAGGTAATGACATATTTGCAAAGAAACGACCTCCTCTAAGTGCCGATTGACCTACACGCATTGTAAAGTCTGTTCTATCCAAACCACGAACAGCAAGTTCTGCTTCAGTAGTATCAAAATTTAATAATCCTCGAAGATCTTCTACTGTAGTAGCATTATTTATTGCACTCTTAGTTGCTAGATCAAAATGCGTTACCCCTTGCGCCGCAAATTGAATATCAGCTATAGATAAATTAGCAATATCTAATCCTGAATTGTTAGCTACCCATTCTACAGAATTATAGGCATTAAAGATAGTGCCTTCATACTCTCTCATACGGTTGTATGGATTTCTGAAATCAAAATCTCCAGTAAAGTTTATAAAACCTCCTTTATCCCCTAGATTGATTCCATAGTTCGCAGATACATTAACACTTTCTCCGTCAATACCTCCAGTTTGCTTATCAGAGTTTTTTGAAACATGAGCTCCAGAAGTAACAGCTAAACTTAACTCATTTGTTTTGTTGTTAAGTACAATATTGATTACCCCTGCAATTGCATCAGAACCATATTGCGCTGCAGCACCGTCTCTTAGAACTTCAATTCTTTTAATTGCAGCTGCTGGAATAGCATTTAAATCGGTACCTACACTTCCTCTACCAAATGTTCCATTTACGTTTACTAAAGAAGAAGTATGTCTTCTTTTCCCGTTAATTAACACCAATACTTGATCTGGCCCTAATCCTCTTAAAGAAGCTGGATCAATATGATCAGTACCGTCAGAAATTGTTTGTGTATTTGACGAAAAAGAAGGAGCAACATAATTCAAGATTTGGTTCAAGTTAACTTGTGGTGATGTTGCTGTTAATTCAGCTACATCGATAATGTCTACTGGTACGGGGGTATCTATCGCTGTTCTTGACTTGTTTCTTGATCCTACTAAAACTACTTCGTCTAAACTTTCACTTTCTTCTTTTACTTCAATAGTAACATATTGAGTAGAGCTAATTTGTTTTTCTACTGTTTTAAAACCTATAGAAGAGATTACTAGTGTTGTAGGAATTTTCTTTACATTAATTGAAAATTCTCCTTTGTCATCGGTTGTTACACCGTTAGTGGTTCCTTTTTCTAAGACATTAAAAAAGGGTAATGGTTCTTTGTTTTCATCAACGACCAACCCTTTCACTGTTTGTGCAGTCATAGAAATTGCTACAAAAAATATACTAAAAAATAGAATTTTTTTGAATAGTGAGTTTTTTTTCATGAACTATTGTTTAAATTTAATTAGTTCAACAAATATTTAAATATTATACACAAAAAACAATGTTTTAATGCATTTTATTTAAATAAATAACAAAATAGATACTCAATCACCATAAAATTAACTTTTTTAACAACTAAATACACAAAACACTCGTTTTTTCTACATAATCCTTTTTTTTGGTTTAACCTTACTTTAACAACACTTATTTTCTTATTATTGTAGCTTTGTTTCACAAAAATTCAAAATATATATTTCAATTCATATGGATATAGATGTTAGAGCTATTAATGAAAAAATAGAAAGAGAGAGTGCTTTTGTAGATTTACTAACTACAGAAATGAATAAAGTTATCGTAGGTCAGAAATATATGATTGAACGATTACTTATTGGACTTTTAGGTAACGGACATATCTTATTAGAAGGTGTTCCTGGATTAGCAAAAACACTTGCAATAAATACATTATCAAAAGCTGTTCAAGCAAGTTTTAGCCGTGTACAATTTACACCTGACTTATTACCGGCAGATGTTGTTGGTACTATGATATACAATGTAAAAGAAAATGATTTTTCTATTAAAAAGGGTCCAATCTTTGCTAATTTTGTTTTAGCTGATGAGATTAACCGTGCTCCTGCTAAAGTACAATCTGCATTACTTGAAGCAATGCAAGAAAGGCAAATCACTATTGGAGATGAAACTTTTAAATTAGAAGAACCATTTTTAGTAATGGCAACTCAAAATCCAGTAGAACAAGAAGGAACTTATCCACTTCCTGAAGCACAAGTTGATCGTTTTATGTTAAAAACTGTAATTGACTATCCTAAATTACAAGACGAACAAATAATAATGCGTCAAAACTTAAACGGAAGCTTTGGAAAAGTTAACCCTGTTGTTTCTGTAGAACAAATTATAAAAGCGCGTCAAGTTGTTAACGAAGTATACATGGATGAAAAAATTGAGAAATACATTCTTGATATCATTTTTGCAACTCGTTACCCTGAAAGATATAACTTAGAAAAATTACAACCTTTAATTAGTTTTGGTTCTTCTCCTCGTGGAAGTATTGCATTAGCTAAAGCTGCTAAATGCTATGCTTTTATTAAACGTAGGGGTTATGTTATTCCAGAAGATGTTAGAGCGGTTGTAAATGATGTTTTACGTCATAGAATTGGAATTACATACGAAGCAGAAGCTGAAAACGTTACATCTATAGATATTATTAATTCAATTATAAATGAGGTTCAGGTACCTTAACCAATAACACCTACAAATACACAAAACAAAACCATAACTATCTAACTCAACTAAGCAAAAGTTTTACCCCCTTAAACAAAGCTAATATGAGATTTAAATTAACAACGTACAAAACGTTAAATGGAACAAAAAAAATTTTAGAATTAAGAAGAAGAAAAAGTACAGAAGCTATTATTTACAAAGATGATTCCCCGTCTTTTTACGTAGATTGTTTTGATTTACAAACTGAATCTAACGTAATAATGAATAGCTTAGTACTATGCCAACAAAGAAAGTTAGATGAAGTAATTAGAGAAATTGGTAAAAAGAACAATGTAAATTTATCTATACAAAAAGCACCTTTATTATCTATAAAACAAGATGCTGAGTATACAGATTTAGATTTACCACCTTTACCAGAAGCTTGGTTAAATTAAATGAACACAAAAGAATTACTAAAAAAAGTTCGGAAAATAGAAATTAAGACACGTCGTTTGTCTAATCATATTTTTGGAGGAGAATACCACTCGACCTTTAAAGGTCGTGGTATGACCTTCTCTGAAGTACGTCAATACCAATATGGAGATGACATTAGAGCTATTGACTGGAATGTTACTGCGCGTTATAACGAACCTTATATAAAGGTTTTTGAAGAAGAACGCGAATTAACCATGATGTTGGTTGTTGATATTTCTGGTTCTGAATTTTTTGGTACTACTAATCAATTTAAAAAAGACACAATTACAGAGATAGCTGCAACTCTCGCTTTCTCTGCTATTCAAAACAATGATAAAGTTGGTTTAATTCTATTTTCTGATCAGGTAGAATTATTTATCCCTCCTAAGAAAGGGAAGAGTCATGTTTTAAGAATTATTCGAGAGTTGATCGAATTCAATCCAAAAAGTAAACAAACTAATATTAGCGAAGCATTAAAATTCTTATCTAATATTATGAAAAAGAAAGCTATTGTATTTATGCTTTCTGATTTTATGGATGATGATTACGAGCGTACACTAAAAATTGTTGGAAACAAACACGATGTTACAGGCATTCGTGTATATGACAAATCTGATGAAGAAATTCCTAATTTGGGTATGGTACCGATGGTAGATGCTGAAACAGGAAAAATGCAACTAGTAAATACTAGTTCAGCATCAGTAAGGAATCAATACAAAGCAAATGCCTTACGATTATCTGATTATTTCGAAACTACTTTTACAAAAAGTGGTGCAGGAACAATTAATACACGTGTGGACGAAAGCTATGTAAAAAAGTTATTAGGTTATTTTAAACGAAAAGGTTAATTGTCTACTTTAACAAAGACAGTATAAAATGAGAAAAAAATTATTCTACATCCTCTTACTAATTTCTTCTATTGGATTTTCACAATCTAACAAAGTTCAGGTTGAAGTTGATACAACCAATATTAGAATTGGTGAACAATTTCAATATAAAATCTCTGTTGATGATACTGAAAATGTAATTATCCCTAAATTAAGTAACCTTAAAGGATTAGAAGTTGTCGATACTTTAAAAATAGATACTATTAAAAACAAACTAGTTCAAAAATATATTTTAACCGGTTTTGATAGTGGCTCATTTTATATACCACAACAACAAATTTTTATAAAAAACCAGGCTTATTTAACAGACAGTTTACTTATCAATGTAGCTACTGTAGCTATTGACACTACAAAGATTAAAAAATTCCCTATTAAAGGAATCAAAGGAGAGCCTTACCAATTTGATGACTTTAAAAATTATATTTATTGGGCTATATTCATATTAATACTTATTGGCTTAATAATCTATTACTTCGTTTTCAGAAAGAAAAAAGAAAAACAAGAAACAATTGTTGTACCACTATTACCTCCTTATGAAGAAGCAATTCAAAAGCTTCAAGAATTGGATAGTAAGTTATTATGGCAAAACAACCATGTTAAAAAATATTATAGTGAATTAACAGGAATTGTAAGATCTTACATAGAAAGAGAATTAAATATTCCTGCGCTAGAAAGTACAACTGATGAATTAATTGACACCTTAAAAGATTTTGACGAAACAAAGTCTATTGAGACAACTAAAGAAACAATTCAAAAGTTAAAAGAATTATTACAAGAATCGGATTTAGTAAAATTTGCGAAATCAAAACCTTTATCTCATGAGATTGAGCAAGATCGTAAAGACGCTAAAAATGTAATAGATAATTTAAAACCTAAAAAAGAAGAAGTAGAAGATGAAGTGGAATAATTTTGAATTTCATAGCCCTGAATTTTTATGGTTATTAATTTTAATTCCTCTACTTGCTTTTTGGAATTATTATTCAAGAAAAAAAGACAGCGCTCATTTAACAATCTCAAGTATAAAAGGGTTTAAAGTACAAGGCTCTATTTTACCTAAACTTAAACCATTATTATATCTCTTAAGGCTTTTAGCTTTAACCTGCTTAATTGTTGCTTTAGCTCGACCAAGAAATGTAGCTGTTAGTAAAAAAACAAAAACAAACCGAGGTATAGATATTGTTATGGCAATTGATGTATCTGCTAGTATGCTTGCAAAAGATTTAAAACCAAATCGTTTAGAAGCTCTTAAGCGTGTTGCTACCGATTTTGTTAACAGAAGGCCTAATGATCGTATAGGTATTGTTGTATACGCAGGTGAAAGTTTTACCCAAACTCCAATTACCAGTGACAAATCAATTGTAAAAAGAACCATTTCAGATATTAGATGGGGACAACTTGAAGGCGGTACAGCAATTGGAATGGGACTTGGTTCAGCAGTAAACAGATTAAAAGAAAGCAAAGCCAAAAGTAAGGTTATTATTCTTCTAACTGATGGTGTAAATAATGCTGGTTTTGTTGATCCTAAAACAGCTACCGAATTAGCAAAAGGAAACAACATTAAAGTTTATACTATTGGAATAGGAACTAACGGAATGGCTCCTTTCCCTTGGGCAAAAGATCCAAGAACTGGAAAAATATCATTCAGAAACCAACAAGTAGAAATTGACGAATCTTTACTAAAACACATAGCTAAAGAAACTGAAGGAAAATATTTTAGAGCAACTAACAACTCTAAATTAAAAGCTATTTATGATGAAATAGATAAGCTTGAAAAAACAAAAATAGAAGAGTTTAAATATTATAATTATACTGAAAAATACAGATTCCTTGTATTCTTAGCTGGTATCTTTTTATTATTAGAATTCGTATTAAAAAACACATTATTTAAAAGTTTTATATAAACAATGTATCGTATAGAAGAACCAATATATTTTTCCTTTTTTGCAATTATTCCAGTAATAATTGTTGTTTTTCTGTTGGTTTTATGGTGGAAAAAAAGAACTCAAAAAAAATTCACAAACAAAGAACTATTAAATAAAATAGCTCCAAACACCTCTACATTCAAATCTGTTTTAAAATTGGTGTTTTTTATCATTGGAATTTCTTTTTTAATCATATCTCTAGTAAACCCTAAAATGGGAACTAAGTTAAAAACGGTAAAAAGAGAAGGTGTTGATGTTGTTTTCGCTCTTGATGTATCTAAGAGTATGTTGGCAGAAGACATAGCTCCTAACAGATTAGAAAAATCGAAACAGATTATTTCTAAAATCATAAACAAACTAGGAAGTGACAGAGTTGGTATCATTATTTATGCAGGAAATGCTTATCCTTTACTACCTATTACTACAGACCATGCAGCTGCAAAAATGTTTTTGCAAAATGCAAATCCTGATATGGTTTCAAGTCAAGGAACCGCTATTAATGAAGCTTTAACCTTAGCCAAAACATATTATAATAACGACGAGCAAACCAATCGTTTTTTAATTATTATTTCAGATGGTGAAGATCATCAAGAAGAAACCAAGCAAATTGCTCAAAATATAGCTAACGAAGGTGTAAAAGTATATACCATTGGTGTAGGTACTGAAAAAGGAGGGCCAATTCCTATCAAATTAAATGGCGCACTTATTGGTTATAAAAAAGATAGAAAAGGAGAAACTGTAATTACTAAAAGAAAACCAGATGTTTTACAAGGTATTGCAGAAGCTTCAAATGGAGAATATATTGATGGAAACAAAACTGAAAATCCAGTTAACACCATTGAAAACATTATAGCGAATGCTCAAAAGAGCGAATTTGAAACCAAGCAATTTTCTGACTATAAAGATCAATTCCAATGGTTTTTAGGAATAGGTTTATTGTTTTTAATTATTGATTTATTTTTCTTCGAAAGAAAAACGAAGTGGGTAAAGAAAGTAGACTTATTTAACGAAGAATCTAAAAAGTAAATGAAGATGAAAAGTTTACATTATATTTTATTTTTAGTGCTATTTTTTACCGCTGTTATTACCAGCAACGCACAACAAGATACTTTAAAATTACAGCGAGAAGCAAGAGCTTTATTACGTGAAGGAAATAAACTATACAATAAGCAAAAATTTGATGATGCTGCTATTGCCTATCGTAAAGCCTTAGGTAAAAATAGTAGATATGAAAAAGCTAGTTACAATTACGGGAACACTTTGTATCAAGGCAAAAAATTCAAAGAAGCTGTTGCTCAATTTGAAGTAACCACCAAAACATCAAAAGATAAATTTGCTCAGGCAGAAGCATATCACAATATTGGAAATGCAATGATGGAGCAAAAACAATATCAACAAGCTGTTGATGCATTTAAAAATGCTTTAAGAAGAAATCCTGGTGACGATGAAACTCGTTACAACTTGGCAGTTGCGCAAAAGAAATTAAAAAAGCAACAACAAAACCAAAAGAACAATAAGGATAAAAATAAAGACAAAAAAGATCAGAATAAGAAAGATCAAAAAAATAAAGACGACAAAGACAAACAAAAAGACAAGAATAAAGACAAAAAAGGCGACGACAAGGATAAAGATAAAAAGGACCAGAATAAGGATCAAAAAAATAAAGATCAGAATAAACAGCCTAATAAAAACGACAAAAAAGACCAAAAGCAAAAGCCTCAACCTCAACAGGGAAAAATGTCGCCTGAGCAAATGAAGCAATTGCTGGAAAGTTTAAACAACGAGGAGAAAAAGACGCAAAAGAAAATGAACGTTAAAAAGTCAAAAGGAAGAAAGGTAAAACAAGAAAAAGATTGGTAATTTACCAACATTTAAAATCTTAATTATTTTTGCATTTTTTAAAACTGAATATGAAGTTGAAACTATACATATCGTTAATAATCTGTTTTATTACACTTGGTGTTAACGCACAAGATTCCGTATTAAAAGCATCGGTTAGTAAAAATAAACTAGGTGTTAACCAACGATTACGTGTTGAGTTTACTATTAACAAACAAGGAGCCGATAATTTTAAAGCCCCTAACTTTAAAAATTTTAAAGTTGTGGGTGGACCAAGTCAATCAGTTAGTCAATCATTGATTAATGGTAAATTATCTTTTTCTCAATCATATTCTTATATTCTTCAACCTAAAAGAAAAGGTGAATTCAACTTACCATCTGCTACCATAGAAATTGATGGAGAAACAATAAAATCTAACCCAGTTAAAATTATTGTTTTAGATGCTGTTGAACTTCCTAAAAACCCTAATGACCCTAACTACATAGCGCAACAGAACATCCATTTAGTTGCCGAATTATCTAAATCAAATCCATATGTAGGAGAAGGAATATATGTTGAATATCGTTTATACTTTAGTGAAAATGTAGGTATTTACGATAACGCTATTACAGAAGCTCCACAGTACAATGGCTTTTGGAATCAAGAAATTAAACGAAATGGTACTCCTGTAAAAATTGGAAAATATAATGGAGAACGATATCGCTATGCTGTATTACATAAAGCTTTATTAATCCCAACAAAAGATGGTAAATTAACTATAGATCCTATGAAAATGGATATTATAGTAGCTGTACCAACTGGTCGTGCCGATTTTTTTGGAAATGTTATTACAAAACAGGTAAGAAAAGAATTTTCTTCCCCTAAAAAAGTAGTTAGAGCTAAAGCATTGCCTCTTGAAAATAAACCAGAAGATTTTACAGGTGCTGTAGGAGAATTTTCTTTTGATGTTTCTTTAAACAAACTTACTTTAAAAGCTAACGAATCAGCTAAAATAAAAGTAACTGTAAATGGAAAAGGAAACTTAAAACTGTTTGAACTCCCTAAAATAGAAACACCTAAAGAATTAGAAGTATATCAACCTGAAAGAAAAGAAAATGTTAGTATAACTTCATCAGGATTAAAAGGATCTGTAACAGATAACTATACCGTAGTTCCTGAATTTAAAGGAAAATATAAAATTCCTAAAACAAGTTTTTCTTACTTCAATCCAAAAGAAAAAGTTTATCAAACAATAACTACAGAAGACTTATATGTTGATGTTTTAGAAGGTAAAGAATTACCAACAGCTACCGATAACAAAGCGGTTGCAAAACAAAACATAAAAGTTACAGGAAACGATTTTAGGTATATTCAATCGTCTACGAGCTTAGAAACTTTAGATGACTCAGATTTTTTCAAATCAACTATATTTTACATTTTGTTATTATTACCTATTATTCTAATTCCTGTAGGAATTTATATTTACAAGAAAAAAGAAGAACGTGATGGTGATGTAATTGGGAATAAGTTGAGAAAGGCTGATAAACTTGCTAAAAAATATTTATCGGAAGCTCAAAAACAACTAGGAAATAAAGAAGCTTTTTATGAAGCCTTAGAAAGAGCTTTACATAATTATTTAAAAGCTAAATTAGGCGTAGAAACTTCTGATATTAGTAGTGAGAAAATAACCGATTTATTAGACAGTAAACAAATTGATACTTCTACTATAAAAAGTTTTATCGATGTTTTAAACGATTGCGATTTTGCTCGTTATACTCCAATTACCAACGTGCAAATGAAAGAAGAATACGAGAAAGCAAAACAAGTAATTACACAATTAGGCAAACAGTTATAATGAAAAGAGTTATTGTAATATTATTGTTTTTTACAGCACATTTTGTGCTAGCCCAAACCGTAAATGACACATTTGCAAAAGCAAACACGTTATACAAAGAAAAAAAATACTCAGAAGCTATTAAGTTGTATGATGAGATTGAAAACTCTGGTAAAGTTTCTTCTGAATTATACTTTAACCTAGGGAATGCTCATTATAAATTAAATCAAGTAGCTCCTTCAATTTACAATTATGAAAAGGCTCTTTTACTAGATCCTTTAAATGAGGACGCTCAAAACAATTTAATTATAGCAAAACGTTTAACATTAGATAGAATAGAAGAATTACCAAAATCTATTTTTCAAAAGATTAATAATAATTTCTTACAAAAGTTATCTTACGACACTTGGGCAATTATTACAGTATTAATGTCTTTTGTGGCTTCTTTTTTATTCTTAATGTTCTACTTTTCGTATACACCAAGTAAAAAAAGACTCTTTTTTACAACTAGTATTTTGTCTTTCATTCTTTTAATAACAACATTAGCAATCACTTTTACACAATACAATCAGTCTAAAAATAATATTGAAGCAATTGTTTTTAATGAGGAAGTAGAAATAAAAAATGCTCCTACTGATGATTCAGAAGCAATATTTACTTTACATGAAGGAACAAAAATTAAAGTATTAGACGCTGTAGATGATTGGAAGAAAATCAAATTAGCTGATGGAAAAATTGGCTGGATAAAGAGTAAGGTTATCAAAGTGTTATAAATTTTCATTTATTTAACACTTTATTAATTCATATCTTTTATATTTGTTTTTCGTCAAAAAATCGACAATGACCAAAAACTTCTTCGTATACCTACTCACTATACTACTACTAGCCTCAGTAGCTATTCCTTCGTATTATAGTATTACAGAAGAAATTTGCGAGTCATCATTAGCAATGGACATAGAGGAAGATGCTGAAAACAGTGAGAATTCTGAAAAAAATGAAATAAAAATCATTGAGTTTTCAAATGAGTTTTCATCTTCTTATACACTTCCTTGTAGAGATGAAAAAAATACTTACATCTCAAATAAGTATAATTCTATATCGAGAAGTCTAGAATCTCCACCGCCAGAATTTTCATAAATATTACTTATTACTAACATCAATCAGATGTTTTTTAACATACCTTACTCATAATCAAGGCCTATAATAACAAACCTTGAAAGTCATGTTAATGTCCTTTTTAAAAGTAATACACATTTCAAAACGAACAATTTAACTGTAAGTTTTTTAACTAATTACTTAAAAAGGAAGTAGTAAAATATTTTTTAAAGTGCATTTATCACAGCACTTAAATTTCATTTATATATAATTTAAATTAAAAATAACCCTAGGTTAAAATCACGTCTATGTTTAAAACAATTAAAAGCGATTTACCCGCTAGTATCGTAGTATTTTTTGTTGCATTACCATTATGTTTAGGTATTGCATTAGCCAGTGGTGCTCCACTATTCTCTGGTTTAATAGCAGGAATTGTTGGTGGTATCGTTGTAGGAGCCATTAGTGGCTCAAAAATAGGAGTAAGTGGACCAGCTGCTGGTTTAGCTGCCATAGTATTAACTTCTATTGCTTCTTTAGGAGGCTTTGAAAACTTTTTAGTAGCAGTTGTATTAGGAGGTATTATTCAATTAATTCTTGGTGTATTAAAAGCTGGAGTTATTGGTTACTATTTCCCTTCATCTGTGATTAAAGGAATGTTAACTGGTATTGGAATCATAATTATTATGAAACAAATACCTTTCTTCTTTGGTTACGATAAATCAGCTACAAGTTTTTCTTTAGATGCCATAAGTATGGGGTCTACAATTGTGGGTGTTATTGGATTAGGAATCTTAATCCTTTGGCAACAAGTATTATCTAAAAAAGGTAAAATATTCGAATTAGTTCAAGGTCCATTAGTGGCTGTAATCGTTGGTATTATTTTCTTCGTTGTAACTCAAGGAAATGAGTCATTAGCAATTAGCGCTAAACAATTAGTAAGTGTACCTGTTCCAGAAAGTGTTGATTCTTTCTTAAGTCAATTTACTTTTCCAAACTTTGCTGTAATTGGAAGTAAAGATGTTTGGATTGTAGCTTTCACAATTGCAGTAGTAGCAAGTTTAGAAACATTATTATGTGTTGAAGCAACAGATAAATTAGACCCAGACAAAAATGTAACTCCAACCAACAGAGAATTATTAGCACAAGGTGCTGGTAATATTATTTCTGGTTTAATTGGAGGATTACCAGTAACGCAAGTAATTGTAAGAAGTTCTGCAAATATTCAGTCAGGTGGTAAAAGTAAAATGTCAGCTATTGTACATGGTATTTTATTATTAATTTCTGTCATTTTAATTCCTACTTTATTAAATAAAATTCCATTATCTGTTCTTGCTGCAGTATTATTAATTGTTGGATTTAAATTAGCTAAGCCAGCTACATTTATCAACATGTATAAATTAGGATGGAAACAATTTATTCCTTTTATGGCTACAGTATTACCAATGGTTGTTACTGGTGATTTATTATTAGGTATTGGTTTAGGTCTTGCTGTTGGAATCGTTGTTATCTTATTTAAGAGTTACCAAAACTCTCACTTCTTACATATTGAAGACAAGAGTAACGGTGTTCACAAAATAAAAATGTCTCTAGCTGAAGAAGTTACTTTCTTTAACAAAGGAGCTATTTTAAAAGAATTAGATAATCTTTCTGAAAATTCTTATTTAGAATTAGATGTAAGACAAACTAGATTCTTAGACCATGACATTATTGAAATTCTTGAAGATTTTGCCTTTAAAGCAAAAGAGAAAAACATTGACATTAAGTTAATTTCTGAAAGAGGTATAGTAGAAAACCCTGCTAGTTTTATTGAGTTTTTTAAACTAAGACCAAAAGCTTCATAAAAATGGCAGTCCCTAAACATAAAATTGTCGTGCTATCTGATTTAAAGGATAGCACGGCAACATCATTGAAAACAGCAATTAGCTTGGCAAAAAAAACAGATGCTAGTATCCATTTTTTCCACGTAAAAAAGCCAACTGATGTTGTAGTTACTGATAATCAATTATCAGCAAAAAGAGCCATTAACTCTAACTTCACTCAAACTAATAAAGAAATTAGTGAATTAGTTTCTGAATTTTCTCAAAAGTATGATATCGATATTACCTCTTCATTTACTTTTGGAAATATTAAAAATGAAATTGACCTTTTTTTAGAAGATACCAATCCAAATATTATTGTAATTGGAAAGCGTAGAAGTAAAAGCATAAGTGCTTTAGGTGATAAAATTAGCAAGCACGTATTAAAGAAAAAAGGCAAAACAATTATTATAGCCTCAGCTGAGAGTGAACTTCAACCTGAAAATGAAATCTCATTAGGCTTATATAATGAAATAGAGCAACAGCACAATAATGAATTTATTAATGAAATTATTGAAAATGCTAATAAACCATTAAAAAACTTTCAAGTAGTTAATTCAAATGATGCCAATTTATTATTGGTAGATAGAGAAATGGTTAACCCAAAATCTACAAAATCATTTGACAAACTACTTAATAAAATGAATGTTTCATTAGTAGTTGCCAATTAAAATATTAAATCAAAGTTACTTAAATCAATAAACCAGTCCCAAACGTGAGTAGATATCTATTACAGTTTTTTTAGTATATTTATTCCTACTCAACTAAAAAAATATGAAACAACTATTTTCAAATCTTAAAGGTGATCTCTTTGGAGGGATTACAGCCGGAATTGTAGCATTACCACTAGCTTTAGCTTTTGGTGTTTCATCTGGTTTGGGACCTAGCGCTGGTTTATACGGTGCTATTTTTATTGCTTTTTTTGCAGCACTTTTCGGAGGGACAGATACTCAAATTTCTGGACCTACTGCGCCAATGACTGCTGTAAGTATGGTTGTTATTGCAGGTATATTAGCTGCTAACGACGGAGATGTTAGTAGAGCACTACCAACAATTTTAACTGTTTTCTTATTAGCTGGTTTAATGCAAATTGGACTGGGAGTTTTAGGTTTAGGTAAATATATTCGTTATATACCCTACCCTGTTGTTTCTGGTTTTATGACCGCTATTGGAGTTATAATTTTGGTTACACAAATTTTACCTTCAGTAGGTTATTATGCTAAAGAAGATGCAGAATTTGTTGAGCAATTTAAACCACAAGCAGAAGAAGTAATTTTAGATAATATTTTAAAAGAAGAAGCTGGTGAAGGTATTTTAGTTCTTGAAGATTTCAAAGAAACTATTAATAGAGCTGAAAATATAACACAAGCTGATATATTAAAAGAAAGTAAAACTTTAGCAGGTAAAGAAGCTTCTGGTGTTTTAGGTACTTTTAAAGTACTGCCAAGAGCTTTAAAAAATATTAACTTCTTAGAGTTAATATTAGCTTTAGGAACCATATTCATTATTTATGGATTTAAACGTATTACAACAGCCGTTCCTAGTACTTTAGTTGCTCTAGTTGTTATGACTGGTATTGCTTTAGGTTTTGGTTTAGACTACAGACCTATTGAGGAAATTCCAAGTGGTTTTCCAATGCCAAACATGGAAATTTTCACAAACTTTACCATATCCAGCATTACACCTTATGTATTTACTGCCTTAACTTTAGCTTTATTAGGAGCTATAGATTCTTTATTAACATCAGTTGTAGCTGATAATATGACTAAAACAAAGCATAAACCAAATAAAGAATTAATAGGACAAGGTATTGGTAATACTATTGCTTCAATTTTTGGAGGTATTCCAGGAGCTGGAGCTACTATTCGTACAGTAGTGAATATAAATTCTGGTGGTAAAACTAAATTGTCAGGTATGATAGCTGGTATAATGTTATTAGTTATTTTACTAGGACTAGGTCCAATAGCTTCAAAAATACCTGCAGCAGTTTTAGCAGGAATTTTAATTACTGTTGGTATTGGTGTTATGGACTACAAAGGGCTAAAAGCTATACCTAACTTGCCACGTGATGCTAAGTTTGGACCTTTAAAACTAAGTTCTGAGGTAATTATTATGCTAGTGGTATTAGTACTTTCTACTTTTTGGAATTTAGTATATGCAGTAGGTATTGGTTTAGTCATAGCTTCTTTAATGTTTATGAAGAAAATAGGTGACTTAACAGCTGAGCGCTCAGATGTAAAATCACTGAAAAAAGAAGAAGCTTGGAAAGATGAAAAAGATTTCCCTGAGGAATTGAAAGAACATTTGTTTGTAAAACACATCAAAGGACCTCTATTTTTTGGTTCTACTAGTGATTTTCAAGCATTAACTAAACAAATTCCTAAAACTGCTACCTCTGTAATTATGCGTTTAGACAGAATGCAGTATATGGATCAATCTGGGCTATATGCCATGGAAGATACGATTCAAGATTTAAAATCAAACGGAACACATGTACAGGTACTTTTTGTTGGTTTATTAAAACAACCTCGCTACATGATGGAACGAATTGATATTATCCCAGATTTAATCTCTGAAGACCATATTTTTGAGTCTTTTGACGATTGTATGGGCTGGGTAAAACAAAACATAAAAATTAATAATTAAAAAAATAAAAATACTTTTATGAGAAATGTAGCTATTACAAAAGACGTGCAAGCAGAATTAACAGCTGATTCTGTATTACAAGACTTATTAGACGGAAACAAACGTTATACTAGTAACAACTTAACAGCTTCTAGTGTAACTGACTTAGTTGAGCAAACAACTGGTGGTCAATTTCCAAAAGCTGTAATATTATCTTGTATCGATTCAAGAGTACCTGTAGAAATGGTTTTTGACCAAACTATTGGTGATGTTTTCGTAGCTCGTGTAGCTGGTAACTTCGAAAATGTGGATATTTTAGGAAGTATGGAATACTCTTGTGCTGTAGCTGGAAGTAAATTAGTTTTTGTATTAGGTCATGAAAGTTGTGGTGCTGTAAAAGCTGCTTGTGATGGAGTAGAATTAGGAAATATTACTGCAATGCTAGACAATATTGTTCCTGCTGCAAAATTAGCTTCAGAACAAGTAGAAGGTGAAGCAAATTCAACAAATAGTGCTTTTGTAGCTAAGACTGTAGAAAACAATGTAAAATTAACTATGGATCGTATCCGTCAAAGAAGTAAAATTTTACAAGAAATGGAAGATAATGGTGAAATTAAAATAGTAGGTGGAGTTTACTCTTTAACTACTGGAAAAGTTGAAATGATTTAATTCATCATCATTTGTTATAATATAAAAAAAGGGAGTTTTAAAAACTCCCTTTTTTTATGCTAATTTGCTCTCTGCTGTTCTTCACTATTTCCAAAGCCACGGTTTCTAGTCTTTATTTTTTTATTTCCAAAACTATAGGATAATGAGAAACGTAAATATCTACTGCTATAATTCTGGTCATAAATTGTTTTAACTCCATTTACTTCAGAAGTTAAATTATTTAAACTAGCACTGTCAAAAATATCATTCACAAAAATAGCTGCTTGTAACTGCTTTTTTAAGAATGTTTTTTTAACTCCTAAACTCAATCCGTACATTGTTCCTAATTCGTAAATATTTGAACTAGATTTTGGTTGATAAAAGAAATCTGCTTGTACACTTGTATTTTCCGATAAGGTAAAGGTATTATTGGTTGAGAATCTAAATTGAAAACCATTCTTAACAGGTGCTGATAAATCTTCAAATACATTAGCATTAACACCTGAAATATGTGCATAATTTTGACTCTTCCACCAACTTGTAAAACGAACATTATACATTTCTGAAAGTTGCCAATAAGTTCCGTTATAATAGTTTCTTCTTATAACTGCTTGAATATTATTTTCCGGTTCGGCAGAAAATAATGTACCAAAACCATCAGATGTATAACTAAAATATAAAGAAGTTATAAACTTACCTTTGTAATTATGGGTAAAAGTAAATCTGTCAATAAACGCAGGTTGAATAAATGGATTTCCTTCTGAGTATACATTACTATTCACATAGCTTCTAAAAGGGTTTAAATCTCTATAATTTGGACGGTTTATACCTCTTCCATAATTAAATGAAAATGTATTGTTATCATTTTTATTATAGGATACAAACACTGAAGGAAATAACTTAGTATAACTGTTCTTATTTATTTGATTTAAAGTTTTAGAAAAACCTCTGGTTTCAGTATTCTCTATTCTAAGACCAGCTTGCAAATTCCATTTATCACTAATTTTTCTTGAAGCATTTACATAAAAACCCTGCACATTTTCTTCGTATTCAAACTCATTAGATAAATTGGTATCTAATACAGGCACATTAGTTACTGTATTAAAATTATCTAATTTATTCTTTGTATTAATGAAACTAAACTTAAAACCATAAGACAAATCTAATTTATCAATAGGATGAGACATATCTGCTTTTATACTATAGTTATCTATTGCTTGATTGGTAATATTTTTAACTGATTGATTTACCCTTACAAATTGTCCAGAAGGAGAAAAAGTATTCACTAATGCATCCGCTTCTAGTTTATTTTCATAATTAAAATAATCAAAATCCACAGTTAGTTTTCTCCCCATAGTATCAAGTTTAGTAATTATATGAGCATTATATATATTGTTGTTTATACTTCTGCGTCTAGGCTCAGTTTTTACCAATAAACTATCTAATTGATTAGATTCATTATAAAACTCAGTTGTTCCAGGGGCATCAGAAAAAGGTCTGTTAAAACTTCCTAGATATTGCCCTCCTATTTCAATATTATCCGACAGCAAATAGTTTATAGACAACCTAGCTGAATTATTTTTTCTAGTATCTTTTGAATCAATGCCAACCTTCCATGTGCTTTTTGGAAAAAAAGTAGCACTTCTTTCTAAGTTTCTTAAACTTCCTCTTGTAGTATTAATCGAAGCATTTAGTTGAATTTTATCTTTATTGTATGAGAAATTATTTCGCAGCGTTCCATAACCATAAGTATTTACATTGTAAGAAAATGAAGTTGTGTTTTTCCAAGAATTCCTTCTTCCTTTCTTGTATACTATATTAATTATTCCACCACCTCCAGATGCTTCATATTGTGCTGGCGGATTGGTTATAATTTCTATTTTCTTGATATCATCTGCTGAGATTGAATTTAGAAAAGACACTAATTCCTCACCAGAAAGTTGAATCAAACGTCCATCAACCATTACTCTGGTTGCCTCTCCTCCAACCATACTTATTTGATTGTTTTGGATTGTAATAGCAGGAGCTAATTTTAACGCATCTAAAGCATCACCTCCACTTGCAGAAACACTATTTTCTACATTAAAAATTAATCTATCTGTTTTTTGTTCTATTAATCTTTTCTTCGATGTAATTACAACTTCATTTAACCTGCTCTTTTCTTCCTTTAATATTAAAGTTCCTAAATCTATATCTGTATTTAAACTTACTTGTTTCTTTATTTCTATGAAACCTATAAAACTTATTCTTAAATTATAGGTTCCTTTTGGAGCGGATAATGAAAACTCACCATTATCTATAGTTGTAGTTCCTTTAATAATTTTTCCTTCTAAACTTTGTAAAATAACGTTGGCAAAAACAATAGGTTCATTACCTTCAGTTACTTTACCTGTAATCTTTATCTGTCCTGTTAAACTTATAGCTTGAAATAATAATGCTAAAATGAAAATGCTTTTAACTCTCATGAATGTATTTTTTATTTGAGAGCAAAATTGTAGTTATTTGAAATTGCTTGCGACCGAATGCATAAAGTCGAACTATTTTTTCACAAAGAAATTGGTTTGACTATCTCACACAAACGTTCGACTTTACCACAAACACCTGATTACAAGTGTTTTTTGCGGTATTGAGTTGGCGTTAATCCCGTTTGTTTTTTAAACTCTGTATTGAAAGATGATTTAGAGTTAAAACCTACTTCATATAAAATTTCTAGCACGGTTAACTTCTTATTTTCCGGATTTTCAAGAATTTCTTTGGCTCTGTTAATTCGATATCCATTTACAAATTCAAAAAAATGCTGTCCTATATTATGATTTATTAATATTGATAAATCTCTGTAAGGAATATTCATTTGATTTGCCAAATTATGAATGGTAAGAGATGAATTTAAATAAGGCCTCTCCTCTTCCATAAACTTTTTCACTTCAGACACTTCTTCTAAAACTCCTTCTTTTGTGTCCTTAGTTTTTTCTTCTAAAAAGTTTTTAACTAATTGATGTTTGGTGTCAATTCCTCTAAACAATTCTGGCTGATATAAACTTTTCAAAACAATCCAACATAAATATCCAAGTAGGACTAATGTTGTTATAATTCGCATAACATCCAATATTTCTTCATCTGAACCAAATAATTTATAAATACTTTTAATTAGTGAAAGAGAAATTAAAACAACACTAATGCTGGCCAATTGAAATAACCATTTATAATTATAATTTGTAATAGATGAATAGTTTTCTAGTAATAACTCCTTATATTTTTTTAATTCAATAAATATGAAAGCCAAATAAACTATTGAAACCAAAAGTCCATATACCAAAGATATTTTTGTTTCAATATTAGAGTAGTAATTATTATAAAACTCAATTTGCTGTTCTTTAGAAACCAAGTAGAAATTAGGAAAATAAATAAGTAATTCAATAGCAAATGGAATAAGATGTAACAAATGCTTAGGCTGAAGTTTAAAATATGAATAAATACAGGATACTACATATAAATATAAAAGCGGACTAGCAAGAAATCCGATTTGATCTCGAAGCATATCTAAAGTAACCGGTACTTGCACATAATTAGCATAAAAAAAAACACTAATATGAATAGAAAAAACAATAAAGTAAATAGCCATTAACTGATTACTTGTTTTGTTTTTAGTTTTTACAGTAAGTAAAAATGCCGAAAGCAATAGTGCTATAAATATTAATATAAGCGTTATAAAACCTCGAATTGAAGCACTATCCATATACAACTTTTAATTTGTTTCTTTTATTTCTTCTTCCTCTTCAACCTCATCATCTTTTATAATAGATGGAAAAATAGTTGGAGCAATTTTTTTGACTGGTTTATATAAAATTGATTCATTAAGATTTTCTTCAGAAACAAATGGGATAGTATCATTCATTTTTCCAAAAAATATGAAAATAACACTCAATATCAATCCTATTTTTAAAGCACCAAAAGCACCTCCTAATATTTTATTTAAAATTCCTAAGGAGGCAAAGTCTGCTATTTTAGTTAAAGCCTTACCTAATAAAGCTATTACGATTATAATTACAACAAAAGTTCCTGCAAATGCTGCTAAAGAAATATATTTTTCATCCCAAGTAACACTATTCTTTAACCAGTCTCCAATAAAATATGAAAAATGAATTGCTCCATAAACCCCAGCTACTAAAGCTACTAAAGAAGCCACCTCTACAAATAACCCTTTCATAAGTCCGCGAACAAAACCAAAAAGAAGTAAAGCTGTTATAATAATATCAAAAGTATTCATAGGCAATAATTAAAAGTATTCTAAAGAGTTCATAAAGTAATTATGTGCATCAATTCTATGTTCAAATATACACAACTCATTTGTATCTTTGCATTTTCTTAAAAAAATCAAATGACGAAAGAAGTTAACTTAAAAGAAAAATGGGATTTTGTTGTAAAGCAATTATCACAACAATTTGCTGATGGAGACGAGTTAAACCTAGACGGAATTATATATCTAATTGGTGTACAAGAGTTAGGTCAAGGACATCGAAAATTTAAAAAAGACGAAAAGGTAAACTTAATGCATATTGCTATCTGTAAACTTTTAGAACCTTATGGATATTATGAATTCGATTTTTTTGACAATGATGGTTGGCCTCACTATAAAACACTAACAGAATTACCTAATTTAAAACCAGGTGAACAATCTGTTTTGATAAAAGAAGCAATTATAAATTATTTTGAAGCTTTAGATTTCTTTTAATAAAATTAAGTAACACTTAATTTTCTTATCATCTTTGATAATAATTTTGGAAAAAAACGCTTGGCATATACTCCAAGCTTTTCCTTTGCTCCTGCAATATATACCTCTTCTTTCTTTTTTATTATTGCTCTTATCATCAATTCCGCAAATCTATCAGGGTTTATACCATTGGCAGTAGCAGTATCCATTGAATTTTGAGGAGTTCCATTTCCTGTTAATGCATTTTTAGACACATTAGTAGTTACAAAACCTGGGCAAACCAAAGTAACCGCTATGTTATCTTTATGATGTTCAGCACGTAAACTATCAAAAAAGCCATGCAATGCATGTTTTGTAGCTGCATAAGATGAGCGCAATGGAGTCCCTATTTTTCCTACAATACTTGTTGTTACAACAAAATGCCCTTCTTTTCTTTCTGTAAAATGTGGAAGCAATGCCTTGGTTAAAGCTACAGTTCCTAAATAATTAATATCCATTAAACGTTTATCTACAGATATATTAGTATCTTTTACTAAAGAACGTTGGCTAATTCCACCATTATTAACTAAAACATCAATTCTATTAAAAAATGCAATAGCTTGATTTACTTTGGAAGTCAAGCTGTTATAATCTTCCAAATCTATTGGCAAAACCTTAACGTTTTTTGAGTTTTTGCAAAGTATTTTTGTCTCCTCTAAAGCATTTGTATTTCTCGATGATAAAATTAAATTTGCATCGTAATTAGATAACGCAATCGCTAATGATTTACCAATACCTGATGAGGCGCCTGTTATCCAGAAAACTTTATTTTTAATATGCATATAATATTTACTTTAAAGAAAAACTCCCCTAAAATAAACAACAAAAAATAAAAATGGTACACTTCTTGGAAAGAAGTTTGTAAATGACTAGTTTTAAAACCTTAATAACAACCCTTTAAATTATAATGATGAAAAAATTACTGGCTCTATTAATACTTACTACTTCAATAGTTAACGCTCAGTATACTGTTAAAGGAACAATGACTCCTACAGAAAAAACCAATTGGGTTATTCTGTATAAAATAGAAGGAGCAAAACAAAAATTTGTTACTAATACAACAATTCAATTCGATACTGTTGTGGTTGGTGGAAACAAGCAATCAATAGGTAAATTTAAATTCGACTTACCAAACACAGCTAAACCAGGTGCTTATAGAGCAACTTATAGAAACAGAGGTGCGGGGTTTGTAGATTTTTTCTTTAATAAAGAAAATATAGAATTTATTTTTAATCCAAAATACCCAGATCAATCGGTTGTTTTTACTTCATCTCGAGAAAATAAATTATACAACGAGTATTTACAAGCATATGCTGCTGTTCAAAAAAAGATTGACGAGAATCAAGTAGCTTATATTAAAGAAGAAAATAAAGAAGCTAAAAAAGCCTACAAAAAACAAGTTAAACAACTTGAAGATGTTCAAGAAACTTATGAAAATAAGTCTGAAGGAATGTTAGTTCATCACTTCATTAAAGCTTCTCAGAGATATAATCCTTCTAGCCCTGTTGACAACATGGAAGATTATTTAACAACTGTTGGAGACAACTTCTTTAGGTATATCGATTTTAAAAGTGAAGCCTTATTCAACTCTTCTTTCTTAGTTGACAGAATTAACGATTATGTTTTTTACTTAAACAATTCTGAAGATAAAGGATTACAACAAAAGTTATTAAGAGGCGCTATCAATAAAGTAATTGATGAATTACCTAAAGGAAAATTAAAAAAGTCTGTATTAGAATTTTTAATTACTTCTTTATCTGACAAACGTGACGGTGAATCTGTAGATTGGTTATTTGCTGAGCACTATGATAAATTACCAGATAATCAAAAAGACGCAGAGTTTAAGAAAAAAATATTAGACGTATTACGTGCTACTGTAGGTAGAACTGCTCCTGATTTTTCTTGGGAAGAAGATGGTAAAGAAATGAAATTATCTACTTTAAACGATAGTGATAAGTATTTATTAGTATTCTGGAGTACAGCTTGTCCTCACTGTGTTAGAGACGTTCCTAACTTATACAGTTTTATGAACAATCACAAAAACACTTCTGTAATTTCTTTTTCAATTGAAAATTCAGACAATAATTTTAAAGACTGGAATGAATTTAAAAAACAATTACCTAATTGGCATAATGCAGCAGGTACTCACCCAGAATATAAATGGGATAATGAAACTGTAAGAGCTTATAACTTATTAGGAACTCCTAGTTACTTTGTTTTAGATAGTAATAAGAAAATTATTGCTACACCAGAGGAACTAGAAGATGTAAAAAAATATTTTGAAAGTCACTAAACTGAGACTTTGACAACATAAAAAAACACCATCAAATTTGATGGTGTTTTTATTTTTAAAAATGTAGGAAAGCATTTTCCAAGTGTTCTATTTTAAACTTTTCTTTTTCTTTAATTAATGCTATAACATCAAATCGCAATTCTACTTCTAATTCTTTTTCATTTATATAGTTATCAGCCGCAGCCACTAATAATTTAACTTTTTTAGAACTTATAAAATCTTGTGGATTTCCAAAATAACCCGTTGATCTTGTTTTTACCTCAACAACTATTAACACTTCAGCTTTTTTAGCAATAATATCAATTTCAGCTTTTTGAAATCGATAGTTTTTTTCAAGAATTACATATCCTTTTTCTTGTAAATATTCAATAGCTAATTCTTCACCTTTTTTTCCAAGTTCATTATGTTCTGCCATCCTGTTAAGTTACAACTTATTTGAATGGATTTGAAAACTTTGGATTTTCTAACAAATTAGTATCTGTTAATGTTTTTAAAAATGCTATTAAATCTTGTTTATCCTGTTCTGTTAATTCCAGGCCTTTTTTACTAATACTTGCTAATGTTAAGTTTAAAGTAGGTGAATTCACCACTTCATCATTATAATGGTCTATAACTTCTTCTAATGTTTTAAATCTTCCGTCATGCATGTAAGGTGCTGTTACCTCGATGTTCCTTAAAGAGGGTACTTTAAATTTTGCTCTATCAAAAGAACTTTGAGTTACTTTCTCTCTTCCAATATCTTTAAAATTAACTTCTAAATCTAACCCATTATTCATGTACTCATTGTTCTCAAAGTTAGCACCATTATGACATTGCGCACAATTAGCTCCAGAATTCTTTGGATTGTTTCCATCGTAACCTTTAAAAAATAATATTCGACCTCTTTCTTCACTTGTTGTTAATGTCGCTTCTTTTCTTAAATAGCGATCATATTTACTTTGATTCGAAATAATTGAGTTCATAAACTGTTCTAATGCCAAAGAAATGGTTTCTGCAGATATTCCTCTACTAGGAAAAACTTTATTGAATAATAGTTTATAGTCACTTTCCTTTTTAAGCTTTTCTATAACATTTTCTAATGTTTCATCCATTTCTAATTCATCTTCAATAGGCATTAAAGCCTGGTCTCTTAATAAATGAGCTCTGCCATCCCAAAAGAAATCATTTGTATTCCATGCCATATTAAAAATAGCCATAGCTTGTCTTTTTCCTGGTAATTTTCTCACTCCAATAGAAAACCTTCTTTTATCTGAAAATGCATTCTTTTGCTCATGACAAGAAGCGCAAGAAATCGAATTATCTTTACTTAAACTTTTCTCATAAAAAAGCTTCCTACCTAAGGAAACTCCTTGCTCTGTTAATTGATTATCTTCAGGAATATTTGGTTGTGAAAACCCAGTAAAATCTAGTTTATAAGGTAATAAAGTATATTCATCTTCTTCTGTTCCATTTGAACATGAATAGAAAAAAACTAAAATAAAGGATAGTAAAATATATAATTCGCTCTTTTTCATTCTTCATTTGTTAACCTAACAAAGTTCTTGAAAAAGCAAAAAAACGGTTTTGATTTATATCAAAATGAAACGAAGTTTATTTAATTTGTAAAAGTTACTGAAGAACTATTTTTATCAATATTTAACTTAACAACTCTTCCCATTATCAAAGCTCTATTGTCTGGTTCATGACCAGCAGGAAAACTGAACATAACTGGAATATCTGTAGGAATAACATCTAAAATTAATTGTTCTATAGAACTTCCCCAAGGAGTTGTATTTCTTTTAATCTTAGTCATATCTCCAACAATAACTCCTTTCAATTTATTAAAATAGCCTGCTCGTTTTAGGCTTTGCAACATTCTATCAATAGCATATTTATATTCACCTATTTCTTCAATAAAAAGAATCTTTCCTTCTGTTGACATTTGACTATCTGAACCAAGCATAGAAGCTAAAATAGCAATATTTCCTCCTACTATCTCACCTGACACTTCTCCTATTCTATTATGTTTCGATGACTGTATGGTATAGTTTAATGTTTCTCCAAACAAAGCTTTTCTCAGCGTTTCTATAGTTTCTGGGATATCTTCTATTTCATCTTGCATACTTGTTCCCATCATACCATGTATTGTTTCAACTCCCAAGTTATGGACATGATTATGAAAAGCGGTAATATCAGAATAGCCTATTATCCATTTTGGGTTTTCTTTAAACTTAGTAAAATCCAATTTATCTAGAATTCTAACAGAACCGTACCCACCTCGAGCTGACCAAATCGCTTTTATATTAGGATTATTTAATGCATCTTGAACATCCTGACAACGTTCTTCATCAGTTCCTGCAAAATGATGGTTTTGATTAAACATATGCTTACCATAAACCACTTTTAACCCCCAACTTTCTGCTAATTCTTTAGCTTTATCAATAACATGTTTTCTGTTTTTTAAAATACCTGCTGGGGCTACTATTGCAATCGTATCTCCTTTTTGTAAATACGGTGGTTTTACTAACTTCATATGTTTAGTTTGTGAAAAAACTGATGAAATCATCAGCATAAAAAACAACAAGAATATTCTTTTTCTCATAATCATGTCTTTTTTTCTTGATTCTAAAGTAGAAAATCTATCAAATGTACCTATTTTATAACAGTATAAAAAATTGCTTTTTTGTACTTTTGCGCTTTAATTTTAGTAAAAAAACATGAGTACACCTAAAAGATATACAATTACAGCAGCATTACCTTATACAAACGGACCTATTCATATTGGTCATTTAGCAGGTGTTTATGTTCCTGGAGATATTTATGCACGTTATTTACGCCAAAGAGGTAAAGATGTAGCCTACATCTGTGGTTCAGATGAGCACGGGGTGGCTATTCCAATGCGAGCAAAAAAAGAAGGTGTTACTCCTCAAGATATCATTGATAAATATCACGGAATTATTAAAAAGTCGTTTGAAGACTTTGGTATTTCGTTTGATAATTATTCTCGTACCTCAGCTGAAATTCATCATAAAACAGCTTCTGAGTTCTTTACTAAGTTATACAATGACGGGGAGTTTATTGAAGAAGTAACAGAGCAATTATACGATGCAGAAGCAGATCAATATTTAGCAGATCGTTTTGTAATTGGTACTTGTCCAAAATGTGGAAATGAAGAAAGTTACGGAGATCAATGTGAAAAATGTGGTACAAGTCATAATGCTACAGACTTAATCAATCCTAAGTCAGCAATTACAGGAAATGTTCCTACATTAAAAGAAACAAAACATTGGTTTTTACCTTTAGATAAACATGAAGCATTTTTACGCGAATGGATTTTAGAAGGTCATAAAAATGATTGGAAACCTAACGTTTTAGGACAATGTAAATCTTGGATTGACGATGGATTACGTCCTCGTGCAGTAACACGTGATTTAGATTGGGGAATTCCAGTACCAGTTGAAGGAGCTGATGGAAAAGTATTATATGTATGGTTTGATGCTCCTATTGGATACATCTCTGCTACCAAAGAATGGGCAGCAAGAGAAGGTAAAAATTGGGAAGATTATTGGAAAAAAGACGACACTAAACTAGTACATTTTATTGGGAAAGATAATATTGTATTTCACTGTCTTATTTTCCCTTCTATGCTAAAAGCTCATGGAGATTATATCTTACCTGAAAATGTGCCTGCTAACGAGTTTTTAAATTTAGAAGGAAACAAATTATCAACTTCTAAGAACTGGGCCGTTTGGTTACATGAATATTTAGAAGAGTTCCCAGGTCAGCAAGACGTGTTACGTTATACTTTAACAGCTAACGCACCTGAAAGTAAAGACAATGATTTTACTTGGAAAGACTTTCAAGCAAAAAACAATAACGAATTAGTAGCTATTTTTGGTAACTTTATTAATCGTGTGGTAGTATTAACTAACAAATATTACAATGGTATTGTTCCTACTCCAAACGATTTTTCAGAAGTTGATGAAGATACCTTAACAGCTCTAAAAGAATTCCCTAACATTATTGCTAAGTCTATTGAACGTTATCGTTTCAGAGAGGCTTCACAAGAATTGATGAACTTAGCTCGTTTAGGAAATAAATATTTAGCTGATGAAGAACCTTGGAAGTTAATTAAAACTGACGAAGAGCGTGTTAAAACAATCATGTATGTTGCCTTACAAATAGCAACAGCTTTATCGGTATTATCAGAACCTTTCGTGCCTTTTACTTCAAAGAAGTTAAAATCGATATTAAAAACTGATGAAAATTTACAATGGAATGAAGTTTCTGAAAAAGAAGTTTTATTACCTGAAGGGCACCAAATACAAGAAGGAAAACCTGAATTATTATTTGCTAAGATAGAAGATAAAACTATTGAAGAGCAACTAGCAAAATTAGAAGCAACTAAAAAAGCTAATGAGGCAGCAAATAAAGTAATAGAACCACAAAAAGAAACTATAGAATTTGATGATTTTACAAAATTAGATATTCGTGTGGGTACTATTTTAGAAGCTGAAAAAGTAGCCAAAACTAAAAAATTATTAAAACTTACAGTAGATGTAGGTATTGATAAAAGAACCATTGTTTCTGGTATTGCTGAAAGCTTTAAACCTGAAGATATTATTGGTCAACAAGTATCTGTGTTATGTAATTTAGCACCAAGAAAATTACGTGGAGTAGTAAGCCAAGGAATGATTTTAATGACAGATACTCCTGACGGCAAACTTGCCTTTGTACAACCTTCTGATAAGGTTAATAACGGAGAGTTTATCGCTTAAATAAAAACAACATTTTAGTATATTTGAAACCTCACTTTTTAGTGAGGTTTTTCATTTTAAAAATACTTTATGCAACTTATATCCTATATTACTTCTCGTGTACAAATCTCACAAAAATCAATTCAAAATACTATCGAATTATTAAATGAAGATTGTACTGTTCCTTTTATTGCTCGTTATCGAAAAGAGAAAACTGGTAATTTAGATGAAGTTGAAATTGGACAAATAGTTCAATTAAAAGAACAATTTGAAGCTCTTGAAAAAAGGAAAACAGCTATTTTAAAAGCTATTGAAGATCAAAATCTTTTAACTCAAGAACTAAAAGGTAAAATAGATAAAATAGAAGACCTTACTTCTTTAGAAGATTTATATCTTCCATATAAAAAGAAACGTAAAACAAAAGCAGAAACTGCTCGTAAAAATGGCTTAGAACCTTTGGCTAAAATGATTATGAGTCAAAGAGTAAACGACTTAGAATATACAGCTTCAAAATATATTAATAACGAAGTAGACTCTGAAGAAAAAGCTCTAGAAGGTGCTCGTCATATTATTGCTGAATGGGTTAACGAACGTACAGACATTAGAAATAATATTAGATATCAATTAGAGCGTTTTGCTACCATTATTACAAAAGTTGTTAAAACTAAAAAAGACGAAGAGGCAGCTCAAAAATTTAAAGACTATTTCGATTGGGAGGAAAATTTAAGTCGTATTCCTTCACATCGTTTACTAGCAATTTTAAGAGCGGAAAAAGAGGGCTTCATTCGAGTAAAAATTGAAATAGATAATGAGCGAGCTCTTCAAAAAATGGAAGATCGTATCATACGTTCACATAACGAATGTGCTGATCAAATTGAGTTAGCCATAGCTGACGCATATAAACGCTTATTATTACCTTCATTAAGTACAGAAGCTCTTAATGTGGCAAAAGAAAAAGCAGACGAAAGTGCTATAAAAGTATTTGCTAAAAACCTACAACAACTTTTATTAGGCGCCCCATTAGGAGAGAAACGTATACTGGCTATCGACCCAGGCTTCAGAACTGGTTGTAAAATTGTTTGCCTAGACGCACAAGGTAATTTATTACATAATGAAACTATTTTCCCTCATGCTCCTCAACGTCAAACAACCGAAGCTATTAAAAAAATCAGCTCATTAATAGATGCTTATAAGATTGAAGCAATTGCAATTGGTAATGGAACAGCATCTAGAGAAACAGAACAACTTGTAAAACGAATTCATTTTAAAAACTCTATAGAAGTTTTTGTTGTTAGCGAAGCAGGAGCATCCATTTATTCAGCTTCAAAAATTGCTCGTGATGAATTTCCTAACTATGACGTAACTGTAAGAGGAGCAATCTCAATTGGTCGTAGATTAGCCGATCCTTTAGCAGAATTGGTTAAAATTGATGCAAAGTCTATTGGTGTAGGGCAATATCAACATGATGTAGAACAATCAAGTTTAAAAAAATCGCTAGATACTGTTGTAGAGCATTGCGTAAATAAAGTAGGTGTAAATATAAATACAGCAAGTGCCTCTTTATTAAGCTATGTATCTGGAATAGGCCCTAAATTAGCTGAAAACATTGTAAATTATAGAAACGAACACGGGGCTTTTGCTAATAGAACTGCTATCAAAAAAGTACCACGATTAGGAGGAAAAGCTTTTGAACAATCTGCTGGTTTTTTACGTGTTAAAAACAGTACTAATCCATTAGATGATTCTGCAGTTCATCCTGAACGATATACTTTAGTAAAACAAATGGCTAAAGATTCTGGTAAAAATGTAACTGATTTAATAGGTAATACATCGATTTTAAAACAATTAAAATTACAACAATATATTACTGAATCCTATGGACTTCCTACTTTACAAGATATTGTAAAAGAATTAGAAAAACCAGGTTTAGATCCAAGAGAAAAGGCAAAGGCTTTTAGCTTTAATGAGCATATAAAAACTATTGACGATGTTAAAGTAGGTATGAAACTTCCTGGAATTGTAAATAATATTACCAATTTTGGATGTTTTGTAGATATCGGTATTAAGGAAAGTGGATTAGTGCATGTATCTAATCTAGCTAATACCTTTGTAAAAGATGTAAATGAACATGTAAATTTACATCAACATGTAGAAGTAAAAGTATTAGAAGTTGATATTGTTAGAAAGCGAATTCAATTAAGTATGGCTTTTTAATATTTAAAACCTTAATATAAAAAAGCAAATTTTTCACAAAAAAGAAAGATGTTATTTACATAACATCTTTCTAACTCTTTATCCCTAGAAATTCGAAACATTCTAAATATAAAGCATCTTCGGGGGGTGGGTATTGTTTTCTTTGCAATTTCCCTTTATATTGAATAGTAATTAGTAAAATTTTATATACTTACCATCATATTAACCATTTTTTTGGTAGTGGTGGTAATTCTATTTTCTTAAGTTCAACTTTTTTCTTTACCGATAAAAAAGGAGCTTTTTGTATTGATATATTTACTTTATTTATTCTACCTATTTCTTTTATTACCTTCTTAAGTTTCTGTTGACGACATAGCACCATACTATTCATAATTACATTTGACTCTGTTCTTAAATCAAAACAATCAACATAAAAACAAGGTGAACCATCTTTGTAAATTATAGCTTCTGTTGCTTTATAACTTTTTAATTCTAAAATTTTCTTTGTACCTCTAACCGTTTTGTAGGTTACCAACTTAAACTCCATAATTATTTTTTAAATAAAAGTAGGGGCTTATTAAACATATCTTTATCATGCAATTACATAGAACGAGAACAAACATCAACACAATAAGTATATTCATAGCCCTTACTTAGTATTATCTATCAAAAACATTTTTTATAAAATCATCAAACCCTATTCCATAATACTATATTTAATAGAAAGAGCCTAAGTCCCCCAACTCAGTGAATAGGGCTGATGATAAAATTTTGTGATCACCATCAACTCCCTACCAATTATTCATAGCCTAACCTTACATAACGTATCCCTAGATATCCCTTAATTATCTAAACATAATAACAAACTACTATCATTGGTAGGTGATTTAACATTGATGGCCTCCACTCTATCATTGTTTCTTTATTCCTAATTTTATGAACTTTAAACTAGTTTCTTGACTAATAGATTTTATAAAAAGAATCATCTAATTCTGTTTCATAAAACAATATCACAACTAATTTATTTAGAGCTATATATTTGCTAACTCCTAGACAAAGAAACACCTATACCTAATAAAAACCTTGTGTAAATCAACTAACGTATGCATCTACGTAACCAACGGTAGGTATTATGTAATAAACGGTAAAATCAAGAGATGACATAAAAGACTTTTTGGAGTTTTCAGAAAAATTCAATTAGTCTTTATCAAAAAACAACTAGTAATGGATAATTACAGTCAAGTAATAAATGGTTAAAAATTAGCTCTTCTTGTTTTAAAAAATTATATTTAACCTCCCAAACTACTTAAGTATAATAACTTTCTATTGTTAAAATAAATTAACATCACCTATTATTTTTTAGGTGCAATATTATTATATATGATTAAGTGGGGGCTTAAGAGGATTAAAATAATAAGTTTATTATGGCCTATTATTATTTCTATACATTGTTTATCTCAAAATAAAATAAACGAAATTTCAATTGCCAACAGTGGCAGTGGAATTTCTTCTTCTCAAAATAAAAACTTATTTATTGATAGTTCTGGTTTTATTTGGCATAATAGCTTAAATGGTATTATCAGAGAAATGGGAAATCAAAAAGAGTTTTATAAACTCAAAGCTAAAAACGGTAATATAATTGATGAAATTTATGATCTTTTAGAAACCAAAAATGGCTCATTTTGGGCTGTAAATAAATTAGGTGCTTTTGAAATTGACCCAGTTAAAGGAGTTATACAACATATATGTCCTGAAGAAAAAATTGGAGAAAAATGGGAAAGTTGGTTTAGTTCTGTTTATGAAGATAGTAATGGAAATATTTGGTTGGGTACTTGTACTAGTACTTTCTATTGTATATCTCCTAATAAAACAATTCAGAAATACAATTTCAATATTCCATTACCCAAAAAACAATTGTTTTTACTAAACGTTTCTAGAATCATAAAAGTAACTAACGATTATATTCTCTTTTTAACTTATAATGGTATTTATAAAGGTGAATTGAATACTAATAAAAAAGCAACTTTCTATCCCTTTCCTAATTCATTTTTAAAAAACTTTGAAAGAAGTAAAAGTCCTTTTAACTATCAATACGCTGAATATTCTCCTGAAGTCACTATTAAAAAAAGCTATTATAGGACATTTAAATTGGGAAAAGAAAAAGGAGAATATTTTTATAATAAAGATTTAAAGGCTTTTATTTTTCAATTGCCTTTCTTTGATTTTACTATTGAAAAAGCATCCAAAAACAATTATAAATTAATTGCTACTGATACAAAAAACATTTACTTAGGTACCATTAAAATTATTAATGGAAAACCTATCTTAAAAAACAATTCCTTCGATATAATCAATACTTCAGTAAAAAAAGTACAGTTATATAATAATACTATAATAGGTATAAACACTAATAAAATTTATTGTTATCAACTATACAATAAAGCTTTTAATCGTTTTTTAAACAATAGGAAACAACTCATTAGTACAAGAGGCTTTATAGAAGATGATAGTCTAAATATATATGTCGCAACAAACCAAGGAATATTCGAAAAACCTATTTCCGATAGTATTTTTTCTAAAGTAAAATTAAAAAACATCACTGATAATAAGCCTATATATCATAAAAACATCTATGACATAGAGTTTATTAACAACAAAACAAAAGCCATTATCTATGGCTATACAAATAATATTTTTGAGGCAGATTTAAAGAAAAAGACATACACCATACACCATCTTTTTAATGGGCTAAAACTAAAATATCCTCCTACAGTTTTAGATATTATAAATTTTAAACATAATAAATTAATACTAGCTACTACTAACGGACTTTATAATTATTATTTAGATACTAAAAAATTAGTTTTTACCGGAAACATATCACCGACAATATCTTTAAACAAAGAACTCAACTACTTATATCTAGACAAAGAAAACAACAACTTATGGATAGGTGGTATTCAAGGTTTATATAAAAAGAATTTAAATACTAATAAAGTAAATACCTATCTCAAAAATGATGATACAAACATAGATATGTCCAAATCCATAAGAGTTATAACTAAAGATTCTTATGGTAATATTTGGGCTGGAGGAAGAAATGGTTTATTTAAAATCTCTAGTGAATCCAACTATAATAAAATTGTTTTAAAAGATTTAGGCTTAAAGAATGATAACATTGTAGGACTAGTAGCAAATAATGGTTTTTTGTGGATAAGCACTTATGATGGACTTATACAACTTAATATAAAAAACTCATCAACAAACCTATATTCAGAAAAAGATGGAATTCCTCATAATGAATTCAATTCAAAATCATTTTATAAATCAAAAAATGGGATATTATATTTTGGTGGACTTAATGGTATTGTTAGTTTTAATCCTAATGACTTAATTTTTAATACCGAAAAATCTTCAATCTATTGTTCTTACATACAAAAATATAATTCTAAAGAAAATAAAGTTATTAGAACTCGTGTTGGACTTTCAAACAAACCAGAAAAAATAAAACTTCCTTATAACCATAATAGTTTAGAAATGGGATTTGTTATAAAAAACAGTGTAATTAACAATGCTAAAAACAACCTCTTTTTTTATAAACTTAGTTATCATGATAATGATGAATGGATAAAAATAGAAAACAGTAGTTCATTACGATTACGTGATTTACCTTCAGGAAATCATACGTTAGAAATAAAAGGTTATGATAATGAGGGGAAACAGTCCAATCATTTAAGATATAATATTTTCGTTTCTCAAATTTTTTATAAAACTATTTGGTTTTATTATTTGTGTGCCTTTTTAATATTATTAAGCTTTTATCTTTTTTACCAACATAAAAAAAATAGAATTCATGAAAAATATTTAGCTCAACTACAAATTGTTAAACAAGAATCTAAGGCGCTAAGAGCACAAATGAATCCCCACTTTATATCAAATGCTTTAAACGGAATTCAAAGTGTATTAATTTTTGATGGTGTTAAAGTCGCTACTCATTATATTCAAATTTTTTCAAAACTTTTTCGAACAACATTAGATATGACTGGCTCTGAATGGACTTTTTTAAAAGATGAAATATCTTATCTAAAAAACTATATCGAACTAGAAGAAATGCGTTTCGAAAAAAAGCTAAACACTATTTTTAATATCTCTCCTAAAATAAACACTAACTACCATAAAATACCTTGTATGTTAATTCAACCTATAATAGAAAATGCTATTATACATGGGTTATCTAATAAAGAAGGAATTTGGAAATTAATTATAGATTTCTCTATAATAAATGACTACATACAAATTAGGGTAATTGACAATGGTATAGGTAGAACTGCCGCCAAAAATTATAGAAGAAAAAAAAGACGTTCTTGGAGTACTGAAATTTTAAAAGATAGAATTTCTGGATACAATAGCATACACAATAAAAAAATGCAATTAAAAATAATTGATTTACATGAAAACGAATCTCCTTCTGGAACCGAGGTTGTTTTAAGCATCCCCGTACAAAATAACATAAGATCGCATAAAAAATAAAACTATGAATAAAATAAATGCTATTATTATAGATGATGAAGTAAAAAACATAAGACTCTTAAAATATTATTTAAATGAGTTTTGTGGAGATATTAATGTAATAGCAGAAGCTACTTCTTTTGAAGAAGGAATAAAAGTCTTACAAAATAATAATACAGATATTCTATTTTTAGACATACAACTAAAAGACAAAACTGGATTTGATTTATTAGACTGTATGTTACCACAAAATATTAAAGTAATATTTGTTACTTCTCATGAAAAATATGCTTTAAAAGCTTTTAAGTACAATGCTGTTGATTATATTTTAAAACCAATTGTTACAGAAGAGTTAATTTTAGCTGTAAATAGAGTAAAAAAAGATATTCAAGAAGAAATATTTACATCCAAAAGTCAAATTAATAATTTAAACAAAACAATTAACGATTCTTTAAAACAAGACTTTATTGCAATACCATCTAATGACCGAATTGAATTAATTAAATTTAAGGATATAATATTTTTAGAATCTCAAGGGCGTTACACCATTTTTCATTGTACTAATAATACACAAATAATAGCTTCTCGAAATCTTGGGGATTATGATGATATTTTAGATAGTTTCCCTTTTTTCAGAACTCATAAAAGTTATATTATAAATATAAACCACACTACAAAAATTATAAAAAATGATGGTTTCTATTGCAAAATGAATAATAACAAAAACATACCTGTAGCCAGAAGAAGACAAGAAATATTAAATAGAGTTTTGGGTATTTAAAATAAAAAAAGGCATTATAAAAATGCCTTTTCCTCTTTTTCATAAAACAACTTTCCCACTATTTGCTACCTAGCATTAGTAATTCATTACAAATTACTTCGGTAACATAGCGCTTAACACCTTCTTTATCTTCAAAAGATCTAGAAGTTAATTTTCCTTCAATCATTACTTCACTTCCTTTCTGTAAGTATTGTTCTATAATTTCAGCAATCTTATTCCATGCAACTATATAGTGCCATTCAGTATCAGTAACTTTTTCTCCTTCCGAGTTTTTGTACGTTTCATTTGTAGCTAATGAAAACTTAGCTATTTTTTTACCATTATCTAAATTGATAATTTCTGGGTCATTTCCTAAATTTCCAATCAACTGTACTCTGTTTTTTAGTGCATTCATAATTATTATTTTTTCATTAAACAGTTAAGACTTTGTTATTCAATCGAATTAACACTGCAAATATCTAGCACAATCCAAACTACAATCGGTAAGTAATCGTTTGTTTTCGTTTGTAAATGAATGTAATCGTTTAACATTTACTATATTTGAGGAAAAACATAGCTAAAAATGAAGTTCCAATTAGAAACAAATCGTTTGATATTAAGGAAGTTTGAAGAAAAAGATACAGCACATATTTTTGAATTAGACTCAAACTCAGAAGTACATAAATATCTTGGTAATAATGCCAAATGGTATGAATTGAAAAAAAACAGACTATGGATGCTAAAAAATGTTTAGAATGTGGTGAAAAAGTTATTGGTAGAATTGATAAAAAATTCTGTTCTGATTATTGTCGAAACGCATATAACAATAAAATCAACAAGGAAAGTAAAAACCTCGTTAGAAACACCAATAATAGATTGCGTAAAAATTATAAAATCCTTTCTGAACTTAACGCATCGGGAAAGACAAAAGTTAGCAGGCGTAAATTATTTGATAGAGGTTTTGATTTTAAATTCATCACCTCTATCTATACTACAAAAACAGGAAACACCTATTTTTATGTATATGATCAAGGATACTTAGAACTCGAGAATGAAATGTATTTATTGGTTAAACAAGACTAATTATTTCCAAGTATTACCTTTTAGCTTCATTGCAGCTTTTAACACATCCTTTTGGCTTATCAATCCAATTAATCTTCCGTTTTCAGTAATTGGAAAACGTCTCCTTTTTGATTGTAAAAACTTATTAGCAGCATCAAAAATATTCATATCCCCATCAATAGTTTCAACCTGCGTAATCATGGCCTTTGAAACTGTATTATTTTTATCAATAGGTAAATTATGATATCTACTTTCAGATATTTGTTTTATACAATCTCCTTCAGAAATTATTCCTACTAATTCATTCTTATCATTGACTACAGGACCTCCAGAAATTTTATTTTTGATTAGAGAATCGATAACATCTTCAATAGATTGGTCTTCTTTAAACGTAATAAGATTTTTAGACATATAATCAGAAACCAAAATTGGCACTGACTCTTTTTCTTGTTGATTTGTTCGCTTCCCCTGAAAGTTAATAATTCCCATAATAGTAAGATTTAGCTATTAAATATACTGATTTTTAACTAATTAACTATTTTACAGATAAAGAATAAATTTACTTACTTTTATATGCATTAAAATTTTACTATGAAATCATCAAATAATTTTATCGCTGTACTAATCATAATTTTTACAGTTTATTGGAGTTTTAAAGATGTAATTCCTTCGGCTCCCTCAAATAATAAAGAACTAAAATCTGAAGATTTTTCGTTAAATAATGCTTTATATCATTTAAAAAACATTTCGAAAAAAACACACCATACAGGTTCGCCTGAGCACAAAGTGGTTCAAGACTATATCGTAAATGAATTAAAAAAACTGAATTTAACTCCAGAAGTTCAATACCAAACAGCTATTAATAAAAAATGGAGAGCAAGTACAACTACTGAAAACATTATAGCCAAAATTAAGGGTTCTGGTAATGGAAAATCATTACTATTACTTACTCATTACGATTCTAATCCGCACTCTTCGTTAGGTGCTAGTGATGCAGGTTCAGGTGTTGTAACTATACTAGAAGGAGTAAGAGCATTTTTAGCTAAAAATAAACAACCAAAAAATGATATTATTATTCTTTTTTCTGATGCTGAAGAACTAGGTTTATTAGGAGCACAAGCTTTTGTAGAAAATCACCCTCTAGCTAAGAATATTAGAATAGTATTAAATTTTGAAGCACGAGGTAGTGGAGGATCTAGCTATATGTTAATGGAAACAAATGGCAAGAATAAAAAATTACTTACTGAATTTTTAAATTCAAATCCAAACTACCCAGCTGCTAATTCATTAATGTACAGTATTTATAAAAAATTACCTAATGATACCGATTTAACTATATTTAGAGAAAAAGGAAGTATCAATGGATTCAATTTTGCTTTTATTGATGATCATTTCGATTATCATACTGCTCAGGATTCTTATGAAAGATTAAATAGAGAAACTTTAATGCATCAAGCAGAATATTTTACTACATCTCTAAATTATTTTGCTAATTCTGACTTAACAAACTTAAATAGTGACGAGGATTATATTTATGTAAACTTTCCAATAATTAAAATGTTGACTTACCCTTTCTCTTGGGGAGGTACCTTATTAATTATAAGTTTCATCATATTTTGTGTGCTACTCTTTTTAGGTATTTCAAAAAATAAACTTACTATTAGAGGCACTTTTATTGGTTTTATACCTTACATAACTTCATTGGTTATTTGTGCTGGTGTATCGTATGGTTTATGGCAGTTAATTTTAATAATACACCCGCAATATACCGATATGCTTCATGGTTTTACTTATAACGGGTATCAATACATCATTGCTTTTATATTTTTAAATATTTGGATTGTATTTAAAATTTACAGCCGTTTTAAAGAACATAAAACTACAGATTTATTTATTGCTCCAATAGCTCTTAGTTTTATTTTAAACTATTTCATTTATCAATACTTACCAGGAGCTGGTTTCTTTATTATTCCTGTTTATGCTTCTCTTTTAATTTTAGCTATTCTAATTTTAATGAAACTAAAAGCAAATTCTAAAGCTACTTTATTTGCCATAATATCAGTTCCAACGATATATATCATAGCTCCTATGATTCAACTGTTTCCTGTTGCTTTAGGACTTAAAATTTTATTTGTTTCAGCTATTTTTATTGTTTTAGTTTTTGGTTTTATTTTACCTGTATTTCATCAGCAAAAACGAAAGAACAGATGGCAAACTATTACTGGTATTATATCTATAGTATTCTTTGTTCTTGCTACTTTTAACAGTGGTTTTTCAATCGATAAAAAAAGACCTAATAGTATAGTTTATATTCAAAACTCTGATGATAAAACGGCTTATTGGGGTACTTATAATAAAACATTAGATAATTACACAAAACAAATTTTCGATTCTGATTATCAAGAAGGGAGTATTCCTTCGGTGGAAGGTAAAAGCAAGTATAATACTCGTTTTAACTATCATAAAAAGGCAGAAAACAAAAACTTAAGTACTTCCAATATTAAAATCAATTTAGATACCATTATTAATAATGAAAGGAAGTTAAACTTAACAATTACACCTACGCGTAACATCAATAAATATGAGTTTTACAACAATACTCCTATCCAATTAAAGGATTTGAAAGTAAACGGCGCTTTTTATGATGCTGGCAAGGCTTTTAAAGCTCACAAAGGAGTATTATTAATTTATCAAATAGCTAATTCTGATAAGGATGTAACCGTATCATTCACTATAGGTAAAGATGAAAAACCTAATATTGTTTTAAATGAAGTTTCGTACGATTTATTAACACACCCTAAGTTTAACTTAAAACCTCGAAGTGAAATAATGATGCCCATGCCTTTTGTAACTAACGATGCCATTATAACTTCTAAAAAAATACAGTTATAAAATAAAAAAGCGCAACCCAAGAGGTTGCGCTTTTTTATTTATTTAATACTAATACTTCTTAGTCTATTTGAGAAACACGTAAAGTATTTACCATACCTTTCGCTTTTACAGGCATTGATGATAAGTTGATCATAAAATCTCCTCCTTTTACAAAACCTTTCTCTTTGGCTATTTCATTAATATCTTCAACAGTATCATCTGTACTTAAATCTCTATCGTAATAGAAAGCTCTAACTCCCCATAAAAGATTTAACTTCCCTAAAATTCTTTTCTCTGATGAAAATGCTAATACGTGAGATTTTGGTCTCCAGGCTGAAATTTGGAAAGCTGTATAACCACTATTAGTTAATGTAGAAATTGCTGCTGCGTTAATATCATCAGCCATTAAAGCTGCGTGATGACAAATAGATTTCGTTATAAATCTGTTTGTACGAATATGAGGTGGTTCTTGTGGAACTTTAATTAATTCAGAGAACTCAACACTACTAATAATTTCAGTCATCTTTTTAATAACTTTAATAGGGTGTTTTCCTACTGATGTTTCACCAGAAAGCATTACTGCATCTGCTCCATCCATAATTGAATTTGCTACATCATTTACCTCTGCTCTTGTAGGTACAGCATTATCAATCATAGTTTCCATCATTTGAGTAGCAATAATAACTGGAATTCTTGCTTCTTTAGCTCTACGAACTAAACTCTTTTGAATTAAAGGAACATCTTGCATTGGTACTTCAACACCTAAATCACCACGAGCTACCATTAATCCGTCACAATAAGGAATTAATGCATCTATATTTTCTACTGCTTCAGGTTTTTCAATCTTAGCAATAACTGGTACTCTATATCTTGACTTTTGTTTAATTAAGTCACGTAAAATTCTTAAATCTTCTGGAGTTCTTACAAAAGATAAAGCAACCCAATCAACTTCTTGTTGTAAAGCAAAGACAACGTCTTTTTTATCTTTTTCAGTCAATGCTGGTAAAGAAATGTTTGTATTAGGAAGATTTACTCCTTTTTTAGATTTTAATGGACCTCCTACTATTACTTTAGCTACTACTTCTTTCTCTTTATCTGTAGAAACTACTTCAAATAATAGTTTACCATCATCTACAAGAATTTGTTCTCCAGCTTTTACATCTTTAGGAAAACGTTGGTAAGTCATAAAAGCTTTTTCTTTGGTTCCTTCACATTCTTCTGTAGTAAAGGTAAAAGTATCTCCAGCTTTTAATTCTACTCCTTCTTGCATTACACCCACTCTAAGCTTTGGCCCTTGTAAATCGGCTAAAATTGCTACGTTGTAACCTCTTTCTTCATTAATTTCTCTAATTTGCTGAATACGCTCTTTTACAACATCATAATCTGCGTGAGAAAAATTAATTCTAAAAACATTTACTCCAGATGCAGCCATTTCAGCTAAAACCTCTTTAGTACTTGTTGCTGGTCCTAATGTTGCTACAATTTTTGTTTTCTTATTGTGTGGCATAATTTAAAATATTAAAAAATCTTTCGATTTTAACGATTCAACCTCTACTTCATAAGAGGTTATAACTTGAGGTATTTGATTTATTTTTTCTATTGTTTTCACAATATATTCATAATCAAAATCTCCTTCTATCTTGAGAAAATAATCAACCTTCTTTTTTTCAGAAACTAAATACATTATAGAATCACTTTCATTAAAAAGACTCGTTGATATAGTTTTTTGTGTCGATTTATATTTATTGGAAATTAAGAACCAATCATATTCTAATTCTACGTTGGTATACTCATATACGGCGTAAGAAGATTGGTTGTTTTTTCGAGTAAAATCTAAATCATAACTGGCTCTGCAAAACTTAATTTGCAGGTATTGATTTAACAAATAAGCTAACCTGTACTCACTCAATACAGTATGAATACCTATTAATGCATAATCATTATCAGAAAAATCATCAATATTTAGTGCATAGGTAGCCATTAAAACAACTATTTGTTTTTTGCTAAATTAATGAATGTATCTAAAATATAATGTGAAATTTACGAAAACGTTTTCGGCTAAATGTTAAGAATTTGTCATCTGACTTTGCATAGCATAGTACACTCTTTTTGCTGCAATTTCCTCTGCTTTTTTCTTAGAAGTAGCTCTACCTTTGGCTACAATTGTACCATCAATACTTACTCTAACACTAAAATGCCTCTTGTTTTGGTTTCCAGAATCTTCGTATGATTCGAATTTATATTTCTTCTTTTTCTTCTGACACCACTCTATCACAAAACCTTTATAACTAGAAATTTTACCTTCTAATCTTTCAATATCTACATAAGGTAATATTACTTGTTCATAAATAAATTGATGACAATAATTATAACCTCTATCTAGATATATAGCACCTATTAGAGCTTCAAATATATTACCATAAATATTATTGCTAATATGATCTTGTGAAATATTGCTTTTTACAAAACGTATCAACTCCAAATCTTTTCCCAAAGCGTTTAAGTGTTCTCTACTTACTACTTTAGAACGCATTTGAGTTAAATATCCTTCGTCACCTTTAGGCACCTTCTTATATAAATAAGATGCTATTACCGAACCTAAAATTGCATCACCTAAAAATTCTAATCGCTCATAGTTAATAGGATTTCCTTTGCTATCAACTAATTTAAGAGACCTATGTGTAAAAGCCTTCTTATAATGCGATAATTTTATAGGTTTAAAATTAAGCAGTTCTTTTAATTCGTAGTAAAAGTTTTCATCTTCTTTAGTCTGGGGTCTTACTATTCTACGAAGAAAATTCATATAGGGTTAATCTAGTTTTCTAAAAGCGATACAAGCATTGTGTCCACCAAAACCAAATGTATTACTTACCGCGACTTTGATATCTCTCTCTTGTGGCTTATTCAGTGTTAAATTTAAATCTGGATTAATATTTTCATCAACATTCTCGTGATTTATTGTTGGAGGTACAACACCGTGCTCCATTGCTAAGATTGCTGCAATAGATTCTATAGCTCCAGCTGCTCCTAATAAATGTCCAGTCATGGACTTTGTAGAATTGATGTTTATATTTTTAGCATGATCTCCAAAAACTTCAGAAATCGCTTTCAACTCAGCTACATCTCCAAGAGGGGTAGAAGTACCGTGAGTATTAATATGGTCTACGTCTTCTGGTTTTATACCAGCATTTTCAAGACAGTTTTTCATTACTGCAATTACACCAATTCCTTCTGGATGCGGTGCAGTCATATGGTGAGCGTCAGATGACATTCCACCCCCAATAACTTCTGCGTAAATTTTAGCTCCACGAGCTTTGGCATGTTCGTACTCTTCTAATACAATTGCTCCTGCTCCTTCTCCTAAAACAAATCCATCACGTTCGCTATCAAATGGTCTTGATGCTGTTTCTGGACTTTCATTTCTAGTTGATAAAGCGTGCATTGCATTAAACCCTCCCATACCTGCAACTGTAACAGCAGCTTCACTACCACCAGTTACAATAACATCACAATGACCTAGTCTAATGTAATTAAGTGCATCTATCATCGCATTTGCAGATGATGCACAAGCAGATACCGTAGTATAGTTAGGCCCCATAAATCCATTTTTAATAGAAATATTTCCAGGAGCAATATCTGCAATCATTTTAGGGATAAAGAATGGGTTGAATTTTGGTGTACCATCTCCTTTTGCGAAATCTAATACTTCGTTTTGAAATGTTTCCAATCCTCCAATTCCTGCTCCCCAGATAACACCAACTCTTAATTTGTTGACTTCATCTAAGTTTAACTTAGCATCAGCAATAGCTTCATCAGAAGCTACCATTGCATACTGAGTAAATCTATCCATTCTACGTGATTCTTTCCTATGTATGAAATCATTCACGTTGAAGTTTTTCAACTCACATGCGAAACGAGTTTTGAACTTGGCAGCATCAAAATACGTTATAGGTGCTGCTCCGCTAACTCCGTTAACTAAGCTATTCCAATATTCTTCTTTATTGTTCCCTATTGGCGTTAATGCGCCAAGTCCAGTTACTACAACTCGCTTTAATTGCATATAAATCTTATTTTTTTGCGTCTTCTATATAGCTTACCGCTTGACCTACAGTACCAATGTTTTCTGCTTGATCATCTGGAATTTGAATATCAAATTCTTTTTCGAATTCCATGATTAACTCAACAGTATCTAATGAATCTGCTCCTAAATCGTTTGTGAAGCTTGCTTCGTTAGTTACTTCGTTATCGTCTACTCCTAACTTGTCTACGATAATTGCTTTTACTCTTGATGCAATGTCTGACATAATTTGTTTGTTTTAAAATTTAAAATCGAGGCAAAAATACAAATCTTAGTTATTAATTCTAACTTTTGCTCAAAAATGTGATGCCTAAAATAAAAAAAATACTTGAATATTTCGCTACACACACCACCGTTGTTAATAATTATTCTTTTTTTTGCAGTAACAAAACAACTAAATTTTAACATGAAACGTATCGTAATTTTTGCTTCTGGCTCTGGATCCAACGCCGAAAACATAATTAAATACTTCAATTCTTCTCAAATTGCCACTGTTACTCACGTGCTGTCTAACAATGAACATGCCAAAGTTTTTGACCGTTGTGAACGACTCAATATTGAAGCTTCTCTCTTTGACAGAGAGAGTTTTACAAAAGACGACACCGTACTAAACTTTTTACAGGTTGAAGCTGACATAATTGTCCTTGCTGGATTCTTATGGCGTATTCCTGCAAAGATTGTCGAAGCTTTTCCTAATAAAATTATAAATATCCACCCTGCTTTGTTACCTAAATATGGAGGAAAGGGTATGTACGGAATGAATGTTCATAAAGCTGTAAAGGAAAATAATGAAACAGAATCTGGTATTACAATTCATTATGTTAATGAGAATTATGATGAAGGAGCTATTATTTTTCAAGCTAAAACAATCATAGACAAAAACGATTCACCTGAACAAATAGCTAAAAAAATTCATATCTTAGAATATGAACATTTTCCTAAAATAATTGAAGAAGTAATTACAAAGAATGTCTAAAAAGAAAAAATATTATGTTGTTTGGCAAGGTAAAGAGAAAGGTATTTTTACCTCTTGGAATGCTTGTAAAAAACAAATAACTGGGTATGAAGGCGCCCAATACAAAGCTTTTATTGATAAAAAAGAAGCTGAAGTTGCGTTTACCAAGAGTTATAACGACTATAAAGGAAAAGATACCAAGAAAGTTGTTCTATCTGCTGCCGAAAAAGCTAAATATGGCAATCCTATTTTAGAAAGTATCTCTGTAGATGCCGCTTGTGCTGGTAATCCAGGGAAAATGGAATACAGAGGTGTTTTAACTCAAAATAAAAAAGAAATCTTTAAAATGGGACCTTTTATTAATGGAACCAATAATATTGGTGAGTTTTTAGCTTTAGTCCATGGAATTGCTTTATTAAAAAGTAAAAACATGCATGAACTACCTATTTATTCAGATTCTAAAATAGCAATGGGATGGGTTCGAAAAAAACAATGTAGAACTAATATTGTTTTTGATGAGAAGAATAAAGATATTTTAGACTTAATAAAACGTGCCGAGAAATGGCTAAAAGAAAACTCTTTTAAAAACCCTTTATTAAAATGGGAAACTAAAGCTTGGGGAGAAATTCCTGCTGATTTTGGGAGAAAATAAAAAACCGAGTAGAAAATCTACTCGGTTTTTTTATTCTGTTTAATCTCCCAAAGGCTATTTGATAGCCATTTTAGTTTCTTCTTTCCAAGTTTGCACACTTGCTATAACATTATTGTTATAATCAATTTCTTTCAGTCCATCTTCTTTCCACATAAACCACTTACCTACTTTTTTTCCTGCTTCGTAATGTGCAATAACTGTTTTATTTCCTTTCTTATCGAAAGAAGTCCATGTCCCTGTTAACTTTTTGTTTTTGAAGAAACCTTGCTCCTTTACTTTACCATCCTTATAAAAATAAGTTGCTTTTACTAAATCTCCTGATTTCTCAAATTTTGGTTCTGTATCTTGAGCTTGTAATAATGATACTGATAAAACACAAGCGGCTATTATTAATTTCTTCATATCTAAACTTTTAAGGATTAACACTTACATTACAAATATATAAAAATATTTACATAATTGAAACATTTTCGTAACATTAATTTAACATTGGTTTTTAATCCTATTTTTTGACAAGGAAATCACCTTTAAAATTAGTATATTTATGAGGTATAAATCATAAAAGAAATTATTATGGCAGTAATGAAAGTTATTGAAATTTTAGCTAATTCTGACAAAAGTTGGGAAGATGCTACCAGAAAAGCCGTAAAACAAGCTTCTAAATCAGTTAAAGGAATTAAATCAGCATTTGTACAATCGCAAAGCGTAGTTGTAAATGACGATGAGGTAACTGAATTTAGAGTTAACTTAAAAGTTACTTTTGAAGTAAAGTAACCCTATATTAACTAACTACTATTTAAACGATATTGTGTACAATATCGTTTTTTTATGTCTACAGCAATTACTAATTGCTCTCTATTTTTTTACATATGTTTGTATAAATAAACATTATTGTTATTTAAAAACAACTATTAACTAACCCAAAAACAATTAACAATGACTTATCCTCAATTATTTTTCGTTGCCTTAGTAGCGTTAATCCATATTTATATAGTTATTTTAGAAATGGTTTTATGGACCAAACCTAAAGGAATTAAAACCTTTGGTTTAAAATCGAAAGAATATGCTGAAGAAACTAAAATATTAGCCGCCAATCAGGGATTGTATAATGGTTTTTTAGCTGCTGGTTTGATTTGGTCTATTTTGTCTGTAAAAACTGATGTAGCACTCTTCTTCTTAGCCTGTGTTTTTGTTGCCGGAATTTATGGCGCTTATTCAACAAAAAAACCAAGAATATTCTTTGTTCAATCTATACCTTCTTTAATTGGTATATTGTTATTGATACTGTAACTTTGCTTCACTTTTTAAAAAACTAACGCTACTTACATTTTATTAATTTTTTAAAAACTTAAACATGAAAGAGTATTTAGATCAATTTCAAAACTTATTGATTAATTACACACCTAAGGTACTAACAGCTTTAGCAATTTTAATTGTAGGATTATTTGCTATTAAATTTGTTGTGGGAACCTTTAAAAAAATAATGAACAAACGTAGCGTAGATGTTACACTACAAAAGTTTTTGGGCGATTTATTAAGCTGGTCTTTAAAAGCTTTATTATTTGTTACTGTTATTTCTAACTTAGGAGTTGCAACAACATCTTTTGCTGCTATTATTGGTGCTGCTGGTCTTGCTGTTGGTTTGGCTTTACAAGGATCATTATCAAATTTTGCTGGAGGAGCTTTAATTATGATTTTCAAACCTTTTAAAATTGGGGATTTAATTGAAGCACAAGGTGTAACTGGTGTAGTAAAAGAAATTCAAGTATTTACTACTCATATAAACACTCCAGGAAACAAGTTAGCTATTGTACCTAATGGTGCTTTATCAAATGGTAATATTATTAATTATACTGCTGAAGGTAAATTAAGAGTTGATTTAACTTTTGGAGTATCGTATGATGCAGACATCAAAGAAGCTAAGAAAATTTTAATGGATGTTTTAACATCTAACCCTAAAGTATTAAAAGATCCTGCTCCTAGTGTGAATGTTTCAGAATTAGCAGATAGTTCTGTAAACTTTGCTGTGAGACCATGGACAGAAACTCCAAATTATTGGGACGTTTACTTCGAAACTACTGAAAACGTAAAATTAGCTTTAGACAAAGCTGGTATCGAAATTCCTTATCCACACTCTGTGGAAATCCAAAAAGAAGGCTAAACCTTCTTTTTTTCAGGAATTACAATAAAATCTTTTAGATAAAAAGGTTCAAAATAAGCGACATCTTCGATGTCGTTTTTTTTGTACTTCTCATAACTTAATGCAGCCATTTCTTTTGATGAAGGAAACTTTCCATCTATAAACACAGCATTTTCATGTGTAATAACTTCTTTACACTTTGCAGCTCCATCACCTAAGAAATATACTTTCCCTTTTGATAGCTCTTCTACAAAAGAGTTTTCATCAATTATTTGAGCTTGTATTTCTCGTTCTTGTTCATAGTTTGAATTATATATTGCTGAATATACTTCCATCCTACGTGCATCTATCATTGGTACTATTAATCCTTCTTCAACATTTATACTATGTGCTAACGATTTTAAAGTTTCGAGAGATATCAATGGTTTATCTATTGAAAAACAAAGTCCTTTAGCAGCAGAAACCCCAATACGAAGTCCCGTATAAGAACCAGGACCTTTACTTACTGCTATAGCATCTAACTTACTTGTGGTTAACGCTAGTTCCTCTAAAACCTCTTGAATAAATGGATGTAATTTTTCTGCATGAGAATAACTTCCTTCGTTTAATTCTCTAATAGCTAAAACCTTTCCGTCTTCTGCAATACTTACAGAACAGTTTTTAGTTGCTGTTTCTATATTTAAAATTAATGCCAAACTAATAATACTTTTTTGCAAAGATACATTATAAAGAAAAACCTCGTTAATTTTTACTTAACGAGGTTTTTCTTTTTATAAGAACTTTATATCTAATCTACTATTGACTCTCCAAAATAGAACTTTAATACTTTTGTTTTAAACACATAATCGTATTTAGCTCTAATCATAGCTCCTTCTGCATTAACCAAACGATTACGAACTTGGTCAAAATCAAACTGTGTCATTGAACCATAATCATAACTTACTTGTGCATTTTTAAAAGCTTCTTTTTGGGCATCTAAAGAAACTTTTGCTGCTTCAAATGTTTTAGCTGCTGCTTTCGCATCTAAAAAAGCTTTTTCTATTTCTTGTTCTAATTGTAATTTTTGGTTTTCTAATGCTATTTCCGAAACTTCCTTATTAATTTTAGCTTTTGCTATTCTGTTTTTACTTTGAAAACGATTAAATATAGGTATACTTAAATCTAAACCAAAATTGTATCCTAAATTACCATCTAACTGGGTAAAGAAACCATTTCTTGCTGTCCCTGTTATATTCCCTAAATTATCTCTAACTAAAATCTCATCTTTCTCTCCTAAAACAGTTTGATAAGATGTATTAACCCCTGCTCTAAAACTTAATGTTGGTAATAATTCACTCTTTGCTAAATCTACACCTAAATTTGCATTTTCGACATTCAATTTTGCTCTTTCAACCTCTGGTCTATTTGTTAAAGCTTTTTGATACACCTCTTTTGAACTATTATATAATAAAACTAAAGATGGAGAATCAATATCAATTTTTGCTACGTCAAAATTCTCTGAAGATATCTGTAATAATTGTGCTAGTCTTAACAATGCTAAATTTAATGTATTCTCTTGCAAAACAACATTTTGAATATCATTTGCTGCTGTAGATTGAACATTAAGCAAATCTCCTTTTGGTACCGCACCTGCTTCAAACTGAGCCTTTGCTCTTTCTATTTGTTTTTTGCTAATTTCAGATTGTACAATAGCTACTTCTAAATTTTCTTTGGCAAACAATACATTTAAGTATGTATTCACAACATTTAAAGATATATCATTTTCTATTTTAGCTACATCTAATTTATTACCTTCAACACCTAACTTAGACTGTTTTAATGTATTTTTATTTCTATTACCATTATAAAGAGTAGTATTAGAACTTAATCCAAAATTGTTTCCTCTAGTATCTCTAGAAATCCTTCCTCCATTTTGACCGATAAAAGATCCAAAATTTAGTCCTTGTGAAGCTGAACCATTTAAACTTGGCAAGAAGTTTCCTTTTGCTATGTCCACATCTTTTTCAGCTAGTTGTACACTTAGCTTATTTTGTTTGATTGTAATGTTGTTTTTCAACGCATGGTCTACACACTCTTTAAGTGTCCACTGTTTTTGAGAAAAACCTGTTAATGAGATTAATAGAGCTCCTAGTAATACAATTTTTGTTTTCAAGACGAATATTTTTTTGTTCATTATAGTTAGTCAATTGGTATTCCAAAAAAGAATAAAACATAACCTTCTGTATACCAGTAAACTAGTTGTTTTTCAATTTCATTTAACTGTTTGATTTCGAACATTATTAGATTCAAAATCGAACATTTTTTTAAAACTGTTTTTATATGACGACTAAAAATAGAATATGTTACAAAAAAAAACTCTTATTAGACTGTTAATTTTTTGAAGCCTTTTTATGGCGGTAAATAAAATAAAACAACAACCCAACTAATATATAAGGAAACACCATTAAATAGGTTATTCCATTATTAACTCCTTCAGCCATTGTTTCATTACCTCCTTCTACTACTGCTTTACACATTGCACATTGTGCAGATACGTTTGTTGAAGCTATTAATACTAAAATTAAAACTACTTTTTTAAACATAATATGGTGATATCATTAAATATACTACAACTCCTGTTACTGCTACATATAACCATAGCGGAAATGTGATCTTAGCTATTTTTTTATGTTCTGGAAACTTTCCTAGTCTAGCTCTCATAAATGTTACCAATACAAATGGAATTATTATTACAGATAAAGCAATATGTGTTAATAAAATAAATAAGTATATATACTTTATTACTCCCTCACCTCCAAATTTTGTGGAGTCCGAAGTCATATGATAGGCTACATACATAACTAAAAACAACACAGAACATATAATCGCTAAAGTATTTAACTGCTCATGAAGCTTTCTATTTCCTTTTTTAATTGCTACTACCGATGCTACTAATAACACAGCTGTCAATCCATTTATGCTTGCATATATAGGTGGCAAAAAAGTCAAGGGTTCTACATTAGGTATTTTAATTCTAAATAATGCAGCTACCGCTATTGGTATTATTATAGATACTATTGTAATAAACCTTTTATATTTTTTTTCTTCTGCACTCATGTTACTCCTTTAACAATAATTTTATATCTTCTTTTAATTCTTTTATCTGATTACCAAAACCGTGTTCTTCTAACGCTCTATAATAACCTATTGGATTACCTTGTTCATCATAACGAGAACGGATATACCCATCTTTATCTACCAAAGCAAACAAACCTGAATGTTCAAACCCTCCATGAGACACTTCACCTTTTCCAACGAATAATTTAAATCCGTCATTTGATAAATTATAAACTACTTCTTCTGGTTTGCCTGTTAACATATGCCAGTTTTTATGATTTATACCATTTCTTTTAGCATAAGCTTTTAACTGTTTAGGCGTATCTATCTCTGGTGTTATTGAAAATGATGCTATTCCAAAATTAGGATTTCCCATAAACTCATTCTGAACTTCAACCAACCTTGCATTCATTATTGGACAAATTGTTGGACATGTTGCAAAGAAAAACTCTACTACATATACTTTACCTTCATAATCTTTATTTGAAATCGTTTCGCCATGTTGGTTTATAAATTCAAAATCAGGAACCTTTGTATACTTATATAAATCTGCAGTATTAAAGTGTTTTACAATTTTTGGCACTGAATAAATACCAAATAATAAGATAATGAATGAAATTCCTATGTATGAATAATTTTGTTTTTTCATAGTTGTAAGTTTTTAGATTTTTCTATCAGCATTGTTCTTTTTTAATGCCAAACGATATTCTGCTAATACCACCTTAACATCATCTTTCATTTTACTATTTAACTCAGCTACCGATTTCATATTATACCCAAACAGCTTTCCATTTGCACTATCTTCATCATCAGTTCTTCCTCTTAAGTGCATTTCTTTATCTACAATAAAAGCTTTTGATGTATGCAAGGCATTATCTAATGATTGGTTAGTTTTAAAACTATCAAACAACACTTTTATTTCTGCTTCATTAGCAAATACAAAATTCCATTTAATCATATTTGTAAATGCTCCTATGTCTTTTTGAAGTTTTGCAACTTTATCTTCCATTCCTTTCGGTGCAATTACGATTAATTGAAAATCTTTAAACCCATAAAATGGCTTGTAAATCTTTTCATTTAAATTAAATAATTCTCCTTTTGCTTCCTCAATATTAGTTCCTAGAAAAGTAACAATTGATATTTTTCTATCAAACGTATACTTTTTATTTATTGATGAAACATCTATTACATTTTCAGTAAGTACTGGTAGTTTTGCAAAGTTATTGATTCCTAATGATAAGAATATATAAAATAACAAGGGCACTATAAATAATGCAAATAAGACTATGTGTTTTTTTGTTACCTTCATTTGATTTCAAATTAAAGACAAAAAAAGGTGGTTAAAACCACCTTTTCTTTCAATTTTATATAATTACCATTTTACTAATGGCGCTAATGTTTCATATAAATAATCTCCTTCTATCAATACAATAAATAATAAGTAAGATATTAAGAAAACTCCTGTCCAAACAATTGATCTTCTAAACCATGTTTTTTCACCTTCTAAGTGCATAAAAGCCCATGCAATGTAGTATGCTTTTGCAATTGTTAAGATAATGAAAATCCAGTTTAACCAACTAGTTCCCCATCCATGTAAATGTAACGATGCAGGCTTAATGATACCTAATACAACCTCTACAGTTGTTATAATTGTTAAGATTGCTAAAACAATCCAAATTCTTTTTTGATTCGATTCGTGTGCGTGACCCATTTTACTATCGTTTTTTTATTATACTAAGTAGAAGAAGGTAAATACAAATACCCAAACTAAATCTACAAAGTGCCAATATAAACCTACTTTTTCAACCATTTCATAATGTCCTCTACGCTCGTACGTTCCTAGTACAACATTAAAGAATATGATTATATTAATTAAAATCCCTGAGAATACGTGGAATCCGTGGAATCCTGTAATAAAGAAGAAGAAATCTGCAAATATTGGATTACCATACTCATTTACTTTTAAGTTAGCTCCTTCAACAACTTGAGTTGCTAAAGCTAATTGCGCTAAACTTTCTTCTCTAGATAAAATTATCTTTTGTTTAGTTTCTGGATTTAATTTTTCAGTTCTAATTCTTAAAGTAGGATCAGCTTTAAAAGCTTCTTGTACTTGTGCCACTGAATACTGAGAAATTGCTGGTTCTTGATCAAACCATAATCCATTCTTACGAGTGTGGTGGATTCTGTCGTCTTTTCTGTCAGTATGTACAAAATCGGCTAACGCTATCTGATGTCCATCTTTTACAAATTGTATAATATGGTTATCAGAAGTTTTAACTGCTCCGTACGAACCGTTAATAAAGTTTTTCCACTCCCATGCTTGTGATCCAACGAAAATAATACCAAAAACAATCGTTGCAAACATATACCAAGCTACTTTCTTTTGTTTCATTTGATGACCTGCATCTACCGCTAACACCATTGTTACCGACGATACAATTAAAATAAATGTCATTAATGCTACATAATACATTGGTGCATGTACACCATGTAACCCTGGAAAGTGGGTAAATACCTCATCGGCTATAGGCCAAGAGTCAATAAACTTAAAACGTGTTAAACCGTACGCTGCTAAAAAACCTGAAAATGTTAATGCATCAGATACGATGAAAAACCACATCATCATTTTACCATAACTAGCGCCAAATGGTTTTGCACCACCTCCGCCCCAGGTCTCTTTGTTGTCAGAATTTACAGCAATATTTGCTCCCATAAATCTCTTTTTGTTAATTTTTGTTAAAACAGTGCGCCAAAATTACGCATTTTTCATCATCTTATGAAATAGAAAAAGAAAAATAGATAAATCCATAATACATCTACAAAATGCCAGAAGATTGCACCTAACTCAAACCCAAGCATATCCGCCGATGAATATTTCTTTTTAAAATGATTATAAATTACTACTAATAACACAATTACACCCGCTAATAAGTGCAGCACATGTAAAAATGTTATCCCTATTATAAAAGAAGTAGACACTGTACTTTCTGGTCCAGTAAAATACAATCCTACAGCTTTTAATTCGTTAAATCCAACATATTGTTGCCATACAAAGCCTAATCCTAGCACTAAAGTTGCTAATAATAGCATGAATGACACCTGAATTTTATCCTTTTTTAAAAATTTTTGCGATAGTATTAATGTAATACTACTCATTACTATTAATACTGTACTTACATAAAATGCTTGTGGCAATTCGAAAGTAACCCAATCTTCACGATTCATACTTATTACATACGCACTTGTAAGTCCTGCAAAAAACATTACCATACTAATCATTGAAATCCATAACATTGGTTTCGCTGATTTTCTTTTACCCGCTCTTAACTCTTCTTGTAAAGTTTGTTCACTCATTAATGTAAAAATTTATCTACCACATATATAATGGGTACTATTGTAATATAAAAAACACTTGCTAACATTAATTTTCGTGCATCAGTGTTTTTTTCTGTTTTGTATAATTGAAATGCATAATACAACATTAACATCCCTAATAATAATATAATAACAGCTGTTACTGGATATATATAAAACTTTCCTGTTACTTTTAATACTGGTGCAACAGACATTAATATCATTACACAGGTATAAAATATAATTTGCACAATAGCTCCTTTGTCTTTTTTATCCATAGGTAACATATGTAATCCTGCTTTATTATACTCTTCATACTGTAACCAACCTATCGCCCAAAAATGTGGGAATTGCCAGAAAAATTGAATCATGAATAAAAAGCCAGCTTCAATTCCAAAATTTCCTGTGGCAGCTACCCAACCTAACATAAAAGGAATTGCTCCTGGGATTGCTCCTACAAAAACTGCTAAAGGAGTTACTGCTTTTAATGGAGTATAAGCACTCGTATATAAGAATATTGAAATTGCTCCAAATAATGCACATTTAGGATTAATGGCATATAATATAGCTATTCCAGTTATTGTAAATATTGTTGCTATGATTAATGCTGTTGTTACGGACATTCTACCTGCAGGCAATGGCCTATTTTTAGTACGTTGCATTATTGCGTCAATATCTTTTTCTATTACTTGATTAAATGCATTTGATGCGCCTACCATAAAGTATCCTCCAATAGCTAATAATAGTATTGTTGTATAATTTATATTTTCTGCTCCTAAAAGATATCCTGTAATAGATGTGAATACCACACTAACCGATAAGCCAACTTTTGTTAATTGTTTAAAATCGTTAAAGACTGATTTTAAAGAGGTTTTTGTATTTACAGATGAAACGGTGCTCACTTCTTATTTTAAAATTTCTGCAAAGATATTTCTTTCTTATGTAATCGCAATAAAATTTATTGGTAATTAAATTTAAAAAAAATAAAAAATTGCTTTGTAATTCAAAAAATGGTGTTATATTTGCACCCGCATTCGGAGCAATGCACAAGTTCTTTAAAATAATTTTTGACTACGCGAAAGTAGCTCAGGGGTAGAGCATCACCTTGCCAAGGTGAGGGTCGCGGGTTCAAATCCCGTCTTTCGCTCAATCCTTTTAAGAGATTATGCTGAAGTGGTGGAATTGGTAGACACGTTGGACTTAAAATCCAATGAGCCGTAATGCTCGTGCGGGTTCAAGTCCCGCCTTCAGTACTAAGCCTCGCTTTCATTAGCGAGGCTTAATTTTAAAAGTAGTCAAAATAAATATATTATACCATGCTGAAGTGGTGGAATTGGTAGACACGTTGGACTTAAAATCCAATGGGCCGTAATGCCCGTGCGGGTTCAAGTCCCGCCTTCAGTACTAAACCTTAACATTTGTTTGTTAAGGTTTTTTTATTTTATAAAAGTTTTGTTTCAAAAAATAACTTTCCCTGTATTATTCAAACTAAAAACCTAATTGTACAGAAAGTTACTAATCCATCTTCATCTATTCACAAATAGTAATCAACGTTGTTAGTACCAAATTAGAAGGCATTATAAAATTTTACTCCTTTTTATCCTACAACCACACGTTCTTAAAAGTTATTTTTAAACAAATTATATAAATTGATAAAGATTTTTAATCTTTGAGTCTTTATTGCTATATATAAATCCCCCTACTTATGAAATATAAGCTACTCTTTGGCTTCATCTTTTTTCTTGTTTGTTGTACAAAGCAAAATTTATTTAGAGATACTAATAAAGTTATTAGACTACAAAAATTAGCAGAAAAAAGTAATGGTGACTCTATTTTCTATTATGTGAAAAAAGCGCAAAATATACTTAACAAAACAAACAAAATAGCAGATACTTTAATTATTGAAAACCTTTTCTTAACAGGAAATTATTACAAACAAAAAAACATACTTGATTCTGCTAGACACTTTTTCCATCAAACATTAACTTTAGCTAAGAAAAATAAAAACAGAAAAAAAAACATAAAGTACTTTAGAAGTGCTTGGGAAATGGAAGAACTGCAGGATAATATTGGAAATGCAATTAGTATAGCTAAAGAATACATTAATATACCTAGCAGCAATAAAAAGGAGTTTGTTGGTGATTTGGTATATGTTTATAACTATCTAGAAAGAGCGAATTTAGATTTAGGTAATTACAAAGAATCATTATACTATAATGCTAAAACTCTTAAAGCCGCAGAAAAATCTTTAGATAATGACATGTATATAATTACAGCCAGCTCTAAAGCTTCTACTTTTTATGATTTAGAAAAAAAAAGCGAGGCTTTTAAATTATTAGATAGTATTAGTACCATAAAATGTGGAATAGATGGAAAAAGACAGTTAAATAGAGCTTATGGTACTTTATATTTTTATGAAGGTAAATTTCCTAAAGCAATAGAATACTTTAAGAAAGTAATAGTATTAACCAAAAAATATAGAAAGTTAAAAGAAACCAAAAATACTAAGCTAGACCACAATTATAATTTCATTGAAGCCTACAACAATATTTCTGAAGCCTATTTATATAATAAAAACTACTCACAAGCCAAAAGTTATTTAGACACCTCGAAAACCTTCATACATAGTAATTCTTATCAACCTCTTATTGATTTTTATGATAGTTTACGTTTTTTACTAAGTTACAGAACAGGAGAAAATGAAAATGATATTTTACATGAATACAAAACATTAATTAATAATAACAAAAAAAGACTTCAAGAAAGAATAGGTGAAAAATTATACGCGTTAACAATAGCTACTGAAAAAGAAAGAATTGCTACTAATCTTAAAAATCAAAGTGAGTTAGACAAAATAAAACTAATTTCCTTATTAGTATTTTTTGCATTATTAATGCTTGTAGGCGTCTTACTTTATAGACAACGAAACCTAAATTTTAAAAAGCAAGAAATACAAATGCAACAAAGACTATTAAGGTCACAAATGAACTCGCATTTCACTTTTAATACACTATCTGTAATACAAAATCAGATTAAAGTCAACCAAGAAGCAGCAACAGCTTATTTGTTAAAGTTCTCTAGATTATTACGCTTAATACTTAACAATTCTTTATATAATTACGTACAAATAGAAAACGAACTCGAATCGTTACAAAAGTATCTTGACTTGCAATTAATTAGATTTCAAAATAAGTTTGACTATAAAATTACGCTAGACAACTTTGAGATAGACGATTTATTATATATACCTCCAATGTTAATTCAGCCTTTTATAGAAAACAGTATTGAACACGGTTTCTCTCAAATAGACTATAAAGGACATATATCAGTTAACCTAAAGCTACTAAATAACAAAAAACACATACACTGTATTATAGAAGACAATGGCATAGGGTTAAACAACAAAAACAACACTAATGCATTCAAAAAATCAATCTCTACCGATTTAATTTTTAAGTTTATTTATAAAGCTACAAAACAAAAAATCAGCATTGTAGATAAAATAAATCAAAAAGAATCTGGAGTTATAATTAAATTTTTAATCCCCTACAAACATTCCGAAAATGATTAGAACAATAATAATAGATGATGAAAATTATATTAGAGAAGCTATTAAAGAAAAATTAAAAACATCATTTAATAAAGACATTAAAATTGTAGCTGAAGCTTCTAATATAGAGGAAGCTATTACTAGTATTGAAAAAGAAAAACCTGATTTACTTCTCTTAGATATCCACTTAAAAAAGGGCACTAGTTTTGATATTCTATCAAAAATATCTTATAAAAATTTTGATATTATTTTTATAACTGCATTTGATGAACATGCTATTAAAGCTATTAAAACAGGAGCTTTAGATTATATATTAAAGCCAATTGATGATATAGAGTTTAATGACGCCATTAATAAAGCTATTAAAAACTCCAAAAAAGAAAATAATTTAGAAAAACTAATTGAAATTTCTAGTGATTATTTTAAAGGAACATCTGAAAAACGAATTGTTTTAAAAACCTTAGAAGATGTTTATATTATTTATGAAAAAGACATTTTATACTGTAAATCTGAAGGAAATTATACAACATTTTATATCCAAAAATTGGATAAAATCATAATTTCAAAACCTATAAAAAAAATGATCGAATTATTATCAAAAGATGTTTTTATTCGATGTCATAAATCTTATTTAGTTAACAAAAAACATGTGATAAGATATAACAACAAAAAAGGTGTGTTAATTATTAATTCTGAAATACAAATTCCAGTTTCTAGTAGACGTAAAGATTATGTGTTAAAAGAAATCTTCAAATAACGATAATGAATCTATTCAATATACTTACTGAATTACTCATACACGTTCATACAATTTAATGATTAAGTAATTATAAATATTTTACATTTAAAAAGTTAAACACCTATACTTATGCTTAAAAAATTAAATAGATTTATAATACTTATATTCATAATCATATCTTGTAACAAAGAAGAAACGGAAATTGTATCTGAACTTAAAAATAATTTACGTTTTAACAAAACTAAATCTATAGATACTGCAACCTCAAACGCATTTCAAGCAAAATTACAGTGGATTTCTTTTTTAGTAACAGAAACAATAATAGATAACCCCACTGCCAAAGAAGAATTTATTAATATTTTAAACAATAGCAATGTTAACAATGTTATAAGGTTAAATGACTTATTTAACCCAAACAATTTAAAGTTTATGAATGGTTTGAAAAAAAAATTTGATTGGTATCAATTTCAATCTCTAAATGACGGTACTGTTAGACCCCATAATAGACCAAGACCAGGAAGCGGACCAACCCATTCGCCTATTACAAATCAAATTTCAAGTGAATTTGAATTATACATAAACTCTCTCCTTAATGAAGATTGTTTAGAATTGTATTTACCTAATGGAATACCTTCTCAAACAACATCAATTTCAATACTTCGTATCATATCATCAGCACACCCCTTAAACAACTCTAATTACAACAATGAAGCTTATGATTTTTCTAACATACGAGACACCAAAGCAACAGAAATCAACGATACCACAAGAAGTTATATGATAATAACAAGACCATTTAGGAATGCACCACCTAACAATTGTAACTATCAAGAATATATAGGAATAGATTTTAAGAGTTTTCTAAATTAACTCTGCTTTAATCATATTTCTTAAAAACCTTTAGTCCATTAGCTAAAGGTTTTTTTACACCAGAATTTAAACGTTCATGAAATTATATAAGTCGTTCATGAATCCACTATTGCAAATCATTTTTAATATACTCATTTTTAAACTGCTAGCCTTAAAAAAAGGCTTCATAGGCGTAAACGTGCACGTCTTTAGATATAAAAAGTCACGATAAATTAATCTATAAAATCTAATTATGAAAAATTTATTAAAATTAGGAAGAACATTAAACAAAACAGAACAACAAACCATTAATGGTGGTATTAATTTCACTAAGTTCCCTGGAATATGTAGTAATGACTGGTGCAGCAATATTACAGGTCGTTGCTGTGGATTTGATGAAAATGGTAATTACGGATGTGTAATTGCTCAAGAAGGATCAAGAAACTGCAGATAAGCATAAAACACATATTATTAATTTATAACTTTATTATGAAAAATTTATTAAAATTAGGAAGAGTATTAAAAAAAACAGAACAACAAACCATTAATGGTGGATTTTCAAGTCGCGGATGTTCTATTCAATCTGAATGTTATTCAGCATCTGATTGTATTTCCTTTAAAGGAAATTGTAAATTTCAATGTTTTTCTCCATCAGCTGATTGCCCTGGAGTTTGTGTAGGTACACCTATATAATTAACAAATATAACCTAGTAATATCCTTTGTATTGCTAGGTTTAAATTGATTATACAACTTTAATTATGAGAACAATTTTAAAACTAGGAAAAAAATTATCAAAAGAATCACAAAAGTATATAAATGGAGGAACCTCAAGACACGCTTGTTCTACTAAATCAGAATGCTATTCAGAATCTGATTGCATTTCCTTTGCTGCAAACTGTCAATTCTTATGTGCATTTCTTTCTCCTGAAGGCCCTGGCATGTGTATAGGGATACCTTAATATTTTCAGTTAAACTCAGTAAACACAGTATTACTGAGTTTTTTAATAAAGTAACCTATCTTATCATTTATATCCTTACTGTTTTTCTTTAAAACAAACTCTATAAGAAGAGTCAAGCAACAAGTAACCTATTAATAATTTATTTTATCAAATATAGATCAACGAGAACTAGAACATAACCTATCCTTTTTTCTCCATGGATTTAAAAAAATTATATTTCTATTCTTATAGCTTTTAAGGAAATATTTCTTCAATTTCATATCTTTAATAAGAGTTAAATATATCCTAATACAATATTCTCCTTTCCTTGTATCTATATCTACTATCACATTATTATTTACTATAGAAACTATTTTAAATTTGCTTACACTAAAAAAATCTACAGTTTAACCAGAGCTATTCTTCACATATTTATTAAGATCATTCATCTGCTTCATATCTTTCATAAAATTTTGAATAAAATCTTTTTTGCTAGTTGAAAAATCTTGAGAAAACAATGTAACAGAGACTGGTTTATCTGATTTGGAACTTGATAAAAATATTGTTGATGCTGTTACGAGTTTACAAAATCTGAACAATGAAGATAGATAGCATATTTTCACTACGATTAATGCATTAATTCGAGACGCTAAAGCTTGCAATACTTACGCATAAAAAAAACCACAACTTTCGCTGTGGCTTATATTTTCCAGCTATTTTTATTTTGTATTATTCTGTTATCCCTAACTCTTCTGCTCGTTCTAACCAATAATCTGCTAGTACTTTATCTTCTTCGACACCAATACCATAATGGTAACACCTGCCTACTTCATAAAAAGATTGCTTTTCTCCTCTAATGCTTGCCTGTAAATATAACTCAAAAGCTTTGTCTAAATCCTTATCAACACCAATACCCTTTTCATAGCAAACACCTAAATCATAAAATGCATCAGGATGCTTTTTTTCTGCTGATTTGGTTAAGTAATCAATAGCTTTATTTATATCTTTTTTTACGTGTGTTCCGTGAAGATACCAAGTTCCAAGCGCATAATAGGCTTTTGGATTATTGTAATTGGCGGATTTGTTAAGTAATTCAAAGGCTGCTTTGTTATTATTAGCTTTCGCTTCATAAAGTGCTTTGTTATATAATCTATCTCCTTTCATTAGTTTAATAATATTTTTTATTAGTTTTTTGGTGGCCAAGGACCTTTATGTCCTGGCGGTCTTTTTCTTGGAAGTCTCCTTTTTGCATCTCCTCTTTCGCCTCCTCTATCTCTAGACTTTCTAGCTCTTCCCTTTTGGTGTTTTCCTTTTGTACTTGGTCTTGCTCCAGATGTATGTTCAGCTCCTGCTGCTTCTCCTGCATCAGTAGCATTTTTAGAAAATTCTAAAGTAGTATCTGAATTTGCTATATCTACTACTAAGGCGGTAATAGCCGCTCCCAATAAAATAAAAGGAATAGCAACATCATCAGCCACGCCAACTCCAGTTACATCATCAGCTAGCAATACACCAGAAGTAGCTAAACCACCCATCATTATCTCTCCAGAGTTATCAGCTTCATTTTCTACTTTTGTAGAAGTTACATCGACGACTTGGGTTTCGTCTCCAATTGAACCTTCATTAATTTTAGAAATATCGCCATCTTCTTCAAAATTATAATGGTCTCCATTTTGGTCTTTACCAACAAAAGATTTATCAATGTAAGTACCATCAATACCAGCCTTATCTAAATCTTCTTGACTATTGATATTTTCATTATAAACAATTTTTCCATCTTTATCCTCATACCAATCCGTTGCCTTCATTCCATCAGGGTCAATAAAAAAGATAGGGTTATTAAAGGCAAAGTTATAAGGTGAGAATCGTCTCATTTTTTCAGCCAATGGGTCAATCTGCCACCATCTACCTAATGCAGGTTCGTAGTTTCTTGCACCGTAATCATACATATTAAGCCCTAAATCTTCTTCGTGTTCCTTACCATTGTATTTATAAGGATGTTCCGTGCCATTTACCACATTATTATATCCTTTATGTTTTAAACCAAAAGGATAATAATTAGATTCCTCTATAATCTCAATATTGGCATCTATTTTTCCATTATCATCATTGTCTGTATATGATAATCTTACATTACCCAAGTGATCCTTGTATTGATATACATAATCAAATGATGAAATTTCACCACTATTTTCAACTACCGGTTTTACATATCCCTCTGGGTGATTAAAGAACTGTAACACATCTGCCCCTGCTCCAGTTTTTTTATAGATATATTTTCCCGCATATTCTGTAATAGTTATATTCCCATCATTATTTACAACCTTTTTTAATTTTACTCCACTTGCATCGTATACAAAATTTATTTTTCGTGTGTCTAAATTATTAAATTTAACCTCTATTGGTAAATTCAAATGATTATATATAATACCATCTGTAGATGCAGTACCAATTCCTTTATTTAAATCTCGAAGCATATTACCATTTTGATCATACTTGTATTCTTCATCTACATTTACACCATCTTTAAAACCATAAGTACTATTTCCTCCGAGCAATTCTTCTACTTTTATTAACTTATTACTTGTATTATTATTTGAGTAGGTATATTTTAGATTATCCATCAATCCATATTCTGTAATATTACCGTTAGTATCTATTTGAGTATGCCCCCTCCTCTTAAGAGTTAAAATATTACCATTTTTATCATAAGTAATTCCTGACACATCATATTTATCACCAATAACACCTTTAGCACTGATAAGTCTATTAAGTGCATCGTAACTATATGTATATGTTTTGGAACTTTTATCTGTACTTAATGTACTCCAAGTTGCTTGACTTACATTTCCATTAAATAAAGCTGTAGCTGTATTTGTTGGTTTATTATAAGCTAGGCTAAAGTTAAACAAATCATTATCTTCTATATTATCTTCATTTATCTTTTTCAACCACCCTCTTACATTATAAGTATAATCTACCTTCTGAAGCCTATTATTCCCTGATTTTCCTCCTACGCCTTTGTTTTTCAGTTGACCTAATTCATCATAATTGTTTTCTACTATCACTTCACTATTACTTCCTTTAGAAATAACATAACTAATTGAGTTTCCTACAGAAGACTTTACTTCGAAGCCTGGTTTTAAAGTAATTGAGTTATTATCTGTTACTATCTGCTTCCCTTCTAAAGCAATCACTTCTTCAAACTCTATATTTGTTGAATTTGATGAATTATCACAATCTTTTAATGTACTATCACCAACACACTGTTTCTGAGACAACAATCTTCCCGCATGATCATATTCAAACTTATTTATTATAACAATATCTTGCTTTCCTGTTTTTTTATGAGTAGACTTAGATTCTAGAGTTCTACCTACAAAACTCAATTTAGTTTCAACTATATCAGTTGTTTTCAACTCATCGTTCTTAGAATATATATAAATAGGACGAGCCTTATCATCATAATAAGTAACAGTAGTTATCCATTTATCTGTCCCTAAGACCTTTAATTTACCTCCTGTGGTCAATCCTCTTAACTGAGTTGATGAGAAATCCACATCATATACATTACTTACTGAAGTTCCAGCTCCTACACGGTTAAAAATATAGTTATCATAATAATTTACTGCTAATACTTCTAAATTAATATTAGGAAAACTATTATTGGTATAATAAATACCTAAACTTCCCTCAATGTTAATTTTCTCTTCAAAATAATCTGATGCATTAATATTTACAGAATTAAAATATGATTGCATTTGCTTTTGAGACAATAAACTCCCATGTGTATAAATACCTGAATAAATTACTCGACCATGTACATCATACTTTATAAACAACCATTTATTTACCTCTCTCAAATTAGGACCTTGTGTCAACACCGGTCTATCTAAATCATCATATATTGTATATTCCCAATCCTTTCCAGGGATTTTCTTTGCTGCCAATCTATTTTTCCTATCATATTTATATTGATAACATAGTTCTGATAATTCTGTCAAGTTTGGTTTATCTGTTTGCGGTTCGGACTTTGGGGGTAATACATAAGTTAAGTTTCCATAATCATCGTAGACATAATAGGTATCCACTACTTCAGTATTAGTGATATAAGCACGCTTTAAAACTACTTCTCCTTCTTTATTTTTAAACTCTTCTATTGTATTTGTTTTATCGAAACCTGAATGATTCTCGTTTTTGGTAATTGTTTTATACAATTGACCTGCATCATAATATGAGGTTCCTCCTATTAAAGAAGGAGTATAAGTTGATGTTAATAATACTTCATAGATTCTTACTTCTTCAACTTTATTAGTTTTATATTCAAACTCTATCTCATGTCCTCCTCCTAATCGCCAATCATAACCTGGAGCAGCCAGTTTTTGAATTCTATTTAATGGTGAATTTTCAAACTCCTTTTCTGAAAACGGATTTGGATATTGTGCGTTTATATCAACCGGATATTGTGTTTTATAATAATCATTAGTCGCTAACAAAGCACCTTCTTTTAAATATTTTCCTGTAGATGTTGTTGCATAAGGTAAATATGTCTTTGCTTGACGTCCTAATGCATCATATTCTATATGCGTAACTATATCTTTTTCACTTGCACTTTGTTTTATTCCTATGTTTTGTTTTGCTCTTCCCAAACCATCATAATAAGAAATATTTCGTAGAGCATCTTTTGTATTTGTTAAATTTGAAATATTAGTAGTAGCTATTTGTGGGATAACAGTATATACATAATTTTCATTACTAAATCCATTCGTTGATTTACAACTAACACCTCCCAAAGTTACTTCTATTGAGCTTGATTCAGAACTCCATATTCCATTAATATTTCTGGCACGTAAATAATATTTCCCCGAGCTAGACACTGTGTATGTTTCATTAAAATTCGACATACTAGTTCCATTACTATTAGTTCCTTGCCAATACCAAGTTACTCCTGTTGGAGATGTTTTCTTTAATAATGTAACGCTTGAGCAATCCTGGCTACTAATAACAGGAGACATAGGCGTTAATGGTAAAATTGAATTGTTTACCGTAACCGAAGCTATACCTTCTATAATTCCACTACTACTTGTTCCTGTGTATTCTATTAATTTGTTTCCTGAACTAGTCCATTTTATCGTAACACTATTAATATTTTGACTAATTATAGTAGCTCCTGATACATTCCAATTGCCAGAATTAATAGTAGTACCTGAGGAAGCATTTACCCTATATGTGTAAGTATCATTTATATTAACTATTTTCTCTCCTTCAATATTAACAAAGCTTTCTCCTGGTCCTTCTATTATTTTTAAATCTATTTGAGAAAACAAACTATAACTCACCAAAAAACTCAGTATACCTATTAATTGGCTTATTGTATTTTTATTCATAGCTATTTAGTTTTTATAATTATATCTATATTCTTTTAAAATTTTTCCTTGTGAATCTTTTATAGATTTTAATCTATTATAGTCATCATAACTATAATAGGTAGTTTCTCCTCGAGGATCGGTAATACTAGTAACTCCTATTAAAGGATCATAAGTATAAGTAGTAATTTGTGCATTTGATAATCCAGGTATTACACGTAAATTGTTTAACGCAATTCGTAAAGCTCCTTCTTTCCCTAAATTCCCTATGGTTCTATCATTATCTTCATTTGATTTAACCTGAATATTATCAATATAACTAGAAACTTGTGTTAAAGTAGCATTTTCTATTTTAGCAATTGGCTCAGTTTTATTATAACCCCAAATATACACCACATGTGTTCCATCTTTTTTACCTATTTCTACTGGATTCCCTTTACTATCATAATTATAATAAACAAATCTATCTTTTAAGTTTTCTGAACCTTTTAAGAGTTGGATTATTTCTGGTAGATAAATACTAGATGGATTATGGTTATCATTATAAATTATTTTTTGATGTGATAATAACTTATCGTCTCTATAATTTAAAACCTCTAATGGCTCTACTATACGATTTTCTTGGATTAATCTAGCATTATTTACATCATGGGGGTATTTTGTTTCGGTTTTTAAAATTTCTCCCTTACTATTAGTTACCTCTAATCTAGTCTGTTGTAAGTGATTTATTAAATTATCGTAAAAATACTTATTTGTCGTAGTTATTGAATTTTGACTATCTGTAAAATATTCTTTAATTTCTTTCTTATGTAAATATACAACATCCAAATCATGAGAACTAATATCAAAATTTAAAGAATATGCATTGTTAGATTCTCCAAAAAAGTCGTCGCTAGAATTCGAATCAATAGCATATATTTTCCTAACCTGAAAACCATCAGGGTTGACTGTGAACGTGTTTAAAGTTTCTCTAACTGGTGAAGCATCATTTTCTTTATACTCCTTAACATTTAATATTAAACCTCTCAAATGGCTTTTGTCTGATAAATTATTTGAGGGTCTTGGAGATCTTGACCCTGGTATATTTGATGTTTCTTGATATTCAATAAAATCAGAAGGAGGATATAAAACATTTGGAGGAGGAGGATTTGAACCTATATTCCATGAATGGATTTCAGATGACTCCCAATGTATTTTTGTTTTTTCTTCATCAGGGTAATCATCAAATGCTGTTAATCGATACTCTGTTTTCCCTCCACCATTTATATCAATTACTACATGTGAATATCTTATTAAATCTGATGCTTGTAAATATTTAGCATAACTATATCTTGTAATATACAAGGCAGCTCCATTATATGGAGGAGATACTCTTGGTACTAAATGAAGCTTTTCTTTATCATACAATCTTCCCGCTCCATTTCCTTTCCATTGTCTTAAATGAACAGGAATTTGACCACTTGATTGATCTGGAGAACCTGGTAATGTATATTTGAAGTTTTTAACTATTGGATTATTATCTACTTCTTTTTCTTTAATAGATTTTATTCTTAAACCACCTGTTGGAACTTTTTTCCACCCAAAAGTAACGGAACCATATACAGTTTTATAATCATTCAATTCATAATCATATTCAATACTCCCTCCTGTAGGAAAAATAATCTCTTTAAGCATGCACGATTTTGCTCTTAACTCATTGGGAGACCTATCTCCTCCAGAAAGATCTCTTCTACTAGCAGATCCTGCATTTCTATTAAGTTCAGGAATTAAAGTATTCACAGAATTAGCATTAAAATACCCCCAAAAATCTTGTTGATGAGAGTTTTTTTCTGGTAATATTAATGAATCATAATAATTAAATTTATAAAAACCTGTATGTAAAGCTCCTCCATTTTTTTTCTTACTCAAACCGCTCAACATCAACCTCTTACCATTGTGCCCAGAAACTGAAGGGGTATTAAAATAACTGTAGGAAAATATATATTGTAACACTTCATTATTATTCATATCCCTCAATGAAATATTGCCTAATGAATGTTTTTGGTTTTTTATATCCTCTCTATTAACTCCATTATAAGTAAATATAATTTTAGATCCATTAGAACTATTTATTTGGCTTAGTCTTTTTTTATAACTTAATTGTGTTTTGTTATCTCTATTAAAACTTCTAGATGTTGTAGAACCATAGCCAGAAGAAAAGTTTCCTGGTGGAGTTGTTCTTATCCAACTACCTTCTTTTTCATAGTGAGTTGGCACATAGAAATCCTGTTGTACAGAAACTTTAGTTTCAGTTTCAAAATCAGGCTCATTAACATATAGATAATCTAAAGTGCTCCCTACTATTGACTCTGCTCTTGAAATGTACCATTTTGAAATATACTCCGACACATGTATACTCTCATCTATATCCGGTGTATTTCTGAACCAATTGTCTCTTACAGGTGAATTAGAAGTTTCAGTTCTAGTTTTTTCATAATAATTTGTATTATGTGGAAAATAAAACTTCATTCCATTTTCAACAGTTATTATCCATTTCCCTTCATTATTTGCCATTGGTCCAATCGGAGAAGATATTTTAACATTGGGATTATAAGGTATTGGAGTTGGAATACCTTTCTCATCAAAAATAAACTTACCTGAATATCCTCCTGGGCATTTAAAATGAAATACATCTGGCTGACCATCCATAACAACTTCTAACATTGCTCCTGCAGCAGTAATATCAGACAAATCCTGTCCTAAACTTGGTCCATAAGATGGCCTATATCTGATATGGTCAATAACCCCATTCTTATAATTTTTAATAAAATTATTTATTTCATCTCCTACCGTTTTATTATTTAAAGGTTTAACTGGCCAACCTAAAGCATAAGGTGCTTGAGAGCTAGAGCCGTGATAAATAGTCCCCCCCCAATTCGCATGGTCTAACCATCCATTCAATAATGATTGCCCGTTAATAAATTGAATCTCATCCTTTGGTATCGGGTCTCCTTCTTTATAATCTGGTATACCATTTGGCCATATCAATGCATCATCTGGAATACCTTTAACTTCTCTTATAATGTAACCCCCTGCATCTAAATCCCAACCTAAACCAACATCACTAGCATCTTCATTTACCCTTATTCCTGAACCAGAAATATAATTAAGACTAATTTTATCAAATAATTCTTTTCCCCCAATTGTGAAGAATGGTATTTGTGGTTGTACAACACCTTTACTTAAATCTACATTATCATAAGATATATCAACTGATAATGATCCTACTTCAGGCGGTTTAACATTTACTTTTAATTGTAATTCTTGAACTTTTAATTGTGAAAATACTTTTTGATTCTTATAAAGAAAACTTAAGATTAGGAAACAGTAAAAAACTCTTCTACTATTACATAGTTTTTTTTTCATAGTTTTTTTTTATATTAAATTATTTGAATACACTTCATTTACAGAAATTTTGATTTTTAACATCTATTACTCATTTTTCAATAATTCAAACTTTATTCTTTATAACTAATAGCATCTTTAACTTTTAAACAAATTAACAATACTATAGAACTGATTAAAATTTTTATTATACATTAAGACCTATGAAAAATCTTCATTTATTCATAATTACAAAGAGCACTATAAAACTCTAATAATTATTTTTTATAATTTACTGTTAAAAATCTGCAATTTTTCTACTTAGATCGGCAAATGTATAACCTTTATTTTTATCATACAAAAACTACAGGTTTTAAAAACATGAAATAATATTTTACTAAAACTAAGCTTTCCTTGTAATGTCTTACACAAATCAACGTCTAAACAGACAGTTTAAAACAAATAAGCATGAAAAATTTATTTCTAATGTTAAGTTTATCTTTTTTCTTAACCTCTTATAGCCAAACATCTACTTTCGATTCTCTATTAAAAAAACACGTAAGTACTAAAGGAAATGTAAACTATAAAGCATTCAAAAAAGACGAAGCTAAATTGCAAACTTACCTAGATTATTTAGCAAAAACCTCTCCTAAAAAATCATGGTCTGCAGCAAAAACAAAAGCTTTTTGGGTAAATGCTTATAATGCCTATACTATTAAATTAATTTTAGACAACTACCCTTTAAAAAGCATTTTAAAAATAAAAAAGAAAGGAAAAGATGCTTGGAGCATTCCTTTTGCAAAAGTTGGAGGTAAATCTTACACACTAAACCATATTGAACACGAAATTTTACGTAAAGATTATAACGACCCTAAAATACATGTAGGTGTAAATTGTGCTTCGGGTTCTTGTCCTCAATTAGGAAATTTTGCTTTTACAGAAGCTAATTATGAAGCTAAAACCAAAGATTTAATGAAGAAATTCATTAATGACACCAATAGAAATAAGATTAGTAAAAATAAAGTTGAGCTTTCTAAAATATTTGAATGGTTTAAAGGTGATTTTACTAAAAAAGGATCATTAATTGATTTCCTAAACAAATATTCAAACACCAAGATAGATCCTAAAGCCAAGGTTCGGTTCTTAGAATATGATTGGAGTTTAAACGGAAAGTAGTATTTTTATTTTTCAACTTAAAATAAACATATGTCTAAAACATATTATGATCCGGCTGACTTACGTAAGTTTGGAAAAATAACAGAATGGAGTGAAGAACTTGGAAACAAGTTCTTCGATTATTATGGTAAAGTATTTGAAGAAGGAGCTTTAACCGCAAGAGAAAAAAGTTTAATCGCTTTGGCTGTAGCACATACAGAGCAATGCCCATACTGTATAGATGCCTATACAAAAGATGGTTTACAACGTGGTATTACCAAAGAAGAAATGATGGAAGCCATTCATGTAGGAGCCGCTATAAAAAGTGGTGCTACTTTGGTACACGGAGTTCAAATGATGAACAAGGTGAATAAATTAGAAATGTAATTATCCCTTCTTCAAAAAATATTTCCTCGAGCGCAGTCGAGAGATACGACTTAGGTCTCGACTGCGCTCGACCTGATAGAATAATGTATACAAATGAAGAAATCGCTTTTAGCAAGAAATAATGATTTAGCAAACACTCAACGTCAGTTAGAGATTTTATCAAATGGAATTTTCGCTGATGGAGAGTTACCAACATTTGCTAAAAAAATAAAAGAAACAAATCAGTTTCCACTACGTCCTAATAAGTTAGAAATCTTACAAATTAATTTAGGATATATGTGTAATCAGGTTTGTGCGCATTGTCATGTTGATGCTGGTCCTGATCGTAAAGAAATTATGACCAAAGAAACCATGCAACAATGTTTAGATGTTATAAAAACTACTGGTGCTCATACGTTAGATTTAACTGGAGGTGCCCCTGAAATGAACCCTAATTTTAGATGGTTTGTTGAAGAAGCTTCAAAAGCTGGAATTAAAGATTTTATTGTACGTTCTAACCTAACTATTATTAGAGCCAATAAAAAGTTTTACGACTTACCTGATTTCTTTAAAAAACATAACGTTCACGTAGTATCTTCAATGCCACATTGGACTCGTGGAAAAACTGATAAACAACGTGGTGATGGTGTTTTTGACAAATCGATAAAAGCCCTTCAAATGTTAAATGATGTTGGTTATGGTATTGAAGGAACTAACTTAAAACTCGATTTAGTATACAATCCTTCTGGAGCATTTTTACCTGGAGACCAAGCTGCTTTAGAGTCTGACTTTAAAAAAGCTTTAAAAGAAGATTTCAACATTGATTTTAACAGCTTATTCGCCATTACAAATCTACCTATTAGTAGATTTTTAGATTATTTAATTGCTTCTGAAAACTATGAAGATTATATGTATGCTTTAGTAGAAGCATATAATCCTATGGCTGTAGAAAATGTAATGTGTACCAATACATTATCTGTAAGTTGGGATGGTTATTTATATGATTGCGATTTTAATCAAATGCTAAATTTAAAAGTAGACAGCAAAGTAAAACATATTTCAGAATACAACGAAGAGCTTATTCAAAACAGAAATATTATTATTAATCAACATTGCTACGGATGTACTGCTGGCGCAGGAAGTAGTTGTCAAGGTACTGTTGCTTAACATATAAAAAAGTTCCCTTAACAGGGAACTTTTCATCATTTTAAATATTTTCAAAACAAGGCTCTTCTATAGTTCTTGTTGATCCATCTGGTAAAGTATAGGTTGTTGTTTTACCTTTGCAAGGAACTTCTTCTTCGCAAGACTGTAATGTAAAGACAACCAATAATAAAAATAATGTTTTTAAAGTTTTTTTCATATCAATTTCAGTTTTTAAAAGCAGCAAATGTAAAGCATACTTTATTATTCTGCCTGTTATTTTCAATGAATTGTTTCTCTCAACAAAACTTAAAGCAACTATTAAAAAAGCACAATACTGAAAGCATTCCTTATATTTCTGTAAGTGACTTAGCCAAAGACCAAGAAGCAATTTTACTAGACGCTCGTGAACCTAAAGAATTTGCTGTAAGCCATCTTAAAAATGCTATTTGTGTTGGATATGACTTTTTTAACTTAGAAAACACCTTAAAAAAGCTTCCAGAAAACAAAAACACTAAAATCGTAGTATACTGCTCACTTGGAATTCGTTCTGAAGATATTGCCGAAAAGCTACGTAATGCTGGTTTTTCAAATATTTATAATTTATACGGTGGTATTTTTGAATGGAAAAACCAAAATAACACTGTTGTTAACAAAGAAAATAAACCTACTACAAAAATCCACGCCTTCAATAAAGAATGGGGAAAGTGGTTACATAAAGGAGAAAAAATTTATGAGTAAAAACTTACTACTAATCTTCACTAGAAACCCAGAACTAGGAAAAGTTAAAACACGTTTAGCAAAAACAACAGGTGATGAATCTGCATTAAACATTTATAAATTCTTGCTAAACCATACTAAAGAGGTCACACAAGATTTAAACTGCGATAAAGCCGTCTATTATTCAGTAAAAGTTAGAAACAATGATATTTGGGATGCTTCGAATTATCAAAAACATCAACAAAATGGTGATGATTTAGGTATACGAATGAAGAACGCTTTTCAAGAAGCTTTCGAAAAAAACTATGAAAAGGTTTTAATCATTGGAAGCGATTTATACGATTTAAATCCAAATCATATTAATGAAGCCTTTGAAAAATTAAATTCAAATGATGTTGTTATAGGCCCTGCCGAAGATGGTGGTTACTATCTTTTAGGAATGAAAGAACTACATTCAGAAGTATTTAAAAACAAAGCTTGGGGTACTTCTACCGTAAGACAAGACACTTTAAACGATTTACAAAACGTTTCAGTACATTTGTTAGAAACCTTAAACGATGTAGATGTTTTTGACGATATTAAAGATAATCCTGCATTCGAACAATTTTTATAAAAACTATTTCGAACAGTATAAAAGAAATACTTTGTACATCGTAACGACAAACACAAAATCAAAATGCTAAAAAAACAATTAGACTTACAAGAAACGCAAGAGTTTCTTCAAAATAAAGGAATAACAAACCCACAAATAGGAATTGTATTAGGTACTGGTTTAGGTAAACTAGTAGATAAAATTGAAATAGAGCATGAAGTTCCTTATTCAGAAATCCCACACTTTCCTCAAGCTACTGTTGAGTTTCACTCAGGAAAATTAATTTATGGTGATTTATCTGGAAAAAAAGTATTGGTTATGTCTGGACGTTTCCATGTATACGAAGGTTATAACTTATGGGAAGTAACTTATGGTATTCGTACAATGCATGCTTTAGGAATTCAAACTTTACTAGTTTCAAATGCTGCTGGAGCCGTTAATCTTTCTTATAAAAAAGGAGATTTAATGTTACTTGAAGATCATATCAATTTACAAGGAGGATCGCCATTAGCTTTTAAAGGAGCTAACGAGTTTGGAAATATTTTTGCTGACATGCTAGAGCCGTATTCAAAAAAAATTAATGCTTTACTGAAAGATATCGCAAAAACTAACGACATACAATTGCATGAAGGTACATATGCTAGTGTTGTAGGCCCTCAATTAGAAACCAGAGCTGAATATAGAATGTTACAAATATTAGAAGCTGACGCTGTTGGTATGAGTACAGTTCCTGAAGTAATTGTAGCTAAACAACTAGACTTGCCTTGTGCAGCAATTTCTGTATTGACTGATGAGTGTGATCCTAAAAATTTACAACCTGTTGATATTGCAGAAATTATTGTAATAGCTGGGCAAGCAGAACCTAAGATGATTACCTTATTTAAAGAATTAGTTAAAAACATTTAATGCAAAAAAACAAACAAATAGCAATAACAACCATCCGTTTGATTCTTGGATTCATTTTCTTTTTTCAAGGATTTGGCAAAGTGTTTAAATTTGGATTAGACGCAGTTTATAAAAACTTTTTCTTAGCTAGTTATGGCGATTTATTTCCAGATTTTTTATTGTTATTTACAGCATATTATACTTCTATTATTGAATTAATTGCTGGTTTTTTGTTAGTAATTGGTTTTAAAAGAGACTATGCCTTATATGCTTTAGCTAGTGTTTTAGTTATCGTAACAATTGGACATGGATTAAAGGAACCTATTTGGGACTTATCGCATGTAATGTACAGAACTATACTTTTAGTAAGTTTATTAATACTACCCCGTGAATTAGATATTTTTTCTGTTGATGCATTTATCAACACTAAATCAAAAAAACAAAAATGAGTTATTTAGATACAACACATAATGTATACAAAGAAGCTGCACTAACACCTGATGTTGGTTTATGCTGTACTACCAATCCAATATGGGAATTACCTGGATTAAAAATCCCACGTATTATGCAAGAAATGAACTATGGCTGTGGTTCTACAGTACATGCACGTGATTTAACTAATAATCCTAAAATGTTATACGTAGGAGTTGGTGGTGGAATGGAACTATTACAGTTTTCTTATTTCAACAGAAACAAAGGTGGTGTTATAGGATTAGATGTAGTAGATGAAATGCTTGAAGCATCTCGCAAAAACTTTAAAGTTGCCGAAGAACAAAACGATTGGTTTAAAAGTGAGTTTGTTGATTTACGTAAAGGAGACGCCTTAAATCTACCAGTAGAAGACAACTCTATCGATGTAGCTGCACAAAACTGCTTATTTAATATCTTTAAAACTGAAGATTTAAAGAAAGCTATTGCTGAAATGTATCGTGTTTTAAAACCACACGGGCGTTTAGTAATGAGTGACCCTACATGTGAGCAACCTATGAACGAAACTTTACGTAACGACGAGCGTTTACGTGCCCTTTGTTTAAGTGGAAGCTTACCTATTGCTGAATATGTAAAAATGTTGACTGATGCAGGTTTTGGAACTATTGAAATTAGAGCAAGAAAACCTTATAGAATTTTAGACCCAAAGAATTACCCAACTAATGAGTTAATTTACATTGAATCTATTGAAGTAGCTGCTATCAAAGATCCAATGCCAGAAGATGGCCCTTGTGTATTTACAGGAAAAGCTGCTATTTATTACGGTGATGAAGATTATTTTGATGATGGAGCTGGACATACATTATTAAAAAATCAACCATTAGCTATTTGCGATAAAACTGCAGCTGCTTTACAAGCTTTAGGCAGAGATGATATTTATTTCTCAGAATCTACTTATCACTATGATGGTGGCGGATGCTGTTAAGAAACCTTATAATTATAAAAACTCTTACAATGTGTAAGAGTTTTTTTTATTTACAAAATTGAGTTTGATTATTTACCCTGAATCTTATAGTTTAGCGACCAAATAACTAATCATAAAAATGCTATGAAAACAAGTGAGGTTAATAAAGGGACACGGATAATAAATTTTGTAATTGATACTCTAGCCATAAGCTTTATTAGTCTTATTTTATACAGTGGACTTTATTCCTTCTTTTATACAGAATTATACTACCTAGTCTTTATATTTTACTATTTCATTTTTGAATATTTCTTAGGCCAAACATTGGGTAAAATAATTACAAACACCGTAGTTGTTGATATGACTAATTCTAAACCTGGTATAAGAAAAACTTTATATAGAACTTTATTAAGATTAAATCCTTTTGATGCAATTTCTTATTTATTTGGACTAGAACAAGGCGGACATGATTTAATATCTAAAACCCGACTAAAAAACAAATAATTCTAAGTGTTTTTCATTATTTTTAATACAAAATCATTACTCAATGAAATGCATACAGTTTTTTGATTTTGAAGATTTTAATTGACTACCTCCATTTATAAGAAGTAGTATTACCAACTTATTAGCGTTGCTACTAAAAATATTAAAAACAAAAGATGTTGTTGCAACTCTTATTATAAATATTAAAAAGCAATATGATTTCAAACAAATTGTTGATTTAGGCTCAGGGTCTGGCGGGGTTATGCTAGACGTTATTCAAGAAATCAATAAAACAGAAGAAAAACCTACAAACTTACTACTTACCGATTTATACCCCAATCCATCAGTGGTAAACCGTATTAATAACACTACTATTGAAAATGTACATTATCAACAAAAATCTTTAAATGCAACCGATTTTAAAGATGCTTCTAGTGGATTAAAAACTATGATGAATAGCTTTCATCATATGTCCCCAAAAAACGCTCAAAAAATTCTGCAAACAGCTCAAGAAAACAAACAACCTCTTTTAATTTATGAAATGGGAGAAAACAATATCCCTACCTTACTTTGGTGGTTATTGCTACCTATTTCAATGGTCATTTTAATAATTATGGTTCTTTTTATGACTCCATTCACAAAAGGAGTTACCATAAAACAAATTATTTTCACATATCTAATTCCAATCGTCCCGTTTATATATGCTTGGGACGGACAAGCATCTTTAGTAAGAATGTATACTTTTGAAGATATTCAAAATTACTTATTAAGAAACATAAAAGACAATTCTTACACTTGGACTATTGACCATGCTAAAAACGAAAAAGGTAAGAAACAAGGGTATTATCTTTTGGGATTACCTAATAATTAAAAAACTTAACTTGATTCTAAAAAGTTTCCTTTTTTATTACTAATATTAATTCTTTGTTTTAACTTCGCTTTACATTGCTATCTACTTTTTATGAAATCGAAACTTTATTTATTGTTATTATTATTATCTACTTTTTCATATTCACAATGTTTTGACTGTGGAACTAACATTGGTGAATGGACAGATGATTATGTAGAGGATATTGACAAAACTTCAGATGGTGTTGTTCTAACTACTCTTCAAAGAAATTTTTATTCAGGAATAATTTACAAATTTGACAATAATTGCAATTTAGTTTGGTCTTTTAATAAGCTTCAATTTGCAGCGATACATAAAACCACTATTGATAATAATAACAATGTTTTTTCGTTAGTTTCTAATAAACTTGAAACATCTGTTGATGGAATATTAATTTATAAAGGAATGAACCTTGTCAAAATTAGCTCTAACGGTGAACTTCTTTGGAGTAAAAAATTAGGAGGACAAGTAATTGGCGCTCGAATTCATTATTCTAATGATCACCTTATTATTCATGGTCGCTTTTTATCCACCTTTAAAATTAATAATGAGATAACTTTAACTAGTAACGGAGGAGAAAATCATTATTTAGCAAAATTTAAAACAAATGGAAATTTAGTAAACGCTATTAGCTATGGCAAAAATAATTCAACGGAAATACCTTTAGATTCTGATATTGATACAGATGGAAATTTATATTTAACAGGAAGATACGATGATAGTGCTTATTTAATTAAATTTGATTTTGACCTCACAGAAGTTTGGAAAAAAGAAATCTCCAACAGGAATAATAATGGTCTTTTTTATCCTTCTAATGTTTTTTTTAATAAATTAAACAATAAAATATATGTTTGGGGTAATTATTTCGAATCAGCAAATTTATTAAACTACAATTACACCCGAAACCCTGAGTGTGTGTATGGGAAAAATAGTATTCTTGGGGAATTTGATGCTAAAAATGGAGAGCTTAACAATTCTACATCCTTCAATAACTGTTCGATTCTAGAGTTACCAACCGTTTCAGGAAATTGGAGAGATGACAATGTCAGCAACGGTTATATGGCATCAAAAGACAATGAATTATATGTTTTAAGCAGTTTTAGAAAAAACAAACTAGAATTTAGCAATAATATAGTAACATCTACTTTTACAGGGGCTGTATACCACGAAGATTTAATTTTATTTAAAGTTAATTTAGATGATTTCTCTACAGAATCAATTCTACAAACAAAAGGCGAAAATAATTTTTCAAACCCATATATTACATATAGAGATGGGCCTGGTCCTATTTTAATTAATAAAGATGACATATATCTTACTTCTTTTTTTCAAAGCTTACCCTTATATATTAACAATACTGTTATCAATAATAATAGCGGGAATATGGATACTGATATTTTGTTTTATAAATACTCTTTAGATAAATCTTCAATCGTAGCAGAAATAGACTATAATAACACTTGTTATTCAGAGACAACAGATTTCTTAATTAATGGAGAATTTGACGCTATTTTATGGGATTTTGATGACCCTACAACTGGAACTAACAACACATCAACGCTTAAGAATCCTAATCATATATTTTCTACAGAAGGTATTTTTAATGTTACAGCTACTGTAACTTGTGGAACACAAACTGAAATTATTTCAACTCAAATAGTAATTTCTTCTACACCTACAATAAATAATCAACTAGATTTATATGCCTGTGAAGATTCTATTGATTCTGGATTTTCTTCTAACTTTAACACCTCTAATGTTCAAAATCAAATAATAGGGAACCAAACCAATGTATCTATAGAGTACTATGACGAAAATGGAGTTCAATTATCGAGCCCTTTACCAAACCCAATGACTAATACAACCCAAAATTCACAACAAATAACCGCTAGGGTTTTCTTTACTAACAACTCTCAATGTTACACCGAAACAACGTTTCAACTACATACACAATCCTTACCTGAATTAAAATCCATAGAAAATATAAATTCTTGTGATATTGGTAGTGGATTTTCTAATTTTGATCTAACAACTATCCAAATCCCAACAAACAGCAATGAAAAATTAGAGTTTTATGATAGTAATTACAATTTAATTAACCATTCTTTATATTCTAATTATATAAATATTGTTCCAAATCAAGATTTAGTTTATGTTAGATTAGTAAACTCGACAACAGATTGTTATTCTGAAAAATCAGTAAGTTTAAAAGTAAACCCTCTTCCAATTGCGAATAACTTAGATGATTTAATTGGCTGTGATGATGATAATGATGGAATTTCCAACTCCTTCAATACATCCAAAGTTGAATCTCAAGTCCTAGGTGGTCAATCTGGAATGACAGTTACTTATTATGACCAAGACAATAACTTATTACCTAGCCCACTACCAAACTCTTATACTAACACAAATCCTTTTAATGAAATTATTCGAGTTAGAGTAACAAACTCGACTACCAAGTGTTTTTCAGAAACATCTTTAAATTTAATTACAAGTACCCAGCCTAAGATTAACAAACCTAACAATGTTTATGCTTGTGATGAAGGAAATGGTTTCTCTGTGTTTAGTATCCCTAATTTGACAACACAAATTATAGGAAATCAACCTAATTTGAAAATCACATATTTTGATGAACAAGGAAATATTTTACCCGATTCATTCCCTTTAAATTTTAAAAACACAGTTCCATACGATCAATTAATTAATGTAAAAGTTGAAAACACATCAAACCCTTCCTGTTTCTCCGAAACAAACTTTCATCTTCTAGTTAATAGAGTACCAACAATAGAACTTCAAAAAGAATACATTATATGCGGACTTCAAAAGTCTTTAACTTTAAATGTTGACACTTCAATGAGTAGTTATCTTTGGACACATGAAGATGGCAGCATCGTTTCCCAATCAAGTGATGCAACTCTAGTAAAAGAGGGGGATTACGTTTTAGAATTTACCAAAACCGAAAACGGGGTTGATTGTAAAAACTATACCCACTTTAAATTAACTCGTTCTGAACTACCTAAAATCTCTAATATCGAAGTTACTGATTTATCTGACAATAATACTTTGGAAATTATCGTAACTGGAGATGGAGTATTTGAATATTCGATAAATGGGCAAGATTTTCAGAGTCATAATGTTTTTGAAAATCTAAAAAATGAAACTTATACTGTTCATGTTAGAGATAAAAACGGATGTGGAGAAGACTCTAAAGAAGTAACGATAATTGATTACCCTAAATTCTTTACTCCCAATAATGATGGCATTAATGATTTTTGGGAAATAAAAGGCTTAAGTAAATTTCCCAACTCGAGAGTTCTTATATTTGATCGCTATGGAAAAGTTTTAGAAAAATTAACAGCAAACAAACAAAAATGGTATGGTTTTTTTAACGGGGCAAAAATGCCTTCAAATGAGTACTGGTTTAATCTAAATCTCGGAAATGGAAAAACTTTCTCTGGACATTTCTCTTTAAGGCGTTCATAATAAAAGCCCCCATATAACTAAGCAAACAACGTAGCAAAAGCCTCTTCTATTTTACTAACCAAAATTAGTTTTATAGAATGGTCTCTACTTGCAATCTTATTATATTTAGAAGTAACAAAAGTTTTATATCCTAATTTTTCAGCCTCTATAATACGCTGGTCTATTTTTGATACGGGTCTAATTTCTCCAGCCAAACCTAACTCTGCAGCAAAACAAACATTTGGATTAATCGCCATATCTTGATTTGATGATAAAATAGCTGCTACTACTGCCAAATCAATCGCAGGATCATCAACATGAATACCTCCAGTTACATTTAAAAAGACATCTTTCGCCCCTAATTTAAAACCTGCTCGTTTTTCTAACACTGCAAGAATCATATGCAATCGTTTTAAATTATATCCTGTAGTGGTTCGCTGAGGTGTTCCATACACCGCTGTAGAAACCAATGCTTGAATCTCGATCATTAACGGTCTAATTCCTTCCAGCGTTGAAGCAATTGCGGTTCCACTTAAATCGGCGTCTTTTTTTGATATTAAAATTTCTGAAGGATTAGATACTTCTCTTAACCCACTAGATAACATTTCGTAAATCCCTAATTCTGCGGTAGACCCAAAACGGTTTTTTTGAGAACGTAAAATTCGATAGGTATGATTTCTATCGCCTTCAAACTGTAATACTACATCAACCATATGCTCTAATATCTTAGGTCCTGCAATATTACCTTCTTTATTTATATGTCCAATTAATAGTACTGGAGTTGAAGTTTCTTTAGCAAACTTTATAAGCTCTGCTGAAGTTTCTCTAATTTGCGAAATACTTCCTGGCGATGCTTCAATAGTATTTGTATGTAATGTTTGGATGGAATCTATTACTAAAACATCTGGCTGAACCTCTTCTATATTTTTAAATATTTGTTGTGTATTTGTTTCTGTAAGAATTAAGCAATTTGAATTGCTTGCCTCTAAACGTTCTGCTCGCATTTTTATTTGCGATTGACTCTCTTCTCCTGAAACGTACAATACTTTTTGAGGAATTTTTAAAGCTATTTGTAATAATAATGTTGATTTTCCTATTCCTGGCTCACCTCCTAACAAAACAACTGCTCCTTTAACAATACCTCCTCCTAAAACCGTATCTAACTCATTATTTTTAGTCTCTACACGTTCTTCAAGATTCAATTGAATATCTTCCACTTTAAGTGGCTTAGAGGTTATTTTTTGTTTGTTTGACGGCGTTTTCCAGCTTCTTTTTTCTTCTTTTTGTATTACTTCTTCAACAATAGTATTCCATTCTTTACAAATATTACATTGCCCTACCCATTGTGCATGCTGCGTTCCACAGTTTTGACAGAAAAAAGTTGTTTTGGTTTTAGCCATTATTGTTTTGTTTATTTAACAAATATATCACAACAATAAAAAACCAGAGTAAATTTACTCTGGTTTTTCTATAACTTATTTACTGTTATGATCATCAATTTCTTTTTGAGTTCTTGTAAACTCTTTCGTTACTTTTATTGGCTCTTGTTGTTGTTTAGAGGTAATAATTAAGGTAAACTTTGTAACTCCTAATCTTGGTCCCCAATGTAAATTTGTTTTACCGTTTTCATTTGTCGCTTTATAACGCTGTGCTTTCTTTTCTACTTCATCAACAACTTCCCACTCATATTCAGCTGTTTTATCATCGCTTGTTCCAATTACTTGAATATCTAATCCTTTAGCCTTCTTAAATTCAATTTTAGCATTTAAAGGGTTATTAGCACTGTTATCTATAGCTAATTCATCGTTATCATTACAAGAAGCTAACAAAGTAACTAACATTAAAACTAAGCTTGATTTTTTAATTATATTCATCATGATTCACTGTTTATTTAAATTATTTTTTAGGTAAACGAATCACGATTAAAAAACCCTACTTATATTTTTTTTATTTTTTATTATAAAGTGGTAAAAGTAAAAATGCTAATCCTCCAAACACAATAATCATTGCTGTTTGAGCAGTCCACATTATCCATCCAAAAGCTGTCGCTGGCTCTTCTGAAACTCCAAATAAAGCCAAAGCTCCTGCTACTGCTACTGGATATAAACCAACACCTCCATTGGTAGCTGCAATACTAAATCCTCCTGCAATAAATCCTATTAATACTCCTCCAAAAGGAACTTGTAAACCTTCAATTGCTGGAATTGTTGCCCAGAACATCATCACATACATTACCCAAATAAATACTGTATGGAAAATAAATGCCCATTTGTGTTTCATTTTAAAAATACTCGTAACACCTTCTACCAAACCAGAGACGAAGCTTTTAATTTTTAAACCAATTCCCGATTGTGCTTTTTTTACATAACGAGTAAAAACAAAACCTCCTAAGACCAATAAAACTAGAAGAACTCCAATTTTTATTGGGTCAAAATTTTTAGTTAAAAGTTCATATATAAAATCAAACTGAACAAACAATGTAATTGTAATAATTAACAACATCATTACAACATCGGCTATTCTTTCTGCTACTATAGTTCCAAAACCCTTTTCAAAAGGAATACCTTCATAATTAGTCATTACAGCAGCTCGAGAAACCTCACCTGCTCTTGGCACTGCATAGTTTACTAAATAAGCTACCAATACTGCCATTGTACTATTTCCAAGATCAGGCTTATAACCTATTGGTTCTAATAAAAATTTCCAACGATAGGCTCTTGATAAATGACTTAAGATTCCAAAAAACAACCCTAAGGCAATCCACCAATAGTTGGCATCTTTAAAATATTGCAATAAAGTATCTATTGATACTTTTGACAATGAATACCAAACTAAAAAACCTCCCAAAACGAGAGGCAATATAACTTTTAAGACTTTTTTTAAATTCAAAATTAAGTAAGGGTATTATCCGCTTCATTAGGGAATACTAAAGATGGCTTAAATTTCTTAGCCTCTTCTAATTCCATGAAAGCATAAACTATTAAAATTAATACGTCTCCTTTGGCTACTTTTCTTGCAGCTGCTCCATTTAACGTAATTTCTCCACTTCCTCTTGGTCCAGGAATAGCATAAGTTTCTAAACGTTCTCCATTATTGTTGTTTACAATTTGAACACGCTCTCCTTCTATAATACCTGCAGCATCCATTAAATCTTCATCAATGGTAATACTTCCTATATAATTTAAATCGGCACCAGTAACTTTTACTCGGTGGATCTTAGATTTTACTACTTGAACTAACATGGCACAAAAATAGTTGTTTTTTGATGATTAATAAGTTGTTTTTGACGAAATTATTTCAGCTTGATATTATCAATCAAACGAATATTTCCTGCAAAAACGGCTATAAAAGCACGATATTTTTTCTTAGGCTCAAAATTCGTCACAGTTTCTAAAGTTTTTTCGTCTGCAATAGTAAAATATTCCAAATCTAATAAAGCTTCTTTTTTAAACTGTTTTTTTACCCATTCCGTTAATTCATTTGCATCTTTTATGCCAAATTTTTTCTTTACTTTTTTTAACGTTTTATAAATAAAAGGAGCTATAATTCTATGTTCTTCTGTTAAACGAGCATTTCTAGAGCTCATTGCCAAACCATCTTTTTCTCTGTAAATATCACAACCTTTAATTTTTACAGGCAAATCATATTTTTTGACTAATTTTTTTATGATTTGTAATTGTTGAAAATCTTTCTTTCCAAAATAAGCTTTATCAGGTGTTACTATTTCAAATAATGCTTTAACTATAGTGCCAACTCCATCAAAATGCCCATCTCTAAACTTACCTTCCATTTGGTGTTCTAATCCATCAAAGTCGAAACTTTCCGATACTATATTTTCCTCATATATTTCTTCTACAGATGGGAAAAAGAGTACATCACAATTTACACTTTCAAGTAATTCAACATCTTTATCAAATGTTTTAGGATATTTTAATAAATCTTCTTTATTATCAAACTGAGTTGGATTAACAAAAATACTTACTACTGAAATATCATTTTTCTTCTTTGCTCTTCTTACAAGAGATAAATGCCCTTCGTGTAAAGCCCCCATTGTAGGTACAAATCCAATTGATTTCTCCTCTGCTTTTTGTTTAGATAAAAAATCTATTAATTCTGATTTTTTTTTGAATATTTTCATTCTTTAATCCTTGGAATACGTGCAAAATTAGCAATTTAACACCATTTTAGCATAAAATTTCGTATTTTTGCACCTTCAATAAAAGAGACAGATTTAATGAAGGATAAGAGAATACTATATGTTTCTTCTGAGGTAACACCTTATTTACCAGAAACAGAATTATCGTCTACTGCATTTAACGTTGCTAAAAATGCACATTCTAAAGGAGTTCAAACTCGTATTTTTATGCCTCGATTTGGGGTTATAAACGAACGAAGACATCAATTACACGAAGTAATTCGTTTGTCGGGTATGAATCTAATTATTAACGACATGGACATGCCTTTAATTATCAAGGTTGCTTCTATTCCAAAAGAAAGAATGCAAGTATACTTCATTGATAATGATGAGTATTTTAAGCGTAAGGCTGTTTATTCTGATGAAGATGATAAGTTATTTGACGATAACGACGAACGTATGATTTTCTTTGCTAAAGGAGTTGTGGAAACAGTTAAAAAATTAAACTGGGCACCAGATATTATCCATGTTCATGGATGGATGGCTTCTTTACTTCCATTATATTTAAGAGAATTTTATAAAGAAGAACCATTGTTTGCAGAAAGTAAGATTGTAACTTCGCTTTACAATAGTAGTTTTGATGGTGAATTAAATGGTGAACTAGCTAATAAGATTCGTTTTGATAAAATTGAAGGAGCAAAAGTATCAACTGTAGAAACACCAAACTATATTAATATTTTAAAAAGCGCTATTGAAAATTCAGATGCTGTTGTAAAAGGTAGCGAAGTTTTACCTGAAGAGATTGAGAGTTTTATTAACGAAAAGGATACAAAAGTCTTAGAATTTCAATCAGAAGAAGCTTTAACTGAAGCCTATTTAGAATTTTATAAAGAGAACGTTTTAGAATTAAGCGAATAATATACAAAATGATTAGAAAAATTGGTGTTTTAGGTATTAGCCTGCTATGTTTTGCGGCTATTATATCGTGTGAAAAAGATTTTAGTGACATTGGTAGTAATGTTGTTAGCAATACTAAGTTTGAAACTGGTGAAATTTTATTGGATGTAGAAATAACTCCTGTAGATATCCAAAGTGTTAGAGCTGATAATATAGCTATTGGTAGACTAGGAGAATATTGGTTAGGTATTTATAAGAATGATAATTACAAAACAGTACAATCTTCTTTTGTTAGTCAATTAACTGCTTTAATAAATCCAAAAACAGCTGATGTAAAAGCTGCAGTTAATGATGGAGAGATTGATTCAATATATACTCTTGATAAGGTAGTACTTAAATTACCTTATACAGCTACAAATATTGGAAAGGAAACAGATGGAAAACCAAAATTCAGATTAGACTCTCTACTTGGTGATCCTGACTTACCTACTCCAGTGCAAGTATATAGAAATGGAACTTATCTAAATACTTTAGATCCAAATAATCCAGCAAATCAAAATAGATTTGAATCAAATCACTCATATATTGAGTCAGAATTGTTAAGCGAAAATTCAAACTTTAGTTTTAAGCCAAGTCCAAAAGACACCATGCTGATTTTAACAAGAAACATAAGCAACGGTAATACTTACAAGGATACAATTAAACTTGACAATAAGGCTCCTTTCTTAACTATCCCTCTAAATACGACTCGTATGAAAGAGCTTTTTTGGGACAAGTTTAAAGACAGTGAATTTTCTACTACTGAGGCTTTTGCTGATTATTTCAGAGGTTTAATCATAAAATCTGAAGGTACAAATGGCTCAATGGTTCCGCTTAACATTTTAGGAACTACGGCTTCAGCTACTCTAGACTTCCATTTCACTATTACTACATTTGAAAAGAAAGATGGTCAAGCTAATTTAGTTCTAAAAGACACTTTACCAAACACGTACTCTTTTGCTTTATCTGGAGTAAGGAATAGTATTTATAAAACAAGTCCAGTAGTAACTCCTGCTCCTGCCAATAATTTTATTATTCAAGGAATGGCTGGTACAGCTGCTAGTGTAAAAATTTTAGATCAAACAAAACTTCAAGATTTAAGAAGCAACAATTGGCTAATAAATGATGCATCATTAACTTTTTACATCAATCAGACTGTAAATACAGATAAAAATATATTACCTCAAAGGTTATTTGTTTATCAAAACATCGATAATGGTAGTGGAGGATTTACCCCTACACAAATATCAGATGCTCATAGAGAAGTTGCATTTTTTGGAGGTAATTTAGAATTGACTGATGATAAACCAGATAAGTATACTTTTAAAATCACTGATTATATTTCTGATTTATTAGACAATACTACAAATGATATTAACCCTTTAACACTAAAAGTTTATAATAATCCAACAGATAATGCATTTGGAAGCAATAATGCATTAGACACAAATGTAAAAACTTACAATTGGAACCCTAGAGGCGTTACATTATTAGATGGAAACGAAACTGCAAATACAACTAGAAGAGCAGTATTAAAAATATCATATTCGAAAGAAAAATAATTAAAGAGTTATGTGTGGAATAACGGGGTATATAGGAGATAGAAACGCTTATCCTATTGTAATAAACGGACTAAAACGTTTAGAATACAGAGGTTACGATAGTGCTGGAATTATGATGTATGATGGTGAAAGTATGCATTTATCTAAAACCAAAGGAAAGGTTGCTGATTTAGAAATTATTACCAACAAAGAAGAAAAAAGAAAAAAAGGAAAAATAGGTATTGGTCATACTCGATGGGCAACTCATGGTGTACCTAACGATGTAAACTCTCACCCTCACTTTTCTGAATCAGGAGATTTAGTAATTGTTCATAATGGAATTATTGAAAATTATGACACAATTAAAAAAGAATTAATTAGTAGAGGATACACTTTTAAAAGTGATACTGACACAGAAGTATTAATAAATTTAATTGAAGAAGTAAAGAAAAATGAAAGTTGTAAATTAGGTAAAGCTGTTCAATTAGCACTTACTAATGTAATTGGAGCTTATGCTATTGCTGTTTTTGACAAAACTAAACCTAATGAATTAGTAGTTGCTCGTTTGGGAAGTCCTATTGCTATAGGTGTTGGTAAAAACAACGAAGAGTTTTTTGTCGCTTCTGATGCCTCACCTTTTATTGAGTATACTAAAGACGCTATCTATTTAGAAGATGGTGAATTAGCTATCATCAAAAAAGATAAAGGAATTAAAGTTCGTAAAATTGATAACGACAAGGAGATTGATGCAAACATTCAGGAACTTCAATTAAGCTTAGAGCAAATTGAAAAAGGTGGATACGATCACTTCATGTTAAAAGAAATATATGAACAACCAAAAGCTATTATAGATACATATAGAGGTAGAATGCTTGCTGATGAAGGTATTATTAGAATGGCTGGTGTTAACGATCATATCTCTAAATTTTTAAATGCAGACAGAATTATCATTATTGCTTGTGGTACGTCTTGGCATGCTGGTTTAGTTGGAGAGTATCTTTTTGAAGATATGGCTCGAATTCCTGTTGAAGTAGAATATGCTTCTGAATTTAGATATAGAAACCCAATTATTACGTCAAAAGATGTTGTAATAGCTATATCACAATCTGGAGAAACTGCCGACACATTAGCTGCTATTAAATTAGCTAAATCTAAAGGAGCATTTGTATTTGGAGTATGTAATGTTGTAGGATCATCTATTGCTAGAGAAACTCATGCTGGAGCTTACACACATGCTGGTCCTGAGATTGGTGTTGCTTCTACTAAAGCGTTTACAACTCAAATAACAGTACTAACATTAATAGCATTAAAACTTGCACAAGCTAAGGGGACTCTATCTACATCTGCTGTAAATAAATATTTACACACAATGCAGCAAATACCTACTCAAGTAGAAAAGCTATTAGAAATAGATTCTAAAGTTCAAAAGATTGCAAATATTTATAAAGATGCAACCAACTGTTTATATTTAGGTAGAGGTTTTAACTTTCCTGTTGCTTTAGAAGGAGCATTGAAATTGAAAGAGATTTCATACATCCACGCAGAAGGGTATCCTGCTGCTGAAATGAAGCACGGACCAATTGCACTTATTGACGAAAATATGCCAATTTTTGTGATTGCTACAAACAAAGGTCATTACGAAAAGGTAGTTAGTAACATTCAAGAGATAAAATCTAGAAGCGGTAAAATTATAGCTATCGTAACTGAAGGAGATGTAACTGTTAAGGAAATTGCAGATCACGTGATCGAAATTCCTGAAACAGAAGAAGCTTTAACTCCTTTATTAACTACTATCCCATTACAGTTATTATCATACCATATTGCTGTAATGTTAGGTAAGAATGTTGATCAACCAAGAAACTTAGCTAAATCTGTTACTGTTGAATAAACAGAAGATTTAATTATAAATAACAAAATCCCGAGAATTCTCTCGGGATTTTTTATTAATCGTCTTTTTCTAAAGTAATATACACTGGAAAATGGTCAGAAAAACCTCCTTTATACCATGGCCCTATATAGGTTCTAAACGGACTTCCTTTATATTTACCTCTATTGGTACGCAACCAATCTTTATTTAAAATTTTAGCCTTTAAAAATGTATGAGGACTCTTTTCTGAATCGAAAAAGTCTCTAGAAAAGATAATCTGATCAAACAAATGCCATTCTCCAGAAAATGTTAACGTTCCCTTTCCTTTTTCAAATAGCGATTTCATTGGATTGTACAAATCATCAGTAACTAAATACTCTTTAATACTCTCACTAGTGGGATCGTCGTTAAAATCGCCCATAACAATGAATTTAGCATCTTTATCATTATGTTTGATTTCTTCTATAACTTCTCTAACTAATTTAGCTGCTTTTATACGATTAGGCCTCGTTTCTTCTTCACCATCTCTACGTGATGGCCAGTGGTTAACTAGAACATAAACTAACTCACCATTTAACCATCCCTTGACAGCTAATACATCACGAGTATAATCAATTTCTCCATCCTCATCTGTTAAATGAAGCGTATGAGTTTCAGAAGAAATCACTTCAAAAAAGTCTTTATGGTAAACCAAAGCTACATCAATACCTCTTTCATCAGGAGAATCGTAATGTACAAAATCGTAATTGTATACTGATAGATTCTTGTGTTTAATTAGATCTTTTACCACTCTACTATTCTCAACCTCAACTAAACCAACTAAAGCTGGAGGATAAGCTGATTCTTTACTACCTAATTGGCTAATAACAGATGATATCTTCTTTATTTTATGATAGTATTTTTTTTCATTCCATCTTCTTTTACTTAATGGTGTGTAATCATCATCGGCAATAAATGGATCGTTTACAGTATCAAATAAATTCTCTACATTATAAAAAGCAATTGTATGTACCTTTTTTCTCTTTTTAAGTGACATTTACTAATAATTTATCTTTCGAAAGTACAAAATATACTTCAGCAATAAACATAAAGCTAAACTTGAATTTTTACGACTTTATGATAAAACACTTTTAAAATATCAAATTCATTAAAAAAAAGAAAGCTATAATATTATCAATGCAATTTTTTCTTTCAAAGAAATACAATTATTCAATATTATCTAAATGTAAATTATTGTAAAAACAGTTATTTTTTAACTAAAAAAACATCATTTACTAACGAACAAAAAAGGACTCAAACAGCTAATTACCAGTACTTTTACAATAGTTAAATTAAACACAACCATAACTAAATTAAAACCCTAAAAAATGAAAAAGCTATTTGTATTAGTATTTGTTACTTTAATCAGTACTTCGGTATTCTCAACAAATGAGAACCCTAACAAAAAAGAAATTAGAGCCAAAATCGTTACACTACTAGGAAGTCCAAACTTCGTTATTAACAATGAAGTAAAAACGATTGTAGAATTTACACTTAATAATAAAGGTGAGATTGTTATTTTAAATGTAGATTGTGAAAAAACACAAATATGTGATTATATAAAGAGTAGATTGAATTATAAAAAAGTTTATAATGCATTCATTCAATCTTCTAACGATGTGTATAAAATCCCTTTAACTATTAGAAACAAGTAAGAAGAAAAAACAATCTCTCAAACAAAACAAAAACCTCATAGAAAATCTATGAGGTTTTTTATTATATATAAGTTATATAAGAATTATACAACTCCTTGATCTAACATTGCATCAGCTACTTTTACAAAACCAGCTACGTTAGCACCTTTTACATAATCAACATATCCACCTTCTTGTGTACCATATTTTACACAAGCTTCGTGAATACTATTCATAATACCATGTAATTTGCTATCTACCTCTTCTCTAGTCCAAGATAAACGTAATGAGTTTTGAGACATTTCTAAACCAGAAGTTGCAACACCTCCTGCATTAGAAGCTTTTCCTGGAGCAAATAAAATTTTAGCTTCTTGGAATACTTCGATAGCCTCTGGAGTAGATGGCATATTTGCACCTTCAGATACACATATACATCCATTCTCAACTAATACTTTAGCCTCTTCTCCGTTTAACTCATTTTGAGTTGCACATGGTAAAGCGATATCAGCTTTTACTTCCCATGGGCGCTTTCCTTCGAAGAACTTAGCATTTGGATATTGATTTACGTATTCAGAAATTCTTCCTCTCTTTACGTTTTTTAATTCCATTACAAATGCTAACTTATCAGCATCAATACCATCTTCATCGTAAATGTATCCTTTAGAATCTGATAAAGTAACAACTTTAGCTCCTAACTCAGTAGCTTTTTCACAAGCATATTGAGCTACATTTCCTGAACCAGAAATAGCTACAACTTTACCTTCAAAAGAATCACCTTTAGTTTTTAACATGTTATCAGCAAAGTATACATTTCCGTATCCAGTAGCTTCAGGACGGATTAATGAACCTCCCCAAGTAGCTCCTTTACCAGTTAATACTCCAGTAAATTCGTTACGTAAACGCTTGTACTGTCCGAACATGTATCCAATCTCACGTCCACCAACTCCAATATCTCCAGCAGGAACATCAGTATCAGCTCCAATATGACGAGATAATTCAGTCATGAAAGATTGACAGAATTTCATTACTTCGTTATCTGACTTACCTTTAGGGTTAAAATCAGAACCTCCTTTACCACCACCCATTGGTAATGTAGTTAAAGAGTTTTTGAAAACTTGCTCAAATCCTAAGAATTTTAAGATTGATAAGTTTACAGATGGGTGAAAACGTAAACCTCCTTTATAAGGACCAATAGCAGAGTTAAACTCAACTCTATAACCACGGTTTACTTGTGTTTCTCCATTATCATCTACCCAAGGAACTCTAAACATTAAAACACGCTCTGGCTCAACCATACGCTCTAATAATTTCTTTCCTTGATATTTAGGATTGTTTTCTATAAACGGAATTACAGTTTCTGCTACTTCATGTACAGCTTGCAAAAACTCTGGCTCATATGAATTACGTCCTTTAACGTAATCCATAAATTCATTTATTTTAGATTCCATAAAATTAGTTGTTCTGTTATTATAAATTATAAACAATTTTATCCTGCAAATATAATTAATTTCCAATTCGTTAATTTCTATTTAACGCTTTATTTTATCTAATTCTACAACGATTTCGCAAACACTTTAAAAAGCAGTTATTTTTTCGCAAAAAAGCGTAAATTTGCAGCTTAACTTTTTGGAAAGATTATGTTAGATAAAGTAAAAGAACTGATTGGTGATGTTCAATCCTTTAAAGCTACCTCTAAAGAAGAAGTAGAAAACTTTAGAATTAAATATTTAGGTAGTAAAGGTTTATTAAAAGATTTATTTGCTGAATTTAAAAATGTAGACGCTGAACTACGTAAAGACTTTGGTCAGGCATTAAATAATTTAAAGAAATCTGCTGAAGGAAAAGTTGCTGAATTAAATGAGGCTTTAGAAAGTGCTATTGAAGAAAAAGGTGTTTATGGAGATTTAACTCGTCCATCAGAACCAATTAACTTAGGTTCTCGTCATCCTATTTCTTTAGTTAAAAACCAAATTATTGAAGTTTTCAATCGTATTGGTTTTACTGTTTCTGAAGGACCTGAGATTGAAGATGATTGGCATAACTTTACAGCATTAAACTTACCAGAGTATCACCCAGCACGTGATATGCAGGATACTTTCTTTATTGAAAAAAATCCTGACACTTTATTGAGAACACATACCTCATCGGTACAAGTTCGTTATATGGAAAACAACGAACCTCCAATTCGTACAATTTCTCCAGGACGTGTATTTAGAAATGAGGATATCTCTGCAAGAGCTCACTGTATATTCCACCAAGTAGAAGGTTTATACATTGATACTGATGTTTCTTTTGCCGATTTAAAACAAACATTATTATACTTTACTAAAGAGATGTTTGGTAAATCAAAAATTCGTTTACGTCCTTCATATTTCCCATTTACTGAGCCTAGTGCTGAAGTAGATATTTACTGGGGATTAGAAACTGAAACTGATTATAGAATTACCAAAGGAACTGGTTGGTTAGAAATTATGGGATGTGGTATGGTAGATCCTAACGTATTGAAAAATGCAAATATCGATCCTACTAAATATTCTGGATATGCATTTGGAATGGGTATTGAGCGTATTGCTATGTTATTATACCAAATACCAGACATCCGTATGTTCTATGAAAACGATAAGCGTTTCTTAGAGCAGTTTAAATCTGTAATTTAATTATACAAAAACACATAAAAGACGAAAGAACACAAGCTTTCGTCTTTCTTTTAATATAGTTTTAATGAGAAAAGATATTGAAATACCCGTAGTTACAAATGTTGAAATCGCTGTTGTTTTAGATAAAAACGAAAAGGATAATTCAGATGAATGGGGTGTATATATTATAAATAGAAAAGAGGTAGCTATAGAAATGGTTGTAATTGTTTCTCAAGGTTTTTCTGATACAAAAACAACTTCTTTATTCCGTAGAAAAATAGATGTTTTACCCGCGAACTCTTATTCTAAATTTGAAGTAATGCAGCCTGAATTATTTGCCTTAGACAATAGATTTCAGGTAAGTTTCTTTGAAAACAACCAATTACAAGACAAAACCTTCATCTTTCAAGCAGAAACAATTCAAGAAGGTTTCTTAAGAGATATTGATATTTTAGGCAAAAAAGGAGTACTTATTAAATAAGGACTTTAACTAAAAAATAAACAAAAGAACGATACTTGTGAATATCTAAGTATCGTTCTTTTTTTGTATTCACTTTTAGTACTTTAGCTAAAAATAGTTTATATGCTGTCAGATATTCAAAACCTAGTAGCTCAGTTTTCTTCTTGGGTTTGGGGAATTCCTTTATTGATTTTATTAATTGGTGGTGGATTGTATTTATTCATCTACTCTGGTTTAGTTCCTTTTCGATATATGAGCCATGCTATTGCTATTTTGAGAGGAAAATACGATAAACACGATTCGCCTGGTGACTTATCGCATTACGAAGCTTTGTCTTCCGCAATTGCAGCTACGGTAGGAATGGGAAATATTAGTGGTGTTGCCATTGCTATTGCCACAGGTGGTCCTGGTGCTATCTTTTGGATGTGGGTAAGTGCTTTTGTAGGAATGGCTACCAAGTTTTTTACCTGTAGTTTGTCGGTAATGTATCGAGGCAAAGATGAGACTGGTGATGTAAAAGGAGGGCCTATGTATGTTATTACTGAAGGACTCGGTAAACAATGGAAACCCTTAGCTGTTTTCTTTGCAACTGCTGGTTTGGTAGGAACACTTCCTGCTTTTCAAGCAAATCAATTAGCACAAACATTAGTAGATGTTTTTAAGGTAAACGAAGCGAATGAGTTTACTGCTAAACTTCTATTGGGAATATCAATAGCAATTATTGTGTCTACCGTAATTTTTGGTGGAATTAAACGAATTGGAAAAGTAGCTGGAAAACTAGTTCCTCTAATGGTGGTTATCTATTTATTGACCGTTATAACAATATTGATTTTAAAAATTGAAGATGTTCCTGCTATCTTTTCATTAATATTTACTGATGCTTTTACAGGTAAATCGGTATTAGGTGGTGCTTTAGGGGCTTTAATTATCACTGGAGTAAAAAGAGCTGCTTTTTCTAATGAAGCAGGTTTAGGAACCGCTCCAATGATGCATGGTACTGCCAAAACTAAGGAACCTATACGAGAAGGTCTAGTGGCCATGTTAGGACCAGCCATTGATACCTTATTAGTATGTACCTTAACGGCTCTTGCTATTTTAGCTTCTGGTATTTGGAAAGGTTTTGATGGTAACGGAATTACCATGACATTGGCTGCTTTCGACTCTGTACTTCCTTACAACTCTGGAAGTGTTATTTTAACCATTTGCGTTCTAATTTTTGCTTTTTCAACCTTATTCACCTATTCTTTTTATGGTTATAGTTGTTTGAGCTATTTAACCAATTCAAAAGTTGGGAAATATTACAATCACATTTATGTGTTTGTCATTGTAATTGCCTCTGTAATTAAATTAGATTTTGTAATCAACTTAATGGACAGTGCGTATGCTCTAATGGCTATTCCAACAATTATTTCAACATTAATCTTAGCTCCAAAGGTTAAAAAAGCAGCGACTATTTATTTTCAGAAGTTAAAGACTGATTCTTTTTAACTAGAACTTCTATTATTTTTGACGAAACAGAATCTATTGCTTTTTGCGTCTGTTCAACATTCGAAGTAAAAGCTGCATTGTTTTTTACCACATCTTCTGTTGTTTTGGCTGTTTTTACATACCAATCGTTCCAAGCATTGATAATTGCTTTTTGAGTTTTTAAAGAATCTCCCTTGCTTAAGGCTAATTCACTTTGCTTTTGCTCTTCTTTCAACCTAGAAAAAGCAGCCTTTTTAATATCCTTTAAAATCACCTTTGCTGTCTTATCATTTGCATTGATTAACGAATATGCCGAAACCAAAGATGCCACTCCAACATTCTTTAAGGTTTCTTTTGATACTTTATCTAAACGATCATTATCGGTATGATAAAACTGATCTGTAAAATGCCAAAACAATACACTTGGAATGTTTCTTCCTAAAAATGGAACATGATCACTTCCTCCTTCAAATGGGTTAGTATTTACTACCCAATTTGCACGCTTTCCTTGTTCTTTAAATTTATCTATTAAAAAATCATTTAAGTAATGAGGTTTCATTTGGCTCAATTTCATTTTCTGTCCACCCCACTCAGTGTGTTTATCATTTCCTCTGGTCCATATAGCACTTGGATCAGGCATTTTTTCAATCAAAAATGTTCCACCTGTTTTTTTAGTGTCCTCTCCTACCATATCTAAAGATATTCCCCATTTAATATCTTTTGCTCTTATACTATCTTCTTTTACATATCGGTTGGTAGAAACAATTTCATCACCCCATAAAAAAGTTAGCGTTCTATTAGGTGAAAATCGTTTTTGCTCTTTCAATTTTGCTGTAAGTGTTGCCATTTCTAAAGCAACTCCAACACCTGTAGCATTGTCATTGGCTCCTGGTTCTTGTATATGTGCGCTAAAAACCAATCGCTCCTTAGGATATTGATTTCCTTTAATATCGGCAATAATTGTTAATTCTTCAGATGGGTAAACATTCGTTTTTACCATCACATCTAACACAACTTTTCCTTCATTAAGTTTTGCCTTTAATCTTTCTTTTGCTTCATAAGACATGGCTATTGCCCATGGTTTTATTGTTTCATTTAGAGGAATTGAACGAAATTGAATAGAAGTAGTATTCTTTTCTGGTTGTAAGTACTTTGGATTGTTATAAGTAATTAAACCGGCTGCTCCACTTTCTACAATCGCTTGATTAAAAATTCTATATGGATGGGTTTCAGCAAAAACAATTTTACCTTTTATATCTAATGTTTTTAATTTCTTTAGATCTTTTACATAAACCACCTCAGCGGTTACTCCTTCTTTTGGCGTACTATAAGAATTTAATGCAATCATATTTCTATTAGTGCTATGTTCTAACAATGGAGTACTCTCTCCAACAATTTTTACAGTTGCATCTACAGATTCCCAAGTTGGTTTTTCTAAAGGCCTTTTTTCTATTCTATAAGTTAAAGAATCTTTGGAAGTAGCATTTTCTTCTTTTACAAAACCTGCCTTTTCTAATTCTTCGGCTATTTTAAACACACTTTTATTAAACCCTGTATTTCCTACAACACGCCAATACTTTTCTACAAAAGAAGTGGTTTCGTAAGCTAAATCGCCCGTAAACTCTTTATTGATAACATCGAAATAATTAGAAGGTTTTAAAACTTGAATTTCTTTTTCTTGTTTACACGCTATCAAAGCAATTACAAACAAAATTCCTAGAAGTGTATTTTTAGACATAACTATTTTTTTTTGAAAAGCCTAAAAATACACTTTTTGTATCAGAAAATTATATTAAAATCTCGTGTTCAAACAATCTTTTTATTAAGTTTTCTTTATCACGATATGTTGACACTTTCTTTTTTCTGCGAAACCTTCAGCGAAGCTCGCTGATGCTCTCGCACAAATTCAGAAGCGCCAGCGAAGTTCGCTGATGCAATTGAAACTCGACGAAAGCTTCCCCGAAACTCGCTGACGCTTTCGTACAACAACAAAAGCTCCCTGCAGTTTCGCTGATAGATTCTATGAATTTTGAATATTTATTCTGAAGTTTTTAAGTTATAATTCTTTCTCAACTAATACTTCTTTCTCAAAAACCAATCCTTCAAAACCAGTTTGCATAAAATTTCTAATGTTTTGATGATCTGTCCCGTTAGGGTTTTCTAGTACATCCTTGAAGTAATACTGACCAAAGCATGTCAAAGTCTCTTCTTTTGTAAATTGTTGTTTTATAGCAAAAGCAAATACTTTACAAGAGCCTAAATTTTGGGTAGCACTATTCTCTACGTTTCCATTTTTAAAAGCTGAAGGTGTAAATTCATACATATCTTCTATAACCTCCATCGTTTCAGAAAAGATAATTGCTGTTGGGGTTGTTTTTAATTTATGAGTAAAATCTGCTAAGGTCATTTTATATTCTTTTGCTGCAAATGAATAAAAAGATTCTTTGAAAAACGAAAGAACTATAATTTTAAACAGACTTCTCTTTATTGTTACTTTCTAAAATAGAATCGAATGCTTTTTAGCACAATATAAAAACTGATTACTATTACAATTAAAGCCCACAACCAATAAGTACCAAAAGTATTTTCAGCAATAGCCTGTGTATCTGAATTTTGTACCTGTCCGCCTCTTACAAACTGCTTAGTAAACAAATAATCTAACTGTAAGTAACTACTTAAAATAGATTGCATTCCTAAAAACAATAAGGTTCCTACTTCTATTTTTTTATTCTTTAAAAAAGTGATGATTATAAAAAGAACAGCAAAAGCTCCCAATACAATAACACCCCAATACGATCGTATCCATACAATTAACGACAATATGATTACGCCTATTAAAAGACGCAATAAAATACTTGTGCTCTTGGTGTACTTTGCACCTGCTATTAATACCGCACCAGCTATTGCCGGTCCTAATAAACCTCCAATAGCTACAATTGCATTCCCAATAGAAATAGGCATAAATGCATTGTTTAGTGTGTAATAAGCAACTCCTCCTCCATTTTCATAGATTTCTAAATATTTAAAACTTCCTCCAACACAAATAGCGGTAAGTCCATGTCCCATTTCATGAAACCAAGTTCCTAATAATCGAAAAGGATATTGGGCAATAGCAAAATAGGGTAACTGAAGTAATAAGAATACTAAAATTGCAATGGCAAGAATAATATAATTAAGTTGCTTATTCATTGGGTTTGAGTTTATTTTTATAAATATGAATACTACCTCTAGTAATTCTCTTTCTTATAAAATTACAATTATACTATTTTACATAACAATTCAAAAATAGAAAAGAGCAGCTCCTTGATATACAAAGAACCACTCTTAACATCCTAACATGAAAAAAATTTTAATTTTCAAGTGGGTAATCCGAACCCTTCATTACCTTATTATCACTAAACTTTATAGGATAGTCATAATATTAAGGTTTTAAAAATATACTTCCCTTCTAATATCTTTCAAATTTCAAAATAGACAAAACAAATTTAGCCTCCTCAATACCAACCAAAAACGATGAGGTTGAAAATAAATTTAACGCCATTACTCTTTTTATATTGGCCTTTTTGTCTTTTTTCTTGTATTTATTGATTAATTCGAGCTCTTTATTACATTTTCTAGCAAAATATGATGTAAACGAATAATCATAATAGTAAAATAACCTAAGTTATTCATCTACAAGATTATTATTAGCATCTCTTTTATACTTAATCTTCACAGAATTGGAGGTAAAAGAACCAATACCGGCTTAAGAAAAAGTAATATTGTAAACAAATAAAAAAGCAATAAGCAGGAATGCCCTGGTAGAACTTTTCATAATCAATTTTGGTATCAAATATATAATTTTTTAAAATATAATCTAAGTTTAAATTATTAATTTTGCACCTCAAAATTTCAAGAAATGTACAGAACGCATACTTGTGGCGAATTAAGAGCTTCGCACATTAATACTGAGGTTACCCTTTCTGGTTGGGTACAAAAATCACGTGATAAAGGTTTTATGATTTGGGTAGATTTACGTGATCGTTACGGAATTACACAATTAATTTTTGATGAAGAACGTACTTCTAAAGAATTAATGGACAAAGCCAAAACATTAGGTCGTGAGTTTGTTGTTCAAGTAACTGGTACTGTTATAGAGCGTCAATCTAAAAATGCTAATATTCCTACTGGTGATATTGAAGTTTTAGTTACGAACTTAGAAATTTTAAACGATGCTAAATTACCTCCTTTTACTATTGAAGATGAAACAGATGGTGGTGAAGATATTCGTATGAAGTATCGTTATTTAGATATTCGTCGTAATCCAGTAAAAGACAGCTTAATTTTCCGTCACAAAGTATCGATGGAAGTTCGTAAATATTTATCTGACAAAGGATTTATTGATGTTGAAACTCCATATTTAATCAAGTCTACTCCAGAGGGAGCTCGTGATTTCTTGGTACCATCGAGAATGAATGCAGGTCAGTTTTATGCATTACCACAATCGCCTCAAACATTCAAACAATTATTAATGGTTGGTGGAATGGATAAATACTTTCAAATTGTAAAGTGTTTTAGAGATGAGGACTTACGTGCCGACCGTCAGCCAGAGTTTACTCAAATAGACTGCGAAATGGCGTTTGTTGAACAAGAAGATGTTTTAGAGATTTTTGAAGGAATGACTCGTCACTTATTAAAAGAAATTAATGGTGTTGAGGTTGATAAATTCCCAAGAATGTTATTTGACGATGCTATGCGTTTATATGGAAACGACAAACCAGACATCCGTTTTGGAATGGAGTTCGGTGAATTAAACGATGTAGCTCAGCACAAAGAATTCAAAGTATTTAACGATGCTGAATTAGTTGTAGGTATTGCTGTTCCAGGAGGAGCTTCTTATACTCGTAAAGAAATAGACAAGTTAATTAACTGGGTAAAACGTCCACAAGTAGGTGCTTTAGGAATGGTATATGTAAAATGTAATGAAGATGGTTCTTTCAAATCGTCTGTAGATAAGTTTTACGACCAAGATGATTTAGCGAAGTGGGCTGAAAAAACTGGAGCTAAGCCAGGAGATTTAATCTGTATATTATCAGGAAACACCAATAAAGTACGTGCGCAATTATCAGCTTTACGTATGGAAATGGCTGAGCGTTTAGGTTTACGTAAACCAGACGAATTTGCTCCATTATGGGTAATCGATTTCCCATTATTAGAATTAGATGAAGAAACTGGTCATTACCACGCAATGCACCACCCGTTTACTTCACCTAAACCAGGACAGTTAGAATTATTAGATACAGATCCAGGTGCTGTAAAAGCAAATGCATACGATTTAGTATTAAACGGTAACGAAATTGGTGGAGGTTCTATTCGTATTCACGATAAAGAAACACAAGCAATTATGTTTAAACATTTAGGATTTACTGAAGAGGAAGCGAAAGCTCAATTCGGATTCTTAATGGATGCTTTTGAATACGGTGCACCACCTCACGGAGGATTAGCATTTGGTTTAGATAGATTAGTAGCTATTTTAGGTGGACAAGAAACAATTCGTGACTTTATTGCTTTCCCTAAAAACAATTCAGGACGTGATGTAATGATTGATGCTCCTGCTAATTTAGATGAAGCTCAGCTAGAAGAACTAAGTATTAAATTAGATATTAAAGAATAAAAATTAAACGCTATGAAAAAATTAAAAACTTTAGGAGTATTGCTTATCTGCTTAATTGTTAACATTTCTTGTTCCGACAATGATTCAAATGTTGAGTTATCAGATAAGCAAAACTTAACAAAGAAAGTATGGACTTTTGACAAATTCAAGTTCTTAGATTCCTCTAACAACAATGGTAAATACACTTCTGAAGATTTTCAAAACAAAGTCAACACTCTGTACAATAGCTTAACTATGGAGTTTAACGATTCTGGTAAAGGAACTTTAAAATCTAACTCCTCACAGTTAAACAAAAATTTCACATGGAAATTAACAGATAATAAATTAGAGATAACTTTGCCAAATCCTAATGAAGCTACTGATGATGTTGTTACTTACAATATTACTATTAATAACTCCCAATTAGCTTTAACAATGACAGAAGAGTTTGTTGTTTTTATTAATGGTGATGAATTAAATGTAAGAGGTATACAGTATTATAAATAACATTATTAAATCTAATAATATAAAACCCCGTTCTTAATTAAGAACGGGGTTTGTTTTATTTTAATTTATTGATTTTCTTCCTATTTCCTTTACAACAATAGTTTCCGACAAATAATCATGTAAACATTGTTTTTTATCTGTTGTAAAAAACATAATATACCCAATAAAGAAAGTGAATAAATTTAAAAAGTTTGCAAAAAACCTACCTGTTGCTTGTCCAAAACTAACTTTCTTTCCATCCACACTCATCAATTTTATGTCACAAGCTCCTTGCCCTATTGTTCTTTGTTTATCACCACTTTGCAACAACGACCAATATAACCAAGCTGGCACAATAGGTATACACATTTGAGGAATAATAATAATAAAAACGTCAACTATTCTTGCTAAAAATCGCTCACCAAAGCTTGCATACTTGTATACAATAATTTCATTGGTTTCTTCAACTGTTAACTCGATAGTGTTTTGATTTGTAAAATGAATTTCTTTTTTATACATAGTTTTTTTATTTGGGCGCAATGTTACTAAAATTTTTACTGCATAAAAATCATTATTAATCATTTTCAACATCTATTTTCCAACATTAATCTCATACTTCATTTTAGAATGAAATATTTCTTTTCATGAGCTATTATTTTTGAATAAAAAAAATGAACTCAATAAACATATTACTTTTAAACTTTAAAGAAACTAGACGAAGAAGTATTAACGTATGGAAAGGAATTCCATCTGAATACCTACACTGGAAACCTGATGCAAAAGCCATGAGCTGTATTGAAATGATACGTCATGTACTGGAAGGAGAGCATTTATTTCATACCATTATAAAAAATAGAGGTAATTTAGGCGACTATAAATCGCCATGGAAAGATTTAGCTTTTATTGATGTTGACCATGAATTACAATTCGCAGAATCATATAAAACAGAGCTATACACAATGATAGAACAATTATCTGAAAATGATTTAAAAGACATTGTTATTCATCGACAAGAAGTAAATCAAGTAAAAGAGTTAGGCGATTATTTAAATAGAATGGTGTATCATGAAGCGGTTCATACAGGTCAGTTATTAAGTTATTTAAGAACCTTACGTATTAAAAGACCACAAGTTTGGGATTAATCCTATGGAAAGTTTAGAAAACGATTTTAGCGAAATAGCAAGTCTTTTAGGTGATAAATCTAGAGCCATAATGCTATGGAATTTATTAGATGGTAGAGCTTATACGGCAACTGAACTGGCTAATTGTAGCGGTACTTCTTTACAATCGGCAAGTAATCATTTGGCTAAACTTCTTCAAAAGAATATTCTTTCTGTAGAAAAACAAGGAAGGCACCGTTATTATAGGTTTAGCTCTCCTGAAGTAGCCCAAGTTATTGAATCTATGGCTAGTTTGCTTTCCTTGCAAAAAGATTACACAAAGGTTAAAAAACCCAAAGCTTCGGCATTTACCTATGCCAGAACATGCTACAATCATTTAGCTGGTGAAGTGGGTGTGAAAATTACTGAAGCATTGATTTCTCAGCAAATTATTACCCCTGCACATAAACAATATTCTGTTACCAATATTGGAAAACAATGGTTTTTAAACTTAGGTATTCATATTGAAGAAATTCAAAACTTAAAAAGATCGTTTGCTCATCAATGTTTAGACTGGAGTGAAAGAAAGCATCACATTGCGGGTGCATTAGGAGATATATTTTTAGAAATAATGCTTCAAAAAGATTGGTTCAGAAAACATAAAAACACCCGAGAACTAATCTTAACCTCTAAAGGAAAGCAACAATTGAAAGAACTTTTAAAAATTGACTTATAACCCGAAACTGTTAACAAGATTTTTAGTACTTTCATTTTATGAAAAAAAAGAAAATTGTTAAAGCAATTCTAATAGGTTTAGCCACTATTGTTATTGCTATTGCTGGAATAGCCCTCTATGGATATTTCTACATTAAAAAAGCGTATGATACCGAAAACAAACCCTTTAAACATTATGTTGGTTATATAGATACTGATAAGGCTCTTTTAAACGACACATACAAACTGTGTAAAGATGTTGGAATCATGCACACTTATAGCAGTGCTAGCTTAAAAGCATACAACGGATCTAAAAAACAATTTAGAGACAGCCTTAATGCTACATTTAACGCCAACAGTACTTACACCGACTCTGGATACTTGAACTTTCGATTTTTGGTGAATTGTGAAGGAAATGCTGGTTGGTTTGAAATTATTGAAATGGATTTAGATTTAAACGAGTCTCCTTTAAACTCTAAAATGGTTGATCAACTTTTTAAATTTACTTCAAACTCAAATCACTGGAATGTTATTTCTTACGAAGACAAGCCTCATAACTATTATATGTATATCTCTTATAGAATTGAAAATGGAAAAGTTACTGAAATTATCCCTTAGTCTTATTGCACTTCTCTTAATGTTCTCATGTAAAAATGAAGCAAATACACTTAGCAAAAGACAACTTGCTGAAAAAAGATATAAAGAAGCCATTATGTTTACTCAAGGCTCAACTCCTTTTCAAAATGGAATTGTTGAGGCCTTAGAAATAGATCCAACTTTTGAACAAGGTGTTTACGAACTATCGGTTGCTCATTTAAAAAGAGGAATGCCTCATAAATGGAAACCTCAATACGACAAAGCGCTGAAATTAGATTCTGTACACCGAATTCCTTGGAGAGGATATTTATACTTATGGTTTTATAGAGATTATAAAAAAGCTATTGCCGATTTTGATGCTAGCGATGTTTTAACTCCTGATTTTATAGACGCTCCTCAAGGACTTAGCGTAGATGCTTGGCGAGGAATTGCTTATTTAGGTTTAAAAGATTACGAAAAATCTATTTATTATTTCAACAAATACATTTCTAAAGAAATTAAAGACTTTAGCGAAAACTCTGTTGATGTAACTGCCTTTTTATATCAAGGTATTGCTTATCTTGAGTTGGGCGAATACGATAAAGCTCAGGCTTGTTTTAATCGTTTGATAAAGAACTCTTACGGTTTTAGCGCCGATGCTAAATATTACAAAGCTTTCATATTAAAAAAGCAAGGAAAAATTGAGGAAGCAAAATCTATGATTGATGCTGCCATTAAAGATTTTAACGAAGGTTATTATAATAAAAGACCTTACGTAGAAACTTTAAGACAATTATATTTAGGTGACTTAACCGATTTTAAATCCTCTTTATCTAAACAATAATATCATGAAAAAACTAACCACATTTTTCTTACTATTTCTTACTGTTCAAGTATTTTCACAAAAACTTACTGGAAAAGAACTGTTAGAAAAAGCCATTCAATATCACGATCCTAATGGTAACTGGGAAACCTTTGACGGAACTTTGTTTGTAACTATGAAAACTCCTAAAAGCCCTGAGCGAAAGAGTGAGATTAAAATCAATCTACCTCAGGAATATTTTTATGTAAAAGCTACCAGAGGTGAAAACACAACAGAGTATACTATTAATAAAGGTGAGTGTAAAATTGGTTTTAACGGACAAGAGAATCCGTCGGAAGCCATTTTAAAAGAACACAAACTAAGTTGCGACAGAGCCAATTTATATAAGAACTATTATACGTATTTATATGGTCTTCCAATGAAATTAAAAGATAACGGAACTATTATTCATGATAAAGTTGAACGTAAAAAGTTTAAAGGCAAAGAATACTTAGTTTTAAAAGCTACTTATGATCAAGCTGTTGGAAAAGATACTTGGTATTTTTATTTCAATCCAAAAACGTATGCCATGGAAGTGTATCAGTTTTTTAAGAGCAAGCCTAACAGCGGCGAGTATATTTTATTATCTGAAGAAGAAGTTATTAACGGTATTAAGTTTCCAAAAAACAGAGCTTGGTATTACAATAAAGACAACGGTTATTTAGGTACCGATTATTTAAGCGCTAAATAAAACGGGTTATTATTTATAATCCCTAGATTGTATAGTAACTTTGCCCAGTTAACAACAGCAATCAACTAATGCCAAAAAAGAAATCCATATTTAAAAAAATACTTATTTGGAGATACAAAAATATTTCCGAACGTCAATTTGTATATGTTTTAAGTGTTTTTGTTGGTTTTTTGGCTGGTATTGGAACATTGATACTAAAAAACCTTACTTCTTTTTTTCAAAACATATTAGAAGGAAGATTCATTAAAGACATTCATCACTCTCTTTATTTTATCTTCCCTATTATCGGTTTGGTTTTGGTGTACTACATTAAAAAACGCTTTATTAAGAAAGAAATAGGTCATGGAATTTCTACCACATTATACGCAATTTCTAAGCGAAGTGGAATTATAGAGAAGTATAAAATCTATGCTTCTTTAATTACTGCTCCTATTACCGTTGGTTTTGGAGGTTCTGTAGGATTACAAGGGCCAGCCGTAAGTACTGGAGCTGCTTTAGGATCGACAGTATCGCAACTGTTTCATATGAACAGAAAAACAAGGATGTTGTTAATTGGTTGTGCTACAGCCGGTGCAATGTCTTCAATGTTTAAAGCTCCTGTTGCTGCTATTATTTTTGCTGTAGAAATTTTTAGTTTAGACTTGGCTTTTGCTTCTTTAGTTCCATTACTATTAGCTTCAGTATCTGCCGTAGTAACCTCTTATTTCTTTTTTGAAAAAGATGCCTTACTCGGTTTTGAACTCATCGATACTTTTGAAATTAAGGATGTTTTTTATTATGTTTTGTTGGGGATTGCCACTGGTATTGCTTCTGTATACTTTTCAAAAATCTATTTTAGAATCATCAATTTTTTCAAAAGAATTAAAAAACCAATTCATAAATTAATTTTTGGAGGAATTGCTATTGGATTAATGCTATATTTAATTCCACCTTTATATGGTGAGGGTTACAACCTAATTAACAACTTACTGGAAGGAAATGCATTGGCCGCTTTAGAGGACATTCCTTATGATGTAAACTTTAAAAATGTTTGGGTAGTAATTGGCTTACTATTACTAATCACTTTGTTTAAAGCTATTGCCATGACTACTACTTTTGCCGCTGGTGGTGTTGGAGGTATTTTTATTCCAACACTAGTTATGGGAAGTGCCTTAGGTAATGTATGTGCAAAAATCATTAATCAATTAGGTGGTAATGTATCCGAATCTAATTTTACCTTAATTGGAATGACTGGATTAATGGCTGGTGTATTACACGCTCCTTTAACAGCTATTTTCTTAATTGCTGAAATTACTGGAGGTTATGACTTATTTGTTCCATTAATGTTAGTAGCAGCAATTTCCTTTGCCGTAACAAAATACTTTATCTCCAATTCTATTTACACTGTTGAATTAGCTGAAAGAGGTGAACTTATTACACATAACAAAGACAAAAACGTATTAATGATGATGAAAATTAATTCGTTGATTGAAACAAATTTTAAAGCTGTACATTCTGAAATGCTTTTAGGCGAGATGCTTAAAAAATCTGTTTCCAATTCTAATAGAAATATATTCCCAGTTATTAACGAAGAACATCAATTTCTAGGTATTGTTTTATTGGATGATATCAGACCTATAATGTTTGATAGTGAAATGTACGATAAAGTAACTGTTGAAACTTTTATGAGAAGTGCTCCTGCTGTTATTTCTTATAATGACTCGGTTGCTGAGGTAATGCAAAAATTTAAGGAAAGTGATGCTTGGAACTTACCTGTGATAAAAGATAAAAAATATGTTGGTTTTATCTCTAAATCCAAACTCTTATCGGCTTATCGAAACAAACTTATTGAAGTTACTTCTTAAACCTGTTTTAGCCATAAATAAATCTTTTCAACTATTTATTTAAAAAATCAACCATCTTATCTGGGAAGTCGGTAAAACCTCCTTCTACATTGGCTTCAAACAATAATACTTGCATCATTTCATCAAAAGAAGAAAACTCTTTTAATTGATCGGCTCTAAACGTATAGGGATGTACTTTTAAACCTAACTCATGAGCTTCAGTAACTAATGGTGTAAATTTCCATTTACCATTTACTTTCTCATCTAAGATTTGTTTATACCATGGACCTAATCCATCTGCGTATGATGCAAAATGTTTTAGTTGTTTAGTTTCTTCTGGAAACTCAATCAATTGCACTAAAAACAGTTCTGATTTTAATTCCTTTCGAACTCTTTCTAGTTCTTTAGCATCAAAACATTGAAAAATACATTTATCTTCTTTGGATGTATATCCATAGTTTGAAAGAATCTCTAATACAATTTTTGCAATGTCTTTTCCATTCTTGTGATGGAACTCAGGATTTTTAATTTCTGGATAAACTCCAATGTTTTTTCCTGTACTATAATTCAATCCTTGAATTAATTCAATCTCTTCTTGTAAAGAGTGTAGCTTAAAATTTCCTTTACCCTTTGGAAATCTTTGAGGATAGTATTGATTACCTGTTTTAGGGTCAAATCGTTCAGTTACTTTTAATTGTTGTAATTCATCAAAAGTAAAATCAATAACATAGTAACGTCCATCTTCTCTTTTTCTATCAGAAAATACTTGAGCTACATTAGTTACATCATCTAAATACACATCGTGAATAACAATGGGTACATTGTCTTTACTCAATACCAAGTCTTGCTCTATATAATCGGGATTCATAGCATAAGCCATTGCTTTTGCTTCCATGGTATGCTCTGGAAGATATCCTGAAGCTCCTCTGTGTGCGACAACTATTTTGTTCATTTTTTCTTTATCCTTTGTTGATTTATCACAACTAAAAAACACCAACAAAACAAGAATATAAATTTTTGATTTGTCAAATAACATTGAACTTATTTTTAGTTCTTAAAAATAAAAAAAACTAATGGGAATTTTCTTGACAAAAAAATTATCTTTACTCCAAAATAAAATTAATTATGGAAAACTCATTTGACAACGGACCTAAGGTACTTGTTGCACAAGTATCGGAAGCAGACAGAGTCGCTTTTTACAAAAAAACCTATGCGCATGTAGGTGGTGGTATCTTATTATTTATTGTATTTGAATACCTATTCTTACAAAGTGCTTCTCTTGTAGAATTTGCTTTATCAATGACTCAAGGATACAAGTGGTTATTATTATTAGGTGGTTTTATGCTAATTACTAATTATGCAGAAAGTACTGCTTTAAAAACCTCTGATAAAAACTTACAATATTTAGCATACTCAGCTTATATTTTTGCTGAAGCTTTTATTTTTATACCATTAATTTACATGGCTATTATGTATACCAATAGCTTAGATTTAATTAAACAAGCTGGAATTGTTACGCTTGGTTTATTTACAGGAATTTCTTCTATTGTTTTTATTACTAAAAAAGATTTTTCTTTTATCAGAGCTGGATTAACTGTTGGATTTTTTATAGCAATTGGATTAATCATTGCTGGAGCCTTATTTGGTTTTAACCTTGGTTTATGGTTTTCTGTAGGAATGTGTGTATTAGCTGCTGGATCTATTTTATACCAGACTTCTAACTTAGTACATAAATTTTCTACTGATGATTACATCCCTGCTGCATTAGGTTTATTTGCCTCTTTAATGCTTTTATTCTGGTATGTATTACAAATTTTTATGTCAAGAGACTAGTTAAAAATTTAACGTTTATATATAAAAAAACCACTTGTTCTTATACAGGTGGTTTTTTTATTTTATTAATTGAGTAGTATTTAACTCAACATCATTTTGGCTTTCTTAACCGCTGTTACCAATGCGTCTATTTCTTCTTTGGTATTGTAAAAAGCAAATGATGCTCTTACTGTACCTGGAATACAATAAAAGTTCATAATTGGTTGCGCACAATGGTGTCCTGTACGAACAGCTATTCCTAGTTTATCTAAGATAGACCCAACATCATACGGGTGAATTCCATCTAAATTAAAAGATATTACTGAAGCTTTATTACCAGTTCCGTAAATTTTTAATCCTTCTATTTTTTCCAACTCTTGAGTTCCATAAGCTAGCAACTCTTTTTCTTGTTGATCTATAGCCTCAAAACCTATTGAATTCATATAATCTACCGCAACTCCAAAAGCAATTCCTCCACAAATATTTGGTGTCCCTGCTTCAAACTTATGAGGTAATCCTGCGTAGGTAGTTTTTTCAAAAGTTACCGTTTCAATCATTTCTCCTCCTCCTTGATAAGGTGGCAACATTTGCAATAACTCTTCTTTTCCGTATAATAAACCAACTCCTGTAGGACCACACATTTTGTGAGCTGATGCTACATAAAAATCAACATCTAATTCTTGAACATCTGGCTTTATATGTGGAACTGCCTGCGCTCCATCAATTAAAACATACGCACCAAATTTGTGCGCTGCATGAATAATTTCTTCTATTGGGTTAATCGTTCCTAATGCATTCGACACATGATTACAAAAAACCAATTTGGTTTTATTATTCAATAATTCATGATACGTATCCATTCTTAATGAACCATCTTGATCCATTGGAATTACTTTTAAAACAGCACCCGTTTTTTCACAAAGCATTTGCCAAGGAACTATATTTGAATGATGTTCTAATGATGATACAATTATTTCATCACCTTCTTTTAATAAGGCAGCAAATCCTGATGCTACAATATTGATACTATGAGTAGTTCCTGAAGTTAAAATAACCTCATAAGAATGCTTTGCATTAAAATGTTTTTGAATCTTTATACGTGCTTCTTCATATTTATCGGTTGCTTCCTGGCTTAAGGTATGCACTCCTCTATGAATATTAGCATTGTAATTCGAATAATAATCAACAATTGCATCAATCACAATTTGAGGTGTTTGAGAAGTTGCTCCATTATCAAAATACACTAAATTTTTCCCATGTACTGTACGATTTAAAATAGGAAAATCAGCTCTAATCTTATCTACATTCAACATATAAAAAGTAAATTTAAGACAAAGGTAGTGCTTGCATTTCAAATATAAACACCAATCAATTAAATTCTTACATTTGCTAAAAAAGAGTCCCTAATGAAAAATATCAAAAGAATCTTATTACTACTTGCAATTGTTCTTATTGCTGTTGTAGTTTACAATTACCCTAAGTTAAATATTTTAGCTGGATACTCCGCTAAAAACACTGCCTCTTCTGTTTTCTTAGCTGAAAGAAGCCTAGAGTTTACTGATGAAAATGACAATAATTTTTCTCCTATAAACTTAACTTCCGATGAAATTAACTCTCAAGAAAAATCTGCTACTGGTTCTGTTTTCGGTCTTTTAAAAAGAAAAGCTGTTTACAGAAAAGGATTAGGAGCTGTTTTAATTAATGACGATTACGATGCTTCTAAAACTCCTTTAGTTCCAAAAAGATCAGAGGCCGATAATACTACTCCTTTCCCTTATGGAAATGCAGATCAAATAGACACTATTTTTTCTAATATCAATTACAAAAAGCTAAACGAAACTATTGATACTATTTTTAATTCTAGAAACCAAACTCGATCTGTTTTAGTAGTTTATAAGGATCAAATTATTGCTGAAAAATATGCAGATAATTTCGATAAGAATTCTTTACAGTTAGGATGGTCTATGACCAAAAGTATTACGAGTACTGTTTTTGGAATTTTACAATGCCAAGGAAAAGTTAATGTTGAGCAAAGCAATTTATTTAAAGAATGGGAAAACGATGACCGTAAAAACATTACAATTCACAACCTACTTCAAATGAATTCTGGTTTAGAATGGCTTGAAGATTATAATACTATTTCTGATGTTACAAAGATGCTATTTCTTGAAAGTGACATGACTAAAACTCAAATAAGTAAACCTTTAGTAGGTAAACCAAACGAAACTTGGAATTATTCTTCAGGTACTACTAATTTACTTTCTGGTATCATCCGTAGTCAATTTAAAACGCATCAAGAATATTTAGATTATTGGTACACTAATTTAATTGACAAAATAGGAATGAATTCAATGGTCATTGAAACTGATTTGAGTGGAAACTTTGTAGGGTCTTCTTATGCTTGGGCAACTGCAAGAGATTGGGCAAAATTAGGGTTATTATACCTTCATAATGGTGAATGGAATGGAGAGCATCTTTTTGATAAAGATTGGGTACAATACGCTACTACTCCAACACCAGGTTCTGATGGTTGGTATGGTGCACAAATATGGTTAAATGCAGGAAAGCGTTATCCTGATGTACCAACAAATATGTATTCTTTTAATGGGTATAAAGGTCAAAATGTATTTATTTTGCCAAGTGAAGATTTAGTAGTTGTTAGAACTGGGCTTACTAAGAACGCTGACATGAACACTTTATTAAAAGGAATTATAAACTCGATAAAAAAATAAAAATGAACCCATATTATTATGTACTGTCTATTAATGGATTACTTTTCCTTTTCAGTATAATTTTTTATTTCTTTCCCCCAAAAAAAATTAACTCACTTTATGGTTATCGCACCAACAAAACCATGAAAAATGAAACTGTTTGGAAATTTGCCAATACGTTTTTTATAAAGCAATTTTTAATTTATTCTGCAGTATCATTTGCAGCAGCTTTAATTTTTGTTTTTATAAATAAAGATATTAGTTGGCAACCCATGGCTATTATGTTACTTTCTTTAGCAGTTTCTGTTATTAAAACTGAACAAGAAGTAAACAAAAACTTTGATGAAGACGGAAATAAAATATAAAAAAAGAGACTGTTTAAACAGTCTCTTTTTTTATTCTTCGTATTCTTTTTTCAACAACGAAATATCATCTATAATTTTCTGCATATTTTCTTTTTTGGTTCCATCATACGAACCTCTAATACGTCCTTCTTTGTCTATTAGTACAAAGTTTTCTGTATGAACCCAATCGTTCTCTCCTCCATCTCCTTCGTCTAAAACTGCAAAATAATGTTTACGAGCTAAGTTGTATATATGCTTTTTTTCTCCAGTGGTTACATTCCATTTTCCATCAATAACTCCTTTTTCTAATGCATATTTTTTCAATTGTGGAACGCTATCCATAACTGGTGTCACTGAATGTGATAAAAACATAATATCATCATCCTTTTTATAGTGTTCTTGTAATTCACTCATATTATAAGCCATAGCTATACAAATAGTTTGACAACGAGTAAAAAAGAAATCTGCGATATAAATTTTACCTTTATAATCTGCATTTGTTATTGTTTCTCCATTTTGATTGATTAACTTAAAATCACCAACCTTATGATTTCTAGATTTTGTTCTTAAGGAAGCATCAACCAATTTTGGATTAATATCTGCTGGATTATAAATTGGTAATCTCTCATCAACTTTTACTAAATGATAAAAAACAGGGATTCCAATAGCACAAAAAACTAATAAGAAAATTAAAGTGCTTTTAGATTTTTTAAAGAATTTAAAGTCCATTCTCTCTTTTTTCTACAAAAATACGACTTAAAACAGGGTTAATCTCTCTTAAACTTAAAAAGTTTGTTAAATCCTAAGCTGAACTAGAGTACAAACTTTTAGAACTCTTTCGAAAAACGTACATTTGTCAGATTTTAAATTTTAGACACAAGCCTTTATGGAGATATTAATAAAAGCATCACAATTTATTTTAAGTTTATCGCTTTTAATTGTTTTGCACGAGTTAGGACATTTTGTTCCTGCTAAATTATTTAAAACTAAAGTTGAAAAGTTTTACCTTTTCTTCGATTATAAATTCTCTTTATTTAAAAAGAAAATTGGTGATACTGTTTATGGTATTGGTTGGATTCCATTAGGTGGTTATGTGAAAATCTCTGGAATGATTGACGAAAGCATGGATACTGAACAAATGAAACAACCTGCGCAACCATGGGAGTTCCGTTCTAAACCAGCTTGGCAACGTTTAATTATTATGCTTGGTGGTGTAATTGTAAACTTTATTTTAGGTATTGTTATCTACATTTGCTTAATGTATGCTTATGGTGAAAAGTTTTTACCTAATGAAAACTTAAAAGATGGTGTGTGGGTACAAGATCAATTAGCTATAGATTTAGGTTTAGAGACTGGAGATAAGATACTTACTATTGATGGGCAACCTGTTGAAAAATTTAGAGAATTACCTATAGAATTTATTAATGGTAACAACTATTCAATAGAAAGAAACGGAACCGTTATTGAAAAAGCTATCCCTACTGATTTTATTTCAAAACTGGTGGATCGTGGTAAAAATGCTGGAAGTTTTATAACACCAAGATATCCATTTATTATAGCAAAAGTTGCAGAAGATTCTCCAAACGTAGAAAGTGGTTTACAGTCTAAAGATATAATTACTGCTATTAACGGAGTTAGCATCAAATATTTTGATCAAGCTGAAAAAGAGCTTAATAAATATAAAAATCAAGATATCAATGTTACTGTAAAAAGAGGTAATGAAAGCTTAGATATCCCTGTTAAAATCTCTGAAAACGGTAAAGTTGGTGTAGCTATTGCTCAATTATCTCTAAAAGATTTAGAAAAATTAGGTTATTATGACTTAGCAGAAAAGAAATATTCATTTTCTGAAGCAATTCCAGCTGGTACTAATAAAGCTTGGACTACTTTAACTAACTATATTAAGCAAATGAAAAAGATCTTCAATCCTAGTACAGGTGCTTATAAAGGATTAGGTGGTTTTATTTCTATCGGTAGTATTTTTCCTTCTGAATTTAGCTGGGAAACTTTCTGGAATATTACTGCATTCCTATCAATTATGTTAGGTTTTATGAACTTATTACCAATTCCTGCTTTAGACGGAGGCCATGTTGTATTTACACTTTGGGAAATGATTACTGGAAAAAAACCTGGCGATAAATTTTTAGAATATGCTCAAGTAACAGGTTTTATCTTATTAATTGCCTTATTACTTTTTGCAAACGGTAATGATATATTTAGAACATTTTTTAAATAACTTTTATCACTTAAATAAAATAGAAACACCGTAATTAACATTACGGTGTTTTTTTTATATTCTAATCACAAAAAAGGGCCTCATAAACCTCTTTACTCTTCTCCAACACTACTTAACATCTTCACTGTTTTAAAACGCTTAAAACAGCTAAAAACCCATATTTAACAACTAATATCATTAGTTAATAACTTAATCTATTTCTAATCCAAAAGAATTAAGCATCATATAAAATAAAAAAGGCTGAGAGTAAACTCTCAGCCTTAAATATATCGTTAACAAAACTACTACTTACGGTAAAGTAGGCGAGTAATTTGTTGGATAACTATCTGCTTTAGCTAAACCGTCTTTACCAGCTGCAAAGTTAGATCCATAAGTAGCATCAATAGCTTCTAACATTTTATTAGCCATTAACGCATAACCTCTACCTGTAAGGTGAATACCATCTAAGCTAACTAAACCTCCAGTAACTAAACTAGTCGTTAAGTTATAAGTATCAAACTTTAAACCTGTAGTTGCTGCTTGCTGTAAAACAGCATTAAGATCTACAAAGGCATAACCATTTGCATCTGCAACAGCTTTTAATTTTGCATTATAAGCATCTACAGCTGTTTTTATCTCAGCTTGCTCTTCTGGTGTTAATACCCATTTATCTTCTAACGCTGTTTGAGTACCATATCCTTGTGGAATTAAAGATGAAAGAGGTAACACAAATAAATCAGCAGCAGTTGCTTGTCTATATTTAGGTAAACCAGCAAAAGCAGGATTGATAGCACCTAAATCTGTTAAAGATTCATCTATAATAACCATTGCATTTTGACCAGCTGAAAAATTAATTGTTCTTTTAGCCGCTTCCTCTGCAGTAAATGCTCCTGATGCACTTAATGCTGCAAGTGCACCTTGAATACCTCCATTATAAGCCGCATAACCTTGGTTTAATGCTGTAGCCGTAGCTGCATCTAGAGGAACAGCGTTGTAAGGTATCGTAGTAAAATGTGGTAAAGAAGTAATGTAAGGTAAATTAGCAATTACACCTTTAGCTCCTGTTGCTTTTAAAGCTGTTTCTACATTACCTAATACAGCTTCAAATACTGGAGTTGGAGTTATTGGTTTAGTTCCATCACCTCCACTTGTTGCATATCCTAAAACATCATTTCCTCCAAATTCAGATAAGGTAAAAAATGTTGGTGCTTGCGCTACAAAAAGCTCTAACAATGATGAGTTTGTATTTCCAGCAACTCTAATTGCGTAAGGATTTGCTGCTGCTGGGAAATTAGCTAAGTTTCCATAACCTGGCGCAACAAAATGAGTACTTAATGCTCCTGGTACACCCAAGTTCTTAAATGGTCCCATAGGATTATTTAAGGCAAAATCAGTTGTAGACATTGCCGAAGGAATAACAGAGTTTAAAGCTGCAGGTCCAGTTCCATTAAAAATTAATCTTTCATTAAATAATCTCTGATTCGTTGCTGGATCAAGTACAGGGTTCCCTGCTAAAATTAAACCTCCAAAATTATCGTTCATTAAAGGTTGCGTGAAAGTTCCTCCACCAACCATAGCAAATTTCTTTGCTAAAATATTTGGAAATGAATTTTCTTGTCCTGCTTTAAACAAAGCATTATCTGTAAAACCAGCTGTAAAAGAAGCTCCAAGCGCTACATAATTTGAGAAATCTGCAGTACCAGCAACTAACGTTGTAGTATTTTCTGCCTCTCCTTTAATTTCTGGTAGAGTATTATCTACATCACAGGCTACAACACCTAAAAATAATGCAGATAAAAATGTATATTTTAATGTATTCTTCATTTTTATTTTTTTTAGTTATTGATTGTCCAAGAAATGTAATACTGAGATCCAATTGCTCCAACTCCTGGTGCACTTAAATATTCTTTTCCTGTTAAGTTAGACCCTCCTACTTTAAATACCGATTTAATTGAAGGTACTGAGTAATTAATTTGAGCGTCAAGAACAGTTCTTTCTTCTACATTTCCTTCTAAGAAAGTTGATTGCCAGTAGAATTCTGTTTGCCAACGAGCACTTACGTTAAATCCAAAGTTCTCAAATACATTTGGATGTCCAAACTGAGCTTTTAACTTATGTTCTGGAGTATTGAAACCTGCTTCAAAATCTGGATCTTGAGCTTGATCAAAACTAAACTTAGACCATGTATAGTTTAAACCTACATTATATCCATTAAATACTTTTGTACTTAATCCTATACCTAATCCATAAGAATCAACATCTACAGTAGAGTTTGTTTTAACACTAAATGTTCTTACCAAATCTCTATTTGTTAAGTTAGCTACTGTTACTGGTGTAGTAGGATCAACTAATACTAAAACATCTTTATTAGAAATGAAGTTAGAATACATGTTATAATATGTACTAAAATCTACAGATAATTTATTATCTCCTAATGGTAAAACACCACGGTATCCAACCTCAAAAGATTTTACTTCTTCTGGCTTTACTAAAGCTGTTGTAGCTAAAGTTGGTGTTCCAGTTGCAATTGAACTAGCAGAATAACCTCTTGAAAACACATCTGCACCTGTTAATGTAAATGAACCTGTTGTAGTTACTGCTGGTGCTGAGAAACGACCAATATTATCTGGAGCAGTTCCTAAGATAAATCCAGCACCTGTTGCTAAACCAATATATTGGTCTTGAGTAGTTGGGTTACGGAAACCTGTTTGGAAAGAAGCTCTGAAGTTATGATTTTTGTTTTCACCTGCCGCATATGCTAAAGATATTCTAGGTGTAAAATTCCCATCAAAGTTTTCTGATTTATCATAACGGATAGACCCTGTAAACTTTAAACGATCGTCTAACATTTTCTTTTGTAATTGTGTATACACACCATATTCACCATATTTAATTGGCCCATCAGCATCTGTATAAATTGTTCCAAAAGAATTTAATCTATATTGTCTGTAAGAACCTCCTACTTGTACTTCAGCCCAATCAATATAATCACGTAAATTTAAATTACCATCAGCATGGTAATAGCTTGTATTATCTCTAAACTTTGATCCTGTTAATAAATCTGGATCAGCAGTTACTTCATCAAATAAAGCTTGAAAAGCTGGTGTTCCAGGAACTGCTCTTCCAGTATCTGCTACTGCTCTTGCCGCTGCATGATTTGATGCAGGCACTCCTGGAATTGCTCCTAAATAAGCCGCTGCATATTGTCCAAACCAATCTGTATTAGATTTCCACTTGCTATTAATGTTAATTGCAGCAAAACGAGTATCATAAGAATCTCCTGCATCCTCTCCAGCATAGTAACCTCTTACGAAGAAGTTTTTACCTCTAACTTCTAATTTATGCTGCTCCATAAAGAAGTTAGCTAAGTTATATCTGTTTTGTCCTTGGTAAATAGTGTTACCAGTACCATATTTTGAGTTCCAAATAATTTCAACTCTATCGTTTCCTAATGGACGGTAGTGAATAGCTCCATTGAACTTTACACTTTTAGCTTCATTAGTCATTAACTCCTGATCAGTATAACCAGTTCTACTTACATTACCTATTGCAGGTCCTAAGTTTACAGAAACCTCATCTCCATATACGTTTGCTCCATCATAGTTTGGATCACTTTGTCTAGTACCTGGAATATAAGACCCTCCAATACCTGTTGTATTTCTGTAATCTGTAGCATGCCACTCCTCACCTTTTAAGTAAGAAAAACTTGCTTTTACAGCAAAGTAGTCATCAAAAGCATGTGCCATTCTAATAGTAGCATCATAAAACTTATTGTCTCCTGCTGCTTCTTGACTTGTTAATCCTGTTTTTAATCCTACACTAATTCCTTGGTGATTAAAAGGATTTTTACTACGCATTAACATAATTCCGTTAAAAGCATTTGCACCATATAAAGCCGATGCTGCTCCAGGTAATATCTCAACACTTTTTACATCTACTTCAGAAATTCCTAATAAATTTCCAATAGCAAAGTTTAATGCTGGAGATGCGTTATCCATTCCATCAACTAACTGAACGAAACGCTCATTTCCAAACGTAGCAAATCCACGAGTATTTACTGTTTTAAAAGTAAAACCTCCTGAATTAATATCAACACCTTTTAAATTTTCTAATCCATCGTAATATGATGCAGAAGCTGTGTTCTTAATAGCTCTAGAATCGAAACGCTCAATTGTTACAGGAGATTCCATAACACGCTCTGGAGTTCTAGAAGCAGAAACTACTACTTCATCTAAAGAAGTTGCATTCTCTGTCAAAGACACCTCAACAACTTGATTGTTTTTTGTAATTTCAACTGTTTTAGATTGGTATCCTAAAGAAGAAATTTCAATTGTAAAAGGAGGGTTGTCTGTTACTGTCATAGTAAATTTCCCATCAAAATCAGTAGATGTTCCTACAGCCTTCCTTAGAACCTTAATGTTTGCTCCCGGAAGTGGCCCACCAAGAGATGCGTCATTGACTGTACCAGTAATGGTAGTCTGAGCAACCATTATTGCCGTGCCAAATAGCACAAATGCAACAAGTAATAGTTTTTTCATCATAATGTATAATAATTTGTTAACTGTAGCGCAAAATACGATTTTTTTTTATTTGTAAAAATTTATCCTTTATTTTATCACTATAGTGTTTTTGAGGGGTTTGTTTTGTTAAATTGACATTTTTGTAACTTTATTTAACGAACATTACTTATCCTCTTTTACAAATTGTATTTTTGCATAAATTTGTTCTTATCTTGGAAATTATTCACTCCATTTTCGATTTTAAACCAACACAGAAATCAATAGTTACTATTGGTACTTTTGATGGTGTTCATATTGGTCATCAAAAAATTATTCAAGAATTGATTGATGAAGCAAAATCATCTAATAAAAAATCAGTTTTACTAACTTTTTTTCCTCACCCTAGAATGGTGTTGCAAAAAGATGTTTCTATAAAACTTATCAATACGATTGATGAACGCGCCAAACATTTAGAAGACTTAGGATTAGACTACTTAATTATCCATCCTTTTAGCAAAGAATTTTCTAGACTTACTGCGTTAGATTTTGTTCGTGATATCTTAGTTAATCAACTCAATACTTCAAAATTAATTATTGGTTATGATCATCATTTTGGAAAGAATAGAGAAGGAAATATTGAACAATTAACTGAATATTCTCACCTGTATGATTTTACAGTTCAAGAAATTTTAGCTCAAGATATTGATGAAGTTTCTGTAAGCTCTACTAAAATTAGAAAAGCACTAGCTAGTGGTGAATTAAAAACTGCCAATAAATATTTAGGATATCCATTTTCTATAACAGGCGTTGTTGTGAATGGAAAACAACTTGGCGGTAAAATTGGTTTTCCTACTGCTAATATTGACATTGCTGAAACCTATAAACTAGTTCCTAAAACTGGAGTATATGTTGTAAAATCTACGATTAATAACGATACTGTTTTTGGTATGATGAACATTGGCAATAGACCTACAGTTAACGGGGAACATCAAACTATTGAAGTTCATTTTTTCGATTTTAACCAAGATTTATATCAAAAGGAATTAACCATTGAGTTACTTTATTTTTTAAGAGATGAACACAAATTTAATTCTGTTGATGATTTAATTATTCAACTTAAAACAGACAAAGAAAATTCCCTAAACTACATCAACACAATAACCAATTTAAGTTAACAAAATAGAATTCTAACAAAGTCTTTTTTATTCATTCTTAAATAGAATTTTAAAACTTAATACGTAAAAAACTATTTAGTAAGCAATCACCATTGTTTAAGTCTGTAGCTTCTTATATCTTTGCGGTTCTTAAAAATTAAAAAAAGATGTTACAGGTTCAGTTTATTAGAGAAAACAAACAAACTGTTTTAGACGGATTAGCAAAACGTAGTTTTGAAAATGCCGAAGCAATTATTAATGAAGTATTAACTACTGATGAAGCTCGTAGAGCTACTCAAGTTTCTTTAGATAATACATTAGCTGAATCTAACAAAATATCCAAAGAAATTGGAGGTCTTTTTAAGTCAGGTGAAATTGAAAAAGCAAACTTACTGAAAGAAAAAACAGGTGAATTAAAAGAGAAATCTAAGCAATTAACTGAAGAATTAAGTATTGCTTCTAACAAATTACAAGATTTATTATACCAAATTCCTAACGTACCTCACGCATCTGTGAAAGCTGGGAAAAACGAAGAGGATAATGAAACTATTTTTAGCGAAGGTACTATTCCTGATTTAGGTGAAAAAGCTTTACCTCACTGGGAATTAGCTAAAAAATATGATATCATCGATTTTGATTTAGGTTCAAAAATTACTGGAGCTGGTTTTCCTGTATACAAAGGAAAAGGAGCTCGTTTACAACGTGCCTTAATCAATTATTTTTTAGATAAAAATATTGCTGCTGGTTATAGCGAAGTACAAGTTCCTCATTTAGTAAATGAAGTATCTGGTATTGGTACTGGTCAACTTCCAGATAAAGAAGGACAAATGTACCATGTAACTGGAGATGATTTATATTTAATTCCAACAGCGGAAGTTCCTATTACTAATATTCATAGAAATGATTTAGTAAAAGAGAATGATTTACCAATTAAATATACAGGTTACACACCATGTTTTCGTAGAGAAGCTGGAAGTTATGGTGCGCATGTACGTGGATTAAATAGATTACACCAATTTGACAAAGTGGAAATTGTAAGAATTGAACATCCAGAAAACTCTTACAATGCTTTAAACGAAATGGTAGAACACATTAAAGGTATTTTACGTGAATTAAAATTACCATATCGTATTTTACGTTTATGTGGTGGAGATACAGGATTTGTTTCTGCTTTAACATTCGATTTTGAATTGTATTCTACAGCTCAAGAACGTTGGTTAGAAATTAGTTCTGCTTCAAACTTTGAAACGTATCAAGCAAATCGTTTAAAATTACGATTCAAAAATAAAGAAGGAAAAAGTCAATTAGTTCATACTTTAAACGGAAGTTCTTTAGCTTTACCTAGAGTATTAGCTGGAATTTTAGAGAATTATCAAACTGAAGACGGAATTAACATACCTGAAGTATTAATTCCTTATTGTGGTTTTGATAAAATTGACTAAATAATTTCATTATAAAATGCAAAAAGAACCAATGCTTCAATTAAGATGCTTGGTTCTTTTTTTTAATTCACCCCTTAATAATGAACTATTTTTTATAGTTAGTTAGCAACTACGGCTACCATTAATCTCTTATATTTATTCATTTCCAATAAAGCTTCAAAATACTGAGTTATTTGTCCTCTTCTCATAAATTCATCTGCTCTACTCTTTGCTAAGTTATATTGCGTATTTAAATTCTTCATAGTATTCGATGTTTAGTTACGCTAACAATAAAACAAAGTTCGTGCCAAAATGTTGCGTTCCTTTTAAAAAAAGGGTGTGTTTTAATATTAATTTAACAATTTTCTTCTGTATTTTTGATTGATGAAAAAAACCTTTATTCTATTTAACTTCCTTATTATTAATTTGTTCTGCTATTCTCAACAGAACGATTTTATTATTGCTGAAAATTATTTTAGAAATAATGAATATGAAAAAGCTATTCAACTTTATAAAAAATTATATGATAAGAGTCCCTATAACACAACCTATTTAAAGAGACTTATAACTTCTTATCAAGAAACTGAGCAGTTTTTGGTTGCCGAAAATCTATTAACACAAAAAATAAAACAAAGACCTAACTTAACATATCTAAATGTTATCATAGGATATAACTACGAGCGTCAACAAAACGATTCAGAAGCCAATAAATATTATCAAAAAGCACTTAATTCATTAAACAAAAAGGGTAATTACGGAAGTGTTATTGCTAGTTTATTTAAAAACTATAACAAACTAGACTATGCTATTGAAGCATATACCAAAACCATGGAAAACCATCCACAAGCTAATTATGGTTTCCAATTAGCGCAAATCCATGGTGAAAAAGGAGATTTTCCTAAGATGTTTGAATCTTATGTAGATTTAGTTGACAAAAATGAAAGCTATTTGAATAATGTTAAACGTTACACCAGTAGATATATTAATGATGATGCTGAAAACGAAAATAATAACTTATTTAAAAAAGCCTTGTTAAGAAAATCAATAAGTAATCCTAAAAACATTTGGAACGATTTACTAGCATGGTTATTTATAAAACAAAAACAATATTCGAAAGCTCTTATCCAATTAAAAGCATTATTAGCTAGAGACCCTGACAATTTGGGTAGAATTAATCAACTAGGTAAAATTGCTTTAGAGAATAAAGAATATGAAACTGCTAAAAAATGTTTTGATTTAATCATTGAAAAAACTAATTATCCTAGAGATAAGTTTAATGCTATTAACAACAATTTAAAAATAGCTATTGAAACCAAAGAACCAGATGTAGAAGCACGTTTTGATGACATATTTTCAAAATATGGAATTAATAAAAATACTTTTCGTACTCAAGTAGCTTATGCTAATTATTTAACATTCAATAAAAACAACCCTGAAAAAGCTGTAGAAGTTTTAAATAAAGCTAAGGAATTTGCTAGCCATAAGTTTTCCAAAGCTACGATTAAACTAAAACTAGGTGAAGTTTTAGTGTACACTGGAAAGTTTAACAAAGCTCTTATTTACTTTTCACAAGTACAAACAAAATTTAAAAACCATTATTTAGGACAAGACGCACGTTTTAAAGTAGCTCAAACATCTTATTTCAAAAGCGATTTTAAATGGGCCAAAGCACAACTAAAAGTTTTAAAAGGTTCTGCTACGCAGCTTATAGCAAACGATGCTGCTAATTTGTTTTTAACAATTTCTGATAACCAACCTAAAGATAGTATCCCTTCTGGCTTAAAAGAATATGCTAAAGCTGATTTATTAGCTTTTCAGAATAAAGATAATGAAGCCATTGCTATTTTAAATGATATTATCAAAAATTACAAAGGACAACCTATAGAAGACGAAGCCTTGTTTAAACAGGCCGAACTTCTTGTAAAACAGCACAAATACGACGAAGCTATTTCAAATTATACCAAAATAATAGCCTTGGATAAAGAAGGAATTTATATTGATGATGTGTATTATTTAATGGGTGAATTATACAATAATGAATTAAATAGTGCTGAAAAGGCCAAAGAATACTATCAAAAGATTATTTTTGACCACCCATCGAGCATTTACTTAGTTGCTGCTCGAAAAAAATACAGAAAACTAAGAGGGGATAATATCTAATTTTATAGAAAACAACAATGTATATATATAACGTAACAGTAAATATTGATGAAAGTGTTCATGCAGAATGGTTAACTTGGATTGAAAGCCACATACCAGAAGTTTTAGCAACAGGACGCTTTTTAAGTGCTAAGTTGACACAAGTTTTAGTAAAAGAAGAAATGGGAGGAGTTACTTACTCTATTCAATATACAGCTAAATCACGTGAGGATTTAGAAAATTATTACAAACATGATGCTGATAAATTACGTTCAGATGGTCTTAAAAAGTTTGCTGATAAAATGTTAGCCTTCCGTACTGAATTGAAAGTAATAAACGAATTTTACCCTACTGTATCTAGCAACTAAAAAGGAACAGGATACAATTACAAAAGAATTGAGATACTACTTAATCTTAAATTTTTTATCTTAGAACATGACCGTAAGAGCAAAGAAACATTTAGGACAACATTTTTTAACCGATGAAAACATCGCAAAAAAAATAGCAGATTCGTTAACCGAAAATGGATATGATAACGTATTGGAGATAGGTCCTGGAATGGGAGTTCTAACAAAATACTTATTAGAAAAAAAGCCTAAGGTTACAGTAATGGAATTAGATTCTGAATCGGTAGAATACCTTAAAGAAACATTTCCTCTAGAGCATATTAAACTAGATACTTCTTCTGAAAAATTCACTATTATTGAAGGTGATTTTTTAAAAAAGGATATTACTGATACTTTCAATAAAGAGCAAATAGCCATTATTGGAAACTTTCCTTATAACATCTCTTCTCAAATTGTTTTTAAAGCAATTGAAAACAGGGATTTTGTACCTGAGTTTTCTGGAATGTTTCAAAAAGAAGTAGCCTTACGAATAGCAGAAAAAGAAGGGTCTAAAACCTATGGGATTTTATCCGTTTTAACACAAGCATTCTATGATGCTGAATATTTATTTACAGTACCTCCTACTGTTTTTAATCCACCACCAAAAGTAGATTCTGGTGTTATACGATTAATTAGAAAAAAGGATTACAGTCTTCCAGTAGATGAAAAATTATTTTTTAGAGTAGTAAAAACAGCATTTAATCAACGAAGAAAAATGCTACGTTCTAGTTTAAAATCTTTAGATCTCTCGGATACATTAAAAGAAGACCCTATCTTTGCGATGCGTCCCGAACAATTATCGGTACAAAAATTCATTGAATTGACGGCAAAAATCGCAAACGATGGCATTAGAAATTACTAAAGATCTTTTAGAAAACGTACAGGAACTGATTAAAAACCAGAAAGACACAGCGCTTTCCAGTTTTTTCTCAGACATACATCACGCCGATATTGCCGAAGTTTTAGATGAATTATCTTTTGAAGAGGCATTATATATTATTCGTTTATTAGACAGTGAAACAACCGCTGAAGTTTTAATGGATGTGGATGATGATGTACGTGAAAAAATATTTCAACAACTTACAGCCAAAGAAATTGCTGAAGAAATTGATGAACTTGACACCGATGATGCTGCCGATGTAATTGCCGAACTTCCTGAAAAAAGAAAACAGGAAGTAATGCAAGAGATTGAAGATGAAGAACACGCCAAAGAAATTGTAGAGTTATTACGATATGATGAAGATTCTGCAGGTGGTTTAATGGCGAAAGAGCTTGTAAAAGTTAATGAAAACTGGACTGTTTTACGCTGTGTAAAAGAAATGCGTGTCCAAGCAGAAGAAGTAACCAGAGTACATTCTATATATGTAGTTGACGATAGTGGTAAACTAAAAGGTCGTTTGTCATTAAAAGATTTATTAATGGCTTCTACACGTGCTAAAATTGCCGATGTATATATTCCTAAGTTAGACTTTGTTAATGTTAATGATGAGGCTGAAGATGTTGCTAACATAATGCGTAAATATGACTTGGAAGCCATTCCTGTTGTAGATGAGTTAGGTATTTTAGTAGGAAGAATTACTATTGATGATATTGTTGACGTTATTAAGGAGGAAGCTGATAAAGATTATCAATTAGCAGCTGGTATTACTCAAGATGTTGAAGCTGATGATACGATATGGGAATTAACACGTGCTCGTTTACCTTGGCTATTCTTAGGTCTTCTTGGAGGTGTTGGTGCTGCTGGTATTATGGGCTTTTTTGACGATGCTATTAAAGAAAATGCTATTCTTTTTATGTTTACTCCATTAATTGCTGCAATGGCAGGTAATGTAGGTGTACAATCATCAGCAATTATTGTACAAGGTTTAGCTAATGACGATGTAAAAGGAAGTATTACAGACAGATTATTAAAAGAAGTATCATTAGCTATGATTAATGGACTTGCTTTAGCTGTTTTACTTTTTATATACGTTTTTATATCTGAACAAGATTATAAAATAGCAAGTGCTATTTCAATATCTCTCTTTGTAGTAATTATAGTTGCTGGACTAATTGGAACTTTTATTCCTTTATTTTTAGATAAAAGAGGTATTGATCCTGCGATTGCTACGGGACCTTTTATTACAACAAGTAACGATATTTTTGGGATTCTTATTTATTTCTGGATAGCCAAAATGATTATTGGCTTTTAGTAGTTTCTTCTACTGTTTGTAATAAACTATCCATCTTTTCTTTAGGGATAAATGTTTTTAGCATTATAATCGCTCCAAAAACGATTAATAGCACTCCCATTCCTCTTTTTATTCTATAAATAACTAGAGGTGTTAGTTTACTTTTTAATTGTTTAGCTAGTAATATTTTCCCTAAATCGGTAGTAGCATACCCCAATATTACCGTGGCAAAATACCAAAACATATAGGTCGGGTTCATATCTAACGTTGGACCTACTACAACAATAATACCTAACCAACCTGCTAAAACACCTATATTAATGAAGTTTAAAGCAAATCCTTTTAAAAGTAATTTTAAGTAGTTATTACTTTCTGGAATATCAACTTCAGGAGCTTCTAATTCCTTTTTATTATTTTTATCTAAATAGGTTATCAAACCATAAACAATAAGAATTAACCCTCCAATTAAAAATAATCGAGGGTCATCTTTAATTTTTTCTAACAAACTTCTACTTCCAAAATAAGCTATTAACATAAAAGATATATCTCCTAAAATAACTCCAATATCAAATGCAATAGCAGCTCTTGCTCCTTTTAAAATACTTGTTTTAAGAAGCATAAAAAAAACTGGACCTATCATAAAAGACATGACAAATCCTATGAAAAAAGCATTTTTTAAGTCGTAGAAATCCATTTTATAAAGTAACTGTATTTAGTTTAAACATCATCGTAATCAACCACAACCTTTGGAGTTGCTGGATGCGCTACACAGGTTAATATAAGTCCTTCTTCTAACTCATCATCCGTTAAAATAGAGTTCTTAGTCATCACAGCTTTTCCTTCTGTTACTTTTGCTATACAACTACTACAAACACCTCCTTGACATGAATATGGAGCATCTAACTGATTACGTAATGATGCTGCCAAAATTGTATCTGTTTTATCCATTGTAAAAGTAGACTCTTCATCGTCTAATAAAACGGTAATTCCAGATTTTCCGTCAGGAAACTGCATTGGAATTTCTTCATCTGGGGACGAACTTGCTGTAAATAATTCAAAATGAATATTTTCCTCATCAAATCCGTTATCTTGTAAAGTCTCAGAAACTGTAGTTATCATTTCTTCTGGACCACATAAGTAGGCAGAATCAAAAGAAATATCTTTATGAATATTCTTTACAAAATAATTTACATGCCCTTTATCAATTCTTCCAAACTTAGTGTTTGTTCTTACTTCTTGACTAAACACATAATGCAAATTAAACTGTGTTGGATATTTTTCAGCTAAAGCATTTAATTCAGCATAAAAAATAGTGCTATCAGCTTTTTTATTCCCAAAAACTAATGTAAAAGTTGAAGTTGGTTCATTTTCCAGCACTACTTTTATCATAGATAGAACAGGTGTAATTCCACTACCTGCAGCAAATGCTATATAGTTTTTGTTCCCTGTAGGTTGTAATATAAATTTACCTTCAGGTTCAGAAACTTCTAGAGTTGTATTCTCTTTTAATTTTGTTGTTGCATAGGTAGAAAACAATCCTTTTTCAACAGCTTTTACAGCTACTTTAATTTCGTTTGTATTTGGTGAAGCACATATTGAATATGCTCTCCTAACCTCTTGATCGTTTAACTTCGTTTTTATGGTAATATATTGCCCTGCTACAAATTTATAAGCTTCTTTTAGCTCAGCAGGAACAGTAAATAAAATAGATACAGCATCAGCTGTCTCTTTTATTATTTTTTCAATAATTAATTTATGAAATGTAGCCATTTATTCTATTTAAATGCACAAAAATAAGAAATAGTGAGGTAACCGTTTATTCTTCCTGTCATAAAAAATAATACCTAAGAATTTTATACATAAGAAAATTATGTATATTTGCATACCTAAGTTTTTTAGGTATATGAATTATGGGAAATCAAAAATTATATAAAGGCTCTTTACAAACTATCATCTTGAAGCTATTAGCACAAAATGATAAGATGTATGGATATGAAATAACTCAAAAGGTAAAAGAATTAACCAAAGGCGAATTAAAAATTACCGAAGGTGCACTATACCCTGCGTTACACAAATTAGAAGCTGAAGGTTTGCTAGATGTTGAAGTTGCTAAAGTTGGTAATAGACTTCGCAAGTATTATAAATTGACAGAAAGTGGTACTAAGGAAACTGTAAATAGACTTGCAGAAATGCAAGAGTTTTTACAAACAATGCAGCAACTAGTTAATCCTAAATTTGGCTTAGAATAAAATGAAAAAGAAATATACTATAACAGAAAAACAAGTAGCTTTTTTATATAATTATCTAAAAAAGAAGAAGTCTTTTTCTGATGAAGAAGAACGTTATGAGTTAATGGATCATCTTATATGTGATTTTGAAGAAACTACAAAAGATGGTAATTTGTCTCAATATTTAGCCGACAAATCTAACTTCATATTCCAATATGGTAAAGATAGAGGCTCAAAAATACACTGGGCTTATCAAAAAGAACTGTGGATAACTACTTATCGTTTTTTTACAAATTTAAAAACACTTCCTATAAGTTTGTTAAGTACTCTAGTTATTCTAAGTCTTTCTTTTACTTTAAGTAACTCCCTACTCTACTTAGTTTTTTTCTGTTCTATTGTTTTTCAAATTCTATACAGTTTATATCTAACCTATCATGAAAACAAAAAAGTAAGACAGCTCATTTCCTTTAAATATTTGGGAAACATTATGAGTTTGCCACAAGTTTTCCTTTTCTCTTTCACTTTAGTTAAAGATTATTTAAATACTCACAGAATATTATTCTTTATCTATTGGTTTATAGCTTTCAGTTTAAGTGTAGCTGGGTTAATTATTATTGAGAAAAAGAAAACAACAATTTTAAACAAATACAAACACTTGTTAAAATAACAGCTATGGAATTAACAGACAATCAAATACAAAGAATTAGCAATTACTTAGATGCTAAAGGCGTTAAATTAATTGATTTTAGAATAGAAATTTTTGATCATATAATTTCTGAAATAGAACAAAAACTAACATCAAGCAACTCTGACTTTGATACTATTTTTCAACAAGTAACCGATAATTGGAATAAGCAACTTAACTCCAATACAAGTTTTTTATTAGGATGGTATTATTCTGCACCGAAAACAGTCATCATAAAGGCAAAATCAATTTATAAAAAGCTTTATACTAAAACACTATTATTTATATCAATACCATTGTTATTAGTAATGTTTTTGAACCCAGATTTATATAAAACAACATTAAATCTAATTAATTCAAATGGGCTGTTTATTTCGTATTTGTTTTCTTTTGTTTCTGGATTCATTATTTATAAATCAAGAAAGGAAATTAATAAAACCACTTATAATTTTTTAATCAAAACACAGGAAGTTGTATTGTTTTTTGGTGCAGTCCTCATAACGATGTACTTCTTTGACATGAATTCAATTGAACTGTTACTTTTATTCATTTTTTCAAATTGTTATTTAATTGTTTTATATACAAAACACCTAAAAGAAAAAGAAAAATATAAATTACTTGTGGGATAATTGCTATGGAACTAACAAAACAACAAATACAAAGAATTAATGATTTTTTAGAAGGAATAGGTGTTGAATATGTTGATGTTCGTTTTGAAATGATAGATCATATTGCTTCTGAAATTGAAAATAAAATTGAGAATATTCCTGCTTTTTTTGAAAATAAAGGGTTTCAAACCCCTTTCATAAAATATATGCTTAGTCAAAAAAAGAAATATTTAAATGAATATAAAAAGCTTAAAAATGAGAGCTTTTGGTATTATACAAAAAAGGTATTGATTTCTATGTTTCAACAAATGACGAAATCATATAACTTAGGTTTTATTTTACTTTTTTTAAGTGCAACATATTTTCTAAGTGTCTTTAAAATTAAATATGCAAGTGAAATAATTTTTACTTGTTTTATTTCAAGTTTTCTTTTTATTGCTATTAAATTTAATCAATTGAGAAAAAGATTTGGTGAAATTAGAATTATTCGATCTTATACAAAAATTCTATTATTTAACTCAATAATAGCTTTACACCTTCCTAGTTTTACTCCAATTCTTAATGAAACACCTTATTCACCCATAGAAATTTATACAGTTGCTATAATGCTTGCAATCAACTATTTGGCTTATCTGAGCTTTATGAATCAAAAAGAAAGTATTGAACAATATGCCACTAATTTTTATTTAAACTAATGGAACTTACTGAAAAACAAATACAGTTCATTGAAAATCGTTTGGAAAACGACGGTATTAAATATTGGGACATTCGAATAGAAATGTTGGATCATGTTGTTACTGATGTTGAAAATAAATTAGAAAATGGAGAAAAATTTAAGACTGCTGTTCAAGATAGTTTTATTTCTTTAGGTTGGAAAGAGAATTTTAACGGAAGTAATTTTGAAGGTATTATGCAGAGAAAACAAAATGTGTTTGCAAAAGAATATCGAAAAAGATATTGGAAATATTTTAAAAATTCTATTGTAAAAACATCTTCAATTTTGCTGATTTTAAGCTTTATTACTCTGCTTTACACTATTAGTTTTTATTCTAAAATCTTTAAATACACCTTATTTACTTATTTAATTTCAATGTCAATTTTTATATTCTATTTTTTAACAAAATACAGAGTAAATAGATCTATACAATTAAATAATGCTTTAACACAAGCAGGTTTTTCTTTAAGTATTATAAATTTTTTCATCTATATACCTAAAATGATAGGAATTGATATTTTTAAATTTCCTTTTTTAGTTGCTATAGTTTTTGGATTCGTTTTTTTGCAATCAATATTAGGAATTCAATTTTTCAAAAAAGAATATCAAAAAGTTAATGCTACGTATAAACAACTTATATCATAATGAAATTAACAAACCAACATATAGAACAATTATACAAGTTTACACGTCAGCATTATGTAGAACATTATGATGTACAAACAGAATTGGTAGACCACTTGGCCAACGATATTGAACAAATTTGGGTTGATAAACCTCAATTATCTTTTGAGCAAGCTAGAGATATTTCTTTTAAAAAATTTGGTGTTTTTGGCTTTATGGATGTAGTAGAAGAAAAACAAAAACAACTAGAAAAAAAATATCGTAAAATCCTATGGAAATACACAAAAGAATGGTTTGGTTTGCCTAAAATACTTTTAGTAATAAGTCTTATCTTTTTCTTTTATTACTTTATTCAATTACCGATTGGAGTGTATATAATGGGAGTAATTATTTTTCTAATAGCCATTTTAGACCTTTATTTTGTAACTAAACTAAAAAAAGAGTTTAAAAAAAGAACCAATACCAATGGTAAAAAATGGATGCTTGAAGAAATGATTTTTAATGTAGCTTCTTTTGGAGGTGTAATAGTTGCCTCAAATCTTCCTCAAATTTTCAATCATATTGAAAACACTCCATCAAGCATTGGTGCAATTGTTATCTCTGTAATTATTACACTAACAATTATATACTCTTATGTAACATTAATTGTTATTCCTAAAAAATCAGAGGAATTATTAGAAGAACATTACCCTGAATATAAACTTGTGTAATTATTTTTTACCATCAACAATAATCACAATTTCGCCTTTTGCAGGCTTTTCTGTATAATATGATAAAACTTCTGCTATACTTCCTCGCTTGGTTTCTTCAAATAATTTTGTCAATTCTCTAGAAACAGAAACTTGCCTGTCTTCACCAAAGTATTCGGCAAAGTGAGTTAATGTTTTTAATAATTTATGTGGGCTTTCATAAAATATCATAGTACGTTTTTCTTCTGCTAAAAACTTTAATCGGGTTTGTCTTCCTTTTTTAACTGGTAAAAAACCTTCAAAAACGAATTTATCATTTGGTAAACCCGAATTTACCAAAGCTGGCACAAATGCAGTTGCTCCTGGTAAACACTCAACATCTATATTGTGTTGTACACAAGCCCTTGTTAGTAAAAAACCTGGATCAGAAATTGCCGGAGTTCCTGCATCTGAAATCAATGCAAAAGTTTCGCCATTTTGCAATCTTTTAACTATAGTTTCTACTGTTTTATGTTCATTGTGCATATGATGAGATTGCATAGGTGTGCTAATTTCAAAATGTTTTAACAGCTTTCCACTAGTACGCGTATCTTCAGCTAAAATATAATCTACTTCTTTTAAAACCTTAAGAGCTCTTAAAGTAATATCATCTAAATTTCCAATAGGTGTTGGTACCAAATACAATTTACTCATACAGCAAAGCTACAACAAAGTTTTAGTACATTTGTGCTATGCCAAAAAAGCTGTTAAAAAATATTGATTTTCCTGAGGATATAAGACAATTGAACAATGATGAATTGCCTTTATTAGCCAAGGAATTACGTGAGTTTATTATTGATGTAGTTGCAACTAAAGAAGGTCATCTAGGTGCCAGTTTAGGTGTTGTTGAACTTACTATTGCTTTGCATTATATGTTTGATACACCTACAGATCAATTAGTTTGGGATGTTGGACATCAGGCTTATGGACATAAAATTTTAACTGGTAGAAAAGATATTTTCCATACCAATCGTCAATTACACGGGATTTCTGGTTTCCCAAAACGTTCAGAAAGTACTTATGACACTTTTGGGGTTGGACATTCATCTACTTCAATTTCTGCTGCTTTAGGAATGGCTATCGCTTCCAAATTACAAGGAGAAGAAAAACATCATATTGCTGTTATTGGTGACGCCTCTATTGCTAGTGGAATGGCTTTTGAAGCTTTAAATCATGCTGGAGATACCAACGCTAACTTATTGGTTATTTTAAACGATAATGCTATTGGTATTGATCCTTCAGTTGGAGCTTTGAAACATTACTTAACTAGAATAAAATCTACACGCTCTGATATTGAACAGCATAATATATTTGAGGGACTCAATTTTGATTATTCTGGTCCTATTGACGGTCATAATTTTGAAGAACTTTTATTAGAACTTAACAGATTAAAACAAATTAAAGGTCCTAAGTTTTTACATGTAATTACTACTAAAGGAAAAGGTCTTAGACAAGCCGAACAAGATCAAGTAAAATATCATGCACCAGGAAAATTTGATAAAATATCTGGAGATGTTTTACCAAAGGAAGCTAGTAAATTTACTAAGTTTCAAGATGTGTTTGGAAGAACTATTGTAGAATTAGCCGAACAAAATGAAAAAATAGTTGGAATTACACCTGCTATGCTTACTGGAAGTTCTCTAAAATTTATGTTAGAGAAATTTCCTGAACGCACTTTTGATGTGGGTATTGCCGAACAGCATGCCGTAACATTAGCTGCCGGTATGGCAACTCAAGGTATTATCCCATTTTGCAATATTTACTCCACATTTTTGCAACGTGCTTATGATCAAATAATACACGATGTTGCTTTACAAAACTTACCTGTTATTTTTTGTTTAGATAGAGCTGGTTTAGTTGGACAAGATGGAGCCACACATCATGGAGTTTTTGACTTAGCTTATCTACGTTGCATTCCAAACCTACACATTTTTGCTCCTCGTAATGAAATTGAATTACGAAACATTATGTATACTGTACAGTTAGGAATTGATAAGCCTATAGCTATCCGTTATCCTAGAGGAAAAGGTAAACTTGAAGAATGGAAACTTCCTTTCAAAAAAATAACAATTGGTAAAAACGTTTGTTTAAAAGAAGGAAGTGACTTAGCTGTTCTATCTACAGGAACAATTGCTGATAATGTCTCAGAAGCCTTAAAAAAGACAAAAAACAAATATTCTATAGCGCATTACGATATACGATTTATAAAACCTATAGATGGAAAGCTACTTGAAATAATCTTTAATAAATTTGACAGGATTATAACTATTGAAGATGGAACTGTTAAAGGAGGTTTAGGTAGTGCTATTTTGGAACAAGCATCTGAATTAAATTACAGAGGTCAGATAAAGGTTTTAGGTGTTCCTGATGAATTTATTCATCATGGTACTATAAATGAACTACAAAAGCAATGTAAAATAGACATAGATTCTATTCAAAATACGATTGAAAAACTTTTAAAATAAAAAAGCGAACCTATTTTCAGTTCGCTTTTTTTATTTTATTAATTCATCCTAATAAGTTGCATTGAATGACCCATTTGAAATTTTAAGTGATTTAATAGTATTATTACTACATATATCTATATTTCCTGCAAAGTTTCCAGAAATAGCTTTTTCATCATTTGTTGTAGTTATAAAAGCCATTTTACTGTCAGGTATAGTAGCTCCACATGTAGATACAGACATTACCGCTCCAAAATAATATGTAGTTCCATTTTCAACATAAGTAAAATCACTTAATGTCTTTCCTCCTATTTGAGATTTATTAATAGTAAGTGTTATTACTTTATCAGCTGATTTGTTAATAGTTCCTGTTAATTCAATAGCTGGTTCTCCAAAAGCATTTTGAGTATTAGAATTTACTACAACAGAATTAAATATTAATTCGTTTCCATCTATAGTCATTTTTATTTCACTTTTTGATGTTTCTGGAGCTACATCATCACTATTATTACTCGAACAAGATGACATGATAGCAATAGAGAATAATACTAGCATTTTGAATACTAATTTTTTCATAGAATTTATTTTTTGATGTTGTTACGAAAATAACATTTAAAGACAAAAAAACGAACTGATTTAGTTCGTTTTTCTATTAATTACTCCACATTAAATGCTATTGGTAAACTATATGCTACTCGAACATTTTGGCCTTTTTGTGAACCTGGTTCCATAACTGGTAAAAGTTTAGCTATTCTAATGGCTTCTCCTTTTAACTTTTCGTGTGGAGCTTTTGCAGAAATATCCTCTACATGTCCATTTTTACCTATTTTAAATTCTAAATAAATTTTTTTTCTACCAGGAGAAAGTGTCTTTAAACCATCAGCAATATTTATATTGAAATTTTTAGCAACATGTTGGAGCATCATTTGGTTTAAGCAATACTTCTTTTTAGAATTTGTTTCATACTTTTCACAACCAGGGAAAACAGGAACTTTCTCAATGAGTGAAATAGGAATATCTTCTGAATTTTCGTTAACAGTATTAACTGTTTTGATATTGTTTTCTTTATCACCTTTTTTTTCTTGCGAAACTATACCACTTGTAATAAAAGCTATAAAAAGAAATAGAAATGTCTTTTTCATAATAAAAATGTTTTAATTAATGTTCTTAACAAATTTAACAAAAAAAGCGAACCAATTGGTTCGCTTTTAAATATATAGATGTTTTTTCTTAGTTGTTCAATGCTTCTGCTCCACCAACAATCTCTAAGATTTCGTTAGTAATTGCAGCTTGACGTGCTTTGTTATAAGTTAATAATAACTCGTCACGTAATTCTTTAGCATTATCAGTTGCTTTATGCATTGCAGTCATACGAGCTCCATGTTCGGCAGCAAATGAATCACGGATAGCCTTGTATAATTGCGTTTTTAAAGACTTTGGTATTAACTCTAATACAATTTCTTCTTTAGAAGGTTCGAAGATGTAATCTAAATTTACATTCTCATCACTTTCTACCGGTTCAATTGGTAAAAACTGTTCAACTTGTGGTATTTGAGTTGCAGCATTTTTGAATCTATTATATACTAATTCGATTCTATCATAAGAACCATCTACGTATAAATTCATTAATTTCTCAGCAACTTTAGCTACATTATCAAAAGTTAATTCATCAAAAATATCAGTTCTATTTTCAATTACATTATTATCTTTTGATAAGATATCATTACCTTTTTTACCTATTGTCATTAAGTCAACAGCTACACCATTATACTTTGTGTTAATAGTATTTACTGTTTCTTTAACGATAGATGAGTTAAAACCACCACATAAACCTCTGTTAGAAGTAACTACAACTAGTAATACTTTATTTACTTCTCTTTGCGTAGAATATGCTCCACCTGCATCACTATCTAAAGTAGCGCTTAAGCTTTGTAATAACTCAGTAAGCTTAGATGAATATGGACGCATTGCTGTAATAGCATCTTGAGCTTTTTTCAACTTTGCAGCCGATACCATTTTCATGGCAGAGGTAATCTGCATTGTTGATTTAATTGAAGTAATTCTATTACGTATTTCTTTTAAGTTTGCCATAATTTCTAGTTATGTGTATGCTATTTTAATGTTTACTAAAAAATTAGTTTTTAATTTTCCAGTTTTCCCAAACAAAGTCGTATTGATAGGTAATTTCATGCGTTTCTGCTAATTTTCTTTGAATGTTTTCCATTCGTTCTCTAGCATTATCAATGATGAAATCGTGGAACTGAATCTGTAAATTTTTAAAATTGGTAATTAAACCTGATTCTAAAAGAGATTCTAATACTTCGTATTCTCCACCTTCAATATTAATCTTTATAAGATCTACATTAGTAATATTATGATCTTTAATAAAGTTTACAATTGATTTTAATTGAATTTTCTCTCCATCGTCTGTCTTTATAAAAACTGATGACGCATCTCCTGTATTACTTATATTAAGTTCTTTATCTTCATTTGATAATCCATAATGAAAAGGTTTAACTTTCTCATTATCCTTGAACTTATCTTTTATAATATTATAAAAGGATTTTACTGGTTCGAAAACGTAGATTTCGCAAGAGTATTTATTAAAAATACTCTCTGCAAAATTACCTTTAAAACCTCCTAAGTCTAATACTACAGAAGTTTCTGTTAAATTATAATCTAATCGTAAAGTTTCATCTCCATTAACCGCAAACCAAGGCTTACAACGTTCTTTTTGAATTTTACGTTGCTTTTTCTTTTCTATGATGTCTTTGAAAAGTTTATTAAACATTGGTTACGATATCTTATACTTTATTAAAGAGGTTTATAATACTTTAAAATAAATTTAGTTTGAAAATTTAGCAGAAATTTCTGCTGCAGCTGATGTTAACGCATCTGTTACTTCATCAGTTAATTTTCCAGATTTTAATACATCTAAAGTATCTCTGTGCTTAGCATTTAAATACTCGATATAATCTTTTTCAAACTCTTTTACCTTGTTTACAGGTACATCTTTTAATAAGTTCTTAGAACCTGCATAAATGATTGCAATCTGATCTTCTACAGTAAAAGGATCGTTTTGAGCTTGCTTTAAAATTTCAACGTTACGTTGTCCTTTAGAAATTACACTCATAGTAGCAGCATCTAAATCAGAACCAAACTTAGCGAACGCTTCTAACTCACGGAACTGAGCTTGATCTAATTTTAATGTACCAGATACTTTCTTCATTGATTTAATCTGTGCGTTACCTCCTACACGTGATACAGAAATACCTACGTTAATTGCTGGACGTACACCAGAGTTAAATAAATCAGACTCTAAGAAAATCTGTCCATCAGTAATCGAAATTACGTTTGTTGGAATATATGCTGATACGTCTCCTGCTTGTGTTTCAATAATTGGTAATGCAGTTAAAGAACCTCCACCTTTTACGATTCCTTTTAATGAATCTGGTAAATCGTTCATTTCACTTGCAATTTTATCATCATTGATAACTTTTGCAGCACGCTCTAATAATCTTGAGTGTAAGTAGAATACATCCCCTGGGTAAGCCTCACGTCCTGGTGGTCTTCTTAATAATAAAGATACCTCACGGTAAGCTACTGCTTGCTTAGATAAATCATCATAAACAATTAATGCTGGTCTACCAGTATCACGGAAATATTCTCCAATTGCAGCTCCTGCGAATGGTGCATATACCTGCATTGGTGCAGGATCAGATGCATTTGCAGCAACGATAGTTGTATAAGCTAAAGCTCCTTTTTCTTCTAACATACTAGCAATTGCTGCTACAGTAGAAGCTTTTTGACCAATAGCTACATAGATACAGTACACTGGTTGTCCTGCATCATAAAATTCTTTTTGATTTAAGATTGTGTCAATAGCAACTGTTGATTTACCAGTTTGACGGTCTCCAATGATTAACTCACGTTGTCCACGTCCTACAGGAATCATTGCATCAATAGACTTGATACCAGTTTGCATTGGCTCAGTTACAGGCTCACGGTAAATTACCCCTGGTGCTCTACGCTCTAAAGGCATTTCGTAAGTTGTTCCTTCGATTGGTCCTTTACCATCAATTGGTTGACCTAAAGTGTTTACAACACGTCCTGCGATTCCTTCTCCAGCTCTTAAAGAAGCAATTCTTTCTGTACGCTTAACAGTAGAACCTTCTCTTACTGATGTAGAAGCTCCTAATAATACAACCCCTGCATTGTCTTCTTCTAAGTTTAATACGATACCTTCTAATCCGTTATCGAATTCAACTAACTCTCCATATTGTACGTTAGATAAACCATAAACACGAGCAATACCATCACCTACTTGTAATACTGTACCTACTTCATTTAATGAAGCTTTTGACTCGAAATTTGTTAATTGTTCCTTTAAAATTGCTGATACTTCAGCTGGTTTAATTGCTGCCATCTTATTTCTTTTGATGTATAATTAAATTTGTGGAATATAATGACTGTTGTCAAATTCTCTTCTTAATTCATTAAATTGATTAGAGATACTTGCATCATACTGCACATCTCCAACACGTAAAATAAATCCTCCTAATATTTCTGGATTTACTATATTTTCTATACTAGCACTATTTCCTGTAAGTTCTACAATCTTTGCTTGTATTTTATCTTCTAGTTCTTTTGTTAAAGCTACTGCTGTAGTAACTTTAGCAACCTGCATACTCTTGTGGTAATCGTAAATGATAGAATATTGCTTTGCAATTGGCTCTAACATTATCATACGTTTATTTTCTTCTAATAAGTTAAATAAACCTTTTATAACGTTATCTACTTTGTCACCAAAAAGTGCTGCTAAAACTTTACGTTTATCTGCAGCTTTAATTACAGGGCTTTTAAGCATTGTATCTAATTCACTACTCTCTGCAATAGTATCTACGATTAACTTCATGTTATCGTTTACTAAAGTTTCGTTTCCTGTTTCTTTAGCTAGATTTAAAATTGCTTTTGCGTAACGTAATGCTGGTCTTGCTCCTTTCATTGTTTGATTAGTTTAAAGTAACCTCTTCTAACATTCCTTCTACAAGCTTTAATTGATCGTCTTGTGAAGTTAATTCTTTTCTTACTACTTGTTGAGCGATGTTGATTGATAATTCAGCAACATTTTTCTTTAACTCAGCAATTGCAGCTTGTTGTTCTTGTTTAATAGTTGCTTTAGCATTTTCAATCATGATAGCTGCTTGCTCAGAAGCTTCTTCTTTTGCCTCAGCAATAATGTTATCTTTAATTTCACGAGCATCTTTCATCATTGCATCTCTTTCTGCACGTGCTTCTTTGATCATCTTTTCATTATCTGCTTGTAAGTTTTGCATTTCCTTACGAGCATTTTCTGCCTCATCTAATGCATTTTGAATTCCTTCTTCTCTTTCATCTAAAGAGCTTAAAATTGGTTTCCATGCAAACTTTGCTAATAAAAATAACAAAATTCCTAAAACGACTAGTTGCATTACGAACAACCCCGGAGAAAAATCATTTAATAACTGATCCATTATATATCTAATTAATTCTTTTTAAAAATACCTTTTGTTTAATTGTGAAAACATTTCCTGTAACCAACCGTTACAGGAATATGTTTTTCTTGTCTTTAAAATCTTATCTACCTAAGATTAATGCACCGAAAGCTAATCCTTCTAATAATGCTCCGATGATGATCATCGCTGTTTGGATTTTACCAGCAGCCTCAGGTTGACGAGCAATTCCTTCCATTGCTTTTCCTCCAATTTGACCTAATCCGATTCCTCCACCGATTACGATTAATCCTGCTCCAATTAAATTGTACATACTAATTGATTTATATTAAATTAAACAAATTCTTATTCTATATTCTTAATGAGCATCTGCATGCTCGTGATCGTGCTCTTCTACTGCCATACCGATAAATAAAGCAGATAACATTGTAAAAATAAATGCTTGTAAGAAGGCTACTAATATTTCAATTACTGAAATAAATAATGTTAACACTAATGAAATCCCTGTTGAAGCAACTCCTCCAAACTGAGCTTTTAAAGTCATCATTAACGCTATTAAACTCATTACTACGAAGTGCCCCGCTGTAATGTTTGCAAATAAACGCACTAATAATGAAAACGGCTTAATTAAAATAAAACCTATTAATTCGATTATAGCTAACACTGGTCTTAAAATCTTAGGAACTCCTGGCATCCATAAAGTGTGCATCCAAAAATCTTTTGTTCCACTTGAGATGTATACTACTAATGTAAAAATAGCTAAACAAGCTGTTACAGCAATTTGACCTGTAACGTTAAATCCTAATGGAGTTAATCCTAACAAGTTTAATATCCAGATAAAGAAAAATACCGTTAATAAATAAGGCATAAATCTCTTATACTTCTTTTCTCCAATATTAGGTCTTGCGATTTCATCTCTTACATATAACACTAATGGCTCTAATACACGACCAACTCCAGTTGGAATTGCTCCTTTTTTATAACCTTTAGCTAAAGAATTAAACCCTAAAAACATTAACAATCCTGCGAACAACATTCCAAAAACACTCTTAGTAATAGAAAAATCTAATACTTTGTGTGCATTTGTTGCATGGTGAGTTTCATCAAAAGCAACCTCAGTAGCTCCTTCATTTAACTCATAAATTTTACTATGAATCTTAACTAATTTTACATCTCCAGCATCAACGATAACTGTTCCATCATCATTATGATGGAATTTAGACGACATAAAAAACTTAATTCCTTTGCTTGTTTTAACAATTACTGGTAATGGAAAACCTACATGTTTTCTTTCACCTGCATCATTCGTATACGAATAAAAAGCAAAATCATGTGAATCTGCTAAGTGATGCTTAATGTAATCGTTGATTTCTTTCTTGGTGTTTACTCTTCCACCATCATTTTCTGAAGATTTTTTTTCTCCACCACCAGCAAATGCTGTGAATGAAGTAAAAACTAGTGCTAAGACTGTAAAAAACTTGATAGATTTTTGTGCTATCATCATGCCTTTTTTAATATAGGGTTATGGTCTCTAAATTTCCGTGCAAAGGTACACATTTAATTAAAACTACAAACCCTTTTTTTATCTTAGTTTTTCAAAAGATATTTTAAAGCAAAAAAAACATGAAACTATTTGCTATTCAATAGTTTTGAAACAGCAATAGCTTCTAGAATTAAAAATAAAAATAATGGAATTACTAATGAAAATCTTTCTGGCTTAGTTAGTTGTTCATTTGCGAAGACCGAAGCTTGAAAAATCAATACAAAAAATCCAATTTTTAAAAATATAGATGCTAAATACGCATATCCTGCCTGATTAGGCATCTTATCTGCTATAAACTCAACTATGAAATAGACAATAATTGCTGCTATAACATGAAATAGATATACCGCAAACAGTGAAAATGATAATTGAATTTCTTTTGAAGCTAAAACATAATTGTGAGGAATGTAACTTATTGCTAGTGTTAAAATTACTGCAGCAATAAAGAACAAAATTCGTTTAATCATTTTCTTTTGAAATTTTTGTAACTTGTTGAATAACGGAGAACATTGCTAAGAAAACAGCAACTAATGTACATATTTTGGTATATAACTCTCCTTCGTTTGGATATTTGGTATCTAACCATTCACCTAGTAAACTTCCTAGATAAATGGTTAAACCCATTTGAAAAGCAATAGTAGTAAACCGAATATATTTATTAAGCGGTTTTCTCTTTGAGTTTTTGCTCATCTTTATTTAATTCTTTCACGGCTCCTTTCATTGAACAAGTAGCATTAAATGCTGCACCTGGTTCTACTGAAAGCTTACCTATAACTACATCTCCATTTATATTTGCTGAAGATTTTACTGTTAATGTATTTGAAACCAATAATTCTCCTGAGAACTTACCTTCTACATCTGCATTTGTACACTCTACTTTACCTTTAATTAAACCAGAGTCTCCTATAATTACTCTACCATCTGTTTTTATGGTTCCTTCTAAAGTTCCGTCGATTCTGAAATCTCCTTCTGAAATAATATCTCCAGTAATCTTGGTGTTTTTACCTATAATATTTCTTTCTGATACTTTTCTTTCTCCTGCTTTTGCTTTCTTGTTTTCTTTACTAAACATACTTGGGGAATTTTGGGGAATTAAATTTTACCTAATTTTTTAATTATTTCTTTTGCTTTTTTACCTTCTTCGGTATTTGTATAACTAATAGACACAAACTCTAACGCTTTCTTATACACCTTCTTATCATTATACTTACCTATAGCTAAAGCTTTTAAGAGAGCAAATTTAGGAATTAAATTTGAATTTCTTATGGTTGGCAAAAATCCATCTATCTCGCTAACAACTTCTTCAAACTTGTTTTCTTTATATAAGTAATAGATTTCTTTGTATTTATCTAAGACTGCATCTTCTTTTTTCTCTTCCATTAACTTCTCGTTTGGATTACTTATGATTTGTGCAAACTTAGTATCTGAATATTTATTCAGTATAATGTTTTTAAATTCTGATGCTTTTTCTTCGTTATTTAAACTTGTATAAATCTGATATAAATGATAGCTAATAGGTAGTTCTAACTTATCATCTTTACGCTCTACTCGTAAACGTTCTAAGTTTTTAACTGCTAAGTCTGAATTTTTAAATTGCTCTTTATAAATTAACCCTAATTGATATAATGCATCATTACGATCGAACACTAGCTTATCTATAACTTTCTTTTCTGTTGGTATTTGACTTATATATGTAGATAATTCATAACGCTTATTCACCTTAGGCTCTGAAGATTCTTCTTCTTCATCGGTAATATTAGTAGTTGATTTATCTGACAAACGCCAGTTATCTTCCAAAGGTCTTGTACCCCATACTTTTTGAAACTCTGCTTTTCCATAACCTAAAGCCTGAGTATTGTAAAAGTACCATTTCCCTTTATTTGAAAGATTTATAGATGCTCCTCCTCCAAATGAGTTTCCAAAATTTTGAGCATTTAATAGTAACTGTTGTTTTTCCTCGTCTTCTTTCTTAATTTTTTCAATATATTTTTCAAAAAAAGATTCTTGCTCTTCTTTTGTCATTGCTACCAAATTAAGAATGCTATCATTTGTTTTAACTAGGTCTTCATACTTTCTTAAGGTTGTTAACCCTTTATTCTTCCTACGAATTCTACGTATTCTTTTCTCTTGGTCAAACTCTTTTGATGTTACTTGTAAAACACTGTCATAATACGTTCCTGCTAGCAAATAGTTCTCTTTATTAAATGCTATATTCCCTAAATGCTCGTAAGCATATGTTTTTTGATAATCATTGTTGTTTTTTGCTCTCAATGATTTTTCATAATAGGCTATTGCTTTTTCTGGATTGTTTCTTCCCTCCTCTAAAACTCCTGCCTGATAGTATAATGCATTTAAATATTTTCTGTTATCTGAGTTTCTAATTAACTTTTTTAATCGTGCTAAAACAACTATTGAAGCCGAATCGTTCTCTGTATTTTTAGCTAACTCTATATTTGCTCGAATACGGTATTTGTAAGGTGCTTTTCTGTAATCTGCTAATTTTCTAAACACCATTCTTGCTGAATCTCTTCTATCTAACTCACTATAAATTTGACCTAAAACAAACATATTTCGAGCTGCTTGCTCTTTATTTTTAAAGATTTTAGAAGCTGCCGTTAAATGCTCTATTACTTTTTGAATCGTATCTGTTTTTTGATACGCCATTGCCATTGCAGTATGGGCTTGTTCTCTAATTTCGTCTGGTAACTCTTCTTCATTTTCTTCTACTTCTAACAAAAACTTTAATGATTCTATAGCTAATTTCTCATTATCTAATCGAATATTTGTTTTTGCTCTCCAAATTTTAGTTTCGTTTATTAAGCTTGCATTTGGGTAATTTGCTATGATGTAGTTAAATGCCTCTATTGCTGGTATAAACCTTTGCGTGTAATATCTTGATTTTCCAAGTAATAAATAAGCATCGTCTATTTGACGATTTTTTTCATACCCATTTATATTCATTGAGTGCTTCTGAATTGCTTTTACTGCTTTTTCTTCTGCTTTATCAAATGGTGTGAGTTTTTTATTCTCTTCTTCTTCATCTTCTCCAAAACCTGTACCTGGTTGCAATGCTGGAGTTACAATTTTGTTTTCATCAAAAGTTATTGGTTCTATTTGTAATCGTCTCCAAAAATTGTCTTTATGTTTATCTTCAACTTCTTTTAACCCCTTTAAATAAGCTTGCTCCCCATTAAATAACACATTGTATTTTGTTGTTACTGCATGAAAGTTTCTATTTAAAAAAGCATCTTTTTTTACGCTACATGAATACACAATAGCTAAAAGAATATTGAAAACTAAAATTTTGTATAGTTTTTTCATAAGAATTACGCCTTTACTGTACAACAATATTATAGTTAAGTTATTGTACGTAAAAGCGTAAAAATAATAATAAAAAGATAATTTTTAGCCTAAGCTGAAAAATAGCTTTCTAATTCTTGTAATGTTTCTTGTGATGTATTGATATCTTTAACCACATTTCCTTTATCCAAAACCACTATTCGTTCACAAACATCGGTTACATGACTTAAATCGTGACTTGATACTAACACTGTAACTTCTTTATTCTCTGTTAAGGTTTTTATTATATTTTTCAATCTAATTTGTGTCGTTGGATCTAAATTAGCAAAAGGTTCATCTAAAATTACTACTTGTGGATTCCCCATCATAGCAGCAACAATTCCTGCTTTTTTCTGATTTCCTTTACTTAAGTCTCGTAAATATTTTTTCTTTCCTAGAATTTCCCCATTAAAAAACTCTTCAAACTGAGTTAAATAATCTGCAATATCTGCTTTATTCATTCCTCTTAACTCACCAACAAACTCAAAATATTCTTGTGGTGTTAAATAGCCTATTAAAAAACTTTCATCTATAAAAGAACCTGTAAAAGTTTTCCAGTCTTCGCTTTTATTTACCACTACTTCATTATTTACTATTTCTCCAGTAGTAGGTCTTATCAAGTCCAACAAAATATTAAAATATGTTGTTTTTCCTGCTCCATTGTTACCAACCAAACCAAATGATTGACCTGCTGGAATCTCTAATTGTTCAATATGTAAAACTTGAGTGTTTCCGTATTTTTTAGTAAGATTTGTTACTTGTATCATAATATTGTTTGATTAGTTTTCTTGATTAAATGCATGCACCATGGCATATTTGTTTGCTATATATTTTCTAGTAATTGCTATCATTAACTTTTGATGAAACGCAACTCCTAAAAGCCCTAAAGCGATCAAAGTTATTACAGCTGTTTCAAAATTCACAAGCCAATTAACAATTCCAAAAATTCCCATTGGTATTAGCATTAATGGTAAACCTATTAGCCATTGTACTGCTCCTGTTCCTTGGTAATTAAACGCTGCCTTTTGATCTAGATTTATTTTTTTTCTATTGAAAGTTCCTCCATACATAATTACATGAGTGTTTACCCCAATATTATATATAGCTGCTGCAAAATGTGCCAATAATATTTTCCATCCGAAGTATACATATGGGATTCCTAATACAAAAAAGATTATTACACTCATGCTCATAAGCATAAACTTCGATTTTAAATAACGTTCATATTTAAAATTCTGACTCATTAACATTTTGTAATAACTACTATCCCAAGCAGGTATAAATTGACCAAAATTAATTAAGAAGATTCCCGTTGAAAATACTCCAATGAAAGCATAGAAGAATTCCTTATCGGCATATTGTGGTTGTGGATAAAAAAACAGACCATATAATAAACCTATAATTGTGATCCATAAAGTAGATTTACTTCTTTTATTTCTTAAAATCAGTTTTAAATCTAACTGCATAAAAGGAGCTATTTCTCCAAAGTTTTTTGTCCAAGTATAATCTGATGTTTTGGCTTCTTCTACTTTGTTTTGTACTGCTGAATCTAAAAATAAATTACTCTTTAAAATACGGTAATTTGCAATATAAAACCCTACTAACAACAATATAGGAATTAGAATAAATATTGGATTATTAGAAATTCCTAAAATTGCATTTGAAATTAAATCTGAAAAAGAAACTATCTTAAAATAATCTAATGCAAACAATCCTGAGGATATTGCTATTAATGGTAAAAAGGATAAATCGCTTTTAGCACTTAAATTTTCTATAATGAAATTTAAAAAGTTAATTACTAAAACAATTATTATTAAAGATAAAACCCAAGGTATTATTTGACTTGGATTGTACCCTTTAGAAAGTAAAACAAAACTAAAAGGCACAAAGGCAAATAATGGTAAAAAGTTAAAAAATGAAAGTGCCGATTTACCTAATACATAATTAATAATTCTACTCCTTTTTATAGGTAATGTAAGTAATGGTTTAACTGTCATTACTGGAAGCTTTTGAAGAAAGAATCGAGCTACTAAGTCAAATAAGACCCAAAAGAAAAGAAGCCCATTAACTATTAAAAAAGGATCTTCATTTGGAAACATTTCTTTTAAAGCTGGATATATTCCTATACCTAACATTAAAAACATTAATGTAAAAAAAAGTGCAAAAAACCCAATAAATATTTTTATTCCAATATTTTTTTGCCAATAAGAAGAACGAAAATATTGTTTCCATTCTAATTTTAAAAAATGTGAAATCATTTGGTTTGTTATTAATTGATTGCTTATATGTATTCGTTTTCTAATTTTTGTTACATAAAAAAAGCACCAATTTTACAAAACCGATGCTTTTTAATATTCTTTTTTTGTTCAATAAGCTTATGCCCACTGACAAATTACTCCTCCCATTAATGCTAATGTTATAATCCAATATCCTGCATTTATAAACACATATTTAAAACTCTTTCTTTCAAACAATGCTTGTGTTCCTAAAATTGGTAGACTTATAAATAATCCAATCATAGTTCCATGCAGTGCTCCATGACCAAATGTTCTGAATCTATCTCCAAAATTAGACATGAATTCTTTAAAGTAAGCAAATGCTCCTCCTGTTTGCTCCATAAAACCTGGTTCTCCCATTAATACTGACTGTACTCCCCATTGATGTATAACTAATGTTTGTAATATAAATGCTAGTAAAAAACTAAACACATAAGAGAGTCCAAAAATCTTCCCCATATTAGCTCCCTGCATTGATTCTTCTGTAAAGTTGACCTCTTTCATCCAAGCATTTTTAAAAAGCATTGGACCATACCAAATAAATCCCATCACCATAGGAACTAATGCTGCTATAGCGGTAATTAAAAAATTAAATTTCATAAATATAAAGTTTTGGTTTACAATCAAATATAACAAAAAAAGCATCAAATAATTATTTGATGCTTTTCCAGTTATTTTCTTTAAAACTTATTTAATTTTCATTGATTTTGCTATTGCTTCTAATTCAAAAATGAAATCTCGTTTATTTACTGAAGGTGCATATGTAAATCCTTCAAAAATTACCAATCGATTGTTTTTCTTATCGATTACTGTATAGTTTATAAATGGCCCTGCCATGAAATCATTTTTTACTTCCCATTTACCTCTAGTTTCATATGCTTTTTTACCATCTATTTCAGCATCAAATGTAAATGGTGTATATGCTTGCTCTGTAATCATATACATTCCTTCTCTGCTTCCTGGTATATGTTTTTTACCTATAGTATCACGCACTGAAGTAATATTATCTGAAACTTTAGATTCATCTTCTAAAGGCACACTGTATATTAAAATATTATTGGTTCCATCTCCTCTAGCTATCCCACTTTTTAGATGTTGTCTCATCCATAAAAAATTCCCAGTATCTTCAACTAAATTGTATCTTCTAGGAATATCAACTGTTAATCCAAGATTTTGAACTGTTTTGAATTTTGTTTCATCTATACGTTCTTTCTTAAAGTTACTCTGGATAAACTTTATATCTTCATCTTTAAATAACTTTATAATTTCTTTACCTCTATTTTTTATTAAATTTATTAAACCCTCTTTATTTTTTGCCGTTGCATAAACTATTATTTGGGGCATGGCATATTTATTTTTTTCTACCGTAATATCTTCTTCAGTTCCTTCTTGAAGAATTAATATTGCTTTTGCATGCCTTATAAAACTACGAAACCCTACAGGATCTACTTGATTAACAGATAAAAGTGTTTCTGGTTGTGGTAATCCTACTTGATGCTCACCAAATACAGTACGAATTTCATCTCCAATCTTACCTTCCCAATCGGCTGCCTTAGTTACAACCATTATTTTATTGGTATTACCATTAGAAGTTGGTAAAATATAGCCACTCTTTCCGTTTCCTGTTTTACACGAAATTACTAAGCACGCCAATACTAACATGGTTACTATTTTCTTCATAGTTTATATTTTAATTGTTTAGTTGTAGAATTTAGCTTTTAAAAATTTTAAGCTTCATTCCAGGTTTTAGACTTTTTACACTCCAAATATTATTCCATTTTTTGATTTGTTCAATAGAAATTGATGGATATTTTTTTGAGATGGTCCATAATGAATCTCCATTCTTAACAATGTAGATTTCATGTTCACCTTTTGGTGTTTTATGTTTCTTTTTTGAAGCTTGTTTTGGTATTGCTATTCTTTTAGGATAAATACTTAAGCGTTGACCTATTTTAAGTCTATTATTACGTAAACCATTCCAACGTTTTATATCTCTTACCCTTACTCCAAACTTATTTGCTATTTTCCCTAAATAATCGCCACTACGCACTCTATAACGAATACGTTTATCCATTTCGAAATATTTAGGTAAAGGTTTTTCTCTTTTCGCATCGTCTTCATTTGCCAAGGTATAGATATCCTTCTCTTTATCTAAGAATTCTATTACACTTTTTCTAGGTAACCTAACTGCATAATTCTTTCCTTTTACATATGGAATTATGTCTAGTTTATACGATGGATTTAAAAACGATAATAAATCTGTATCGATTTTTGTTTTTTCTGAAATCTGATCAAAACTTATGGTTCTTTTTACCCTTACTGTATCTGTTTCAAAGTGAAATATTTTTGGTGCTTCTGGATAAATCCCATGCTCTTCTGCATATTCAAAAATATACATCGTTGCGTAAAAAGCTGGTACATATCCTGCTGTTTCCCTTGGTAAAAAAGGTCTAATATTCCAGTAATTTTTATAACCTCCAGATCGTTTAATTGCTTTTGAGACGTTTCCTGGCCCAGAATTGTATGCTGCTAAAGCTAAATCCCAATCTCCAAATATTTTATATAACTGACTTAAGTATTTACAAGCTGCTATAGTTGCTTTTACAGGATCTTGCCTATCATCTACATAAGAATTAACTTTTAAATCAAACTGAACTCCTGTTCCATACATAAATTGCCATAAACCCGTTGCTCCTACTCTTGAACGAGCATCTGGACGTAAGGCTGATTCAACAATCGCTAAATACTTCATTTCTAATGGTACATCGAACTGATCTAAATATTGTTCGAACATTGGAAAGTAATATTTAGCTTTTGCCATTAAAGCCGGATAATACTTTTTACGATATTTTAAATAACCATTTATTACTTTTTCTAAAGCTGGATTGTATGCTAAATGAAATGGTGTTTTTACATCTATATCATTCAATCGTTTTTTTAATAAATCTGTTGAAAGTATTGTAGTTGTATTCCCTAGAATGTCTTTATCATTTATTACATACTGAATACTATCAAACAACGATGAATTAAACTTTTCTTCTATTAGCAAACTATCAATCATTTTCAAATCGGCATCTGAAAACAAATCTTCTGCTTGCTTTATTTTAATAGAATCTTTTGCTACAATCGTTGAATCAACGGCAATTTCTAGGTTTGGTTTTTCTACTGAAGTACTGTCAACAGGTTGTTGTGCAAAAATTGAAACTGTAAAAAAAAGTAGTAATAGTAAGTTTTTCATCTTTGGTTTAAATATCTAATTCTACAGCTATTGGACAGTGATCTGAATGCTTTGCTTCCGGTAAAATATAAGCTCTAGAAATTTTATCTTTTAAAGGTTCAGTAACCATTGCATAATCTAATCGCCATCCTTTATTATTAGCTCTAGCATTCGCTCTATAACTCCACCATGAATACTCTTGTCGTTCTGGATTTAAATGACGGAAACTATCGATAAATCCACTATCTATAAATTTACCTAACCATTCTCTTTCTTCTGGTAAAAATCCTGAAACTCCTTTCATTTTTGGGTTATGAATATCAATCTCTTCATGACAAATATTATAATCTCCACAAATTACTAAGTTTGGAATTGTTTTACGTAACTCAGTAGCATAAGCTAGTATTTCGTCCATATAGTTAAACTTATAATCTAACCTTGCTGAATTTGTTCCTGACGGTAAGTACATGCTCATAATTGAAACCTCATCGAAATCTACACGAAGGTTTCTTCCTTCAAAATCCATAGACTCTATGCCTGTTCCATATTCTATATGCTTTGGCTCTTCTTTGCAAAACACCGCTACTGATGAATATCCTTTCTTTTCTGCTGAAAACCAATAGTGATAAGGGTATCCAGCATTTTCAAACTCAGTTACATCTAGTTGTTCTTTATGTGCTTTGGTTTCTTGTATACAAATTACATCTGGACTAGCTGCTTTTAACCAATCTATAAATCCTTTTTTTAAGGCGGCACGTATTCCGTTTACGTTATATGAGATTATTTTCATTTAATTAAAATGATTGATTTATTGGTTTTAAATAGCCATTTCTGGTATTTCTCCATTTACAATTAAAGTACCTTCTGTTGCTTCTTTAATTTCTTCTACTGAAACCCCTGGTGCTCTTTCTAATAAATGAAAAGCATTATCTTTTATTTCAAGTACTGCCAAATTGGTAACTATTTTAGTTACACATCCAACTCCTGTTAATGGTAGTGAACATTTTTTTAGCAATTTAGATTCTCCTCTTTTATTGGTGTGCATCATTGCTACGATAATATTATCTGCTGATGCTACTAAATCCATGGCTCCTCCCATTCCTTTTACCATTTTTCCTGGGATTTTCCAGTTTGCAATATCTCCATTTTGTGCTACTTCCATAGCTCCTAATACTGTTAACTGAACATGTTGCCCACGAATCATAGAAAAACTTGTAGCTGAATCGAAAATAGAACCTCCATCTAAAACCGTTACAGTTTGTTTTCCTGCATTAATTAAATCGGCATCTTCTGTACCTTCTACTGGAAAAGGTCCCATTCCAAGTAATCCGTTTTCTGATTGAAACTCTACTTCTATTCCTTCTGGAATATAATTTGCCACCAAGGTTGGGATTCCAATTCCTAAGTTAACATACCATTTATCTTGTAATTCTTTAGCTATTCTTTGTGCTATTTGTTGTTTTGTCAATGCCATCTTATTACAATTTTGGTGTTACTGTACGTTGTTCTATTCTCTTCTCGTATTTTTCTCCTTGAAAAATACGTTGCACAAAAATTCCTGGAATATGAATCTGATTTGGATCTAATTCGCCAGCTGGCACTAATTCTTCTACCTCAGCGACTGTAATGGTTGCTGCTCCACACATATTTGGATTAAAATTACGTGCTGTCCCTTTAAATATTAAGTTTCCTGCTGTATCACCTTTCCATGCTTTTACAAAAGCAAAATCGGCTTTAAAAGCTGGTTCTAATACATACATTTTGCCATCAAACTCTCTTGTTTCTTTTCCTTCTGCTACTTCTGTTCCATATCCTGCAGGTGTATAAAATGCTGGAAAACCTGCCTGAGCAGCTCTACATTTTTCTGCTAATGTTCCTTGTGGCGTTAATTCTACTTCTAACTCACCAGATAACATTTGACGCTCAAACTCATCATTTTCTCCTACGTATGAAGAAATCATTTTTTTGATTTGCTTATTTTGTAGTAATAAACCTAAACCAAAATCGTCAACTCCTGCGTTATTTGATATACAAGTAACATCTTTTACTCCTAATCTTACCAATTCTGCAATTGCATTTTCTGGTATCCCGCACAAACCAAAACCTCCTAACATAAAAGTCATTCCGTCTTTTACGCCAGCAACTGCTTCTTGTACGTTATTTATTTTTTTATTTATCATGTTTAGTTGTTTGTTTTTCTAAATACAATTAAAAATCAGTTTCTTCATCTTCTACTTCCTTCTCTTTCTCTTCAACATCTCCTTCTACTTTTTTCACCTCATCACAGTTGATATTGATTGATAAGTCTTCTTCTGGTTTTTCAAAATCTTCTTTACTAATGTTAAGCGTTTTATCTTCATAACATTTTTTCATAAATAATCCCCAAGTTGGTAAAGACATCGTAGCTCCTTGTCCATATGCTATTCCTTTAAAGTGAGTAGCTCTATCTTCTCCTCCTGTCCAAACTCCTGTTGCTAAATTTGGAACTATTCCCATAAACCAACCATCTGATTGATTTTGCGTTGTTCCTGTTTTTCCTGCAATTGGATTTTCTAGCTTGTAAGGGAACCCTGTTGATATTTTTTTATACTTAGTCCAATTTGATCTTAATCTTCCTCCTGATCCGCTTAAAGTTACACCTTTCATTAAATCAAGTATTACATACGAAGATTCTTCACTTAATACCTCTTTTGTTTCTGGCACAAATTCTTCTAATACAGTTCCATTTTTATCTTCAATACGTGTAATCATCATTGGACTTACTCGTAATCCTCTATTAGCAAAAGTTGCATAAGCACTTACCATTTCTATTAATGATAAATCTATAGCTCCTAAGGCTATTGATGGATTTGCTTCAATTTTTGATTTTATTCCTGATGATTCCGCTAAACGTGCAACATTTATCGGCGATACTTTATCTATTAATTGTGCTGTTACTACGTTTGTAGAATGTGCTAATGCTTCCTTAAGTGTTAATTCTCCTCCATACTTATTATTTGAGTTTTTAGGTGTCCAGTCTTCTGGCATTCCATATTTCTCTTTTGGAATTGTGTATAAAATGTTTGGCAACTTATCACACGGAGACATTTTCAATTGGTTTATTGCTGTTGCATACACAAATGGTTTAAATGTAGATCCTACTTGACGTTTTTGTTGCTCTACTGCATCGTACTTAAAATACTTATTATTAATTCCTCCAACCCATGCTTTTATATGTCCTGTTTGCGGTTCTATAGACACCAATCCAGAACGTAAGAAATGTTTATAATAACGGATTGAATCGTAAGGAGTCATTACGGTATCTTTTTCTCCTTTCCATGAAAACACTCGCATATCTGTATCGGTATTGAAAGATTTTTCTATCTCCTTTTCCGATTTTCCTGCCGCTTTCATTCTCTTATAACGTGTAGAACTTCTTTTTGCACGTTTCATACTATTCAAGATTTCTTTTTTATCTAAATCGTAAAACGGTGCTGTTCTATTCTTTTTCTGTTCTGCAAAGAAAAACGATTGTAAATTTGCCATATGTTCTTCTAATGCTTCTTCAGCATATTTTTGCATTCTAGAATCAATAGTAACATATACTTTTAATCCATCTTTATATATATTGTATGGCTGTCCATTTGGCTTTAAATTATTTTTTGCCCACTTCTTTAATCGTTGTTTTAAGTTTTCTCTAAAGTAAGTTGCTAATCCATCACTATGACTTTCCGGAGTGAAATTAATTTTTAATGGTAATTTTTGTAATGAATCTTTTTCTTTCTCTGTTAAAATTCCATTTTTTGCCATTTGTGAAAACACTACATTTCTTCTTTGTAATGATTTCTTTTTAGAAACTTTTCTATGTGGATTATACTGTCTTGGGTTTTTTAGCATTGCTACTAAAATTGCCGATTCCTGTAAGTCTAAATCTTTTGGTTCTTTTCCAAAATAGATACGTGCTGCTGAACGTATTCCTGTTGCATTAAAAAGAAATCCTTGTGTATTTAAATACATTGTTGCAATTTCTTCTTTCGTATACTGACGCTCTAACTTTACAGCCACCACCCATTCTTTCATTTTTTGAGTAATACGTACAATTATATTCCTCGAAGCTCTTCCTGTAAAAAGATTCTTTGCTAATTGTTGTGTAATTGTACTTGCTCCTCCTCCAGCACCCATTTTGGCTACTGCTCTTGCTAAACCTCTAAAATCTATCCCTGAATGTTCATAAAAACGTTCATCTTCTGTAGCTACTAGAGCCTTTATTAAGTTTTCAGGTAAATCTTTGTATTGGATTGGCGTTCTATTTGCTTTTACATAGTATTTCCCTAAAGTTTTTCCATCTGCTGAAATAACTTCTGTTGCTAAATCACTTTTAGGATTTTCTAATTCTTCGAAAGATGGTAATGCTCCAAATACTCCCCAAGACGCTAATAAAAACATTAAACATATAAATAGGAATCCACCTAAAACGATAGACCAAAACCACTTAATATATTTAACAAAACTGACTGCTTTTTTCTCTGCCATTATTTAATTTTTTCTATTCTAAACCCTACCTGAGTAATTCCTTCTAATTCTTCTATACCTTCAATTTCTCCGTTTTTTCGCATTGCTTGTCGAACTTTAAAGGTATATTCTCCGGCTTTTGGGAATGTTATGTTTTCTTTATAATAAAGTTTATTTTCTTTTATATCTGTAAATCCAGTTCCTAAAAATTTCCCTGTAAGATCAGCCATATCATACTCTAAAGTATCTATAATTGCTTCTCCATCTGGAAAATCCATTTGAGTTATTAAAAACAAGTTACTATAACCGTAATCTTTATTGTTTCTTAAATTTATAAATAAGTTTTTCTTGTTTATAGAATCGTTTATAGTAAAAGTAAATGCCAGTGTATTTTCTTTATTCCATGAATTACCTGACAACGAGATATATTCGTCGTACTCTCTTTTTGAGTCGCACGATATTAGCATAAAAATTGCTAAAAAGAATACTGCTATTTTACTCTTTGTTATTCTTGTTTTCATTATTCTTATTTCCGTTTGGTTTTCTTTTTCTCTGATTATTATTTCTTCTTCTTTGATTATTTGTTTTTTTCTTTTGTGCTTGTGTTTTATTTTCCTCTGAACCTTTTTGAGGTTTTGGTTTATTTGACTTAGGATTATTCTTAGGCTTTTGCTTCCTATTATCAACCCTTTTCTTGTCAGTTTTTTTATTATTTGGTTCTGCTGCTTTAGCTTGATTTTTTTGTGGTCGTTTTTTAGGTCTTGTCTCCGTAGCTTTATTTGATTCTTTCTTCGTTTTCGCTACTGGACCTTTCCCTATTGGTTTTCTTGACCTTCTTCTATTTCCTCTTCTTGGCTTTTTTGGAGTATCAAAACGTGTTAAACTATCTTGTCCAACTACATTTTCAAAATTAACAGCTTCTTCTTCTGTAATTTCTAACTCATATTCATCTAACGGTAAAGCTAGTTCATTATTTTTATTCAATTCAATAATTTCATGAACTTGATCTAAGGATAACTTAAACCATTTAAAACTTTCCTCTTTGTAGGTATACCAAAGCATTTTTTTGAAAATATCCATTTTTACAAAAACAGCATCTCCTTTTTCTGTTTTAAGTATTTTATCTTGCTTTGGAAAACTTTTTAATGCATCTAAATAGGTGTCTAATTCAAAGTTTAAACAGCATTTTAATTTACCACATTGCCCTGCTAATTTTAAAGGGTTTAATGATAGTTGTTGATAACGTGCTGCTGCTGTATTTACCTTTCTAAAATCTGTTAACCAGGTTGAACAACACAATTCTCTACCACAAGAACCTACTCCTCCTAATCGAGCTGCTTCTTGACGCATTCCTACCTGACGCATCTCTACTCGAATAGAGAAAGTTCCTGCTAAATCTCTAATTAATTGTCTAAAATCTACACGCTCATCCGCAGTATAATAAAAAGTAGCTTTGGTACCATCTCCTTGATATTCCACATCTGAAAGCTTCATTTTTAATCCTAAACGACTAATTATTTCCCTTCCTTTTCTTTGTGTTTCAAGCTCTTTTTCTCTAGCTGCTTGCCAGATATCAATATCTTTTTGCGATGCTTTTCTGTAAATCCTCTTAACATCTTCACTATCTGCAGTAATTTTTCGTTTCTTCATTTGAACTTTCACTAGCTCTCCTGCTAACGAAACAATTCCTACATCATGTCCTGACGATCCTTCAACTGCTACAATATCTCCCATTGAAACAGTTACTTTATCTGAATTTTTAAAAAAGTGCTTTCGTCCGTTTTTAAACCGAACTTCGTATATATTAAATGGAGCTTCACCTGTTGGTAAAGTCATATTTGATAACCAATCAAAAACGGCTAATTTATTTCCACTCCCACAAGTGCCTGTTGCACAATTTCCATTGCTTTTACACCCATTAGGAACCCCGCTTTTGTTAGTTGAGCAACTGCTACAACTCATAAAATAGTATATTTTTATAAATATTTTTTAAACCTGATATTTATACAGTATCAAAAAACATTTTTTTATTATTGATTTTCAGCTAGATAAAGTTTATTTTATCACAACTTCCCTTAATCAGTAAAGATACATATTCTATTGAAATCTTAAAATGGAATCTTTGCATTAAAAAACTCCCTATAGATTTTAAAAATCTATAGGGAGTTTTTATTGCTATTATAGTTCTTTAAACTATTTCTTTTTTGCCCAATTATCGCGTAATCCAACTGTTTTATTAAAGACTAGATTTTCTGGTGTTGAATCATCATCAACATTGAAATATCCTAATCGTTGGAACTGGAACCTGTCTCCTATTTTTGCTGTTTGTAAACTTGGTTCTACAAATGCTTCTATTTTCTCTAAAGAATCTGGGTTGATAAACTCCATAAAATCTTTGTCTTTGTGAGCGTCTGGAGCCTCGTCTAAAAACAATCTATCATACGCTCTTACCTCAGCTTTTACTGCATGTTTTACAGAAACCCAGTGTAAAGTTCCTTTTACTTTACGCTTACTTTCTTCTGTTCCACTACCTGATTTTGTTAATGGATCATAAGTACAGTGAATTACTGTGATATTTCCATTCTCATCTTTCTCACAACTTGTTGCTGTGATAAAATATGCATTCTTTAATCGAACTTCTTTTCCTAATTTTAATCTGAAAAACTTTTTATTTGCTTCTTCTCTAAAATCTTCTCGTTCAATATAAATTTCTCTTGAAAATGGTACTTCTCTTGTTCCTGAGTTTTCATCTTCTGGATTGTTCTCAGCAATTAAGATTTCTTCTTCTCCTTCTGGGTAATTATCAATAATTACTTTTACTGGATCTAGAACTCCCATTACTCTATTGGCTGTTTTGTTCAAATCTTCTCTGATTTTAAACTCTAACAATGCCACATCTATTACATTCTCTCTCTTTGAAACTCCAACTGTTTCAATAAAGTTTCTAATTGATGCTGGGGTATATCCTCTTCTACGTAAACCTGAAATTGTTGGCATTCTTGGATCGTCCCATCCATTTACAACACCTTCTTCAACTAATTTCAACAACTTACGCTTACTCATTATAGTGTAACTTAAGTTTAAACGTGAAAACTCTCGTTGTTTTGGTGGATTTGGATATTCTGATTTACTATACTCATATACGTTATCTCTAAACCAATTGTACAATTCTCTATGTGGTTTAAACTCTAACGAACATAACGAGTGTGATATTTGTTCTATATAGTCACTCTCTCCATGTGTCCAATCGTACATTGGGTATATTACCCAATCATTTCCTGTTCTATGGTGAGCTTTCTTTAAAATACGATACATTAATGGATCTCTCATTAACATATTTGGTGACGCCATATCTATTTTAGCACGTAAAACATGTGTTCCTTCTTCGAACTCTCCGTCTTTCATTCTAGTGAATAAATCTAGATTTTCCTCTACACTTCTAGTTCTATAAGGGCTATTTTCTCCTGCTTTTGTAGGCGTTCCTTTTTGTACTCGCATTTCTTCTGAAGTCTGGCTATCTACATATGCTTTCCCATCTTTTATCAATTGTACTGCCCAATCGTATAATTGTTGAAAATAATCAGATGAATACAATTCGTTTTCCCATTGATACCCTAACCAAGAAACATCTCTTTTTATAGCATCTACATACTCTTGTTCCTCTTTTGCTGGGTTTGTATCGTCGAAACGTAAATTTACAGGAGCATTATACTTTTCTCCTAAACCAAAGCTAATTCCAATAGCTTTTGTATGTCCAATGTGTAAATATCCGTTTGGTTCTGGTGGAAAACGAAAACGTAAGTTTTCTTTTGGCATTCCATTTGCCAAATCTTCTTCAATAATTTGTTCTAAAAAATTCAATGATTTCTTTTCTTCTGACATTTTCTGTTGAATTTGAAGTGCAAAATTACATAATATACTTCTCTTTTTAGAAAATTAATCAAATTAAAATGTCTTCGTTTTCACCTGTTTTTATAGTTTTCTAACTTCTATATTTTTCTTTTTTTCTAAAAACCATATTTACTTTATAGGTTCCTTCTCCTCCATCTACTATATTTAAAATATCTTCACCATCGCTGTTTCTATTACTTGGCATTATTGCATTAGCATTGTAAGCATTTACATAATCGAAACCTAACTTAGACATTGCGTTTAATAAATCGGTTTGATTTCTTACTCTTAGTTTATCTCCATCTTGCAATAATGATTCTAGCTCTTCTAACTGATCTTTATAAGTTGATCTTTTCTTATCTATTATAATATTAATTCCTCCTAACAATTTTGTGTTTTGCGATGTTATAATAACATATTCTGGTAGTTCATTAATTCCAATACTTGATGATTTTATTACCGATAACTCTTGACCTTTTACATTTAAAGCCGTTATTAAAAGTATTAATACCATTGTTGTTCTTGCTAATTTTTTCATGTTTTTAAATTTTTGTTTAATAAAAAAAACTCATATACAATATCTTTTTACAGATAAGGTATATGAGTTTCCATAGGTTAAATTTCTTGCCTTCCCTATTTCTTCCTTATGTTAGAAAGCAAGCTTGTATTTATTTGCTCTATTCGACGCAAGCTTTATAGTTTTGTTACAACATTTTTTATGATTTTAGCATCTTATATTTTATGATCTCTTCTTCCGTCATCCAATGTATATCTTTAGCTGCAGCTGCATTTATAGTAAAATAATAAAATGCTTTTGCTTCTTCATCTGTAAAACCAATAGATTTATAATAGTTTATATATGGTAAATGATTAGCGTGTCCTACTGGAAAATCAGTAGCTTCATTTTGTCCATTGGACCAAGAATGTACTCCTATTTTTGTTCCATTATCTCTTGTTCTCTTTTTTCCTGCCAAGAAAAAATCTACTCCTCCTGATGCTATTTCTGCGTTATTTAACAAGTGAATTTCAATATTTAAATCATAAACTCTTTTTGCTACTAATAAATTAACCTCATCATCTGAAGAGCCATCACATTGTTTGATATTTATTTTGGTTACCTTAGGATTCTTTTGAAATAGCTTATTAAAATTGACTAACGAGCTACTATTAATAGTTCCATTCATTTCAACAGTCTTTCCGTCTTCTAAAACTTTAAATATTCCAAAAACTGTTTGAGAATCTTTAATTACAACTTCATCATTTTCGGAACAACTTGTTAATAACATTAAAAATGCTATTGGAACCATTACTATTTTTCTTGCTTTCATTTTTCTTGGTTTTTAGATTAAACAAAAAAGCACATACTCTAAAAATTATCTTTACGACAATTACTAAAGTATGTGCTCTTAACACAGGGTTGATAAATTATATTTCCAATTTCTTCTCTAGTGCTGAAATATAATTTTATAAAACTAAATTAATTTTTATATAAAACATTTCAAACACATCTTACCCTACTAGAAGTCAAAGTACTACATTAACAAACTTTGAAAAAAATATTTATTCACCATATATTGCTAATTTCTCTAAAATAGCTTCTGAGGGCGCTTTCATTATTTTACTAACTGTATTTTCTACCAGTTGGTAGCCTCTTGGAAACTTCTCTTTTAACTCTTCTTTATTTCTTATAATCCATTCTTCTTCGTTTGGCCCATACTTTTCTTGTAAATTCCAATATGTACTAATTAACCAATAAGCAAATTCTTGCACTATTACTCTTTGGTATACTTCTTTTTCACCTTCCATATCCTTATAACTACTTACATCATAAAAACCTTTCTTTATTGCTTCTTGCATTATTAGATACACTTCTGATTCCTTATTATTGAAAGCCCATTCCTTTGAATACTCGTAATGCAAACCTATGTCGGTTATAAAATGTAGTAAGTGCTCTACTACTTCCATGGTTTGCCCTGGCTGCTCATACATAATTACATCGCAAATACTACATTCTTTTTCATAAGTATTTTCCATTTCTATCATTACTTCTTCCGACATTGAATCGTGGTGACCAACAATTACTGGTATGGTTGCATTATACTGTAACAAATTGTTTAATACTTTGTGTTGCCTTGACAAATTAAGTGCACTATCCTGTGGAAACATTTCTTTCATCGTTTGTCCAATATCTTTTAAAAAATCATCTGAAACCTTCTCCATTACGATAAAGTCCAATCCCAAGACATTCATTTTCTTTGAAAAAACACCTTTTGCTGATTCTATTTCAATAGTTGAATTTAATGGATTTACTTTTTTGGTATTTTGAACTTCTTTAAATACACAACCTCCTATTTTATTTGAAGTTTCTATTTTTTCTGCTTTACTTTCTTTCGATTTGGTTGTTATTACACATGCTTGTAAAAAACATGCAACAACACATACTATAGGTATTATTTTCCTCATATTTTTTTATTAAAAATACCCCTTCTCTTAACGAAAAGGAATATTTAATTCACATCAATCAATTCAACTTAAAACACATTTACCTTCTATAAGTTCCATCTGGTAAAACAGTTGGTAATTTATATGTTGTATTTGTAAGTAAACTATAAATATCTTTATCTGTAGCCTGAACTTTTGCTTTCGTATTTAACTTCCATTCTTGCTGTATTTCTCCTAATCTATTTGCTTGTGCTCCTAGTATAGAAGTCATTGACCAGTAAAAATATTCTACAGTTTGACAACTTGCATAATCACAAGTACTATCATCATATGTATACCAAGCTCCTGCTGGATATGGATTTGGAATTGTTTGAAAATATCCTCCTCTCGCTTTATCCATCGCATTAGCTAACTGAGTTCCTTTTTTTAAGCCAAAAACATTTGGATATGCTTTTGCATGACCAGCAAGATTAATTATGTGCCATATTTCTTCTAATGAAGCATCAAAACGTCCAGTATGACCATTTGTATGCCACGCTGGAACAGTTTCATCTGCTCCTAAATCTTGTCCTTCGTGTCCACTTGGAAAACTTATATTGTTGTTTTGGTTCTTCCACATAAACAAAAATGCTTTGTTTTGTTTCATTGCATCTAATACCAATTGATTATCTACAATCCCATCTTCATTATTGTCTAAATATTGCGCCATTATATTTGCTGCATGCAATAACTTTACGTCTTCTACTCCTGATAAAGCATAAATTGGAATTCCAAAAACCATTACTTTTTTAGGGAAGCTATTAAATCCTGTATCTTTATTTGCTTCTATTTTAAAATTAGGATCATTTCCCGGATTAATCTCTCCTGATGGTGTTGCTACATTGATATTATCTGAACAAGAAGCACTACTGAAAGTAATAATTAATGTTGCTAGTACTTTTAGGCTTATTAACTTCATCATAATCTTATTTAACTTTTGTTCCTATCATTTTTGTATACCCTGCATTTACTTGCATTGGCACTTTTTTCTTTTTCATAAACTCTAATGCTTTTTTCTGATGTGAGTTTAACTTATTACTCTGCCCTGCAAAATTGATTGCCCAAATTTGATGTATATACTCGTTTACCGCTGTTACTTTATCATAATTACCGTTTTCTTCTGCATTTTGTACTGAAATGTCATATGTTTTTGCCGCGATATCATCATCCATATATTTACGTAAAACTCCTCCTGTTGTAAACTTAAATTCTGGATCTACTCTACTAAAAGCTTCTGTTACTGTATGAAATGTTTCTTCCCAAAGTGCATTAAATACTTGTGGCCTCCATGTTGAGGAATTTAACTCAGAAATTGTCCAACCTTTCCCATCATAATCTTTTACATATGGCCAATTATCTGTTTGCATACTCATTCCATACAATCCTTTTCCTTCTACTAAGTTTGCTGCTGATATTTTATCGACCATTGATAAAGGCCCAGAAATAAAAACCAACTTTTGTGCTAACCATTTGTTTAACTCTTTCTTATCATCATCAATAACACCATCATTATCCTGATCTAAAAAAGAACTGAACAAACGCACACTATGCTCAAATATATCTTTACCTGTTGTTCCCGGTGTAGTTTCACTTGAAGTTGGTTTTGCCGCACTTCCTACAATATAAAAGCCATTAATATGATGCACATAATCGGCATTTGCTTTTAAATAGGTTTCCAATGCATTTGCATTTGTTGCCCCTCCTTCTTCAACTATGGTATCGTTTTTTGAACAAGAAATACTACTAGTTATTAAAATTGTAAAAGTTATTATACTTACTGAAAACATTTTTTTTATCATAATCTCTAAGTTTTAGTTCAACTACTTCTTGAACATTTAACTTCAAAATTATGACCATAAGTATAACTAAACACGTTCTATAAGTCCGAGTTTCGGTTACTCAGACTTTTTTAAACTCTCCTGATATTGTTTTGGAGTAACACCTTCTACATTTTTAAACGCTGTATAAAATGTTGATTTTGAAGAAAATCCTGCTTCTTGCGCTAAACCTAACAAAGATAATTGCGTTGCTTTAGGTGAGGCTACCAATTTTTTAAACTCTTGTACTCTAAATTGATTTACAAAATGATAGAAATTCTTTTTTGTATGTGTTTTTATCAATTTAGAAAGTTGTCTTTCTTTAATATTTACTTTTTCTGATAATAATCGTAAGTTTAAATTTCCATCTAAATACAACTTCTCTCTTTCCATAATTTCTAACATCAATTTAAATTGACTTTCTGTATCTATGGAATCTATTTGTGTTTCTTTTTTCTCATCTATTTGAAATAATGAAGTGGTAAATATTTCTTGTTGTGAAAAACCATTATAAGCAATCCAATAAATCATAAAGAAGGTTAGAATTGCTGATGAAAAAGCAAAATACTGCGTTATAATTTCATTCTGAAACCCTATAATATCTTCTAGAATCCAAAAAACATGAAAGAATAAGAATATATACACAATTGTTCGAATCCATAAAAGTGTTTTATTCTCTATGTCCGAATAGTAATCTGTTACTTTATTTTGATGCTCTTTAATATTTTTAAGAATTATATATAAGAGTATTAAATTAAATACATATTCAAACCACTTTATTTCTTCTTCTGGAAAACCTATTAAATTTGATATTACAAATGGTATAAACAGTAGTAAATAAAGTTTTTTAAACTTAACGTTTAAAGTAGAATACACATAAAGTAATAATAAAGGAATTGTAGCTAATGTTGTTTGAATTACCTGAATATGTATTGTTTCAAAAGTTAATGACTCTAAAAAAGATTCCAATACTTCTATTCCCAAAGACCATAAAAACGCACCTAAAAAGATATTCGCATATTTATTTTTAGACTTTAATGTTATTAACAAAAAGCCAAGCATTAGTGCCGTAGCTATTGATAAAACATCTATTATCGACACTAAATTTAATTCAAACGTTACCTGTTCCATTTTTTAAAAGTACAACAAATAAAAAAGGCAAAAAACTAAGATAGCTTTTTGCCTAAAAGGGAAAAATAATTTGTCCTTAGGACAATTAATTTTTATTGCTGATTCATTTCAATATTTATAGTTACAGCTACGTCTTTTCCTACTGGGTTCATTCCTTTTCCTACATTAAAATCTTCTCTTTTTATAGTAGTAGTTAATTTTAACCCTGCTTTCTTTTTGTTGTTTCTTCCTTCGATAATACCATTTAACTTTCCTTTAAAAACTACTTCTTTTGTAATTCCTTTAATGGTAATATCTCCTTTTGTTTCAAACTCTTTTCCTTCTAACTTTTTAAAAGATGTACTTTTAAATACAATATTTGCATGTTTTGCTACATCGAAAAAATCTGCCGCTTTTAAATGGTTATCTCTTCCTGATTGGTTTGTATTTATTGTTGCTGCATCTATGGATACTTCAAACTTTGGGTCTTCAAACTTATCATTACTAACTGCTGTAATATCAAACTTACCAAAGTTTCCTGTTACTTCTGAAATCATAAAGTGTGATACCGAAAAAGTAATTGACGAGTGTGCATTATCTACTTTCCAAGTGGTTTGTGCATTTATGGTTAACGATACAAATGCTATAAGCGAAAAGATTATTTTTTTCATTATTTTTAAGTTTTTTAAATCTGTGACGAAAGTATAGTTCGTTTTCCTTTAAAAGTTATTAAAAACAGAAAACTACTTATGAATTTATGCCCAATGATATTCCCATTCATAGCTTAACTACTGCTTATAACATAAATGTAGCTCCTATTTCTCATAATAATAGTTATGATTTTAATACTATTCATAAGCATGATTATTTTGAAATTATGTTTTTTGAAAAAGGTGGAGGTTATCAGCTTATTGATTTTAACAAAGTTCCTATTGAAGAGAATAGCTGTTATATTATAAAACCTAAACAATTACACTTAGTAAAAAGACATTTTGAAGCTGATGGTTTAATGATACAGTTTACCAAAGAAATGCTCTTTTCTGAAGCCTTTTTCTTACTTAAAAACTACTCTGACTCTTCTATTGTTTATCATAAAAACCCCAAATTAACTACTGTTTTTTTTGATTTATTAAACACTATTCTGAATGTTCAAAAAAGCAAATCTGAATTTTATAAGGAGAAATCAATTCACCTTCTTTCTACTCTTTTATATTCTTTAGAAGAAAATAGTTCGAAAACCAATTTTAAACAAACTTCTAAAACTATTATTCAATTTATCGATTTAGTTGATATTCATCTTAATTCTAAAACTATTAATGAATACGCTCAAGCCCTAAACATTTCTAACAAGAAGCTTTCCTTATTGGTAAAAAACGAATTAAACACAACTCCTTTAAAATATATTCATGATATTTTAATACTAAATATTAAACGCGATTTAGCTTTTAAAGAACTTAGTCATAAAGAAATTGCCTATAATTACAATTTTGATAGTCCTTCTAACTTTAGTCTTTTTGTAAAAAAACAAACAGGTTTTAATCCTTCTGAGCTTCAAAAAGAACTCATAAAAAAAGGCTGAGATAATTCTCAACCTTTTCTATTTATATGTTTACTTTATTTACTCTTTTGTAAATGTATTGTTCGATAAATTAATATCTGCCATTAATTTTGATGGGTCAATTTCTACCGATTTTACATCTTTTGATGCTTCAAATGTATAGGTTGGATGTGCAAATGTCCAGTCTTTTATAACTGTTGCATTTGTTGGTTTTTCTCCTCGCATCATACGTAATGGTATGTTAAATGCTTCTTTTGTACCATCAGTATAAGTTACCTCTACATCTATTGGCATTGGCATTTTTCCTATTCTTTCTAAAGTAATATCTTTTCCTTCTACAGATTTTACTCCATAATCTATTGTATGTGTAGTTTGTGTCCATTCGTTTAAGAACCAATCTAACTGCATTCCCGAAACTTTTTCTGCTGTTCTTTTAATGTCGTTTGGTGTTGGATGTTTGAATGCAAAATCGTTAAAGTACTTTTTTAATGTTTTTGCTACATCTTCTTTACCAATAATATACTCTAGCTGTGTTAAAAAGATATTTCCTTTTGAATAGCTTCCCATTCCGTAAGCCATATTTGTATGATATCTATCTGCATGAGTTGATAATGGCTCTTCTGCATTATTACTCACAACATAGTTGTAGTATCTATACGATCCTTTATGTGGATTTTCTTCTCCTTTGTTTAAAATTTCATTCTCTGCTTTATTTGAAATATAGGTTGTAAATCCTTCATCCATCCAAGGGTGCTTACTTTCATTTGTTGCTAATAAAAACTGGAACCATGTATGTGCTAACTCATGTGCTGTTACACCAAATAAACTTCCCCATTTACGTTTTCCTGTAATTAAAGTACACATTGCATACTCCATACCTCCATCTCCTCCTTGGATTACTGAATATTGTTTGTATGGATACTGCCCTATATGCTTACTAAAATAATCCATTAACTCTGCAGTCTTTGGCTGTAACTTCTTCCAGTTTTCTTGAAAAAATGGCGATAAACTCTTTTTGTACAAGAAGTGTAAATCTATTCCATTTTCCATTTTATATGTATCGTGAATATAGTCTGGATCTGCTGCCCAAGTAAAATCGTGCACATTTGGAGCTTTAAACTTCCACGTTAATTTATCTCCTGATGGTAAGTTTAACGCTTCGTTTTTATCTTCATATCCATGTCCTACTTCCTGTGCATTTTGTACATATCCTGTACCTCCTACTACATAGTTTTTATCGATATGTAAGGTTACATCAAAATTACCCCAAACTCCGTGGAATTCACGTCCTAAATAAGGTGGTGTATGCCATCCTTCAAAATCGTACTCAGCCATTTTAGGGTACCACTGTGTCATTGATAATGCTACTCCTTCTTTACTATCTCGACCTGAACGTCTAATTTGTTTTGGTACTTGCGCATCAAAAACCATATCAAACGTTACGCTTTCTCCTGGTTGAATTGCTTCATTTAAAGTTACCTCTAAAATAGTCCCAACAGTTTCGTGTTTTACCTGTTTACCATCTTGTTTTAATGTGTTTACTTTTATATATCCTATTTCTGATGGTAATAACTTACTTATTCTATCGCCAACTCTTTTATCTGGATCTTTGATGTTTCTTGAACGTACATCCATTTGAGACCCTGGTTGAAATGCATTAAAATACAAGTGATAAAATACTTTGTTTAATACATCCGGTGAATTGTTAGTATATACCAACTTTTGAACTCCTTTATACTGATATGTTTTTACATCCATATCAATATCCATAGTATAATCTACATGTTGTTGCCAATAAGTACTGCTTGCCGAAGTTTGCTTTTGTGCTGGTGTTTTATCTACTTTTTTAGATGCCGCACAAGAAACTATTGACAATATTGAAAGTCCTAGTATTATTTTTTTCATCTTAAACTAATTTAATTCCCATGTTGGTTAATGTCTTTTTTAAGTTTTCTATTTCTTCTAAATTTCTCAAAATAGGAAAACTACGTCTTTTTCCGTTTAATAATTTTAAAAAGATACGTTCTCTTCCGTATATCTTTTTAACCTCCACTCCTTCTATCTCTTCCATTTTATACATTGATTTCCATGATCTTTTTGTAAAAAAGAAGAATATTACAAGTATTGAAACTAATGCAAGAATTGCTAATCCAATAAAAAGCAATTCGTTTTTTTTAAAACTTATATATGATAGTTGAAAGGCCATATTAAAAACATTTACTGCCATTAAAATGATAATTAACCATGTATGATTGGCTACTTCGTCTTTAATACTAATTTCTTTTTTTAATTTATTAAACTCTAACTTCATAAGTTATTTATAACAAAAAAAGAGCATCAAAATATAATGCTCTTTTCGTTTTCTTTATACTACTATTATTTTCTTCCGTTTACCATTCTGTCTGCCATTCTTACTGCATTGTATGCATTAACAACACGACCTGAAACTGATAAATCTGTGAAAGGAACTATTTCTTCTTTATTACCATATCTAGCACCAGTTCCTGGCTTGATAACTTCTAAATCTATTTTAGTACCTGAGTTCATTAAGATATGTTTTACCTGACTTGCAGATAATTCTGGATAGTAAGAACGTACTAATGCTGCTACACCTGCTGTTGCTGGAGAAGCCATTGATGTTCCACTAAACTTTTTGTACTCTCCATCAGGAGTTGTTGAATGTACTTGTACTCCTGGTGCAAATACATCTACATTGATTTTTCCGTAGTTTGAAAAAGTTGCTGGTAATTTTTTATCATAGTTAGCACTCATTGCTCCTACTGTTAAAAAGTTATCTGCTACTTCGTTTACTAAATCTGGTGCATCGTTTGGAAATGTTTTTTCAACATCAATGTTTTTACCATCGTTTCCTGCTGCATTTACAATTAATACATCTTTAGAAGCTGCGTACTTAATTGCATCATAAACCCATTCTTTGTTTGGTGAAAATCCTTTACCAAAACTTGTATTAATTACTTTTGCTCCATTATCTACTGCATAACGAATACCTAAAGCTACATCTTTATCGTACTCATCTCCATCTGATACTGAACGTACTGCCATAAGTTTTACGTTATTAGCAACTCCATCCATTCCTTTTCCATTATTTCTTGTTGCTCCAATAATACCTGCAACGTGAGAACCGTGTGCTTCTCCTTTTTCAGAGTGCCCTGTATTTCCATCTCCAGAACCTGGCTTATCTTTAATATCGTAAGCATTATCACCTACAACTGTACGGTAATCTGTTTTTAAGTTATCTCCAGCAATTGTAGCTTCTGCAGTTTTCACTAAACCACTTAAAACTTTTCCAATACTAGCTAAAGTATAACCATTTCTCTTTGCAAAATCTGCAGTACCTATAGCTGCTTTTAATTTTTCATCAGTAGTATTAATTGCCTCTATTTCTTTATCAGTATAATCTGATTTTTTAAAATATTTCGTTAATGTTTCATCTGCCAACTTTACATTTGCTAACATCTCTCCATAACGTACTTTATTCTTTTTAGCTCCTTCAACCTTTTCAGCTTGAAATGCTTTTACTTCTTTTAATGTTTCTTCATCAGCTATTGATGGATTCATTAAAATACGCTCATATTCTAAGTGCTCTTTGTATGATTTTCCTAAGAAGTTCCATCCGTTGATATCATCAACATAACCATTCTTATCATCATCGATTCCATTTCCTGCTACTTCTTTAGTATTTACCCAAGCAACATCTACTAAATCTTCATGTTTTAAATCGGTACCTGAATCTATTACACCAACTACAACTGATACATTTTTCTTTCCTTTTAAGAAATCATATGCTTTGTGTACACTCATTCCTGGAATGGTATCGGTTGCTAAATCTAAGTGTTGCCAATTATCTTTTTCGCTATCTGTTAACTTAGCTTTTTTTGCTGGAAGGTTTACTACGGTATTAGATCCTGTTGGTACTGGTATTTTACTAACTGTTTTACAACTAGCTAGGATTGATACTGCTACTGCAGAATAAAATACTGGCTTTAAAACTCTCATATCTCTATTTTAATTAAATATATCTGTAAATTTATAATTCTCTTTTAATCGTACTCCTTTTTCAGTATGCTTTACAGTTATTACCTCATTATAGGCATCGTGCTCTAAAAACAAGTAATATTCTTTATCTGCAGCCTCATTTAGGAAGGCTTCTTTTTCTTTTAGCGTTAATAGTGGTCTAGTATCATAGCCCATAACATATGGTAATGGTATATGACCTGCGGTAGGTAATAAATCGGCCATAAACACCAAGGTTTTGTCTTGGTATTCTATTTTTGGCAGCATTTGTTTTTCTGTATGTCCGTCTTTAAACAATACATCAAACCCTACATAATCTTTTGCGTTTAAGTGTAAAAAATTTAGCTGACCACTTTCTTGTATTGGCAATATATTTTCTTGTAAAAATGATGCTTTTTCTCTTGCATTTGGATGAATTGCCCAGTCCCAATGACGTTGGTTACTCCAAAAACGTGCATTTTTAAAAGCTGGTTCGTATCCTGTTCGGAATTTATTCCATTGAATTGCTCCACCACAATGATCAAAATGCAAATGTGTTAAAAACACATCGGTAATATCATCTCTATGAAAACCGTACTTTGCTAGTGAAGCATCTAAAGAAAAGTCTCCAAATAAGTGATAATACCCAAAAAATTTATCTGATTGTTTGTTTCCAATCCCAGTGTCTATCAGTGTAAGTCTATCGCCATCTTCTATAAGCATGCATCGCATACTCATTGATATCATATTCTTTTCGTCTGCTGGATTTGTTCTTTCCCAAAGTGATTTTGGTACTACTCCAAACATGGCTCCGCCATCTAATTTAAAATTACCTGTTTCTATCGGATAAATTCGCATAACCACAAAGATGCAGAATTTTAACGAAACTTTTTGTTAAGGAAAACAAAAACATTAACATAAGGCTTCTTTTTATTCCCTCTACGCTACTTTAAACCATCTCTGCTATTATACTATTTAATACAGCTTAGCTATGTTTAAAAATAATACTGTAAGTAAAACAAATAGTTTCTCGGTAAGCAAAATCTTTTTCTCTGCCTAGTAAAAGACTTTTTTTAACGCTAGTTAGATACACTCTATAACGAATATTATACTTATGCTATAAGTATAGTTATAATACTTCTATAACACTACTTATAAAACCATTATCATTAGGCTTTGGAAGTTACTTTTATTAGAAGGAAAATATTTCTTTTACTAGTAGCAAATCATTTGTTTCCTTAACGGTTATGATTTATAATTTCTACTCATAGCTATTTTCTTTAAAAATAAAAAAACTACTTCAATTTCTTAAAGTAGTTTTTGTCTATTAAAAATTCTGAAATTAATTCTTAGTTCCTTTTACCACACGATGCAATCGTGCGGGAGCGGGGCTATCATATCCAAGCAATAGAATTAGGACTATGTAAAACAATAAAACCACAACATTACTGCTGTGGCTTTATTTATTTTTAATGATTTAATTTCTATTTACTTACTCATACTCGGGACGGAAAACATTTCCGCGCTATCGGGATTCTAAAATCTGTAAGAAATTTTCATACTGTTTAACTAAGTCCCTATCTACATCAAAAGACATATCTAAATTACTCAAAGAATCTCTATTAGACAAAAGTAAACTATATACTTCGCTGTAAAACTTTATATTTTTCTTCCAAAAAGATTTTGGTAATAATAATATAGAACTAAGTAAATCACCTTCATAATAATTTGCTTCAATTAAAATATTTTCTTTAAGATATTTCATAGCTATTGGAAGTATATATTTTGATCCAACTTCCTGCCCTAGCATAAATCTTAAATCATCAATATCAAAATCCTTTATTTTTTTTGAATAAAGATTATAAGTTCTTATTTGAATTGAAGAGGAAGAATCTCTTTTAGGTACTTCTCCCTTCCATTTACCTAATAAGTCTTGTAAACTTTTATTTTCTATATTTTTCATAATATTATTGTAGTTTTTTTACAGCTTTCCTTGCACTATTTAATGCATTTTGTATCTCATTATACTGTTTTTGAGTTTCACTCAGTATTTTCTTTGCAAGTTTAAGTGTATCTCCTGAAAAATCACCATGTTTTATTTGAGCTTTTAAAGCTCTTATTCTTTTCCCCATACCTCCAAGAGCACCGGTTACCTCTTTCAGGTGTTGACCGTTACTGCTTAAACCAAATATTTCTTTAACCGCACCTCCTAAATCATCTGGATTTAGATGAGTTCCTTGCTTATTTATTTTTTGAATATACCATTGTAATTTATTTTTTCCTTTTCCAATTAATTTATGGTTTGAACCTAGTTTTTTCCACGCTCTAGATGAAGCTATAGCTCCTATTTCTGCTACTTTTTCAAACTTCTCTAGTCCTTTCCACAATCTATACCCCTGCTTACCTAACTTTGAGGCTCCATAAGCATCTCCTACAACTGGTATAACTTCTACGGCCCATTCCCACCATTGAGTTTTCATTGAATGATCTACAAAATTACTAGCATCTTTCAAAAGTTGTTTACCCCAAGCTTTAGAACCATATTGTTTCAATTTTCGTTTCAACACTTTCTTAATAAAATTTTTCCCAGCTAACTTAATACCTTGTTTAGCTGCTATTTTAACAAAAATAGAAATAGGACTATTTCCATCATCATCTAAATAAACTATAGGGCTATTGAAAGAATAATTATATGGTGACCATTCATACATATCTTCAGCCAATGGATCAATGTTAAACCACTTCCCTAGAGACGGGTCATAATTTCTAGCACTAATATCATACCACTTTAACCCTAATTCTTCATTAAACTCTTTTCCTATAAACCCAAACTTCTGCGCAACACTATTCCCTAAAGAAGACACATTTCCATTATACCCTTTATGTTTTAAACCAAAAGGATAGTAATTAGACTCTTCTACAATCTCAGTACTTGGAGTAATAACACCATCATTGTTGCTATCAGTATATGATAAACGAACATTACCTAAGTGGTCTTTGTATTGGTATACATATGACATCTCGACTTGAGCCTGTGCTGAGCCTGACGAAGTGCTCGATGTGACATTCTCTACCTTTACATATCCCTCTGGGTGGCTAAAGAATTGTAAAACATTATTCTCATACATATAGTTTCCTGCATACTCTGTAGTGGTACCATTTACTACTTTCTTTAACTTCATTCCTGCTGCATCGTAGGTATAAGTAATGTTTTGACCTCCTATAGTTACCTGTGTTGGTAAATTTAAATGGTTGTAAACTATATTAGTGATGCCTTTATTGGCATCCGTTTTCATATTACCATTTACATCATAGGTATACTCTGTTGTGGTATTAGCTCCATCTTTAAATCCATAAATGTCATTACCATTATCTAATACTTTGGTTAGCTTGTTACCATTATCATAACTATACACTAAGTTATCCATTACTCCAAAGCTAGTTGCTCCTACATTGGTATGCCCATTTCTAATCAAACTTAAAATATTTCCATTCTTATCGTAAGTAATTCCCGAAACATTATAATTAGATCCGTTTACTCCTGTTGCTCCTAAAATTCTATTAAGTGCATCGTAGCTATAGGTATATGTTTTTGAACTTGTATCTGTATTTAACGTATTCCAACTTGTTTGACTAATGTTTCCGTTGAACAAAGCACCTCCACTTGTCGGTTTATTATACGCTAATGTAAAGTTAAACAAATCTCCATCATTTGTATTCGTATCTTGGTTAATATTTTTTAACCATCCACGTACATTGTACTTATAATCTACTGTTTGCAATCCTTTGTTATTTTCTACAATTTTCAAATCTTTGATTTTAGAACCTCCAGTTCCAATACTAATATCTCCTAATAAAACCCCTGTAGATGGAGTTCCTGAAATGTAAAAAGTCTTTCCATTCTTTTTATAATACACTTGACTTCCTATTCTTTCAACCCTAAAAACATCTCCTACAGTATTGGTTGTTTTATTTCCTTTATCTAATCTTGACTCATAAACATCAACATAACTTCCTCTTATATAAATTGCATAATCTATAGTACCATAATGTGAATTTGTATTATTATCAGATAACCCAACCATATAGTTTTTATTATCATCTACCGTTTCAAACTCTACGTATCCATTCCCAATAAAACTTCCCTGTGTAGCTAATCCTTCAGTCCAATTTGTCCAACTCGCTCCTCCTGTTTCTGTAATTAAATCATCATTAATTGTAATTCCTGAAGTTACATCTTTGTAACCTTTTACTACTCCATTTCCTACTATCTTAGAGGTTAATTGTCCTAACTCATCGTAATTGTTTTTTACAATTCTATTAGATACTTGATTATTTATCTTTTGTGTTTGACTTATCAATCTATCTAAATAATCATATTCAAAGCTATCCACCGTTACAACATCTGCTTTTCCTGTCTTTTTATGTGTTGCCTTTGTTTCTAAGACTCTTCCTGTAAAATCATCTAACTTACTCTCTACAATATCTGTTGTTTGTAACTCATCATTCTTTGAATACACATATATTGGACGTGCCTTTTCATCGTAATAGGTTACTGTAGTTATCCAGTTATTTGTTCCTAATACACGTACTTTACTTATAGTAGCTAATCCTTTGGTATTTGTTGTTGTTGTTTTACCATAACTTGTAGTTGCTGTAGAAGTTAATCCTACTGGTAAATCTGCATAAGTATCATAGTAATTAATAGTATACACTTGTAAATTATTAACATCTGTAGGATAGGATCTATTAGTATACTTCAAACTTGTTCCTTCTATAGTGATAGTACTTGTTGAAACATCCTCATACATGTTAAGAGGTAAGTCATCTTCAAATAACGATTGCATAACTGGTCTGGTACTTCCACTATGGAACTTTCCTGTATATACCACTCTTCCTAAGGCATCATACTTAGTAAACAACCAATCTAAGTTCTGTCTTAAATTTGCATCTTGGGTAAGTACCGGTCTGTCTAACTTATCATATACAATATACTCCCAATCTTTTCCTGGCATTCTCTTTTCTACCAAACGGTTTCTATGGTCGTATTTATACTGATATCCTAAATCGTTTAACTTCCCTTGTATTATAA
>NZ_JAKRGD010000009.1:0-131200 GCF_022347705.1 Tenacibaculum sp. Cn5-46
CAGAAGTAGTAATGGTTGGATCTGTAATTCTCTGGATTGTTACAGTTTCCATTACTTGACAGAAATTTGCACCTCCATTTTTATCTCGTACGTAAACATCCCAAGTTCCTGCAGCTACATTTACTGGATTCGTTGTATTGAAATCTCCTGCTGTTACTGCTGTTCCACTAGTAATCACTGCAAATTGATAGTTACTATCTCCTCCTGTTGGATTAATTGTTATCGTTCCTGTGTTACAAGTCTCATCTACTAACGTTGTTGTTAATCCTAATTGTGGATTTAATACGTGAGTTGTTTGAGTTGATAAACATCCTGATCCATCTCGTACATCTACTGTATATGTATTTGGTGTTAATCCTGAGAATGTATAAGTTGTTGCTGTTGATGGAGTTGGTGTTTGCCATGGTCCTCCATCTAAACTAAATTGGTAATCCCCGTTTCCTTGTGTAACATTTACTACAATTTCTCCATTGCTTCCATCATAACATTGTGTTACAGTACCTGTATGTGTTACTGTTTGTGGTGGATCTACTGTTACACTTACTGGTATACAACTGTTTCTTGCTATTGTTATTTGTACATTGTCAATTAAGTTACCTACACTTAAACTTCCTGTTGCTGTAGATACTGCATCAAAGGCAATAACTGTTGTAGACTGTCCTACTGGTACAGTATAAGTTCCAGAATATACTCCCCAAGCAGAAGTACCATCTGTCATTGTTTCAACAACTGGTGCTGTAGCTAAGTCTCCTCCAATTCTAACAGAAGCTACATCTACTCCACTTCTACCTCTGTGTGCTACTGACCAATTAATTACATCTCCTGGCTCTGTACAATATTCTTGATATAATGATCCAGGGTTTCTAGCATTTAACTCAGCTAATGCAACTCCATCATGTGGTGTTACTCCTAAGAAATTATTATACCAAATTTCAATTCTATTTGAAGGATCTGTTGTATCCCATCCCGGTACATCATCTTCATTTCTCTGACGGAAACCTGTAGAACCTAATGCTGGCGATTCAAAACTACCATTTTCAAATAAGTTTGCTGTACAACCACACTCATTACAACTTCTACTATCACGTACCATTACAATGTAATCTGTTGCACTTGGTGCTACATTTGTAAATACTGGCGACGTTTGCCAAGTTGCACCTCCATCTATACTAAATGTATATGGTGGTGTACCTCCTCCATTTGTTACAGCCGTAATTGTTGCTCCGGTACTTGCTCCGGTACAAACTGCTGCTTGCGTTACTGAGGCAGATAATGTTAATTCTGGCGGTTCAGAAATTGTAACTGTACCTAAATCAACATCACAATTTAGTGCACCAGATGTTTCTCTTACAAATACATGATAAGTTCCAGCTGCTAATCCAACAACTCTATATGGGTTATCTGCAGTAGATGACCACGTTGTTCCTCCGTCAGTAGAATATTCATAACTACCTCCTGTAAAATTATTTGCTGAAATTGTTATTGTTCCATTATCAGAACCATTACATTCACTATCAGTACTACCTACCACACTTCCAGTAAATGCCTGACCTGAAGCAACATTCACTACGATATCTTCTGTACAAGCACTTCCATAAGTTACAGTAAATGTATGTGCTCCTACAGCTACATTGTTAAATACATTACTTGATTGAGCTGCACCTCCGTCTAAACTATATGTATAAGTTCCAACATTAGGTGTAATTGTTACATTAGCTGTTCCATCACAATTATAAACAATAGAACTAGCTAAAGTAGGTGCTGCTGGCAATGGAGCAATGACTACATCATTTAAATCTCTCGAACAACCATTAGCATCTTCTACTCTTGTATTATATGTTCCTGCTGGTAAATTTGAAACTGTAGTTCCTGCTGCTGCACTAAAAGTAGCTGCTCCAGCTAATCTATAATAATATGTATAAGCTCCTGTACCTCCTGTTGGTGCTGTAAATGTTAACGTTCCTAATATTGTAGCTCCGGCTGCATTACATGAAAGATCAGTTCCTACAACACTACCACCTGCTAAAGCCGTTGGTTCATTGATAGCAATATTTGTAATTTCATAATTACACTGATAACCTGTTTTTGAAGCTCTTATAGTTACCGTATAATTCGGATTTGCTGCCAAGTTATTGAAAACACCTGTAGTATTCCAATTAGTACCTCCGTCTAAACTATATTCAATAGGAGCAAAACCTAAGTCACTTCCTACAACATTTACCTCTATTCTACCATCTGTTAAACCATTACATGAAATGTCTGTTGCAGTATGTGTAAATTGTAACGGTGGTTCTACATTTATTGTTACTGGACCTGATATTGTAGAACAGTTATTACTATCTACTACAAGAAAAGTATAGGTTCCCTCCTGTCCGTTTACAACATTATAAGTAGTACTTGTAAAATAGTCTGTAGAAGGAATAGCCGCAATACTTGCATGTAAGTTTACTCCATCTTTAGACCATACCGCAAAAGAATAACTATCACCTGTATTTAAAGTTCCTCCTGTAGCATTTAACGTTATGATTCCATCAGAATCTCCATTTAGACATGAAATATCTTTAGTAGCAACTGCATTTAAATTAAGTTCTGCTGGCTCTACAATAGTTACCATTTCTGTAGCAGTACAATCAGCTGTTGAAACAGTAACAGTATAAGTTCCTCCATCAGTTACATTAAAAGTATGATCATTGGTAGCTACTGGTCCAAAAGTAGCCACTGGTGCTCCACCTTGTGTTAAGGTATAGGTATAATCTCCAGGTACATTATTGGCTTGAATTCTTATTTGTGCCTGTTCATTAGCACACTGCATGTTTGTTGTAATTACATCTAAATCTATAGTTTCCTCTTGAATATTTATTGAAGGGAAAGTATAGGTACATGCCGCAGCAGAAGAACCTGCTAAACGAATTGATAAATCATAATCACCTGGTTGTGTTACTGTAAACGTATTACCAGCTTGAAAAGGAGCATTGAATCCTCCTGGGCCTGTTAAGCTATATTCATAACCTACAGGAATATTATTAATAGTAATATCTGCTGAAGCACCACATAGAATATCTTCTTTAACAATATTAGGGTTTAAGGTTGCTTTATATACATTAAAATAATACGATTCTCGACACTGTCCATCATAGAGTACATCTAATCTATACTCCCCTGCATCACCAAACGTTCTTGAAAATTCAGTTCCTATGCTATTCCATGTACAAGCTGTATTTATGTTGGCACAACCTGCTACAGTTTGATCTGGACAAGAAGCTTCATCTAATTGAAACCATTCTACTGTAGTTGCAGAACCTACTGCAAAAGGTAAGTTAATTTGTCTTGTACTTCCATCTCCACATAAATATATTTCTGCTAAAGGTTCTCCATTACTAGGGCATGAAGTTAAAATTTGATCTGCTGAAGCTGCTAATGGGTTAGGTTGTGTATTAAAGGCAATTACATTTATTGTTTCTGTACTATCAATACAACCCACTGGGGCAGTTTTTGTAACAATATAAGTCCCCGCTTGAGTAACTGTTAACGTTTGATTAGTCCCTATAACTACTCCTGGGTTATTAGCATTTACCCAAGAATAATTTATAAAACCATTACCTGCAACTAAATCTGTATCTGACCCACATAATATTTGGTCCCTTTCAAATGTACAACCAGAAGTATCTACTAAGAAATTTGAAGTTCCTACAATACCAAAATTACAGGCATCAATTCCTGCAAAACTTGGTTCATTTATAACCCTTGGTGTTCCTCCTTCATCACTATCATAATTAGCGAAAGCCTGATTCTCAATTCTATTAGAACAAACGTCTCTTAAATCGTTACAACTTGAAACTACTTGAACTTTAATCTTTATTTCATAGGCAGGATCACCTTCTTCAACCATACTATCAGGTATATTAAAACGTAATTCTCCTCTAAATCCGTTTCCTGCTGCTGGTGGTGTATATGTATAATTCGCTGCGGTTAGCCCTGCAGGTAAAATTAAATCTGATTCTAATAAATCAACATTTTTAGGTAATAAGTCAACAATTTCTGTATTTAATGCATTATCTGTACCTACATTTTGAAATCTTATTGTATAAAATAATTCATTACCTAAGCCTACTGGCGCACCTGAAATGTCATTTCCTGCTGCATCCTCAATAGTTTTAATCATTTGTATTTTAGGCTCAATAATTTCAACCGATAAAGCATTTAAAAAAGGCCAATATACATCTCCACTGGTAGTAAATCGTAAACTTGCACTGGTTTGATTATTTCCTATTAATACATTATTGTTATTCCTTACACTGTATAAATCAACATCAAAACCTAATGTATTTTCACTATCTGGTGTTCTATCTGTTAAAAAGGCATCAATCTCACTTATTGAACCATTGAAAAAATTATATCTCCAATTCCCTGGACTTCCAGTTCTTGGATTTATATTTGGTGTAAATTGATTAATATACCAACCATTCGTATTTTGAATTTGAAAACTATCACCTGAAATACTTCTATCACCTTCCAAAGCTCCTACTAAAACTTTTGCTCTTACTGGTCCTACAGGAATTGTTTTAAATCCAGAATATGAAATAGTTGCATTATTTGTTCCATCAATAGTAGAAAATCCATCAAAAATTGAAATATTTTTACTTGATACATTTTCATTTTCGTAAACAACTACTAAAGTCCAACCAGCAGCTCCTCCTAAACCAAATGGATCATCTCCTACTACTGCCTTTATATCTGCTGCATAATAATCTCCATTTGGATTTGTCCCTAAACCAGCAAGTAAACTTGTAACATCACTAACACAAACATATGGTCTTTGTGTTGTAGTTCCCTGATCATAAATTCTTTGTCCTGTAATATTTCTGTAATTTACATCCCCAGGTATTTTAAATTTAATTTGGTCAAAATCATCGTCTCTTGCTTCAAAACCAGACCATGTCTTATAAGGATACACTCCACCCCAGTATAAATATGCATGAACTACTTTAGAACAAGCTGGTAAATTTAACCCAGCTCTTGAAGAAGAAAAAGTAGAAGGATCACCATCAATATCAATATAATCCATAAATAAACTTCCGTTAGAAGAATATCCATCATAAGGTACGTTTGGTGTATTTGTTCCTGACGATCTACTCAATATATTATTAGCTATAAATGTTATATCTCCTCTCAAATTGACACCTCCTGTACCTAAACGATTTGTAAAGGTAACATCTGGTCTTGCATTAAACTCTGTTGAAGTTCTATCTTCTTGATAATTTACTTTTTCTTGTGAAAACAGTAAACCTGTTTGCCAAAAAAATATTATAATTAATAGTAATCTTTTCATCATAATTAGGGGGAATTTAATTATTGGGGATAATTAGTGTACCTAAACTTTTATTATTTTACGTTTATTATAGATTTTCTATCATAAAAAGCGCCATCTAAATTGCTCTCATACAATCGTATTGCTTCTTTTCGATCTTGGGTCTTCGCTATATATATATGCATATATCCTGTTGCCGGATTTATAAAATATCCTGCATCTATATTATCATTTCTTAATTCGTCTACGTTTCTATCTGCCAACGATTTTTTAGAATTTACGTACACAACAATGTAATAACCTGGCTCTACTCCTTGCATTTTTGCCATTGTACGTACTCTTGCTGGTGGTTGTTTTTTAGGTTCTTTATAACTATCTCCTTCTTTTCCAATAGTTAATTTCCTAATATACACACCGTCTTTACTATTCTTTTTTACTTTAATTGACGACTCGTCATTCTTATCATTATTTTTCTCAAAGAATCTTGTTCCTCCACCAAATTCTTTTTCTAATTTCTCTTCTGCATCTTCTTCTTTCACAAATCGATCTAAGTAGACCCAATATATTTTTGATTTTGGATCAAAAATAGATTTGGCTTCATATCCTAACCTAGCCCATTTATCTATTAATGGTTGTACTCTTTCTTCATTTTTATACCTATCTGCAATAATGTAGTACATCGTTCCACCTCCACCTACGTGGGTTATTGTGCTTTGCCTCCATGGTTTGTTAGATCTTCTTCTTAAAGAAGTATCCTTTTCATCTGTTTTATTAGCTTGAGTTGGTGTATTAACTTTCACAGGTTCAGGCTGATTCTTTAATAAACGTAAGATTTGATCTACTTTTTTATTTAAAATATCTATAGAATCTTGTGCTTTTTGAATTTCATCTGATAAATCGTTATGCTCTGGATTATCATACTCCTGTCTCTTAGGACCTCTTGTAGGTAAAGTAACTTTAACATTACCTCCTCTTCTTGTTGGACGATCTCTTCTAAAATATTTTTTACCGAAATTGTATATCAACCCAATTTCATTGGTTGCAGCAAAATCACTCTTCTCATAAGTAAATCCAATAGCTAAACTTTCTGAAATATTTACTCCAAGTCCTGCTGAGATACCATAAGTTTTATCGTAACCTGCTTTAATCCATCCTGCTTTTGGTAAATCTAAAATAGCATTACCTCCTGCACTAAATGTTCCTTCCCCTGGTTTTCTTGCAATTGCTAAAACTCTTAAATCAGCTCCTTCAAAAATCCCTGAAGCATAGGTAAATTCATGCGAATACATTGCATGAGCTGAGTATGTTTTTTCACCAAAAGAAGTAGCCATCTCGCTACTTTTCAAATTAAAATCCACTAAATTTTCAAAAAACACTCCTACGTCAAACTTGCCAAACGACAGAGTTACCGCGGGCTGAAAATTAATAATTGGAATATCTTGAAAATTTGCTACTTGTGGATCTGGTACTGTTGAATTTACTTTCAAAGCATCAGCACTTCTTCGGCTGTATAAAAAGTTAAATCCAAAAGTTAAATCCATATTATCGTTTAACTGTAAACGATGTGCATAATTTGCTAAAGCTCCAAAATCTTTAAAAACCCCTACTTCTTGCTGATAAATAGCTAATCCAGCTCCAACGTTCTCACGCATTTTACCAGAATAAGTTCCTAAATATAATCTTGGATTATCTTCAAAAGCTACATTACTATTTCGTACTATAGCTGTAATTGATGTTTTGTTTTCTCTTAAAGCTGAAAAAGTAGGAACTGTTAAAAAACGATTGAACTTCATAAAATTTCTTGAAGTAAAACTATTGTATTGTTGTGCACTATTAGATACCTGCGCTTCTAATGAAAACGTAGTTACTAATAATAACATGTATACTATATATTTTTTAATCATCCCCATATACTTTAATCTAATACCGATATTGTACCTGCTTTAATTAGAACATCATCTCTAATTATTTTGTAATAAAAAACGCGCTGATTCCCCAAACTTTCAGTCGGCCAATTATTTTGGTAATCGGTTGTATTTAAAATTTCTTTCCCGTTTGAATTATACAACTGTATTGTAACAGTTGGTTGAAATGCATATCTATTAGATATTTGCCAAGTATCATTAATTCCATCTTGATTCGGTGTTACAATATTTGGCACTATAATTTGATCGTCTTGCTCTACAACTTCTATTGTTTTAACAACTCTACAACTTCCTACACTTACTACTACAGTGTAAAACCCTAAGGCATTTACATCTAATGTTTCGTTTGTTGACAATACAGTTCCTGTATCATCTTGCCCTTCATGCCACACATAACTTTCACCTCCAGATGCTGTTACTGTTACTGTTTGTCCTTGATTTAATACTACTTTTACAGAAGGTGTAACTTCTACCACCGACTCATCAAACAACACTACATTGATAGGATCTATGGACCTTTCACATCCAAATCCAGTCATTTTTAACACATATTCTCCTATAGAATCTACATCAAAATCTACTACATTGGTAGCTACAGCCGTTGTACCTCCATCTTTAAACCACTCATAGGTAAATCCAGGCAATAACCCCCCACCTAAACTATAAGTTATTGTAGCTCCAGGACATAATGAATTAGAATTAGGCACCGAAGTTATAGTTGGTAATGGCGCAGCCAACTTCACACTCGTTTTTGCTGACATACCATTTTGAGTTCCTAATACACATGACTTTACCTCTAATTCATATTCTCCATTATCTAAATATGAATTAATATCAAGTTCTTTTCCTGTACCTCCAGTCGTTATAGGGGTCCCATCTTTATGCCATTGATATTGTATTAACACAGGAGATGTCTCATTAAGCTGATCATCTGTTAAGTCATATTCATTTGCATTTTCATTTACTAACGCCTTAACACCTACAATAACTAACTTAGCAGATGTTGATTCACATTCGGTATAATTCGTATCCTGAATTCTGATATCAACTTTAAATTCTTTTAAAGTAAAAACAGAATAAGTTTCTGATTTAACTGTTGCTGGACATGAAGAAGATGAAGATGGATCTGTTACAATAGCATAATACTCTCCTGGCGAAGTGATATTAAACTCAAACAGCGTTTGTCCTGTAAGTGCAACATCATTTCTATACCATTGAATTGTTGCTCCAGACGGTGCACCAGTAACTTCTGCTTTCTTAGTTTCACAAGGCAACATTACACTTTCTCCAGCATTTACTGTAGTTACAGAAAAACTTGGAGTAGTTTTCTGTTTTAGTTCTATCTCATTCGAAGTTGTTGTACAATCTCCAGTATCTATATCTAACCTATATTTACCAAACTGACCTTCTGTTGGGATTGTATAAGTATTGGAATTTGAAGATTGTTTTTCTACTCCATTATAATACCATTTATATGTATAAGAAGAATTATTTATTGAGGCTTTAAGCTCATAATCTTTAGTGCTGCATATTTCTTCAACTGCACTCACATTAGCAATTTGTGCATCTGCAGTACTTATTCCTGAAACTATAGCATGAATAGACTCAACATTACCACATGCACCATAATCAATTCTCACAAAATAGTTACCTGGTTCAGAAATTGTAAACTTAGGATCATTAGTTGTGGCTAATAATGTCTCTACTCCACCAACTAACCTATACCATGAATAAACACCTGTTGTAGTAACATTCAACATTAACTCTGTACTCCCTCCCGAACACAACGTAAAATCATCTTTGCCATCAGCATTTGTAACAGTTAAGCTACCGGTTGTTTGCTGATTATAATATGCTTCAAAAGAAGTAGCTGAAACAGCAGTCATTACTGGCGAAGTTGTACGCACACGTATTCTATAATTTTTACCAAAAGTACCTGCAGGTAATTGAAAAGATACATTAGGAATATTAAACGCGGTATTTAATGTTGGATCATTTAATGTTCTTAATGTAATTGGCGAACCAAAATTACCATCTGCATCAGATAATTCTATAATAAATTGATTATCGTTATTAAAAGCTGTTGTTGTAAAACTTAAGTCTATCAAAAAGTCTTTAGGACCAGCTGGATTATCATCACAAGCACTTGCTCCAAACTGTAAGACAGGTGGATTCAGGGTTTGTGCAACCGTAGTGTAGTGAATACAAAAGAGAAATACACCTAAAAGTATTTGTATGCTTCTAGTTATTTTGTTCATTTAAAGGGATCCTAAGGGACGATAAAAATACACTTTTTTTTATATAAAGGTATTAACACGCTATAATATTATTAGGAAATATATAAAAAGTAAGTCACTTTAACAATTTATAAAACAAAAATCGCACTATAACCCACTAAAAAACAAGGTATTTCCCCTTTATTATTTTTAATAAAATTAACATTAAAAAAACAACAAAATTCTGCCGTATATTTGTGATCCATTTTTAAGTATTCATGACACAAAAAATCACCATTGCCATAGACGGTTTTTCATCAACCGGAAAAAGTACCATTGCCAAGCAATTAGCTAAAGAATTAGGATATATATATGTAGATACAGGCGCTATGTACAGAGCTGTTACATTATATGCTATGCAACAAAATTATATCTCTGATGCACATTTTAACCCAGAAGATTTAATTGCTAACCTAGACAAAGTTTCACTTTCTTTTTCTTTTAATAAAGATTTAGGTTTTGCTGAAATGATATTAAACAACACCAACGTCGAAAAAGACATTAGAACTATTGAAGTTTCTAGATTAGTAAGTAAAATTGCTACAATTTCTGAGGTTCGTAAAAAATTAGTGAGTGAGCAACAAGAAATGGGTAAAAACAAAGGTATTGTAATGGATGGTAGAGACATTGGTACTGTTGTTTTTCCTGACGCTGAATTAAAATTATTCATGACTGCTTCTGCCGACAAACGTGCAACGAGACGTTATAAAGAATTATTAGATCGTGGTGATGATGTAAATTATGAAGAAATTTTACACAATGTTCAAGAACGTGATCGAATTGATTCAACACGAGAAGACTCTCCTTTAGTAATGGCAGATGACGCTGTAGAATTTGACAATTCTGACATGGGACTTGAAGAACAATTTGAACGTATTATGAGTTTAGTAAATAGAAACTTACAATAACTCATCACTATATAAATTAAAAAACCAGCTCTTTGAGCTGGTTTTTAGTATTTCAAAAATATTTTTAATTTTCTTCAAATTTTGAATTCTCAGAGTAGGTACGCCATTTTGCTAAACATGCTTCAATATCTGCTGGAACTTCAGAATCAAACTGCATAAACTCTCCAGTTTTAGGATGCGTAAATCCTAATGTCTTAGCATGTAATGCTTGTCTTGGCAAAACTTTAAAACAATTATCTACAAACTGTTTGTATTTTGTAAACGTTGTTCCTTTTAATATTGCATCACCTCCATAACGCTCATCATTAAAAAGTGTATGCCCAATATGTTTAAAGTGCGCTCTAATTTGATGCGTTCTACCTGTTTCTAATTTACATTGTACTAATGTTACATAGGTTAAACGTTCTAAAACTTTAAAATGTGTTACTGCATGCTTTCCGTGTTCTCCATCAGGAAAAACATCCATTTGTAAACGATTTTTAAAACTACGTCCAATATTTCCTTCTATAGTACCTTCATCTTCTTCAATATGCCCCCAAACCAATGCATAATATAAACGTTCTGTAGTTCTATCAAAAAATTGTTTTGATAAATGCGCCATAGCAAACTCAGTTTTCGCAACTACTAATAATCCACTCGTATCTTTATCAATACGATGTACTAAACCAGGACGCTCATTAGAATTTGTTGGTAAATTTTCTACATGATGTATTAATCCATTTACTAAAGTTCCTGAATAATTCCCATGACCTGGATGCACCACCATTCCCGCTGGCTTGTTTACAACAATAACTTCATCATCTTCATAAACAATATCAATAGGAATATCTTCAGCTACTAGTAAATTTTCTGCTGGCGGGTATGACAAAACGATACGAACTACATCTTTAGGCTTAACCTTATAATTTGGTTTTACCACTACATCGTTCACCAAAACATTTCCTGCTTTAGCTGCTTGTTGAATTTTATTTCGAGTAGCATTTTCAATAAAATTCATTAAAAATTTATCTACTCTTAAAGGCTCCTGCCCGTCTGTTGCTACAAATCTATGGTGTTCGTATAAATCGTCACTTTCCATTCCTGGAGTTGTATCTTCCTGCATAAATCAATAATAAAAATTAGTTACCGTTACCGTCTCCTAAAATAAGATCGATAGTAGATTTCTTTGGTAATTTTGTTCCTGGTTCAATTTTATTTCCTTTATATATCAAACCTCTTACTACATTCTTTCCTATGTCTCTTACCCAAGTAATATCTTTCCCTACATTAAATCCTATAGAACGTAAATGTGTTGATGCTTGTCTTTGAGTTCTTCCGTTTAAATCTGGAATTTCAACATCTCTATATTTTGATGGATTTAACGTCAAATAAATTTTACGCTTTTCTTTTACAAAATCGCCAGTTTCAGGATTTTGCTCTATAACCGATTTTTTTGGATACTCTGGATTGTAACTAGCACTGTCTATTACTATAAACTCTAAATTAAGTTCATCTAATTTTTTCTCAACAGCATCCAAAGACATTTTATGCAAGTTTGGTACTTGTATTTTCTGATTATGATTTGTTGTTACTCCCAACCACCATTGTAACACAAAAACAAATACTAAAATAGAAACCACAGCTATTCCTATTTGTATAAAGAAACTTTTGCTCTTTATAAACTGAAACAAATTTTTAAAATTTTCTGAAAATTTACTCATATCGATTTTTTGTAAAGTGGCACAAATTTACAGTAAAAATATTACTATTTTTAATTCATTAACTCTTAAACGAGTTTTTTTGGTAAGTTTGTATAATTATGCTGTAATCTATTTTACAAATAAGCAATCAAAAAATAATTCAAATACAAAAAAGTGAAAAAAAATATAGCTGTAATTATGGGAGGTTATTCCTCTGAAGTAGAAATTTCTATAAAAAGTGGAAACGTAGTTTACAAGCATCTTAACAAGGAAAAATACAATCCTTATAAAGTTCATATTTTAAAAGACAAATGGGTTTTAGTTGATGATAACGATATTGAATACCCTATTAATAAACATGATTTTTCAGCTGTAATAAACAATGAAAAAATTTCATTCGATTGTGTTTTCAATGCTATTCATGGAACTCCAGGCGAAAACGGAATTATTTTGGCTTATTTTGATTTAATTGGATTAAAGCACACCTCTGCTCCTTTTTATCAAATGGCTTTAACTTTTAACAAAAGAGACACTTTAAGTGTTGTTAAAGAATATGGAATCCCAACAGCTACATCTGTATATTTGAATCAAGGAGATGAAATAAGCACAACTCAAATTATTGAAAAAGTAGGCTTACCTTGTTTTGTAAAACCAAACAATGCTGGTTCTAGTTTTGGTATTTCTAAAGTACATACTGAAGAAGAATTAATTCCTGCTTTAGATAAGGCATATAAAGAAGATTCAGAAATATTAATAGAAAGTTTTCTTGACGGAACTGAGGTTTCTGTTGGTGTTATTGAATATAAAGGAGAAGTTACAGTATTACCTATTACTGAAATAGTTTCTGAAAATGACTTTTTTGATTACGAAGCTAAATACGAAGGGAAATCGCAAGAAATTACACCTGCCCGTTTAACTAAAGAACAAGAAAAAAGGGTTTCAGAAGTTGCCAAACGTGTATACCAAATTTTAAATATGAGCGGTTTTTCTCGTTCTGAATATATATTTGTGGATAACGAACCTCATTTCTTAGAAATGAATACTGTACCTGGTATTACTGAGGCAAGTATTTTACCACAGCAAGCAAATTGTGCGGGTATTTCGTTAACTGAATTATGTGGAAACGCTATTGAAATGGCACTTAATAATTAATACAATGAAAAAAGCAATATTTCCAGGATCTTTCGATCCTATTACCCTAGGCCATTTAGATATTATTGAACGTGGTGTTACTTTATTTGACGAATTAGTAATTGCTATTGGTATTAATTCCGATAAAAAATATATGTTTTCTTTAGAAGAACGTAAACGTTTTATTGAAGAAACTTTTAAGCACGAACCTAAAATAAAAGTAGTTACTTACAGTGGTTTAACTGTAAATTTTTGTAAAGAACAAAACGCTCAATTTATTCTTAGAGGTTTGAGAAATCCTGCCGATTTTGAATTTGAAAAAGCAATTGCACATACTAACCGAAAACTTTCAGAAATTGAAACTGTATTCTTATTAACATCTTCTGGAAAAAGTTATATCTCATCTTCAATAGTTCGTGATGTAATTAGAAATAATGGAGATTATACTGGTTTAGTTCCAGATGCTGTAAGAATTTAATAAAATGAAAAAATTATACTTTATATTCCTGCTTAGCTTTCTAGCTTGCAAACAAAATTCTACAAAAGCAGCAAAAGATTTCACAACACTTTTCGAAAAATCAAACGGAACAGAAACTCCTGAATATAAAGAGGTAATTTCTTTTTACGAAGATTTAGCTAATACATATAATGAAATATCACTATTTGAAATTGGTAAAACTGATTCTGGCAACCCTTTACATTTGGCTGTTTTTAATGCTAATGGAAAAACTGATTTAACTAAAATTAAAGATTCTTCAAAAAATAGAATTTTAATCAATAATGGAATTCATCCAGGAGAATCTGATGGTATCGATGCTTCCATGCTACTTTTACGTGATATTATTCAAAACGATTCATTAAAAAAAGCTTATGCAAACTCTTTAATATGCGTTATTCCTGTTTATAATATTGGAGGCGCTTTAAATAGAAATTCTCACACAAGAGCAAATCAAAACGGTCCTAAAGAATACGGTTTTAGAGGTAATGCTCGTAATTATGACTTAAATCGTGATTTTATAAAACAGGATACCAAAAATGCTGCTGCTTTTGCTGAAATTTTTCATATCGTTAGCCCTGACATTTTTATTGACAATCATGTAAGTAACGGAGCTGACTATCAATATGCTATCACACACTTATTCACACAACATAACAAGTTAGGTGGTAAATTAGGGCACTTTTTAGAAAATGAAATGCGTCCATATATAGAAAAGTCTTTAGCTCAAAAAGAAGTTTCTATTACACCTTATGTAAATGTTTGGGGAAGTACTCCAGATAAAGGATGGTCACAGTTTTTTGATTCTCCAAGATATTCTACAGGTTACACTACCCTATTCAACACACTTGGGTTAATGGTAGAAACTCATATGCTTAAGCCATATAAAATTAGAGTAAATCAAACTTATGACTTGTTATTTTCTAGTCTAGATTTTTCAGAAAAATATTCTTCAGAAATTAAAGATTTACGAAATAAAGCTTTTGAAGAAGTAATGTCCCAAAAAACATATCCAATTTCATTTAAGGTTGACAAAACAAACCCAAGTGAATTTAAATTTATGGGATACGAAGGAACTTATATTGATAGTGAAGTTACCAATGGTAAACGTTTATTTTACGACAGAACTAAACCTTACACTAAAAACATTCCTTATTACAATAATTTCCTTGCTACTAAAGAAGTTAAAATACCTGAAGCCTATATTCTACAACAAGGATGGCATAAAATAATAGATAGACTAACAATTAATAAAATTGAGTTTACTCGTTTTAAGAACGATACAACTTTAATCGCAGAAATACAGCATATAACTGATTTCGAATCTAGAAAACAACCATACGAAGGACATTACTTACATTACAACACGCAAACCAGAAAGACTTTAAAGCCAGTAATGTTTAAAAAAGGTGATTTATATATCCCTACAAAGCAAAAAGGTATTCGTTATTTAATTGAAACTTTAGAAGCCGAAGCGACGGACTCTTTCTTCAATTGGAATTTTTTCGATACTATTTTACAACAAAAAGAAGGGTTTTCTGCCTATGTTTTTGAAGATATTGCTGCTGAATATTTGAAAAACAACCCTGAATTTAAACAGAAATTTGAAGAAAAATTGAGTACAGATAAAGAGTTTTCTAAAAGCGCATATGCCCAGCTATTATATATATACAAGGCAACTCCTCATTATGAAAAATCACACATGATGCTTCCTATTTTCAAAAAATATTAAACTAATGTTAAAATTTTTATAGAATTCTTAATTTCATTTTCATATTTTTGGAAAATTAGAATAAACTAATGAATAACGTACCCTTAAAATCAGTTTGCGAGCAGAAAAATTTTGAAAAAATTTTCAATCAGCACTCACAATCTTTACGAAACTACATTTATTACAAATGTGGAGACACTCAGCAAGCAGAAGACATCGTTCAAGAGGCCTATATAAAACTCTGGGATAATTGCGCTAAAGTTGTATTTGAAAAGGCTAAATCTTTTTTATACACTGTTGCCAATAATAAATTTTTAAATGAAGTTGCTCATAAAAAGGTAGTACTTGAGCACCAAAAGAAAAATATAGCTCCAGATAGAACCAATGAGACCCCTGAATTTCTTATAGAGGAAGAAGAATTTTATATAAAACTAAAAAGAGTAATTGCTAACTTACCAGAAAAACAGCGGGAAGTTTTTTTACTAAGTAGAATTGATAAAAAAAAGTACACTGAAATAGCGGAAATAGTAGGGATTTCTGTAAAAGCAGTGGAAAAAAGGATGAGCAAAGCTTTACTAACATTAAAAGAACAAATTGGTAAAGTTTAAAAAACTATATTTATAGTAGGGTAAATAATATTTTAAATGTTCTAATACAAATAGCAAGAATATACAGGAAATGGAACAAGGATATAAAGATGAAACTTTTTTAGCTCGTTGGATAGCCAATGAACTGACTCCAGAAGAGCTAAAACAATTTCAAAGTTCTGAAGATTATCATCATTTTAAAGCTATAAATGATGCTTCACAACAGTTAAAAGTGCCTCCTTATAATAAAACGGCAGCTTTTAACACTCTAAAGGGGGAAACGTTAGAGAAAAAAAATACTAACAAAGTTAGAAAGTTAACGCCAGCTTGGTTGTACGGAGCTGTAGCTTCTATAGCTTTGATTATAAGCTTTTTTTACTTCAACGCCAACAACACTACAAGCATAACTACTAATTATGGAGAGCAAATCACTATTTCTCTACCTGATAACTCTAAAGTTCACCTTTCTCCAAATTCTAAATTAGAATATGTAGAGAAAGATTGGAATACGAATAGAAATTTATCTTTAGCAGGTGAGGCTTATTTTGAAGTTGAAAAAGGTGAAACGTTTACTGTAAATACAACTGAAGGTAGTGTTACTGTTTTAGGTACTAAATTTACAGTTAATTCTTCCAAAAACTTTTTTGAAACTCAGTGTTTTGAAGGAAAAGTTAAAGTTACTTCAAAGAATAATAATGAGGTTATTTTAACAAGAGGAAAAGCTCATAGAATATATAATGAGCATACTGAAAGCTGGGATTTTGATCAAGATTCTCCTTCTTGGATACATGGAGAAAGTAGTTTTACAAACACACCTATAAGTCAAGTTATTAAAGCATTAGAAAAGCAATATAAAATTAAGTTTGATACGACTAATATTGACGTAAACAAGCGATTTACAGGTACATTTACTCACAAGAATATGAATGTTGCTTTAAAAACAGTTTTTGCTCCAATGAAAATTTCTTTTACATTAGCAAAAAATAGTCCGATTGTATTGAGATATAATTAATGAAGCAAAAAATAAGTATACTTTTGATGTGCTTGACAATGTCTATTTTTTCTCAAGAAAAGGTAGACATTGCTTTTTTAAACACGCCTATATTAGATGTTATAAAACAAGTAGAATCTAATTTTAAGGTGAAGTTTTCTTTTGACTCCAATATCATACAAGAGAAAGTTTATTTTACTTTCAACAAAAAAAGCTGTCAACTAGAAGAGTTACTTACAGAAATTGAGACTCAAGTATCTTTACAATTTAACAAAGTTGATGCTCGATACTATTACATATCAGTTTTTAAGGAATCTACATTTAATAATTATAATTTATTAAAAGAGGTACAAATAAGTAATTATGTAACTCTAGGTATTAATAAAAATAAAAATGGTTCTATTTCTGTTTTACCACAACAACTAGGAGTATTACCAGGTTTAACAGAACCAGATGTTTTAGAAAGTTTAAAAATTATACCTGGTGTTCAAAGCCCTAATGAAACTGCATCTGGTATTTATATTAGAGGTGGAACTCCTGATCAAAATTTAATTTTTTGGGACGGTATAAAAATGTATTATTCAGGACATTTCTTTGGTACACTTTCTGCTTTTAACCCATATACAACTAAAAAAATAACTCTTTCAAAAAGTGGAACGCAAGCCCGTTATGGAAATAGAATTTCTGGTGTTATTGATATTAAAACTCAAGAAAACATACCATCAAAAGTTTCTGGAGGTTTTGGATTTAACATGACTCACTTTGATGCCTTTTTAAAAATTCCATTATCAAAAAAGATGGCTTTTACAACGTCTTTCAGACGTTCTTTTACCGATTTAATTAACACTTTTACTTTTGATAAGTTATCTGAACGTGTATTTCAAACATTTGACGCTAATCATGAGAGAAGAATAATTAATAAAAGTGTACCTTTTGAAAGAGATAATCGTTTCTATTTTGCCGATTATACAGCTAAACTAGCTATTAAACCTTCGGAAAATGAAGCTTTATCTTTTAACTTTTTGTACACCAAAAACAAATTAGTTAATAATTTTAAAATCCCTATTTATCAAGACAATTACTTAGATGATTTAAACATAACAAACAAAGGGTTAAGTTTTCTTTGGAAGAAAAAATTATCTTCTACACTAACTCAGGATTTTAAAGCTTTCTATTCGAATTTTAATTTAAACTATAGCGGAAAGTATAATTACATTAAAAACTATTTAATTCGCCATTCAATAAAAACTAATTCGGTAAGAGACCTTGGTTTTTCCTATAACTTAAATTATAAAGTAAATACTAAAACAGATTTGCTTTTTGGTTACGATTTTTTATCTAACGAAACCTCTTACAAATTAAACTACAGAGCTGATATTAATTCTGACAACATTACTAATACCCTACAAGAAGATTCGGGAACAAATAATACGCATTCTTTTTTTACTGAGTTCTTGTACGATAATGACAACTGGAGAATTAATTCTGGACTTAGATTAAATCATTTTGATAAAATTAATAAAACAGTTATTGAACCTAGATTATATATAGAAAAAAGGATTAATGATGGGCTAAGTTTTAAAACTTCTTTAGAACAAAAACATCAACCTTTAAGTCAAATTATTGAATTTCAAACATCCAGTTTAGGTTTTGATTTAGAGAATCAGGTTTGGGCTCAAGTTAACAACAGTAATATACCTCTTCAAAAAAGTTTTCAATTCTCACTAGGTACAGTATATAATAAAAATGGTTGGAAAATTGATGTTGAGCCATACTTAAAATATATTAGCGGTATGACTTCTCAAACTAGAGGTTATAATGATCAAACTACTGATTTTTCTAAAGGGAAAGGTGAAATTTTTGGGATTGATTTCCTAATTAATAAAAAAATTGGAAATTATAGAACATGGATTAATTATTCTTACACGAAAAATAAGTTTAAGTTTATTGATCTTGAAAATAAATTTTTTCCTGCAAACCATGACATTACTAATTATTTTTCTTGGTCTCATGCCTTTAAGTTTAATAATTATGAATTTTCTTTTGGTTGGAAACATAGAACAGGAAATCCTTTTACAGATGTACGTGAATTTAGAATTGACCCAAACAGTGGGTCTCCAAGTATTATTCTTGACACAGATAATATAAATGCTAAACGTTTACCTAAGTATCATAGATTAGATGCCTCTGTTACTTATTCGTTTAGGTTCCCTAATAAATGGAAAGGTAAATTAGGTTTTTCAATTTTGAACATCTACAATCAAAAAAATATTTTAAGAAGAACTTTTACTGCTGTACCTGTAGTTAACAGCAATAATCAAGTTGTTTATCAATTAGGGAAAATTGACAAGCTTTCTCTAGGAATTACCCCTAATTTAGTATTCAGAGTAAACTTCTAAAAAAAACCTCACTAAATAAATAGCGAGGTTTATGTTTTAATAATTTCTATACTTTTTAGTTTCTTCAAAAACATGTTCTAGAATTTTTTTCTCTTTATCATCAAATTCTATATTACGTCTTTTCATTACCACATCTGCAACTTCGAAAACTTTATTTGTTTTATACTCTGTAAATCTAGAAGCTCCTCCCCAGCTAAATGATGGCACAAAATTTCTTGGAAACCCACTTCCAAAAATGTTTGCTGAAACTCCTATAACAGTTCCCGTATTAAACATTGTATTTATTCCACATTTAGAGTGATCTCCCATCATCAAACCACAAAATTGCAATCCTGTTTTTGCAAATCTACCAGTTTCATAGTTCCATAATTTTACCTCAGCATAATTATTTTTAAGGTTTGAATTATTAGTATCTGCTCCTAAATTACACCATTCTCCTAATACTGAATTCCCTAAAAACCCATCATGTCCTTTATTCGAATATCCCATTAAAACTGAGTTATTCACCTCTCCTCCAACTTTACAATAAGGTCCTAATGTAGTAGCTCCATAAATCTTTGCACCTAATTTTAAAACTGATTTTTCACACATAGCCAAAGCTCCTCTTACCACAACTCCTTCCATTATTTCTGCATCTTTTCCAATATAAATTGGCCCTGTAGAAGCGTTTAAAACTGCATAAGTCAACTTAGCCCCTTTCTCAACAAAAATATCAGCTCTATTGATACAATTAACCATTTCTGGGATTGGTTCTGATTGTCTTCCTTCTGTAATTAAATCGAAATCGGCACGAATTGCTGCATCATTCAAAGAAAAAATATCCCACGTGTTTTTGATTTGTATAATATCATCTTCAAACTCTATTTGCTCATACTTAGAAAAGTCTACTTCTTCTTGGGTATCTACTGTATAAAAAGCAATAACATCATCTCCTCTAAAAACCGCTTGATTCTCTTTTAACCCTTTTACAACCTCAACCAATGATTTGTTTGGTAAAAAAGAAGCATTTAACAATACATTCTCTTCCATCTCTACCATTGGATATTTTTCTTCTAAATATTCTTCAGTAATTGTAGTAGTTGTTAAACCAAGGAACTTCTCCCACTTTTCTCTAATTGTTAAAATACCTACTCTTAAATCGGCTACTGGTTTTGTATATGTAAATGGTAATAATGCTGTACGCACATCTCCATCAAATAAAATATAATTCATTTCTGTTTCTTTTTGTAGATACACAAACTTACTACTTTCCTTTGATTTTTTAAGTCTAAATTTTTAATATTACTTTTGTTCTAACAAAACCTAATTGGTTTTTAATTTTTAAAGAATGAAAAAGATTTTAGCCCTTATTATTGGTGTTATTTTATTAATTGCAGGTATTTACTACGCATTTATCTACTACGTTCCTTATAGTGAAGGGGTTCGATCTGGAGAACTAATTAAAATTAGTCACAAAGGTGTATTTGTTAAAACTTGGGAAGGAGAAATTAGTCAAGGAATTTCTGGTGCTCAAATATTCTCTTTTTCAGTAGAAGATAAAGAAACTACTGTTATTGATAATTTAAAAAAATACCAAGGTAGATATGTAAAAGTTACTTACAAAGAACGTTTTGGAACTTTCTTTTGGTTAGGAGACACTAAATATTTTATTACTAAAGTGGAAGAAGAAGCTTCTCCACATTTTAGAGGAGTTACTAAAGAAAATGAACAATAATTATAAAAAAATAGAAGACACTTGCATTACAATTTCTGAGCTAATGCTTCCTTCACATGCAAATTTTAGTGGTAAAATTCATGGTGGTTACATCTTGAATCTAATGGATCAGATTGCCTTTGCTTGTGCTTCAAAACATTCTGGAACTTATTGTGTGACTGCCTCTGTAGATACAGTTAATTTTATTAATCCTATTGAAGTTGGTGAATTAGTTACCATGAGAGCTTCTATTAATTATGTTGGAAACACCTCTATGGTAGTTGGAATTCGCGTAGAATCTCAAAACATCCAAACAGGTAATATAAAACACTGTAACTCTTCTTACTTTACTATGGTAGCTAAAAATGAGCAAGGAAACAACTCTAAAGTACCTGGCATTGTAATTAGTAACGATAATGAAATGCGTAGATTTTTAGAAGCCATTCATAGAAATGAAACTAGAAAAAATAGACTCGAAGAATTTGATAGTGAAAATTTTTCTATACATAAACATTCAAAAGATTTAGAGAAATACAATATCAAAATAGAATTATAAAAAAAACCGAAGCTTAAAGCTTCGGTTTTTTTTATCTGTAGATAAAATTTAAAAATTCTTGTTATCTAATAACATTCCTGCTAACTGCAATAACTGTAGTTCTGCATTTTTAGCAGTATATTTTGCCCTACTTACACTTAACTCTGCGTTAATTAAATTAATCTGAGCTTGGCGGAAATCTATTGAAGTAATTTGTCCTAATTTATATCGTTCATTAGTTCGTTCAAAATTATGTTTATTCGTTGTTACATTTTTTTCTTGGGCTTGTAACGAAAACAATGCGTTTTGATAAGTTTCCCAAGCATTATTTACATCTCTCTCTAATTGTTCCTCTTGCTGTTGCTTTTGAATTTCTTGGGTTTCTAAAGCTATTTTTGCATTCGCTACATTAGTTTTAGTTCTTCCTCCATCAAAAATATTCCAAGACAAGCTTAAACCTGCATTTACACCTGTTTGCGTATTTGATATTGGACTAAACGCATTGGTAGCATCGTTATTACTTTTATTCCAAGCATACGAACTAGTTAAACTTACGTTTGGCATCCACCCTGCTCTATTAATTTTTACATCTAATTGTCTTAACTCAATGTTCTTTTTTGCCTGTAAAATAGTTGCATTGTTTGTTTTAGCTTTTTGTAAGATATCTATCAAGTTTAAATCAATTGCATAAGTTACATCAGTATCTACTTTTACTGGCGTATTTACACTTCTTCCCAATACCACGTTTAGATCTCTTTTTGCGTTCGATAATTGACGTTTTAAATCTATATATGTAATACTATCATTATTTACATCAACCTCTGCGTTTAGTACTTCTAATTTGGTATTCTGACCATAATCAAAATTATACTTAGCTCTTTCTAATCTCTTTTTAGAAATTTCTAATGTTTCTTTTTGAGTCTTTTCATTTTCTGTCAACCTTCCTACTTCATAATACGCTAAAAACAATGTGGTTAACGTATTTTCCATTACTTGTCGTGCTTGTAACTCTGTTAAATTATAATTTTCTTTCAATCGTTTAAAGGTATTTTGCCTATTAAATCCATTGAAAATAGTATAATTCAATCCTACTGATGCATTATAAGATTTTGATTCAGCTCCTGTGACTGAATTCGTAGTTCCGTTTTGAAACTCAAGGTCTGTATCATTTTTACTATAATTTGCCCCAGCATTTCCTGTAACCGTTGGTAAATATCCACTGTTATAAATACTTTTATTGTTTTTAGCGGTTTCTACATTATTCTTTGTTACTTTAATATCGTAATTATTCGCTAGTGTTATTTCTACTGCTTTCTCTTTACTTAACACTTCTTGTCCGTAAAAAGAAATACTAGTGAATAAACATCCTATGATTAAATGTATTTTTTTCATTTTTGTTTTCTTTTACTCTTCTAATTCTTCGTTTTCTGCTTCTAATTCTTTAATAGCCCTTTCTACTTCTTCTCTATTTGGCCTTTTTCCTGTCCATAACCACTTTGTATATACTTTTGAATAATTAGATATAGACAATAATATTGGAAGCGTTAAAAGTGTTAAAAATGTCGCTATCATAATTCCATAAGCTATAGATATTGCCATTGGAATTAGGAACTGAGCTTGCCTACTTGTTTCAAAAATTAAAGGTGCTAATCCAGCTACTGTAGTTATTGTTGTTAAAAATATTGCTCTAAATCTCGATTTACCTGCTGCAAATAAAGCTTCTTCATATTCCATTCCTTCTTTTAAATAACTATTAAACTTGCTAATAAGCACTAACCCATCATTAACCATAATTCCTATTAAAGCAATAATTCCTAAAAGTGATAAAATATTTACAGCAAACCCATGAATCCAATGCCCCCAAGCAACTCCTATTAAACTGAATGGTACCATGATTAATAACATAAATGGTTGCCCATATGATCTAAACGTAAAGACAATAACAATATAGATTAACAATAAAATTACTGGACCTACTATTGCTGCTGAACTAGATACTTTTGAAGCTTCTCTATTTTGTCCTTCATATAAAGCTGTTACTGATGGATACTTTGCCGAAATCTCTGGCATTATTCTCTCTTGGATATCTGTAAGGATATCAGTTGCACTTCCTTGAGCATTTTTTAAATCTGCCTCTACCTTTATTTCTCTTTGTCCATCTAAGTGACTAATTGATATTTCACCTCTTTCAATTTGATAACTTGCTATTTCTGAAAGTGGAATTCTACTTCCTGTAGGAGTTACGATTCGCATGTCATCTAAATTTTTAATTGATGATCGCTCTTCTTTATTATATCTAACCCACACTTTTATTTCGTCTTGTCCTCTCTGAAAACGCTGGGCTTGCCTACCAAAAAAACCACTTCTTATTTGCGACATTACCTCGTTCAAATTCAATCCTAATAAATAGGCATTCTCTTTTAATTGAATTTTTATTTCTTTAATCCCTTGCGGATCATTATCGGTAACATCTTTTAAATCTTGGTTCTTTTTTAACTCTTCTTTTAACTCTGTCTTAGCAGCTTTTAGCTCAGCTATATTATTACTTAATAAAGAAACTGACACTGGACTTCCTCCAAAATTACCTCCTGAACCAAAGGTTAGCGTTTCTACTCCATAAACTTCTCCTACCTTTTCTCTAATTGCATTGGTAATTTCTCTTGAACTAAAAGAACGCGTTTCTCCAGGCAATAAATTAATTCGTAAAGATGCTTTAGCTGTACCTGGTCCTATTTGTTTTAAAATATTTTCTACTACTGGTTCACCTTCTACTCCGTACTTTTTAGTAAACTCTTTTTCTACCTCCCAAGTTTTTGCTTCTATTACCGATATGATACTATCTGTAATTTTCTCATTGGTTCCTTGTGGCATTGTTAAGTTTACTGAAACTCTATCACTTGCTATAGATGGGAAAAAAGTTCCTTTAATAATTCCTCCTTCAAAAGCTCCCATAGTTAACATTAATAAAGCAACTGGAATTGTTAAGCCAAAAAACTTATTTTCTAATACAAATTTTAATGCAGGAGCATATAATTTATCACGCATAAAATCCATTAAATCTTCTGCGTATTTATTAAACTTGTATAACTTTTGATTTCTATCTAGTGCCTTTGAATGCGCTACGTGAGCTGGTAAAATAATTAACGCTTCTACTAATGAAAGAATTAATGTTAATGCTACTACAGTTGCTACTTCTCCAAAGAACTCCCCTATATTCCCATCTAAAAAGAAAAATAATGAGAATGCTAAAACGGTAGTACTTATGGCTGATATAATTGGTGGCACTACTTCCATTGTACCATCTATTGCTGCTCTAATTGGATTTTTCCCTTTCTCATAATGATGGTAAATATTTTCTGATATTACAATTCCATCATCTACCAGAATACCAATTACGATGATCATTCCAAATAGTGATAATACATTTATTGTAATATTAAAATATCCAGCCAACATAAACATTCCGAAAAATGCTACTGGTAATCCAGCTGCTACCCAAAAAGCTAATCGTGGACGTAGAAATAATGATAAAAATAGCATTACTAATAACATTCCTTGCCATGCATTTTTAAATAACAATTCTGTACGCTGGTTTAATGTTATTGAAGAGTCTCTCGTTACTTCTATTTTTACATTATCGTGTTCTGCATTAAACTTTTCAATGTATTCGTTTATTTTTTCTGCTGATGTAAGTAAATCTTCACTATTTGTATTACTCACCTGCATTCTTACAGCTAAATTTCCATTGTAAAAATTTCTATTAGGTGTTTCATTCCAAATATCTCTTACTGTTGCAACATCTTTTAATCTAATTATTCTTCCTGAAGCATCTGCTTTTACTACTAAATTATCTAATTCATCTCCATAATACGACCTGTTATTAGCACGTATTAAATACTCTTCTGCATCTGTTTTAACAGACCCTCCTGTTGTTAAAATATTTGCTGTAGAAACTGCATTAGCTACTTGATTAAATGTTAATTCATATGCTAATAAATCATTTTCTCTTACGGCTATTTCTATTTCTTCTTCTGGATATCCTGAAATTGAAATTTGTGAAATTCCATCTATTCTTCTGATGTCGTTTTCTATTTCTCTCGCTATATTTTTTAATGATTTTAGCGAAATATCATCTCCTGTAACTACAAAACTTATGGTTTCTGCTATGTTCTCTATTTTAGCAACCACTGCTGGCTCCATTCCTGTTGGAAAGTTTGGAACTTTATCTACTGCATTTTTAACATCTGCTAAAACAACATTTATATCATAACCTTTTAAAGTTTCTACTGAAATAGTTGCTGCATTTTCTGAGGATGTCGATGTTACCCTATCTACCCCTACTAATCCTTTTAAGTTGTCTTCTATTTTTAAAACAACTCCTTCTTCAATTTCTTGAGGTGATGCCCCTGGATATGCGACATTAATATTAATAAATTTTGCATTTGTTAATGGAAAGAAGGATGATTTTAGTGTTGAATACCCAAAAAATCCTAATATCACAAAAGCTATAATAATAATGTTTACTGCTACGGGATACTTTATAAAATATGCTATTACTTTTTTCATATCTTATTTTTTTGCTGTGCTTTTATTTTCTGAAAATATTTTGACTGGCATTCCTGCATAAGCCCCTGCAACTGGTTTATCTACTAATTCTTCTCCATTTGCCAACCCTTTTATCACTACCGTATTTTCATTAAAGTGCACTGGATTAATTTCAACTAAGTCCAAAACATTATTCCTTACCACATACACTGCTTTATTTTCAACTAACAATTTTCTATTTATCTCTATAGCTTCTTTTTCTGATTTAACAGGTACATTTGCTTCTAAATACATCCCTTCCCTTAAATCGTTTCCTTTTACCTCTATAAAAACTTGAACTGTTTGTGAAGCTTGATCTATTTTTCCATTAATTCTAGAAACTTTTCCTTTCCAAACCTTTGTCTTTTCTAAGTTATGTAACACTACTAGCTTACCTACTTCTAAAACATCTACCAATCCTCCATTTACCGATAATGCTAATTCAAATACAGAATTATCAATAAACTCTCCCATTTTTTGCCCTGATCTTACCAGAGTTCCGTTGGTTACCAAAGCCTCTGTTAAAACTCCATTAAAAGGAGCTCTAATGTTATATTTCCCTAACCTTGCTTCTAGATTTTTGATAGTATAAAATGTGGTATAAATATTTCTTCCTGTTATAAAATATTTCTCTTTATCTGACTTTGGTACTGGAAGTGGTTGTACCGTTTTATTAATATCAAAGTTTTTCAAGTAAGTATTCCAGCTTTCAAATGAATCTGGATAATCCAAACGGATGTCTGGCATTATTGATGCTATTAAATTTTGCAACGAACTTCTTTGAGATTGAATAGATGCATAAAACTCTTGATTATTAATTTTTAAAAGTGTTTGTCCTTTTTTATAAGATACTCCTACTCTAAAATCTTTTCCAGTAGTTTGTAAAACTCCTTGTACTTCAGAGTAAATATCTACTTTATTTTTAGCTACTAAATTTCCATTTGCTGAAATATTAATCGCTACATCTCCATTTTTTACTTCTTTTACAAAAACAGTCTTTTCTACTTTTGTTACTTTTTGTTCTGGTACTTTTTTACTGTTTTTTAAATAGTTTGATGTTAAAAATGCTATTCCCAACAGCACTATTCCTGCCACTACAATAATTACTTTCCTCATGTTTTATATTTTAGTTGTCACTACAACTTTTAGCTGATATTTGTATTAAATTTTCTTGTACTTTCTTTATTACATTAATTGTATCTCTTATTTCTTTTTTTGAAATATTTTCTTGCAAGGATGTTACAAAGTCTTCCATTATTGGTATTGTTTCTTTAAGTAACTGCTCACCTTTTTTTGTTAAATGAATATGATTTATTCTTCTATCCGATTTCGATGGGATTCTCGCTACCAAACTTTTCTTTTCCATAGTATTTATAAGTCTAGTCAAAGAGGTCTTATCTCTACCTGTTAAAAAAGCTAGCTCCTGTTGTGGCACTCCATTCTTTTCTTCTAACTTTTTTAAAAGGACCCATTGTATTTTGGTTAAATTTATTTTCCTTTCATAAAACATATCTTGAATATGATTATCTATCATTTTCATTGTCTTTCCTAACCAAGGCGCTAGTGTTTTCTCTAAATCCATATTCCCGTTCCTTTTTTAGACGCAAAGTTAGATTAAAAGATTAATTTAGTTGCATATGCAACTAGTTAACTTTCTGTTAAAATTGTTAACTTAAAAAACACTATTCTTTATTCCATTGCTCCATCCAATTACTCATTGCTTCTTTCAATTCTTTTTTAACTTTTGAATTATACTTTTTTAATTGAATTTCTGACAAAACTTCCTCTAACTTTAAATACTCTTCCTTCCCTACTGCTTTCATTTTTTTTCGAATACTAAACATTGATGAATTCTCTACAACTTTCTTCCTTGCTTTAAAAGCATCTAAATTGATTCTAAAAATTTCTTTTGTTTGTTCTTCCGAGAGACTTAATTTTTTCTTCATTAAATCTGTTTTCTTTTTAGCCATTTCTTCTGCTGGAATTGCTTTAAACTTTTCTAATTTTGACTGACCAAAACCTATAGTTGAAATCATCAATACAATTACAATCGTTATTTTCTTTAATACTTTCATCTTGTTCGTTATTTATCATAATTATCAAGCAAAAGTATTTTAGAGGGATAAATAAAGAAGAATCTGTTATACCAACTCTTAAAATGTATAGACAAACTGGTTTTAAACTCCTAATCTTTTTAAAATAGCAGCCTTGTATGTTTCACCTATTGGTAGACGCTCATTATTTACAATAAGTTTGTTTTTTTGATGTGAAGACACATAATCTATATTTACAATATATGAACGGTGAATACGAAAAAATTTAACTGAAGATAGTTTTTCTAAAATAGCTTTAAAACTCATTAAGGTAAGTATAGATGAGCTTGAATCGATTGTTTTTATCTTTATATAGTCTTTTAAACCCTCGATATAAATAATATTTTTAGTTTCTATTTTTACATTTTCATATTCAGATTTTACAAAAATGAAATCATTTTGAGTTTCATTCGTAATATCTTTTCTTTGCTTTAACTCATAAAGCTCCCTTGCTTTGGTTATAGCTTTTATAAATCTTGGAAACGGTATTGGTTTTACCAAATAATCAGTAGCATTCAATTCAAAACCATCTAATGCATACTGAGGATAGGCTGTAGTAAAAATAAACTGAGGCAAATTAGATATAGATTTCACTAATTCTAAACCTGTCAAATTTGGCATTTCAATATCTAAAAAAACCAAATCTAATTCGTATTGTTGTAGTAAAGATAAGGCCTCTAAAGAATTATTAGTTTTGGCTACAATCTCAATATTTCCAACACGCTGAATATAGGTTTCAATAATATCTACTGCCAAAGGTTCATCATCAACTATAATACATTTCATCTATTTTACTTCTTTTAAGTTTTACACAAACTTTTAATTTTTCCTTATTAACTTATACGTAATTGCAAACTTACTTTGTACAAATTATCCTTATCTGAAATTTCTAATTTATGCTTATTTGGATACAACAATTTTAAACGTTCTTTAGTATTCTTTAGGCCTATACCTGAATTTATATCATCTATTTGTTTTCTATTCTTTACGTTTACACACTCAAATTTAAAATGAGTATCATCTACATCTATAGTTACAATTATTTTTGAGTTTTTTATCGGATCAACTCCATATTTAAAAGCATTTTCAATAAATGAAATTAACAATAATGGTGGTATTTTTTGATTGGTTATTTCTCCTGAAACATTTAAAGAAATTCCCTCTTTATCTATTAATCGTAGCTTTTGTAGGTTAACATAATTCTCTATGTAGCTAATTTCCTTTTCTAACAATACAAAATCATCATTTGCCTGATACAACATATATCGCATTAATTCTGATAACATAATAACTGCTTCAGGAGCTTCGTCTGCTTTTTTTACTGTTAAAGAATAAATACTATTTAATGAATTAAATAAAAAATGTGGATTTATTTGAGATTTTAAAACCTCTAACTCAGTTATTCTTTTCTGGCTTTCAATGTCTTTTTTATCTGTTTCATTTTTAGTCCATGCCAAATATGTTTTAATTACTGCCCCAAGAATTACCAGAATAATATTAAACATTACACTTATTGCAAAACTCTTAATAGAAAAACTCTTGTAAGCCTCTAAGTTTATATTCTGTGATAAGGATTCAAAATAACTTGAAAAATCAAGAGACCTATACATAAGAGCCCCTAGATAAACTACTAACAATACAGCAATCACATATAAAAAAACCTTCTTTTTAAATAATAGCTTTGGAACTAATACTAAATAATTAATGTAGAAAAATACAATACCTAAAGATATTCTTGCTAAAAACGGCAATGGAACTTTACCTTTATCTAAATAAAGTTGAGTTCCTACAAACAAAATAAATGTTAGCCATATAGAACTATGTATTAATAAGCGTTTGTTTGCTTTACCCATTTCTTATAAAAATTATCTAGATAAATTTAACCTATTTATTTTTACTTCGTCTCTTTTTTATCAACTCTGATAAATCATAGGCAACTCCTATTGAAAAGAAAGGTCTGTTATCTATATCAAAATCGTACAATTCATCTTTATTTACATCTAATAAAGAATACGTATTACTAAACGAATAACCTGCATTAGCAATAGCTCTCCATCCTTTTGCAAACTTATAGCTATAACTAATATTTGCTAAGAAATTCCTAAACTGAATTTTTTGAGCTTCTTCTCCATTAAAAATTGGACTGTTACTTCCCGATAAATTCGCATAAAAACCTTGCTGTCTTGCTTCTACCCTAAAACTATTTTTCTTATTTAAATTATAATTGAAAAAAGTACTCGGAAAACCAATTCCATATGAAAATCGTTCATTTAATGTTTGCCTAAAACTTATAAATGGAATTACACCTGGTTTTCCTGATAAAGTAGCATAGGCCACCCCAAAAATCATAACACTTCCTTTCTTAAAATTCCCCCATCGCTTTGTTGCTAATAAAGCTCCATTCAATAATAAATCTTCTGAACTTAAACTTCCTTTAAGATTTGAAGAAATAGTTGGATTTACTCTCGCAGTTAAAAGCCATTGTTTTTTCAATGGGTAACTATAAGACAATGCATATGATAGATTATAAAAAGTTTCTATCTCTTTTGTATCAAATGGATAACTCTTGTTATAATTCAATACCGAATAATCAAGTCCGATAGAATTGGTTATAAATCCCTTTCCCACTTTTACTGGAATATTAGCACGAATTTCTGTACTATTAAAATCAAAATCTTTACTACTTGGCGAATATTTATGTTCAATACTAAATAAATCTGGTTGCTGCTGACTATAACAAGATCCTATTACACTTAGAAAAAACACAGCATTTATTACTTTTCTCATTGATGGCTACTTAAAAATTAAGTCCCAAACCTATAATTACTATACAGCATAATGAAAAAAATTATACTGGCTTAATCTTTCAATAGATGAACCATCATTTTTTATCTACAAAAAACCCGAAGAACATAATCTTCGGGTTTATTTTATCATTTTTTAATTAATTGTGTAGACATCATTGACTGTTTCACTCAATCTGAAATATCCAAACACCTCTTCATTACTATCATTTATATTAATACAATTCCCTTTTACACGTGCTGGTGTGGTTTGAAACGGTCCTCCCTGCCCAAGTTGCTCTATTAATAAATCTATGTAGTTATAATATCGTCTTGAAATTCCTTGAAGACTTAAAGTAACTGTTCCTCCTTTAACTAAATCCTCATCTTCATATTCGATAAAATTCTGATTACCATCTGTAAATTCATCTTTTAAAGTTTCTAAATCAGGGATTGCTAAATTTGATGCTTGAAATACTCCAAGATAATAGTTAGCAACATCTTTAGGATCATCAAAATATACTTTTAATTTAATTTCATCATCTCCTCCTATTGATGGAACTGCTTCTTGTTCTATATTCTTAATACCTACAACTGAAATTAATGTTTCTGTGGCTCTATAAGTTTTCCCATCGTAAAGTACTTCTAATTCGTATTCGTCATTCAATACTGGATTAAATGTTCCTATGGTATAATCTCCATTATTTTGATTTGCAAATGTAAAAACCTCTCCAGTATTAGTATTCGTTACTTGAACTTGAGCATTTAAAACTGGCTTATTGGGTTCATTTGAAAAATATTCAGTTGATGTACTCAATTTTATAGTCTGATTTACTCCCGATGTTCCTTTTTCCCATAAAATAGAAGCTTCTATTACCAAACGCTCTCCTCCATTTGGAACACTAACATTTACTACTTCTGTACAGGCATAAAACAAATTAATAATAAGAATGATTACGACTGATTTTATAATTAACTTTTTCATTTTCTTAAAATTTAAAATTATAACTCACTGAAGGAATAATACCAAAAATGGTAGTCTGCGTAGCCTCATTAGCTCCTGTTGTAGCATTTTGTCCAAAACTTATGGAAGCCGCATTATTACGATTGTAAATATTATAAATACTAAATACCCATTCTCCTTTCCATTTTCTATTCTTGTTTTTTCTCGGTGTTAATGTTGCAGAAACATCTAAGCGATGATAAGCAGGCAATCTACTTGCATTTCTTTCACTATACGTAGGTATGGATAATCCTTGATAATTAAATTGACCATTAGGATATGTTACTGGTCTACCCGTTTGAAAAATAAAATTAGATCCAAAACTCCATTTTTCATTCAATTTATAGTTTCCTGTAAACGAAACATCATGAGTTCTATCGTAAGCTGTGTTATACCAGTTACCGTTATTAATTCCTAGTCCACCAGAAGCATTCCCAGGTGCTCTTTGCTGTGCTTTTGACAAGGTATATGATAGCCATCCTGTAAAATTTCCTTGGTTTTTTCTCAATAACACTTCCAATCCATAAGAACGCATTTCACCAATTAAAATCTCACGTTCTATATTGTTTTGAGCTATTAAATCTGCTCCATCGATATAATCTACTCTATTATTTACTGTTTTATAATACACCTCTGTTTCTATAGAATACATATTATTTTTAAAATTCCTGAAATACCCCAAAGCATATTGATCTGCTAACTGTGGTTTTAAAAATTTACCACTTGGTGCCCATACATCTAAAGGTGTTGCCGAAGTTGTATTGGATATTAAATGTAAATACTGTGCTGTACGGTTATAACTTGCCTTTAACGAAGATTTATTATTTAATTGATACGATAAGGCAAAGCGTGGTTCAAAATTACCAAATGAGGCTATTGCTTTTCCACTTGAATAATTTGTTTCTCCAATAGCTTCTGCTCGTTCATAAATACCTAATTCAGAATTATACACTACTGGTAAATCATTTTGATACTCATTTAATGTTTGGGCTCCTAAACGATAAAAAGTACTATAACGTAATCCATACATAGTGGTTAACTTATCTGTAATTTTATGCTCTAAACTTGCATAAACTCCACCTTCAAAAGCACTCTTATCATCTAATTTTCTAGAATTTATACCAGAAGCTTCGTTTAATGGGTTTAACTCTCCGGGATTAAATTGATAGTAAATTCCACTAAGTCCAAAATTGAATTTCATTTTATCACTCGCATAATAACCTACATCATATTTTAAATTATAATTATTAATATTCGACTTCCAATCTAAGCCCTGCATATCAAGCTTCAAAGCATAATTATATCTACTGTAGATTACTGATAAGTTTGAAAATAACTTGTCATTAAAAATATGGTTCCATCGTAAGTTTCCAGAAATGTTTCCATATGAATTAGAAAACCTCTTAGCCAAACTAAAATCATCTTGCCCTAAATACCCTGACAAAAACATTCTATTCTTGTTATCAATCTTATAGTTTGTTTTAAAATTAAGATCGTAAAAACTAGCACTGTTACTATTATTGGCCAGTTTTAAAAATAAATGTGCGTATGATGCTCTACCTGATAGCAAAAACGAACCTTTATCTTTAAATGTAGGACCTTCTGCTGTTAACCTACTCGATATTGCTCCAATACCTCCTGTAAGCGCAAATCGCTTGCTATTCCCTTCTTTTTGACGGATATCTAACACCGAAGATACACGACCTCCAAACTGCGCTGGAATCCCCCCTTTATACAATTTTATGTCTTTAATAGCATCACTATTAAACACCGAAAAGAATCCAAATAAATGCGATGAATTATAAATAATAGCTTCATCTAACAGCACTAAATTTTGGTCTTCTGCACCACCACGCACATTAAATCCTGAAGCTCCTTCTCCTGAATTTGTAACTCCTGGTAAAAGCTGAATTGATTTAATTATATCTACTTCTCCCATTACAGCAGGGATCTGCTTAATTGTTTTAGTAGATAATTTTGTAACACTCATTTGAGGTGTTCGTATATTCGTTTTCTTTAACCCTTCCGAATTGATTACAACCTCGTCTAACTGTGAAGTATCTTCTTGTAGTTCAAAATTGAGTTTTAAATTACTATTTAATGATACTTCTTTTTCAACCGTCGTAAATCCTAAATAAGAAATTATCAAAGTATAATTTCCTTTGGGAACCGTTAACGAATAAAAACCATATTCGTTTGTTGAAACTCCTAAATTAGTTCCTTTTAAAAGAACAGTAGCTCCTGTTAATGTTTCTCCGTTTGTTTCAGATTTTAACGTTCCGCTGATTGTTATTTTTTCTTGAGCAAAGCTTAAAAAAGATGTGAAAAATATTACACAAAAAATGAATTTCTTCATAAAAGTTTAAATGTTTTTATTGGTTTAAAATCATCAAACATAACGAGAAGAAATTGTTTGTATTTGCCAGTACAACTGGCTTTGGAGCGAAATACTGGTTTTAGGAGTGAAAAGATTTAGATTAACTTTTCTTTAAGAATACTAGAATTACTAAACCTCTTTTTAATACAATGAAATTTTTGTTTTTATATCCTTTAAATAAGTTTTTGAAACTGGTATTTTAATCATTTCTGGACTCCCCAATATCAAATTTGGTTTTTGATTTAGGTATTTTAAACTTTCTATGTTCATCAGATTTACTGCGTAAGATCTATGACATTTTATTAGAGAAGGAAAATCTTTTAATTCATTTAAAATTTTAGAAAAACGTGTTCTTACACTTTGCTCTATCAATCTTCCATTTTTCAAATATTTTATTAAAATATATTGGTTTTGAGATTCTATTGCATAAATAGTATTAATGGCTACTGTTAATTTACAAACATCATTTTCATCTAATACCTTTATTAAGTCTTCATTTCCAGAAGCTATTTTATAATGCTCCTTAATAACTGTCAAATCTTTTTCTAAAGTAACCTTATCACTTAACAACTGTTTTAAATACGTGTATACTAGTATCCCCATTACAGGATACAATAGCACTATACATAAACTAAAATATGTTAAAAACGAGTAAAAAAACATTTCTCTCATAATATTATCAATGGTGATAACATCTTCTTCGAAAATAAAATAATCAATAATGGTAGTAACACACACTATTAATAATACATCAATAAAAAACCACTTCAAGAAATATTTGATAGTGTAATTTTTAACCAAAAACTGTTTTCGTAAAACAAATTGACTGAATGCTAAAACTAAAAATATAACACATGAAAAGAATAACAACAATAATAAAAGCTCAACAATATTATAACGACTATTTTTCAATACTTCATAAATTCCAAAAGGTTGATAAATCAACACAAAAAGCATTAAAAATATAGAGCTACTTGATACATAAAACCACTTTTCTTTATTAGTATTAAAAAACTGGAAAGGTATATTTAGAAACTGTCGTATTTTCATTTCTGTATTTTAAAAGTTTGATCATACTTAAAACAGTTTCTATTCAAAAATAGTATACAAGCTTTACTTTTTTATATGAAAGCCTAAACATATTTTTTCAATCAATTACAATGAAAAAGAGGCGATTTTTATAATAAAAATCGCCTCTTTAATATTTTGTATTCGTATTGTTTATTTACTTAAATACATCTTACGTCTTGAATATAAATCATAGAAAGTATCATCTCTTAATGAATCTATAAATAAAATACTTTCTCCTGTAGATTTCATTTCTGGTCCTAACTTCTTATTTACATTCGGGAATTTGTTAAACGAGAATACTGGTTGTTTAATTGCAAATCCTTCTAGTTGTGGGTTAAATTTAAAATCAGTTACTTTCTTCTCTCCTAACATCACCTTAGTAGCATAGTTTACATAAGGCTCTTTATAAGCTTTTGCTATAAATGGTACCGTACGAGAAGCTCTTGGGTTTGCCTCAATGATATATACTTTATCGTCTTTAATTGCAAACTGAATATTGATTAATCCTTTTGTTTTTAAAGCCAAAGCAATTGTTTTTGTATACTCTCTAATTTGCTCTAACACTAATTCTCCTAAGTTAAATGCTGGTAAGGTTGCATTAGAATCTCCAGAGTGTACTCCACAAGGCTCAATATGCTCCATAATTCCAATGATGTATACATTTTCACCATCACAAATAGCATCTGCTTCTGCTTCTATCGCTCCTTCTAAATAATGATCTAATAATAATTTGTTATTAGGAATTTTACGTAATAAGTCTACCACGTGCTCTAATAACTCCTCTTTATTAATTACAATCTTCATTCCTTGTCCTCCTAATACATAAGATGGACGCACTAAAATTGGGAAATCTAATTCATCAGCTAAAGCTAAAGCTTCATCAGCAGTTTCAGCTACACCAAATTCTGGATAAGGAATTTTATTATCTTTTAATAACTCTGAGAAACTTCCTCTATCTTCTGCTAAATCTAAAGCTTCAAAACTAGTTCCTAATATTTTGATTCCATACTTGGTAAGTTTTTCTGCTAATTTTAATGCAGTTTGACCTCCTAACTGTACGATAACTCCTTCTGGCTTTTCGTGCTTAATAATATCGTAGATGTGCTCCCAGAAAACTGGTTCGAAATATAATTTATCTGCCGTGTCAAAGTCTGTAGAAACTGTTTCTGGATTACAGTTAATCATAATTGTTTCGTACCCACACTCAGCAGCAGCTAAAACTCCATGTACACAACAATAATCAAACTCAATTCCTTGTCCAATTCTGTTTGGTCCTGATCCTAAAACAATTACTTTTTTCTTATCTGAAACTATACTTTCGTTTGCTGGTAACTTCTCACCATCAGCAGTTTCAACTTCATTCTCAAAAGTTGAGTAATAATATGGAGTTTGTGCTTTAAACTCAGCAGCACAAGTATCTACCAATTTATAAACACGTTTAATTTTTAATTCCTCACGTAATTTATAAACCTGACTCTCTAAACATCCTAACATATGTGCTATCTGACGATCTCCATATCCTTTTTGTTTAGCTTCTAATAATAACTCTCTATCTAAAGTGTCGACTGTATACGTAGAAATTTCTTTTTCTAAGTGGTATAACTCCTCATATTGTTTTAAATACCACATATCTATTTTAGTGATATCGTAAATTTTACTTAGAGGAATTCCCATTGCTATTGCATCATAAATAGCAAAAACTCTATCCCAACTTGCGTTGGTTAATTTATCTATAATCTGATTATAATCTTTATAACCTTTACCGTCAGCCCCTAAACCATTACGTTTAATTTCTAACGACTGTGTTGCTTTGTGTAATGCTTCTTGGAAAGAACGTCCAATTCCCATAACCTCTCCAACGGCTTTCATTTGTAAACCTAAAGTTCTGTCTGAACCTTCAAATTTATCAAAGTTCCAACGTGGAATTTTTACAATTACATAATCTAATGTTGGCTCAAACAATGCCGATGTAGATTTTGTAATTTGATTATCTAACTCATCTAAGCTATAACCAATTGCTAACTTCGTAGCTATTTTTGCAATAGGATATCCTGTTGCCTTACTTGCTAAAGCAGAAGAACGAGATACACGTGGATTAATTTCAATAGCTATAATTTCTTCTTTTTCATCTGGAGAAACAGCGAACTGCACATTACATCCACCTTCAAAATCACCAATAGATCGCATCATTTTAATAGCCATGTCACGCATTTTCTGGAATGTCTTATCAGAAAGCGTCATTGCTGGAGCTACTGTAATTGAATCTCCTGTATGAATTCCCATTGGATCCATATTCTCGATAGAACAAATAATAACTACGTTATCATTTTTATCACGTAATAACTCTAACTCATATTCTTTCCACCCCATCATTGCTTTATCAATCATTACTTCATGAATTGGAGATGCTTCCAATCCTCTACGTAACAATTTATCAAAGTCATTTGGATCATATACAATAGAAGCTCCTGCTCCACCTAATGTATAAGAAGAACGAATTACTAATGGGAAACCAAATTCTTGTGCTATTTCTTTGCCTTTTAAAAATGATGTCGCTGTAGCTTGTGGCGCCATTGGTACATCAATCTGTAGCATCAATTCTCTAAACTTCTCTCTATCTTCAGTAATATTAATAGCATCAATGTCTACACCTATTAATTTTACACCAAAATCTTCCCAAATTCCTTTATCATCAGCTTCGATACATAAATTTAATGCTGTTTGACCTCCCATTGTTGGTAAAACTGCATCAATTTGTGGATGCTCTTTTAAAATTTGAATTATTGATTTTGTTGTTAAAGGCAACAAGTATACATGATCTGCCATTGAAGGATCTGTCATAATTGTTGCGGGGTTAGAGTTGATTAAAATTGTTTCAATTCCATCCTCTCTTAAAGATCTTAAGGATTGAGAACCTGAGTAGTCAAATTCACAGGCTTGTCCAATAACGATCGGTCCAGAACCGATGATTAAAATAGATTTAAGGTCTTGTCTTTTAGGCATTTTGTTGTTTATTGTGTTGTATTGGTAAAAGTAAAAATTGTTTAGGTATAAAAAAAGGTGTTACTAAAAAATAGTAACACCTTATTTAATTAACAATAGTTAATCATTATTTCTTTGGTCTTGGAGCTGAAGATACAGTCAAACTCTTTCTTCCTTTAGCCCTTCTTCTAGCTAATACTTTACGTCCATTAGCAGATGCCATTCTTTCTCTGAAACCGTGTTTGTTTCTTCTTTTTCTCTTCGATGGTTGGTACGTTCTTTTTGGCATTATTTATATTTTTAAAAATCTTCTTTAAATTATATTTTGCTTTTTGAAATTCCGTCTGCTAAAAGCGTGGGCAAATATACAACAGTTTTTTTGACTGACAAACCCTATTATTATTTTTTTAAAAAATATTTTCAATTTGCTAAATTAAGTAATTTTTACAGATGTTTTTTATGTTTTTTATTTGTTCGAATTGTTAGACTTCTTACTTTTGCCCAAACCTAACAATACCATGAACAACACTAAATACGTTTTTGTAACAGGAGGCGTAACTTCATCACTAGGAAAAGGAATTATAGCTGCTTCTTTAGCTAAGTTATTACAAGAAAGAGGCTATTCTGTAACCATCCAAAAGCTTGATCCATATATAAATATTGACCCAGGAACATTAAATCCATACGAACATGGAGAATGCTATGTTACTGACGACGGAGCTGAAACCGACTTAGATTTGGGGCATTATGAGCGTTTTTTAAACATTCCTACATCACAGGCTAATAATGTGACTACTGGAAGAATTTACCAATCGGTAATAAACAAAGAACGTAAAGGAGAGTTTTTAGGAAAAACAGTTCAAGTTATTCCTCATATTACTGATGAAATCAAACACAGAATTCAAATTTTAGGTAATACTGGCGATTACGACATTGTTATTACTGAAATTGGAGGTACGGTAGGTGATATTGAATCACTTCCATATGTAGAGGCTGTACGTCAATTACAATGGGAATTAGGTGAAGACAATGCTATTGTTATTCACTTAACTTTAGTTCCATATTTGGCTGCTGCTGGTGAGTTAAAAACAAAACCTACGCAACACTCTGTAAAAATGTTAATGCAAAGTGGTGTTAGTCCAAACATATTAGTCTGTCGTTCTGAACATGAAATCAACGACAACATCAAACGTAAATTAGCACTATTCTGTAATGTTAAAAAACAAGATGTAATTCAATCTTTAGATGCAGAAACTATTTATGATGTTCCAAACTTAATGTTTAAAGAAGGTTTAGACTATGTTGTTTTAGACAAATTAAACCTATCTACTCGTAAACAACCGAAATTAAAAGCTTGGAATCAGTTTGTTGAGCGTCATAAAAATCCAACTGCAACTCTTGAGATTGGTTTAGTTGGTAAATATGTTGAATTACACGATTCTTATAAATCAATTACAGAAGCTTTTATTCATGCTGGTGCTGCTAACAAAGCTAAGATTAAAGTTCGTTGGATTCACTCTGAAGAATTAACTCCAGAAAATGCTGCTAGTAAACTAGAAGGTTTAAACGGAGTTTTAGTTGCTCCAGGTTTTGGTGATAGAGGTATTGAAGGTAAAATTGCTGCTGTACAATATGTTCGTGAAAACAACATTCCTTTTTTAGGTATTTGTTTAGGTATGCAAATGGCTGTTATTGAATATTCTCGTAATATCTTAGGATTACAAGATGCCAACTCAACAGAAATGAACGAAAAAGTAGCGCATCCAGTTATTAATTTAATGGAAGAGCAAAAAGACGTTACTGAAAAAGGTGGTACAATGCGTTTAGGTGCTTGGGATTGTGAAATCACAAAGGATTCTAAAGTATTTGAAGCTTATAAATCTGAATTAATAAGTGAGCGTCACCGTCACAGGTATGAATATAATAATGATTATAAAGAGCAATTAGAAGCTGCTGGTATGAAAGCTACGGGTATAAATCCAAAAACTGGATTGGTAGAGATTGTTGAGATTCCTACACATCCTTGGTTTGTTGGTGTACAATACCACCCTGAATATAAGAGTACGGTTTTAAACCCACATCCTTTATTCGTAAGCTTTATTAAAGCTTCTTTACAACAATCGAAAAAATAAATTTTAAATCCTGTAATTTTTAATTGCAGGATTTTTTTTGAAATAAATTGGAACACTGTTTGAACTATAACGTATATCAAAATTAATCACAGTAAAACATTATAAAATCTATAGGGTTTTACTACATTTGTCGGGTTTTTCAATTATCAGAAAAACAAAAAATGACAAGTTGACATTATAACACATAATCAATGGAACAAAAAAAATTTGATTTAAATTCCTTTATTGGAATGCTTTTATTAGGAGGAATCATGCTTTGGTGGATGAATAGCCGTAAGCCTGAAGTTACTCCTGAAACAACTGCTCAAACCGAACAAACTACGCAAGTATCTTCAACTCAAAATAATGTAGCTGATACTGTTATCTTAAACGATTCGTTAAGACAAATTGCTTTAAAAAATAAGTTAGGGGCTTTTGCCTATGGAGCTTCTACCACTAAAGAAGGTGTTACTTCTATAGAAAACAAGCTTGTTAAATTAACGATTGATAATAAAGGTGGACAAATAACAGAAGCTTTAATTAAAAACTTCAAAACATACGATTCTCTTCCTTTGTACTTAGTTAAAGACAAGAATGCTTCATTCAATATTAATTTTGGTACTACTGACAATCGTATTTTAAACACAAAAGACTTATTATTTACTCCTACTTTAACTAAAAACGGAGATACTCAAGTTCTTTCTATGAAATTAAAGGTTTCTGAAACTCAGTTTTTAGAATACCGTTATGAAATGAAAGAAGGTGATTACCGCGTTGGTTTTGCTGTACGTTCTCAAGGATTAAGTAATGTAATTAATAGTTCACAAGCCATTAATTTAGATTGGAGCTTAAAAGGTTTTAGACATGAAAAAAGTTTAAAAACCGAAAACATGTATTCATACTATTATTACAAAGCTGATGATGAAGTTGAATACTTACAAATGAACGATGATGAAACTGTAAGTGATATTGATTGGGTAGCCTACAAGCAACACTTTTTCTCTTCTATATTATCTTCAAAAACCCCTTTTAACAGTGCTAGCTTAAAATCAGTTGATTTTGCAGGAGAAGAAAAAGATAGTGTATTTACAAAAACATATAGTTTAAAAACTCCTTTAGCTTTAACTAACGGGGAGTTAAACTATGACATGCAGTGGTTTTACGGACCTACTGACTATAACCTATTAAGTACTTATAAAGGTACTAGCTTAGATGAAATTACAGATTTAGGTTGGGGAATTTTTGGTTTCTTAAACCGTACTATATTCTATCCTGTATTTAATATGTTAAAAGGGTTTATTGGTAACTTCGGATTAATTATCATTTTAATGACAATTGTAGTTCGTATTATCATGTCTCCTGTACTTTATAAATCATATTTATCAAGTGCTAAGATGAAAGTGATTCGTCCAGAGATGGAGGAAATTAATAAAAAATATCCAGGAAAAGAAAATGCAATGAAGCGTCAACAAGAAATTATGGCGATTCAACGAAAAGCTGGAGTTAGTATGATGTCAGGTTGTATTCCTGCATTACTTCAAATGCCTGTATTCTTTGCTTTATTTAGATTTTTCCCTACGAATATAGATTTTAGACAAAAAAGTTTCTTATGGGCTAATGATTTATCTTCTTATGATATTGTTTTCCAATTACCATTTAGTATTCCTTTTTATGGAGATCACGTAAGTTTATTCCCAATATTAGCTTCTGTTGCTATTTTCTTTTACATGAGAATGAACCAAAGTCAACAAGCAAATATGCAAGCTCCACCACAAGAAGGTATGCCTGATATGAGTAAAATGATGAAGTATATGATTTACTTCTCTCCTATTATGATGTTATTCTTCTTTAATAACTATGCAAGTGGATTAAGTTTATATTACTTTATCTCTAACTTGTTAACCATTGCAATTATGTTAGTAATTAAAAACTATGTAATTGACGAAAAGAAGATTCACGCTCAGATTGAAGAAAACAAAAAGAGACCTGAGAAAGCTAAAAGTAAATTTAGACAACGTTTAGATGATGCTATGAAGCAAGCACAAGAGCAACAAGCAGCTCAACAACGTGCTAAAGGTAAAAAATAAACAAACTATTAAGTTTTACAAAAACCCCGTTTAAATTGAATTTAAACGGGGTTTATTTATTTAATAAACTGGCAAGTAAAGTATAATATCAATCTTATACATAATCTTGTTTATCAATTTTTATACTACACTCTTTAATCATATTGAATAAAGCCAAAATCTATTTGATATCATCAGCGAAGTTCGCTGATACAATAAAAACTATGCAGAATCATCAGCGAACTTCGCTGACCAAATAAAAACTCTGCGATACCATCAGCGGACTTCGCTGATCTAATAAAAACTTTGCGAAACTATCAGCGGACTTCGCTAATCAAATAAAAATTCTGCAAAACCATCAGCGAGCTTCGCTGAAAGAAAAAACTACCTTAATTAAAACTAAGGTAGTTTGTATATTTATTGTTATGCTGTTTTATTTACTTATAAAAACATCTTCTATATCAATTACTTTAATACAAAACTGATTGATAACATACAATTACAAACCATTAGCATCTAACATAGGAATGGATAAAAACATAGCAATAATGAATAATATGAACTTTATTCTTTTAGCTTCAATCTGATTTAAAAAGGAAAACAATACAATACTCATGATTATTGAAAAAATTATCCCTATCGAAATACTCATTAAACTTTCGGGACATAACGACACATTAAACATTGAATGTATCAAACTCACAAAAACATAGTTTAAATTAAATTTATTTCCTAAAAATGGGAATATAGAAAACGTCAATAAATTAGTCACAAAAACTACTGAGCTATAAATTAAATTTTTCAAAATCGGTTTGTTGTATTGTAATACTCTTATTTTTTTGATAATCCCACAATCTAGTTAGTTTTCAACTTGTGAACATATAGAAATTAAATAATACTAAAAAATCAAGAACTAAATTCATTAGCAACTTTTTGAACAGCCTCTTTAAGAAGTCTTTCTCCAAGAATATCATTTTCTGAAAAATTAAATATATATCTGTTTATATTTTTATTATATACATAATCATAATTTAATTTTTCTAATTTAAAATAATCACTAGCCCATGATGCAATAGCAAAAAACAATCCTTCATCTTGAAAATCGCAAAGAGAAAACTCAATAGACTCAATTGATATCATTAACTTTTTTTGCATATTGATAGTACCTTCAATCCATTTTAAACCATTAATCAAAAAAATATAATACGGTTTAGTTAATCCACAATTATCCAATTTTAAATATAAATTATCATTTATTTTAAAACTATTATAATCGATTTCAGAATAAGTTCTTATCTCCAATAAGACAGCTATCCCCCAACTACTTTTAGAAATTTTATAGCAATACATATTATTTAACTTCTGTTTTTTAAGTCGTGAAAAGCTTCTTCTTAAACTCTTTACTTTTTACAATTTCTTTTATCATATCAACATAGCTTCCATCTGAAACGGCATTAGTATAAAAAATATATAATCTATTTTTATAAACATAATAACCGTGTGGCATTTTGATTTCATCAAATTTATAAGTGTACTTTGTTCCGTCTATAATTTCAATCTCGGAATAAACTCCAAGTTCTATTTTCTCTACTATTTTATTTATCTCTTCCTTGTCAAGAAAAATCCATTCTTTTACAAAAACTTTTGTTTTTCCTTTTATAGACGAAAATTGCAACTCTCTTAATAACTTACTATTAATAAAAGATGAGCGATAACGTTTTGTAAAATTTATAATTTCTTTATCATGAAAAGAACCTTCCTTTTCTAACACCAAATCATTCTTAATAGACTCTGTAAGTACCTCTATAAAATCTTTCTTTGAACCTTTTTCTTTATCGTTTATTTTTGATTCAACAGTTAATTTCTTTTCTTCCTTTTTTTCTAAAGAATTACAAGAAATAAAAAGTATTATAAGAATAAATGATTGTATAACAGTTTTCATATTCATAACCAATTTTCTTCTTTTATTACACTAACAGAAATTACTTTTTAAGTATTATAAAAAACAATTCCAATATACAACTCTAAAAATAGTAAAGTCCTTTTCAAAATATTAGTATCAAATCCCATTACTTTTTATTTAACATTCCTTTAACTAAATCCCTTTAAACCATTAAAGAACTTCGCAGTCTAATAGGTCTTAATTAAATACAAACATGAAATATTTCACTTACTTATTCTTATTATTTTCAATAAGTTTATTTGCCCAAGCTCCCAAAAAGAAAAGACCAAAAGTTTCTTTATCCGGAACTGTTATAGAAACGCAATCAAAGCAAGCGCTAGAATACGCTACTGTTGTACTTACCCATGTAAAAAGCAAACGAGTAACTGGAGGGATTACAGACCCTAAAGGAAATTTTGACATTCAAGTTCCAAAAGGTGAATATGCTATAAAAATTGAATTCATTGGATTTAAAACTAAAACACTTCCAAATCAAAAACTATCTCAAAACACCAATCTAGGAACTATAACTTTATCTGAAGATACTGAAACTTTAGAAGAAGTAGAAGTAATTGCAGAAAAATCTACAGTAGAAATTCGTTTAGATAAAAAGATTTATAACGTAGGTAAAGACATGACTGTTAAAGGAGGAAATGCCTCTGATGTTTTAGATAATGTTCCTTCTGTAAATGTAGATGCTGAAGGAGCTGTTAGTTTAAGAGGAAATGAAAATGTTCGTATTCTTATTGATGGAAAACCATCTGCTTTAGTTGGCTTAACTGGAACCGATGCTTTAAGAAATTTACCTGCTGAAGCTATTGAAAAAGTAGAAGTAATTACGGCTCCATCTGCTCGTTATGATGCTGAAGGTACTGCGGGAATTTTAAATATTATTCTTAGAAAAGGAAAAATTACAGGGTTTAATGGTTCTGTGAATCTTACCGTTGGTAACCCAGATCAATTTAGACTTTCTCCGAATCTTAACTATCGTACTAAAAAAATTAATTTATTTTCCAACATTGGATATTCTTATCGTAAAGGTCCTGGAAATTCTTATTCTAAATTCTCTTATTTAGGTGATGATAATATTATAGACAGTATACAAACTGAAGACAGAACTTTTGATAGAAAGAATAAAAATTTCAATGCTTCATTAGGTTTAGAATATTACCTAACCAAAAACAGCTCTATTACTGGTTCTTTCTTCTATAGAGACTCAAAAGGTGATGATGTAGCTACAAACAATATTGAACAGATAATGTTTAAAAATCCTGGAAAAATTTTACGTATTGAAGACGAAGATGAAAAAGGAACAGACAAACAATATTCTATAAATTATACCAACAATTTTGATGGTAAAGGACAAAAGTTAACAATCGATTTGCAATATGGTGAAAGCGATGAAACTGAGCTATCTCCTATTACATCGAATGGAATATTAATTGAAGACAACTCTCAAATAACCACATCAAAAGACAAACTTTTACAAATTGATTATGTTTTACCTATGGGAGAAAACAGTCAGTTTGAATTTGGTCATAAGACAACGTTACAAGATTTAAATTCTGATTTTAAAGTAAATATTTTAGATCCTACTAATAATTTTGATCCATCTAATGCTATTAACTTCAAACAAAACATTTATGCTTTTTATACTCAATTTGGTAGTAAAATAAACAAGTTTTCATACTTATTAGGTTTAAGAACTGAAATTACTGATATTGATTTGGATGTTATTACTACCAATCAAACATCTGATAAAAATTTTACTGAATGGTTTCCTACTGTAAACTTAGGATATGAACTTAACGACAATGAAAATATTACATTAGGCTATAGTAGAAGACTAAGAAGACCACGTCACTGGTTTTTAAATCCTTTTGAAAGTAGAAGTTCTCCTACTAATATATTTAGAGGAAATCCAGATTTAACTCCAACCTTTACCAGTTCTTATGATTTAGGCTATAATACAAAAATTAGTAAGTTCAATTTAGGTGCTTCTATTTACTATCAAAATTCAACAGATTTAATTAGACCTGTATCTATTGTAGAAGTAAGAAATGGTACAAATGTATTTGTTAGGCAGCCAGTAAACTTAAATGATGAGCAGCGTTATGGTTTTGAGTTTACTTCAAACTATTCTCCTGCTAAATGGGCTCGCTTCTCTGCTTCATTTAATTATTTTAAATTTAACACAGATGCTTTTACATATGTATATACAGCTTCCAACGGACAACAAGTAACAACCATTTTAGATGAAGTAAATGAAAGTAGTTGGTTTACACGTTTTAATTCGAGAATAACTTTACCTGCTAAAATTCAATGGCAAACACGTATTATGTATCGTGGACCAAGAGCTACTGCACAAACCGATAGAGATGGTGTATTTGTTACCAATTTATCTTTTAGTAAAGACATTTTTAAAGACAAAGCTTCTTTAGTTTTAAATGTAAGCGATTTATTCAATTCTCGTAAACGTCAAAGTACTACGTATTTTGGAAGTAGAGAAAACCCTAGTACTATTTCTGAAGGAGATTTTCAATGGAGAGAACGTCAAATATCATTGAGTTTTACATATAGATTCAATCAAAAGAAAAAAAGAGAACGACCACAAAGAAATTTTGATGGTGGTGGTGAAGAATTTGGTGGATAAAAAAAAGAGGAAACAATTAGTTTCCTCTTTTTTTAACAACACTTTATCATTCATTAAATAAACCCATAGCTATTCCAAAGGTCTAATTAAAAACTAAAGATTTATTTATGAAGAAAATCATTTTAACTAGTCTATTTGTTTTCTTAGTTCTTGCTAATGTTTTTTCACAACAACAAGAAAACCTAACAAAAAAAATTGACCAACAACTCGAAAAAGTTCAAGAGAAATTAAAACTAGATAATATTCAACTTTTAATGGTTAAAGAAGTGGTAGTAAAATACAGTCAACAAAAAAGAGCTTTGCACAACCAAGAAATGCCTAAAGAAGAAAAAAGGGTTCAAATTAGAGAGCTTAATTTAAAACAAGAAAAGGAACTAAGTCAATTTTTAAATGAAGAACAAATAATTGAATTCAGAAAAATAATGAAAGAACAATTAAAGAAAAAGAGAAAAGAGCGACCTAGAGGAAAAAGAAACGGAAATAGAAGAAATCAATTTTAAAACAAAAAGGTTCGCGTATTGCGAACCTTTTTGTTTATAGTATTTAGAAAGCTTACTTACCTTCAGCAGCCTTCTTAGCTTCTCTCTTTAATTTTAAATTCTCCCAGATAGTTCCACCAATCCAGTAAGGAACTACGAATGTTAATAAGAAAATTAACAACCAAAATCCAGTTGTAAAAATAAACATGAATAATACTAATCCTGAAAATTCTGAAAAATCTAACATTTGTTCCTATTAATAATTTGTTACGCGACAAAATTAAAACTATTTTTCTTTTCATCCAATAAAATCTGATAAAAATCATTACTAAAAACTATAAGAATTTGTAATTTTGGATTTCGTTAATTTAAAGCCTTTTAAATCATTTTATAATGACAAAATATAGAATCGAAAAAGATACCATGGGACAAGTAGAGGTTCCTGCTGATAAATATTGGGGAGCACAAACAGAACGTTCTCGTAATAATTTTAAAATTGGTCCTGCTGGATCTATGCCTTTAGAAGTTGTATACGGATTTGCATATCTTAAAAAAGCTGCTGCTTATACCAATGCTGAATTAGGTGTTTTAGCAGAAGAAAAACGTGATTTAATTGCGCAAGTTTGTGATGAAATTTTAGAAGGTAAGCACGATGATCAGTTTCCTTTAGTTATTTGGCAAACTGGTTCGGGTACTCAATCAAACATGAACTGTAACGAAGTTATTGCTAATAGAGCACACGAGATTGCAGGAAAAGTAATTGGTGAAGGTGAAAAAACTATTCAACCAAATGATGATGTAAACAAATCACAATCATCTAACGATACCTTCCCTACTGGAATGCACATTGCTGCATATAAGAAAATTGTAGAAACTACAATTCCAGGAGTTGAACAATTACGCGATACTTTACAAGCAAAATCTGAAGCTTTTAAAGATGTTGTAAAAATTGGTCGTACACACTTAATGGATGCTACTCCTTTAACTTTAGGACAAGAATTTTCTGGTTACGTTGCACAATTAAACTTTGGTTTAAAAGCCTTAAGAAATTCTTTAGAACACTTATCTCAATTAGCTTTAGGAGGTACTGCTGTAGGTACTGGATTAAATACTCCTGCTGGATATGATGTATTAGTAGCAAAATATATTGCTGAATTTACGGGATTACCATTTGTTACTGCAGAAAATAAATTTGAAGCTTTAGCTGCACATGATGCTTTAGTTGAAACTCACGGAGCTTTAAAACAATTAGCTGTTTCATTAAATAAAATTGCTAATGATATTCGTTTAATGGCTTCAGGACCTAGATCAGGAATTGGAGAAATTATTATTCCAGCAAATGAGCCTGGTTCTTCAATTATGCCTGGAAAAGTAAACCCAACACAAGCGGAAGCTATTACTATGGTATGTGCACAAGTTATGGGTAACGATGTTGCCGTAACTGTTGGTGGTACTCAAGGGCACTACGAGTTAAACGTATTTAAACCAATGATGGCTGCTAACGTATTACAATCTGCTCAATTAATTGGAGATGCTTGTGTATCTTTCGATGTTAACTGTGCTGCTGGTATTGAGCCTAATCATGGAAGAATTACTGAATTAGTAAACAACTCATTAATGTTAGTTACTGCTTTAAATACTAAAATAGGATATTATAAAGCGGCTGAAATAGCAAATACAGCACATGCTAATGGTACTACTTTAAAAGAAGAAGCTATTAATTTAGGATATGTAACTGCCGAGCAATATGACGAATGGGTAAAACCAGAAGACATGACTGGAAGTTTAAAATAAAACTGTATTTTTGTACAAAACTTAAAAGCTGCAATTTTTGCGGCTTTTTTTAGCGAAAAGAATTAACCATATTAAAAGATAATGAAGATGAACAAACACGAAGAATATATGAGTGAAGCTGTAAAAGCAGCTTTACGTGGAATGCAAAATAACGAAGGTGGACCTTTTGGTTGTATCGTTGTAAAAGATGGTGAAATTGTTGGACGTGGAAATAACAAAGTTACTTCTACTAACGATCCTACTGCACATGCAGAAGTTACGGCTATTAGAGATGCTTGTAAAAACTTAGGTTCTTTCCAGTTAGACGGATGTATAGTATACACTTCTTGTGAGCCTTGCCCAATGTGCTTAGGTGCTATTTACTGGGCTAGACCTGACAAAGTATATTACGGAAGTAATCAAGTAGATGCTGCTAATATTGGTTTTGATGACGAGTTTATTTACAAAGAAATTCCATTACCATACGAAAAAAGAAGTATTCCTTTTGAGCAAATTGGACGTGACATTGCTTTAGAGCCATTCCAAAAATGGACTGAAAAGCAAGACAAAATAGAATATTAAAAAAATCCCTTGTAATATGTACAAGGGATTTTTTTTAGTTTTTATTCTAATTGAAATCTGATAAACTCCTCTACTTCTTGTTTCGCTTTCATTGCTTCCACTTCATTAAATGTTTTTCCTTCTGCTCGTTTTATGTAAGCGTCAAAAATATGACTCATATAAATAGGCGAACTATTTTTAGTATAGCTCACTGCATTATGACAACTAAAGCAATTCGCTAAATTCCCTACATTAACTTCCGACAGTTTATCTTGAAAAGTTTGAGTGAATGTTTCCATAGTAACATTTGCACAATTTAACGATCCTCTAGCGAAAGCTCCAGGATAAGCACTAGATACTTCTCCTCTTAATCCAACTAATATTTGTGCTTGTTGTTCTGGCGTAAATCCATCAGTATCTATCCAAATAGAACCATTGTAAAAATAGTTTTTCCAAGGTCCTTTTTCTTTTTCTAAATGCCCTTTTACACAAGCATTAATATCTCTGATGTTTTCAAAGTTTAAAGGCTCTTCTTGACTCGTATTCTTCATAAATGCTCCCGTGCTATCTCTTGGAACTCCATATTGAAATAAATCAAAAGCCTTACTTTTTAAAACAGGTTGTTTTGTTAATGTATCCCAAGTTATACCTGCTATACCAGAGGTTTCTCCTTTTTCAAATAACAATTTCTCTGTTGAAGAACTTGCTTTATCTTCTCCTCTGTCATAATTTGGAGCCATATCTGTATGTTCAAAAGTTGCCCAAATAAACTCTGGATGATTTTCTACAACTCCTACAACATGCATTCCTAATAACGCTACTTCTGTATTAACATAATCTACTCCGTTTTCACTAATTCCAGCTACTGTTGTATAATAATCGTCTATTTTATCTTCTGGAATTGCTGATTTAGCTACCCAAGAAACTTTTAATTCTAATGAACCGACTGGAAAAGACGATAAATTATCTTTCGATAATGTCCCGTTTAAAATAGAATCTTTAAACTTAGTTGCAGCTTTTTTAAATATTGGACTTACATGAATTGAATAGTAAACCGTTTCTGCTTTATTATTCTTTTTATTATATGCTGGATTAGTTTTTAATATTCCTGAAGATCCAGCTTGTTTAGTATCACTCAACATCACTGCAACTCCATTCTGTAGTGGAACATCATCTAAATGTGAAGTTACCTGATGCATTCTTTGAGGATTTAAGAATAAAGGTAATTTTTTAGTAATGACTATTGGATCTGGTTCTCCTCTGATTATTATAGGAATTAAATCTACCTCAATAGTTGGTTTTGTTAACCATAAAAACTTTTGCCAAGACCATTGATGAAAAATTCTATTTGTAGTACTAGATACATCAAAAGGACTTCCTTTTCCTTCTTCTGGTGGAGGTGTTTGTTCATGAGGAAACCAATCGCTCATACACAAACTCGCATTTGACTTCTCGTTATAAGCTATTTTGTCCTTCTCTTTCTTTAACTCTTTTTCTTCTTTTTTACATGAAGTAAAAATAATAGCACTCAAAATGAGTACTGCTATTAAATTTTGTTTTAATAGTAATTTCATAATTGGTTAGTTTTTGTTAATTACTAACAAATTATTGAATTTTGACACAGCGTCTTAAAAAAATGTCATGAAACCCTGATTTTACGTTGTGAAAAAAGAAATATTAGGATTTAGAAAATAATCTAACGAAAAAGCCAGTCAAAAATGACTGGCCTTAATTTTATTTTATACTTCTGTTTTAGTTGTTTTTCTAAACATTAACCAAAACCCTATCAGTATTAGTGGAATACTTAATACCTGTCCTGTATTTAAAGAATTCAATACCCAATTTTCTCTTCCTTCTACTTGTGGTTTCTTTAAAAACTCTATAAAGAACCTCAACGACCATAACACAACCATGAATAACCCAAATAAGAAACCTGATTGATTCTTTTTATCTGTTTTCCAATAGAAGTACCAAAGCGCAAAAAACAGTCCTAAATAACTAAATGCTTCATATAATTGAGTTGGGTGACACGGTACAGTTTCACCTGCTCTTTTAAAAATAACTCCATAGCTACTTCCAGTTGGCTTTCCATAAATTTCTGAATTAAAGAAGTTTCCTAATCTAATAAAGAAACCAGATAAAGCTACCATAATTCCTAATCTATCTAAAATAAATAACCAAGGTTTATGTAAATGTTTCTTAGCATAAAAGTACATAGCAATTGGAATACCTATTGCTGCTCCATGACTAGCAAACCCAGTAAATCCAGTAAATTCCCATGAACCATCTGCTAATTTTTTAATAGGTAAAATTATTTCTATTAAATGATTTTGATAATAATCCCAACTGTAAAAGAAAACATCTCCCAAACGCATTCCTATTAACATAGAAACGAATACATACATAAATAACGGATCTAGTTTTTCTACTGGAACATTATCATTGATGTAAATTTTCTTCATAAAACGAAGTCCTAATACAAATGCTGCTACAAACATTAAGCTATACCAGCGTATTCCTAAACTTCCAATTTTTATGATTTCAGGATCTAAATCCCATACTATTGATAAAAAATTCATTTATATAATTTTAATTTGTCTTTATTGCTCATTAGAACAACAACTATTATTCTTCCTTTTTTCTGGAACAGGATCATAACCACTTCCTCCCCATGGGTGACAACTAAAAATTCTTTTTAATGCCAACCAACCTCCATAAAACAATCCATGCTTTTGTAAAGCTTGTATTGTATAACTTGAACATGTTGGAGAATACCTACATGTTGCTGGTGTAAATGGTGAAATTGCAGTTTGATAAAATCGAACCAACATTATAAACGGATATGTTAAAATCTTTTTCAACTTACTGCCAATCCTTTTTTAATAATTCATATCGTCTATCCGTACAATTATCTTTTTCATTATGAAATTCCTTAACTGGTTTTAAAAACTTATTCAACACTTTATTAGATGGAATATTTTCCACCCAAACATCTGCTGTTATTTTTTCAAACTTTAATGATAAAAAAGAATGATTAATCATTTCTTTAGTAATTTCTGTGGCATAACCTTTACCCCAAAAATCTTTTCTAAAACGATATCCTAACTCTCTCTCCTCTTCATCATTTGTAAGAAAACCTGCTAAACCTATTAATTCATTTTTATTTTTTTCAAAAACTCCCAAAAGACTAATCTCATTCCCTTCTATATCTCCATCAAAAGAAAGTGCTATTTGAAATTTCATTTCAACATTTTCTTCCGAAGGCTTTTCTTGAGGAATTGCGCTTATTATTTCATCAGCAGTTAAAAGTTCTATAAATTCATCTCTATGAATTTCTTCAATTTTTTTAACTACTAGTCTTTCAGTTTGAAAAACCATAACTCTTAATTAATTGTAAAAGTTGTTCCTTCTCTTCCGTCTTTTAATTGAACACCTAAAGCCAATAACTCATCACGAATCTGGTCAGATAATGCCCAATCTTTATTTTCTCTTGCCTCTTTACGTAACTTAATTAATAATTCTACAGTACCATCTAATGTCTTGGTATCTTGCTGATTTGTTTCTGAAACTAATCCTAAAACATCAAAACAAAAAGCATTTAATGTATTTTTTAATTCTTCTAAATCATCAGAAGAAATAGTTGCTTTTTTATCTTTTAATAAGTTTATAAATTTAACAGCATCAAATAAATGCGCTATTAAAATTGGAGTATTAAAATCGTCATTCATGGCATCATAACATTTCTGTTTCCATGCCTTTACATCAATCTCAGAAGTTACTTTATCTGCATTAATCCCTTTTAAGTTCTTAATAGCTTCCATTAACTTATTAAACCCTTTTTCTGAAGCTAACATTGCTTCTCCAGAGAAATCTAAAATACTTCTATAATGCGCTTGCATAATAAAAAACCTTACTACTCCAGCACTAAAAGCTTTAGGAAGAATATCATTCTCACCTGTTAAAATAGCTTCTGGCAAAATATAATTCCCAGATGACTTAGCCATTTTTTGACTATTTAATAACAGCATATTTGCATGCATCCAATAATTAACTGGCTGTACACCTGAACATGCATGTGATTGAGCTATTTCACACTCATGATGCGGAAACTTTAAATCCATTCCTCCACCATGAATATCTATTTGTTCTCCCAAATATTTTGAACTCATCACTGAACATTCTAAATGCCAACCTGGAAAACCATCGCTCCATGGCGAAGGCCATCTCATTATATGACGTTCATCTGCTTTTTTCCAAAGTGCAAAATCTTGTGGATTTTTCTTATCTGATTGCCCGTCTAATGCTCTTGTATTGTGAATTGCATCTTCAACAGTTCTTCCTGATAAAATTCCATAATGACTTGTTTCATTATATTTTAAAACATCAAAATACACAGATCCATTTACTTCGTAAGCTAATCCTTTATCCATGATTTCTTTAATCATTTCTATTTGCTCTACGATATGACCTGTTGCTGTTGGCTCTATGCTTGGAGGTAAAAAGTTATAAAGTGCAGTTACCTTATGAAAGTCTACCGTATAACGTTGTACGACCTCCATAGGTTCAATCTCTTCTAAACGTGCTTTTTTCGCAATTTTATCTTCTCCCACATCTGCATCACTTTCTAAATGACCTGCATCGGTAATATTACGAACGTAGCGAACTTTAAACCCTAAATGTAACAGATAACGAAACACCATGTCAAAAGACATAAATGTTCTTACGTTTCCTAAATGTACATTGCTGTATACGGTTGGACCACATACATACATTCCTACACGTCCTTCGGTTACTGGTTTAAAAAGCTCTTTAGATTTTGTTAAAGAGTTATATATTTTTAGTTGATTTTCTTCGTATAATTTCATAGAAATAGTGACTATTAACAGATGCTAAAGATAGTCACTTTATGAAGAATAATGAAAAAGAATTTGTTAGCAATTTTATAAAAATTTAAAGTAATTGTTTTTACTATAAATTATTGTTTTTTTAAGGTTAATTGACTGTATTTACCTTTAACTTCTAGAGTTTTATTTTTTGAAGTAATTATAAAATCACCATTAAATTTTAAATCACCATTTTTTAAAGTTCTCATATTATCGCTAACATCAAATTTTAGTTCTCCTTGCATATCTAATACATTTATCCCTGCACTTGAATAATTTAAATACACTTTAAAATTGTTATGATTAGAATGTATTTTCTTGATTGTTAACTCTCCAAATTTGTTAATCAACTCTACATTATCATAAATGTTATCTACTATTACTCCAGATGAATTTGTATCTAAAGTTGTATTAGCAACCGATGCTACATGAGCATCGGTTACATTATTTAAGAACAACGTACAGGCGTTTAATGAATTTATAGTTACTGGAGAATAAGATACATTTAACTTTCCTCCATTTAATACATCTGCCTTGAAAGTACCATAACTTACTTTTCCTGAAGCTTTCGTTTTTGGTAACTTGACTTTACAATGACGTGTATTTAAATCGAAAGTAGCATTCTTTGGCACTTTGATAACGATTTTTTTAGTCACTTTTATTTTTTTTCCATTTATCGTAAAATCATTTCCTTCTGTTGAATACGAATAACTATAACTCGATGGGTTTTTACCCATTTTTTTAAGCAATTTATTTCTTTTAGATTCAATTACCATTAATCTTAAATCTCTTTCTCTTTTTCTAGCTTTTTCTTTTAATTCTTTTTTTCTTACTAATGCTTCTTTTTTTGCTTTCAGAAGTTCTCTTTTTCTTTCTCTATTTAATCGATTACTTTCTTCTTTTAATTTCTTTTTAAGCTTTTTATACTTTTTACTTTTCTTAAACTTTTCCCACTCTTTTTTAGACTTTATAGTAATATCATTAGCACCATCTTGCCATGAGAAAAAATAACTACCTCCATCTTTTGCATACTTGTCAAAATCGAAGTCTTCTAACGCCTTACCAAAAGTAATTTCTTCAAAGTTAATTTCTGGAATTACTACATCTGGAATTTCTATATTGTCTACTTCTGGAATTATGATAATATCGTCGTCATTATCATTATGAAGTTCATATATCTTTGGAAAATTATTTCCAGAAGAATTAAAGTATACAATATTATCATTTCCTATGGAATGAAATCTATTCTTATTAGCACTAATTTGTACCTTACTTTTATTTCCTAGAGCTTCAAATCCCCAATTTTTTAAATACTTTTCAGCTTCTTTTTTCTCAAGCCCTTCTACTTCTATAACAGCTTCTACTGAAACTTCATTCTTGTTCCATGTAGCTACATCTATCTCTGCATTTGAAGCATTAATATTTACAACTACATCTTTATTAGTATTGAAATTTTCGCTAAATTTCTTATTGTATTTCTGTGCAGACACTGCCGTAGTAAACAGTAAAACTAAAGCACTTATTTTAAATCGTTTGAATGTCATTTTGAGTTGGATTTTTAAATTCTTTTAATTGTTTTTGCATACGTTTTAACAGCTGTAAACGCAATTGCAGATTTCCAATCAATGCATTGATAGTATCATCGTTAACTCCTTTTTTATTGAGCTCTTCGGTTAACGACTTATATTCTTTAGTTAATTCACCTATTTTAGCAATATAACCATCAAATAATTCTTTATTATCTTCAGTTAATTCTAACTGACTTAATTCATAATTTATCGTATTTACGTAATATGTTTCTAAGGTCTTTAACTCTGGCGAAACATTCCCTAAACTAATTTGATTATCTATAGAATTTGACTTTTCAACAATAGTAGGTTCAACTATTTCACCTCCAGTAGCGGGATAAAATTTAATTCCTAAACCTAAAAGTACAACTATAGATGCTGCAACATATAGCCATTGATACGACTTTTTCTTTGATGGTTTCTCGTGCAATTCTTCCATCAATTTTTGTTGAAAACGCAATCTATGATTTGCTGACAATTCAGTTCGTTTCTCAACATCTTCTTTTAATATTTCTCTAATATCTTTTTTAGACATGATGTACTGCTTTTAATTGTTCTTGTACTTTTTTCTTACCTCTTAACAAGTGTGTTCTGGAGGTTACTTCTGAAATTCCTAATATTTGTGAAATTTCTCTATGATCGTAACCTTCTAACAAGAACAAGGTTAATACAACTCTATACTTTTCTTTTAACTTTTCTATACAATTTACTATTTGTTGATATGATATTGTAGCTGCCACATTCCAATCCTCATTATCATCATCTATCATTGTGGTTACTTCATCATTAATAGAAATCAACTCTACTTTCTTTTTCTTCAACCAATCTATACTCTGATTAATTACTATTTTTTTTAACCAAGCTCCAAAAGCGACTTCCTCTTTATAATGTTGAATATTTTTAAACGCTTTTATAAATGCCTCTTGCATTACATCTTCAGCTACATAAGCATCTTTTACATAACGATTTGCAATTGTAAGCATAGCTTCGCAATACAAATCATACAATTGCATTTGTGCTTTTGCATCATTGTTTTTACATGCATCTATTACCGATTGATGTAGCTGTTTAGTTGGTTTCATTTTTGATTTCTTATACTAAAGACGATACTTTTTTTCTAGTGTTGCATTTTTGCTAAATTTTATTTCTAAATTTACATTATTATTTCGTTTTCACTTGATATGACTGACAAAAACAAATCTGCTCTTTCTGAAAAAGATGGTGTTTCTCAACCAGAAACAACCAGTAAATCTTCTGCTGAAAAAATAAAATTAAGCAGAAAAAAAAGAACTACAACTCAAGAATTCGTAAATCATATTTTAGCGGGTAATATTCCTTTTTTAAGTAGAGCAATTACTTTAGTTGAAAGCACAAATAATAAACATCAAAAACAAGCTAACGAAATTTTAGAAGCTTGTTTACCTCATGCCAATAAATCGGTTAGAATAGGTATTACTGGTGTACCTGGAGTTGGTAAGAGTACTTTTATTGAAGCTTTAGGAAAATACCTTACTTCTTTAGGAAAAAAAGTAGCCGTTTTAGCTGTTGACCCTAGTAGTTCTATTAACAAAGGAAGTATTTTAGGAGATAAAACTCGAATGGAACAATTAGTTACTGATAAAAATGCTTTTATCAGACCTTCTCCTTCTGGTACTTCTCTAGGTGGAGTAGCTCAAAAAACTCGTGAGAGTATTATTTTATGTGAAGCCGCTGGATTTGACACCATTATTATTGAAACCGTTGGGGTTGGTCAATCTGAAACTGCGGTACACTCAATGACAGATTTTTTCTTACTCTTAAAACTTGCTGGTGCAGGTGATGAACTGCAAGGTATTAAACGTGGAATTATTGAAATGGCTGATGCTATTGTAATTAACAAAGCTGATAGTGGTAATGAGAAAAACGCTAAGATTGCTAAAGTAGAGTTTAATAGAGCGTTACACTTATACCCTCCTAAAGATAGCGGATGGCAACCTAAAGTTTTACTAGCTAGTGCGCTTCACAACAAAGGAGTTGACAATGTATATCAAATGATTAATGAATATATAAGTACTGCAATAGAAAGTAATTACTTTGACTCGAAACGAAATGCTCAAAACAGGTATTGGTTATTGGAAACCATAAACCAGCAATTAAAAGATAATTTCTACAACAATTCTGCTATTAAAGAATTATTAAATAATGAGCTTATCAAATTAGAAAGTGGAAAAACAACTCCTTTTGCTGCCGCAAATAGACTACTAAATAAACAACTATGAAAGAAATAACTAACACTTTAACTTGGGATGATTTTGCTAAAGTTGAAATGCGAATCGGTACAATTATCAGTGCTGAAGAATTTAAAGAAGTAAAAAATCCTGCTTATAAAATGCAAATTGATTTTGGAGAATTTGGTGTTAAAAAAACCTCTGCACAAATCACTAAGTTATACACTCCAGAGGAGTTAATAGGAAATCAAATTATTGCCGTTGTTAACTTTCCTAAAAAGCAAATTGCAAATATGATGAGTGAGTGTTTAGTTTTGGGAGGTATTGGTGACAACAAAGAAGTTACTCTTATTGCTCCTGAAAGAAATATTAAAAACGGAACTAGAATTGGGTAATTTTTTAATTGTATGTTTAAAAACAACTCTTCTCTAAATTATTATCTGTTTGTTATCCTTCTACTTTTCTTTAATTGCACAAACAAAAAACAAAAAGCTAACAATTCACCAAAACAACAAGTTCTAAAAAGCCAAGATAATCTGACAGATTCAAGAGATGGTGAGACTTACAAAACTGTTCGAATTGCAAACAAAATATGGATGGCAGAAAATTTACGTTACAACTCTTCTGGTTCTATCATAAACCCTAACAATCCTTCTAGAGCTTATGGTCGATTATATAACTTAAATTCTTTAAAAGATGCTTGTCCAAAAGGCTGGCATATTCCTTCTGATAAAGAATGGGACGAATTAGAAATAGCTCACGGAATGCCCTCTTCTTTTATTAGCAAAGGTGGTTGGCGTGGTGAACATGCTATACACATGAGAAGCGTAGAGCATTGGAATAATGAATCTAATAACACCAACAAACTTAAATTCAATGTACTTCCTGCTGGTTATTTTGACACTGGAAAAACAGGGCTTCCAAAAGGTTTTGAAGGTTTAGGATTTGCAGCAGCATTTTGGTCTTCAACCGAAAATAATATAGCTACTGCTCGATTTATGTTTAGCGGAAAAACTTTTGTCAATAAATGGGAAGACAAAAACAATAATACCAAGATGGCTTTATCTTGTCGATGTGTTAAAGATTAATTATTTTTAGCAAAAAAAACATAGCTATGAAACAATATTATTTAAACAATAATGAACTAATTTTAAAAGTAAAAAAATCTCCTTTTTTCATAAGGTTGATTATGTTTTTATTTTCTTTTCTTTTCTTTCTAGCCCCAATAATAGGATTATTCTTCTCCTTTTATCTAAAACAAAAATTTCATTTTGGTTTCTTAATAGGAATAGGAATATTTGGATTACTTGGATTCTACATGCTAAGAATTTCTCTATGGAATACTTATGGAGTTGAAAAAATTACATTCAATAAAAATTCTGTAACTTACTTAGCAGATTATAAATGGTTTAAAGATGGGTTAGAAACAAAAGAAATAGATCCAATATTTTTTTCAATAGTTCCTATAGGATATGAAGAAGACAATACGGGAGTATTAAAAATTGGCTTAGGTAGTTACACTATTGAATGTTCTACTAAAATGTCTATTATCGAAATAGAAGAATTAATTAAAGAATTAGATGTAAAACTTGACTTATAATACATTCTTTTTTATCTCTTTTATTTCCTTTCTGCATTCATAAATATTTTATTAATTTCGAATTTCTAAACTATATTAATGAAAGTTTGTATCGCCGAAAAGCCAAGTGTAGCCCGTGAAATTGCTAATATCTTAGGAGCCAATACCAAACGAGATGGATATTTCGAAGGTAATGGCTATGCGGTTACTTATACATTCGGTCATTTATGTACACTTTTAGAACCTAAAGACTACAAACCTCACTGGAAAAGCTGGGATTTAAATAATTTACCCATGCTTCCAGATAAATTTGACACTAAAGTAACGGAAGATTCTGGTATTCAAAAACAGTTTAATATTGTTAAAGGATTATTTGAAAGAGCTGATGTAGTTATCAACTGTGGGGATGCTGGACAAGAAGGAGAATTAATTCAAAGATGGGTTATTAATCAAGCTGGTTATACAGGTGAAATTCAACGATTATGGATTTCTTCCTTAACTGAAGAAGCTATTAAAGAAGGCTTTGAAAACCTAAAAAGTAACGACGATTATAACAATTTATATTACGCAGGTTTTTCCCGTGCTATAGGTGATTGGTTACTGGGGTTAAATGCTACTCGATTATATACCGTAAAGTTTGGTGGTTACAAACAAGTGCTTTCCATAGGTAGAGTACAAACTCCTACCCTAGCCATGTTGGTTAATCGATTTAAGGAAATTCAGAATTTTAAACCTCAACCTTATTGGGAACTTCAAACCTTATATAGAAACACGCTTTTTAGCTGTGAAGAAGGTCGTTTTTTAAAAAAAGAAGATGGTGAAGCTTTTGCTAACAAGGTAAAAGAAGCTGATTTTGAAATAACATCTGTAATCAAAAAGAAAGGAAAAGAATATGCTCCTAAGTTATTTGACTTAACTGGATTACAAGTATATTGTAATAATAAATTTGGTTTCTCTGCTGATGAAACTTTAAAAATAGTTCAAAAATTATATGAAATGAAAGTAGTTACCTACCCTAGAGTAGATACTACGTTCTTACCAAATGATATTTACCCTAAAGTTCCTAATATTTTAAAAGGGCTAAAGCAATTTGCAAGTTTAACACAACCTTTATTAGGAAAGAAAATTCGTAAATCGACCAAAGTATTTAACGATAAAAAAGTTACAGATCACCATGCTATCATTCCTACAGGAATAGAAATCAATTTACAGTATAATCAACAACAGGTGTATGATATAATTGCTCGTAGATTTATTGCTGTTTTTTATCCTGATAGTGATATTGCAAAAACTGAAGTAAAAGGAGAAGCTGACAAAGTTCCTTTTAGAACTTCTGGAAAAGAAATTTTGACCAAAGGTTGGCGTGAAGTTTTTGAATTTGGTATAGATACTAAGAAAAATGAAGAGAAAGATGTGTTACCTACTTTTGAAAAAGGTGAAAAAGGTCCACACGAACCCTCTTTCTTAGAAAAAGAGACCAAACCACCTCGAAATTATACAGAAGCAAGTTTATTACGAGCTATGGAAACAGCTGGTAAACAAGTGGATGATGAAGAAATGCGTGACTTAATGAAAGAAAATGGAATTGGTCGCCCGTCTACTCGCGCTAGTATTATCGAAACATTATTCAGACGAAAATACATAGAACGTCAAAAGAAGTTAATTATTCCAACCCAAACAGGTATAGATTTGATTAATTTGATTGATAATGAATTATTAAAATCTGCTGAATTAACAGGACTTTGGGAAAAACGTTTAAAAGAAATTGAACGTGGTGAATACAATGCTTCTCACTTTATAAAAGAGATGAAGCGAATGGTAGATACTTTAGTATATGAAGTACGATCAAGTAAAAAAACTGCTCGTTTATCTGCTGAAACCACAGTTAAGACTGCAACTACAAAACCGAAAAAAACTTCTAAAAAGAAAGAAGTTACCGGAAAAGAATGTCCAAAGTGTAAAAAAGGTCAATTACTAAAAGGAAAATCAGCTTTTGGATGCTCTAATTATAAAAACGGATGTGATTTTGTTTTAGCCTTCCAGTTTTTAGGTAAAAAGATTTCTGAAACTCAACTTATTCGTTTAATTGACAAAGGTTGTACTACTAATTTAAAAGGTTTTAAACAAGGCGATGAAAAAGTTGAAGGCTTGGTTCGTTTTGATGATGATTTTAAATTAAAATTAGAACCAAAAAAAGGAGCTTCATCTCCTAAACAAACTTCTCAAAACGATAGTGATAAAATTACATGTCCGAAGTGTAAAAAAGGCACTGTTTTAAAAGGTAAATCGGCTTACGGTTGTTCTGAATATAAAAACGGTTGTGGCTTTGTTTTTACTTTCGATAACATCAAAAAAATGGCTAATGGACAACCATTAACCAAAGAATTAGTTTTAAAAATTATTTCTTCAAACTAATTTCGTTTTTATAATACTTTATTATTCTATCATTTGTTTCTAGTTTTTTTTATTTAAACACTAAATAAAACAACTTAGGTTTATCTTTATAATACAATTTTGATTAATTTTAACTCAAACAAATTACCTATGAAAAGTATCATTATAAAGGATGAAAATCTTAGTGGAAATATACTTAATGAAATAACTCTTAAGTTTAATAACGAATATATATCAGCACTTGAACTTATAAGAGAAAGAATTAAAACTGAGATAGAGCGTTATAAAAAAGATGTTAACTCTTATAAAAATGGTTTAGTACTACCTACAAATCTTGAAGCTCGTTTAAATAAAAAATCGCTACCAGATATAGATTTAGAAAAACAATTATATATCGCTTTAGACTCCTTTCAAAAAAATGGTTTCTTCATTTTAGTAGATGACGAACAAATTGAAAGTATAGAGCAAAAAATATTGGTTGACGAGACCACATCAGTATCTTTTATAAAATTAACTCCTCTTGTTGGAGGATAAAATTCATATTGCTATGTTTAATTTTTTAAAATCAAAATTGACTAAAAAAGAAAAAAACATTAACCATATAAGTAAAATTATAAAGGACATAAAAAAAGCTAATAATTACATTTATGGACCTAATGATTTATCTGGAATTGAGGCTTACGAACTTCTCAAAAAAGAAAAACCTTCTTTTATTAAGCCTTTTATATTAGAGCTATTATTGTATATTGAAGAGGTTCTTTTAGAATATTCTAAATTCTATAAAAAAAATGGTCATTCTCCTTATAATCACGATATATTCAATACCAAAACTGTCGCCTTACATTTATTAAGCGCTTTAATGAGAAGAAACCAATCTTATAATGAAGAAGAATGGATTACTTTTTTTAATTCACTATTGAATCTATTGACTAAAATAGATTATAACACCACACATACTACTCTTTCAGATTTTCCAATAAATTATGCTATTCAACAAATTGAACGATATTTAAAAAAGAACGATTTATCTGATGAACTCCGTAGCTTTATTATAAAACTATTAGATTCTGAGTATTTTAATAATACCAATAAGCGTTATTGGGGAAGTGATATTAGTAAAGCAAGAACAAAACTATACAATCTTATTCAGTCTGAAAATGAAGTAGTTTCTTTTTCTTTAAAATCTAATGATATTGGATCTTCCATAAATGAAATAACTAGAAATACTAAAACCAAAAATTCTAAAGAACTACACTCATTATTAATACTACTTAATAGTGTTACAGGGGGAAAACCTACCATAAAACTAAAAAAGCAAATCTCTCTTTTAATAGATAACATCGGTAAGGATATTTACAGAAAAATGGTGCACCAAATTCTGCAAACTACTATAGATTTTCCTATTAGCGTTAAAACTCAAAAATATAACCATGGTAATAGTGAATACGAATATTCACACTACGAATACTTATGTGAACCTTCAAAAAATTTTATAAAAGGTATTGTTTGGAGTATGCAGTTTTTTTCTGATAGAGAAACTATTTCCTTAGTAAGTAATTTATTAGAAAAATCTTATACAAGAATGCCTGGAGTTGGACCCGCAGCCGCAGGTATAGGAAATGCTTGTGCTTATACATTAGGAAATATTCGTGGTAAAGATGGTTTAGGTGCCTTAGCTAGAGTAAAATTAAAACTTAAACAAAATAATATAAAAAAGACGATAGATAAATATTTAGTTGAAGGAGCTAAAAAATATAAAGTATCTGTTGAAGAACTCAAGGAAATGGCTGTTCCTGATTTTAATTTAAAACTTGGTACTAAAACTATTCCGTTCGATTCCTACAAGTTAATTATAACTATTGAAGGTAGTAAAGTTATTCAGCAATGGAAAAAAGCTGATGGTAGTACAATGAAATCAGTACCCAGTATTGTAAAAAACAGTAAAACTTTAACCGATAAATTAAAATTAATTCGAAAGGAAATTAAGGAAATTCAAAAAGTTTATTCAGCACAAAAACAAAGAATTGACAATCAATTCATTTTAAACAGAACGTGGAATTTCTCTTCTTTTAACAAATATTATTTAAATCATGGTATTGTATTTCCAATTGCTTCTAAACTAATTTGGACATTTATTAATCAAAATGGAACTAAAGAGAATGTTATTCTAAGAAATGGTAATTGGGAAAATAGTACAGGAGAGGTAATAAGTTGGATAGATGAAACTTGTAAAATACAACTTTGGCATCCTATTTTTTCTACTGAAAACGAGATTATAGCTTGGCGAGAAAGAATGATTCAAATTGAATGCAAACAACCTATTAAACAAGCCTTTAGAGAATTATATATTTTAACAGAAGCTGAGATTAGTACTCAAAATTATTCTAATAGAATGGCAGCTCATATTCTGAAGCAACATCAGTTTAAAACATTAGCCGTTATGAGAAATTGGAAATATTCTTTGATGGGGGCATATGATGATGGTAGAGATGACGAAGTTTGTTCTAAATTTTTACCCGAATATCAAATCACAGCTGAGTTTTGGATTGATGAATTGCATGATTATGATGCTTTTAACGATGCTGGAATTTGGTTATATATAACCACAGATCAAGTTAAATTTAAAGATCTTAATGGAGAAGTTATAAACCTAATAGACGTTCCTAAGGTAGTCTTTACTGAAATAATGCGTGATGTTGATCTCTTTGTTGGTGTTTGTAGTGTTGGAAATGACCCTGAATGGCGAGATAATAATGGAGATAGGCAATCTAATAGAGACTATTGGGCCTCTTATTCTTTTGGTGACCTTAATGAAATTGCTAAAACAAGAAAAACTATATTAGAACGCTTATTACCTAGACTTACAAAAATTAAAAACAAAGCACATATAAATGGAAAGTTTTTAATTGTAAAAGGAGATTTAAGAACTTATAAAATTCATATTGGTAGTGGTAACATCTTAATGGAACCAAACGATCAATACTTATGTATAGTTCCTGCTCGCTCTAGTGATAAAACTACCGATAAACTATTCATCCCTTTTGAAGGAGATAGAGGGTTATCTATTGTTCTAAGTAAAGCATTTTTATTAGCTGAGGATGCAAAAATTACAGATAGTACAATAACTAGCCAAATTAACAGGTAATTAAGTTAAGCTATTATTATAATATTCAATTAACTTATCAGGATTCTTAATTGTGTTTTTTATCCATTCAAAGTATAAGACTTTTTGCTCTTCTGGAGTTAATTGCCAGTCTACTTTTGTTTTTCGTAAACGAGAAGTAACATCATTCAAAATAATAGCTGCTGCAACAGATATGTTTAAACTTTCTGTAAAACCTACCATTGGAATTTTTAAAAAACCATCGGCTTCTTGTTTTATATAATCAGAAATTCCATCTTTCTCTGCTCCAAAAACAAAAGCTGTTTTTTTAGTTACATCAAAATCGGCTAGCACACATGAATCTGTATGTGGTGTAGTTCCTATTATTTGATATCCCTTGCCTCTTAAATCTTCTAAACACGCCTTAGTATTATCTCCATCTTCTTTAAAACGATTAATATTTAACCATTTCTGACTTCCTTTGGCTACATGTCTAGAAACTTTATTGGTAAATTTATTTTCAATAGCATACACATCTTGAACTCCAAAAATATCACAACTTCTCACTACTGCACTTGCATTATGAGGTTGATAAATATCTTCTAAAACCACGGCAAAATGACGAGTTCTTTCATTTAATACTCTATGAAAAGTATTCTTTCTTTTTTCAGTAATATAGCCTTCTAAATAAGCTAACAATCCTTCATCAATCATACAGCAAACATACTAAAATTATAGTTTCCTATTTTTCTTCTATACAAGGTGATATTTTATCTATATAAAAAATACCATCGAAAGCTGTTAACCAGTTATTTTTATAGCTATAATGACTAGATCCTTTCATATGGAATGTTTCTGAATTATTTTTTAAAGCTTTAAAATTGATAAAAGCATACTGGAGCTTTTTAGAATAAACCCAACTTTCAAAACCTTCCTTTTGAGCATTAATAATTTCATATCCTTCAATATTAGCATTTAAACTTACTCTATCCGTATACCCAACTCTGGAAGAAAACCCGATACTATAAACCTCATTTGCATTTAATCTATCAATAGCGTACTTACCCGCAGAAGTCTTTGTATAAGAATTTCTACTTGATTTTCCTTTAACTAAATGTGCACTATGCGCCCAAAAAATTATTTTTTCATTTGGAAATTTTGTAGCTACTAACCATAAAATATTTTTCCCCATTTGGGTATCGCGTCCTTGTCTATATTCTTTATTTCTCCATGCCATCTTAGCATAAGATTCTAAATTTTCTAAATTCTTAAATAAAAAAGTTTCTTTATTCTTGATGCTCTTTTTTATTTCTGTCAGAGTTTGGAAAAACTTTTTTTGTGTTTTCTTTTTTACCTTTTTAAAATAAGCGTCTTTCTTTTTTGTTTTTTTAACAAAGAAAATCACATCTTTTAATGTTTCTCTAAATAAATTATAGTTATCAATAGTAGAAACATCTATTTCTTTTTCAATATATTTTTCCATCTCACTAACGAAACTAATTCTATCTTCTTCTAAATTCTGTCCTATTTGACAATCAAATCCACTAATTGTAATTGGATTCTTTTTTTGTTGGTTTTTGATGTAACTAAACAATGGATTTACTTGAACACATTTTGACCAAACCGAAAAAATACTTTTCTCAATTTCTTCTATTGGTTTATTCTCATCAGACTTTTTATTAATATTAAAGAAATCACTTTCAAAAGCTAATACATTGAATCCTTTTTTCTCATGCAAATACTTTATAATTCGAGTTTTTGCTTCAAACGCAGTAGCGTCTCCATGATCTTGTTCTCCTAAAAAAACAATTTTAGAATTACCTATTGCATCCCCTATTTTTTTTAAATCTGAAAAATTAGTATCCTTTGGATTTACAGATTTTATTTCTGAAAGATTTTCTAATATTTGATTTTTAACTGATTGTGCTTTTGTTATAAAAGAAACAAACAACAATAATATTGTCAGTTTTTTCATAGTTTATTTTTAAGTTTGATTTGACTTCAAATATAAATGTATCTCAATATTTTTTTTGAGAAAATCAATACTAATATTCCCAAAAATTATCTAATTTAAATAAACTAATGCCTTCTAAAAAGGAAGCTAAAATTTCATATTTTAGTCTCATGAAAAAAAGATTAGTAGTACTAACTGGTGCTGGTATTAGTGCCGAAAGCGGAATTAAAACATTTAGAGATGCTGATGGTCTATGGGAAGGACATAACATTTATGAAGTAGCTTCACCCGAAGGTTTTCGTGCAAATCCTGAATTGGTATTGGACTTTTACAATCAACGTAGAAAACAATTATTGCAAGTTAGTCCAAACGAAGCACATTTTAATTTAGTAAAGCTAGAGGAACATTTTCAGGTAGATATTATTACTCAAAATGTTGATGATTTGCATGAACGCGCTGGAAGCTCTAATGTTTTACATTTACACGGAGAACTTTTAAAAGCTAGAAGTACAGCACATGAACACCTAGTTTATAATTGGGGTTCTGATATTATCTTAGGTAGCTTATGCGAACAAAATTCTCAATTACGCCCCCATATAGTATGGTTTGGAGAAGATGTTCCTATGCTTGAAAAAGCTGTTGAAATTACTTTACAAGCTGATATTCTTGTTATAATTGGTACATCAATGCAGGTGTATCCAGCAGCTAGTTTAATTGATTATGCTCCCGAAAATACTCCTATTTATTTTATAGATCCAAAACCTGCAATGAGTAGCAACTCAATGAATAACTTAACCATTATTAAAGACGTTGCTAGTTTAGGAACCAATAAACTAATAGAGCATTTAATATAAAAAACGCTAAGATTTCTCATCCATGAAAAAGAAAATTCTATTAAGCCTTATTCTTCTATTTTTAATTTCTGGATGGATATTATCAAAGCAAGATTTTAAAAAGGCGCCTCCAACACTTTATTATAATGCTAATATAATTACGGTTAATAATAAACAACCTACTGCAAATGCCATGCTAGTTACTGATGGTATAATTGAAAAAATTGGAGAGCTTAAAAATTTTCCTGAGTTTAAAAATGAAGATTTACAAAAAATAGATCTTAAAGGAGCAACCATAATGCCTGGTTTTATTGATCCTCATACTCATTTTGCTTTATCTATGTTTTTTCAAAACATGTATGATTTATCTGGATTTAAGCATAAAAATAATGCAGAAGTATGGAAATATTTTGAAAAATGCACCTCAAAAGTTTCTAAAAACGAATGGCTTATTTTTAAAGGTTTAGATCCAGTTTTAGTTAGTGATTTAAAAACTCCAACAATACAATACTTAGATAAAATTACTCCTAACAATCCTGTAATTATTTTTAGTCAAAGTTTACATAGTTATTGGGTGAATTCTAAAGCCTTAGAAAGTGTAGCTATTACCAAAAATACTGCAAATCCTTCAAAAAACAGTTATTACGAAAAAGATACTAAAGGAAATTTAACAGGCCTTATTGTTGAACAAGAAGCTTTCAAACCTTTTATAGAAAAACTAAAAAAAGAAGTTCTAACTCCTAAAATATTAAGTAATTCTTCAGAAAAAACAATGTTGAATTATGCTAAAAATGGGAATACCACTATTGTTTCTACAGGTTTAACTATAAACGATAGTAAACCTCTTATTTTAATGAAGCATTTATCCAATAAAACACCAAGTTTATTAGGTAACTTTTTAGCTTTAATTGGTCAATTACCAGAAAGAAAGCCTACTCCTCGTCATTTTATTTATGTACGTCATGATATGACTTATATTTTACCAGAAACAAAAGAAAAGGCTAACGATTTTTATGATATTATAGGAATTAAACACTGGTATGATGGTTCTCCATATACAGGCTCGATGTATATTAATGAACCTTATTTAACTTCTGACTTAACTGAAAATAAATTACACATTCCCACTAACTCTAAAGGAAAAGCTTTGATTGATAATGATGAATTGAAAGAGTTTATTACAAAATACCATAATAGCGGATGGCAAATAGCTATTCATGCCCAAGGTGATGCTGCAAATACTGAAGTGATTAATGCTTTTGAAGAACTTGATAAAGAATTAAATTTCAAAAATTCTAGACATCGCTTAGAGCATTGTTTGCTTTTACCTGAAAAAGAATTATTAAGAATAAAAAAACTAAACTTATTTCCCAGTTTTCACATAAACCATTTACTCTATTATGGAGATGCTTTAAATACCTCTATTTTAGGTGAAGAAAGGACTTCTAAAATATTACCTATCAAAACTGCTTTAAACACTGGTATAGTAAGTACATTACATGCTGATCAACCCATGTTTGAAAGTAATCCTTTTAGGTTAATTCAAACAGCAATTGAAAGAAAAACTAAAAAGGATAATTTAATTGGTAGCAGCGAACGATTAAATCTTCTTGATGCTATAAAAACCTTAACTATAAATGCCGCATATCAAATACACAAAGAAGACAAAATTGGCTCTTTAGAAAAAGGAAAGTATGCGGATTTTATTGTTCTTGATAAAAATCCTTATTCAGTAAAAACAGAAAAACTACATACCATTAAATGCCTTCAAACATTTATTAATGGAAATAAAGTTACTTATTAATTTTAAGGATTCTCTTAGCTTTTTGAAACTAGTTTATTAAAATACTCAAACAACTCTCCTTTCGATATAGCACTTCCTTTTTCTATTAAATCGAAAATTTCAGGATTTCTCTCGTTTGTGTATTTTTTAGCTCCTGTAAAAAATTCAATTTTCTCATCATTAGGATTTTTCATCAACCATTCGAATCCTTCTTGCTCTAATACATTAATATCTTTATCGATTTTTATTACAATACGATGCATTTCTTTCTCGTCGCATTTAAATAAATTAACAACCTTAGGTGAAAAGTGTTCTAAATATTCGGTTCTGGTAAGTACATCATCCCAAACAACATCACTAAAAACATTCATTTCGTCTTCAGCTACATGTGGTTTTTCTTCTTTTAACTGTTTCCATTCTTTAGCATCAATACTTTGTGACGCTAAAAAACGTGCAAACTCTTCGTGTAATCCTTCAAATTGCTCCTTAGTAAGTTGTCTGTATTTCATAAAAAAACCGCCTTTTATAAGGCGGTTCAAATATCTGAATTTCTAAACAAAATAGAAAATCCATATAGAGTTTATATTTATTTGCTCACTGATCCAGAAATTGTTTTTCCTGAATAAGTATTTGCTACTGTAAATGCAGTAGATACTGCTTGATTACTTAAAGCTTGAACAAAAGGTTTTAAACCAAACGGTGCTTGTGCATCATTAGTAGTTGGTTCTATAGAAATAACTACAGTTGCATTTGTTAAATCGATAGGGAAAGTTACGTTAGGGTATCTATTGTTAGGATCTGCGATATAATCTTCACCTGGAAAAGGTGGCACACCATTTGGTCCTTTAAACTCATTATTATTTGCTGCACCAAAAAAGCTTACATCAGCCATATTTGGATCTGAAAATCTTCCTGTTGAAATAGGAATAGCATTTCCTAAATTATCATTTACCACAACCCATCCTTCATAAATCCATCCGTTACCTAAAGTTGGTAAATTTGTAAATCCTCCTGTTGTTGGTGGTAATGCATTGATAAACCAAATTCCGTTGGCATCTGACCCAACTGTTCCAACTGAAGGTGCTTTTAAGAAAGCCTGTCCTGTAGCAGTTTCTAAATTACTATTACCACTAAATAGTGCATCATTTGTAGATGGAGATGCTAAACCGTTTGTAAATGCTCCTTTAGAAAAAATCCATCCACTTGGTGAAGCTAAATCGGCGCCTGTTTCGTTTGTCGATTCAATAGTTAATACATATTCCGTTGCTGCATTTACCTTTGCTATTTCAATATTTGAACTTGTAAAACTAGCTCCTTCAGTATGAGAAAATCTTCCTGTAGAAATTTTTTCTGTTCCTACAATTAACCATCCTTCATATACATAATTTGCTCCTAAATCTGGTAAATTTTGAAATGATTGGCTTACTGTTTTTGTTGTTGCTACATTATCGTTATCATCGCTACAAGAAGTAAAAGTCACAACACTTAATACTGCTAAGCTCATTATTATTTTTCTCATTGTTTTTGTATTTTAAATTTTACAAAAACAAAGTTATAACCTACATTTTTTTTAAAATGTCAGCTAGCTGACACTTAGGCTATATTTTTTCGAAGTCTTAATTCTTTTCTGTTAAATTCTATGATATTGTCTTGTTTTAACTCATTCATAATTGAGTTTAATGTCTGACGTGAAGTACCAATTAAAGTGGCTATATCTTTTTGACTGTAGGGATGCTTTATTACGTGATCTCCATTATCTGGACATTCATACCCATAATCTTCACAAAGATCTTTAAAAAATTCTAGCAATCTTGTTTTGGTATCTTTAAATAAAAGTAATTGCAATCTTCTTTCTAATTTTTTCATTCGCAATCCTATAAACTTATATATCTTAAAACTAACAGATGCATTATCTCTCATTAAATCATGCATGGTATCTTTAGCTACTGGACAAATAAGCGTGTGATTATCTATAGACTGTGCAAATTCATTTCTTTTTTCAATTCCTAAAATTGCTTTTTCTCCAAACAGTTCTCCTTTGGTTAATATTGCTTTAATTACTTCCTCTCCTTCTTCTGTGTAGTATCCTATTTTTACTTTACCCTCATCTATTAAATACAACTTAGTTGCTGCATCATCTTCAAAATAAATATAATCACTTTTCTTATAGGAATTAAACTCATGATCAGCCTTATACTCCGAATATTTATGCGGGCATAGTATTTTAAATAAATTAACTTCTTCGAAGTACCACAGAGATCTCATAGTTAAGGCATTTATTAGGGTATGTCGAAAAAGATTAAAATTCATTACAAAAAAACTCTGGTAATATCCAGAGTTTTAAAGACTAATCTTTTTTATAATATTTTCAATCATTTGAACACCGAGGTTTAATTGTTCTATAGATACAAATTCATTGGCTCTATGTGCTTGTTCTATTGATCCTGGTCCACAAATAATACTTTCAAAGCCTGCTTCTGCAAATTGTCCTGCTTCTGTAGCATATGCTACATAACTAGGTTTGGCATTTCCTGTAACCTCAGCAATAAGTTTTACTATAGAAGCCTCTTCACTAGTTTGAAGCCCCGGAACCGGTGGATGTAATAATGTATTCTCTATTTTAAACTCTGGAAAAAGTTTTCTTTTTTCTTTCTGAAGTTCACTGCAATACTCCTGATAATCGTTTACAATGTCCATAATACTATCTTCTGGTATTGAACGAACATCCCATTGAAATGTAGTATTACCTGCCACAACATTGGTAGCTATTCCTCCTTTTATTTGCCCTACATGCATTGTTGAATGTGGAGGTAAAAATGATTCATTTCTACTTTGTTGCGATAATTCTTTCATTTTGTTTTCTAACCAAAGAATTAATCTAGTACTTTCATGAATGGCACTTACTTCCTTCTCTATTCTACTACTATGACCTTGACTTCCATTTACTTTTGTTTCGACATACAAAATTCCTTTTTGCCCAACAATTGGTTGCATCATTGATGGCTCTCCTATAATAGCATATTTAGGTTTTTCTGTATAATAGGATTTTATATGTTCTGCTAATTCTGGCGCTCTTAAACACCCTATTTCTTCATCATAAGAAATAGCAAAATAAATTGGTACTGATAAGTTAGCCTTCACCATTTGAGGCAATACTGATAAAAAACAAGCAATATATCCTTTCATATCGCAAGCTCCTCTTCCATATAGATTACCTTCTTTTTCTATTAATTCAAACGGATTGGTATTCCATGGTTGACCTTTTACAGGAACCACATCAGTATGTCCTGATAAAATAATACCTCCATCAACAGCTGGTCCTATTCTACAATGTAACGAAGCTTGTGTTTTCTCTTCATTGTATACATATACTGTTTCTACACCGTATTGGTTAATATAGTCGCTAATCCAATTGGCTATAGATAAATTATTTTGTTTACTCAATACATCAAAACTCACAAGTTTTGCTAAGATTTCTTTGGCTGTCATTTTAATAATTTATAAAAGTAGCAATAGTTAAAATAGTCCATGAAAGTACTAATATTATAATTACCAAGGGCAAAATAAATTTAAACCATCTATTTAAAGGAACTCTACACATACTTAGCATAGCTATGAGTCCTCCTAAAGTAGGATTTACCAAGTTGGTTACTCCATCTCCTATTTGAAATGCTAATATGGTTGTTTGCCTAGTTAATCCTAATACTTCTCCTAAAGGAATCATTACTGGAAGTGTTGCCAATGCTTGTCCACTTCCTGAAGGAATAAATAAGTTGATTACTCCTTGCGATATTGACATACCAACTGCAGCAAAAAACTGAGGTAATCCCTGTAATAAATTCGCCATTTCAAAAGATATGGTATCGCTAATATTACTCATATCCATTAACACTTTAATTGTAGTTGCAAAACCTACCATAAAAGCACCTGGAGCTGCTTTTGCTACAGATTCTAATACTGTTTCGCTAAAAGTTGTTGGATTCATTCTTGATACTAAACCACTTCCTATTGCAATCATTAAAAATATTGCTGAAAGTTCTGTAAAATACCAACTGTGTTTAAATACGCCCCAAAGTATAATTCCTAAACCAATAACAAATACACTTAAAACTAAGTAATTACTATTAGTGATTGTATATTCTGAAATAGATTTGGATAATTTTATTCCATTTTCATCCAATCCTTTTCCTATAGATTTTTCTGGATTATCAGTTATTTTTTTTAAGTAACGAATATTATAAAATGCTAATGTTCCTAACGCTAGTAAACATAATATAGTTCGTAATATAGCACCAGAGAATAAAGGTAATTCTGCTATTTTATGACCAATTCCTACTGTATATGGATTTATGGGTGATAACCCAAAACCTACGGTAATTGCTGCCACTGAAATACCAGCTGCTAAAATTAAATCGCCTCCAATAGCTATACTTAATACTGCTGCTAGAGGCACCATAGCAATATTATGTTCATACCCTACAAAAACTCCAAGAAAACCATAAAAAAAAGTAATTAAAAATACGATAAGATACCTTTTTTCATCCCCTAATTTCTTCACTAAAGTTCCAGCTGCATTTTCTATAGCTTGTGTTTTTTCCATAACACCAAACATAATTCCTCCTGCCAATACAATAAAAATTATATTTACCGCCGTTTTAAAACCTAAAGGAATTGCTTTAAAAATATCGAAAAAACTTACAGGTGTACTTTGAATTATCTCATATGAATTTGGTATTACTCTATTTCTTCCTTCTACTAAAACTCTTTCAAATTTTCCTGCTGGAATTATATGCGTAAATGCAGAAACCAATATTATGATAACAAATAGTAAAGTTAAAGCATGAGGGATTTTAATTTTTTTCAAAAGTATTGTTTAAGAATTATCATTCATCCCAAAAATAAAAAAGTGCAGTTAAAAACTGCACTTTCTATATAAAATATTTGATTTTTAGAAAATTAAGCATTCTGCTTTTTTATTAAATTTAATGCTGAACCTTCTTTATACCATTCTATCTGCCCTTTATTATAAGTGTGATTTGCTAAAATTGTATCCTTAGAACCATCAGCATGTACCACTTCTATAGTTAAAGGTTTATTAGGAGCAAACTCATGTAAATCTAAGAAATTAAACGTATCATCTTCTTGGATTAAATCATAGTCAGATTCGTTTGCAAATGTTAATCCTAACATCCCTTGTTTTTTAAGGTTTGTTTCATGAATTCTAGCAAATGATTTTACCAACACAGCTACAACTCCTAAATGACGAGGCTCCATAGCTGCATGCTCACGTGAAGAACCTTCTCCATAATTGTGATCTCCAACAACTATAGTTTTAACTCCTGCTGCCTTATACGCTCTTTGCGTTTTAGGAACAGCGTCATATTCTCCAGTAATTTGACTTTTTACAAAGTTTGTTTGCTTGTTATAAGCATTTACCGCACCAATTAAACAGTTATTTGAAATATTATCTAAATGTCCACGATAACGTAACCAAGGCCCTGCCATAGAAATATGATCTGTAGTACACTTTCCAAAAGCTTTGATTAATAATTTTGCGCCTTTAATTTCATCTCCTATAGGTGTAAATGGCGTTAACAACTCTAAACGCTCTGAATTAGGGTTTACCACAACTTCTACACCACTTCCGTCTTCTATAGGCTCTAAATAACCATTATCATCTACTTCAAATCCTTTTGGAGGTAATTCCCATCCTGTAGGTTCATCTAACATAACTTCTTCTCCATTTTCATTGATTAATTTATCAGTCAATGGATTAAAATCTAAACGACCTGCTATTGCAATAGCCGCTGTTAATTCTGGTGAAGCTACAAAAGCATGCGTATTCGGATTTCCATCGGCACGTTTTGCAAAATTTCTATTAAATGAGTGTACTATAGAATTTTTAGGTGCATTTTTTGGATCTTCATAACGTCCCCATTGACCTATACATGGACCACATGCATTGGTGAAGATTTTAGCATTTAAATTTTCAAAAACTTGTAAAATTCCATCTCTCTCAGCTGTATAACGAACTTGCTCTGACCCTGGATTAATACCAAATTCTGCCTTGGTTTTTAATCCTTTATCCAAAGCTTGTTGTGCTACTGATGATGCTCTAGACAAATCTTCATAAGATGAATTTGTACATGAACCTATTAACCCCCATTCTACTTGCAATGGCCAATCATTAGCTGTTGCTTTTTCTGTCATTTCTTTACCTACTGAAGTAGATAAATCTGGCGTAAATGGTCCATTTAATAAAGGTCCTAATTCTGATAGATTAATTTCAATTACCTGATCAAAATATTTTTCTGGGTTTGCATATACCTCTGCATCACCTGTAAGATGTTCTTTAATTGCATTTGCTGCATCAGCTACATCATCTCTATCAGTAGCACGTAAATAACGCTCCATAGAATCGTCATAACCAAAAGTAGAAGTAGTTGCTCCTATTTCAGCTCCCATATTACATATGGTTCCTTTACCTGTACAAGACATAGCTGTAGCACCTGGACCAAAATATTCTACAATTGCTCCTGTTCCTCCCTTTACTGTTAAGATTTCTGCTACTTTTAAAATTACATCCTTAGGAGCCGTCCAACCTGATAACTTACCTGTTAACTTTACCCCTATTAATTTTGGAAACTTTAATTCCCAAGGCATTCCTGCCATAACATCTACTGCATCTGCACCTCCAACACCAATCGCTACCATTCCTAATCCCCCAGCATTTACGGTATGTGAATCTGTACCAATCATCATTCCACCTGGGAAAGCATAATTTTCTAGTACTACTTGGTGAATAATTCCAGCTCCTGGTTTCCAAAATCCAATTCCATATTTATTAGAAACTGATTCTAAAAAATTAAATACTTCGTTTGAATTATTTAACGCTGTTTGTAAATCTACTGAAGCTCCTACTTTTGCCTGAATTAAGTGATCGCAATGTACTGTAGTAGGTACTGCTACTTTTTTCTTTCCCGCTTGCATAAACTGCAATAAGGCCATTTGTGCTGTTGCATCTTGACATGCTATACGATCTGGTGCAAAATCTACATAATCAACTCCTCTTTTATAAGTAGTCGTTGCTTCCCCATCCCATAAATGCGTATATAAAATCTTTTCAGCAAGTGTTAATGGTTTACCTGTAAGTTTTTTTGCTGCATTAACTCGCTCTTCAAACTTACTATAAACCTTTTTAATCATTTCGATATCAAAAGCCATGTGTTTGTTTAGTTTTTTGTTACATGTCTAAAGTTAGGAAAAAATGACGTAATCGAATTGATTTCATTATAATTAATACAAATAGAAGTATCTGATTAATTGATAAAAACAGTATAAAAAATAAAAGTCCGAGCTTTAAACTCGGACTTTATTTTATTGTAAAAAACAATATAAATTATATTACTAATTGTTTTTGTGATGGCTTAAATTTAGTTAATACTATACCATCTACTGCTGCTTCATATTCTTCCATAGTAGGAGTTCTTCCTAAAATAGTTGATAATACCACTACTGGTGTAGATGATAATAAAGATTGTCCTTTTTTCTCAGCTGTATCTTTTACAACACGTCCTTGGAATAAACGAGTTGATGTAGCCATTACAGTATCTCCTGGCTCTGCTTTTTCTTGATTCCCCATACATAGGTTACATCCTGGACGCTCTAAATATAATTTGTTTTCATATTTAGTACGTGCTGCTCCTTTAGGGTTATCATCGTCAAATACAAATCCAGCATACTTAGCTAATACTTCCCAATCACCTTCAGCTTTTAGTTCATCAACAATATTATATGTTGGTGGAGCTACTACTAAAGGAGCTTTAAATTCTACCTCTCCTTTTTGTTCTTCAATATTTTTTAGCATTTGTGCTAAAATCTGCATATCTCCTTTGTGTACCATACAAGAACCTACGAAACCTAAATCTACTGGCATTGTTCCTTCATAAAAAGATAACGGACGAATAGTATCGTGAGTATAACGCTTAGATGGATCTTCATTATGTACATCTGGATCAGCAATCATTGGTTCAGCAATTTCATCTAAATCAATAACAACCTCTGCATAATACTTAGCATTTGCATCTGGTTTTAACGCTGGTCTTTCTCCTGTTTTTAATTCATTGATACGCTTGTTAGCTTTATCAACTAAACCTTTAAGAACTTGCTTCTCATTATCCATACCTTTATCAATCATGATTTGGATACGCTCTCTAGCAATTTCTAAAGATTCTATTAACGTTTCTTCTTCTGAAATACAGATAGAAGCTTTTGCTTTCATTTCCGCTGTCCAGTCAGTAAAAGTAAACGCTTGATCTGAAGTTAAGGTACCAATATGAACCTCTATAATTCTTCCCTGGAATACGTTTTCTCCTCCGAATTGCTTTAACATTTGTTGTTGTGTCGCATGTACTACATCACGGAAATCCATAAAACTTCTCATCTCTCCTTTGAAAGTAACTTTTACAGAATCTGGAATTGGCATAGTAGCTTCTCCTGTTGCTAAAGCTAAAGCTACAGTTCCTGAATCGGCACCAAAAGCAACTCCTTTAGACATACGAGTGTGAGAATCTCCTCCAATAATTACATCCCAATCATCTACAGCAATATCATTTAATACTTTGTGAATAACATCAGTCATTGCATGATACTTTCCTTTAGGATCACGAGCCGTGATTAATCCAAAGTCGTTCATGAACTTCATTAATCTAGGAATATTTGCTTTAGATTTGTCATCCCAAACTGAAGCTGTATGACATCCTGATTGGTAACCAGCATCTACAATTGGTGAGATAACAGTAGCTGCCATCATTTCTAATTCTTGAGAAGTCATTAATCCTGTAGTATCTTGAGAACCTACAATATTAACCTCAACACGAACATTTGATCCTGTATGTAATGTTTTTCCTGGAGTTGTTCCTACAGCATTTTTATTAAATATTTTCTCTACTGCAGTTAACCCTTGTCCATCTATTGAGATTTCTTTAGATGCAGCATACACTTGAGGTACATCAATCCCTAAAGCTTTACAAGCAAATGTTTGTAATTTTTTACCGAAAACCACTGCATATGAACCTCCTGCTTTAATAAACTCCATTTTTTGTGGTGTTAAAGCTGTTGAGATATCTTTTAACTCTTGATCTCCGTTATATAATTTCTTTGTTTTTGTATTGATCGTTAAAACTGTTCCTGTTTCAACTGAGTACATTTGCTCTAATACTGGCTCTCCATCTTCATCGTAAACTGTATTTCCTTCTTCATCTTTTTTCTTCACCCAGTTTTTTAAATCAATTCCTATACCACCGGTTACACCTACAGTAGTTAAGAAAATTGGTGCAATACCATTAGTTCCAGCAATTACTGGTGCAATATTAATAAATGGTACATAAGGACTTGAAGGAACTCCTGTCCATAATGCAACATTATTTACTCCTGACATTCTCGAAGACCCAACTCCCATTGTTCCTTTTTCAGCGATTAACATAATACGCTTGTCTGGGTGTTGCTCTTTTAATGCCAATACTTCTTGTTGCATTTCTTTATTATGCTCAAACATACATTGACCGTGTAATTCACGATCTGATCTTGAATGTGCATCTGCTCCTGGAGATAATAAATCTGTAGAAATATCTCCGATTCCTGCAACATATGTAACTACTTCTATCTCTTCATCTATCTCTGGTAACTTTGTAAAAAACTCAGCTTGTGCATAGCTTTCGATAATTTCTTTAGCTATTGCATTTCCAGATTTCATAGCTTCTTCTAAACGCTCAGTATCTGCTTCATATAAAAACACTTGAGTTTTTAATACCTTAGCTGCATCTTTCGCTATCTCTTCATCATTTCCTAAAGCTAAGTCTAATAAAACTGCTATTGATGGCCCTCCTTTCATGTGAGATAATTGCTCGAAAGCAAACTCAACAGAAATTTCTTCTACTACAGATTCTCCTAAAATAATCTCTTTTAAAAATTTAGCCTTTACACCAGCAGCACTGGTAGTACCAGGTAAAACATTATAAATAAAAAAGTTAAGAGACTCTTTACGGTGTGCATTATTTACATCTTTAATTTGCGAAATAATATCTTCTAATAATTCACTTCCGTCAATTGGCTTAGGGTGTAATCCTTGGCCTTTTCTTTCTTCAATCTCTTTAAGATAATCTGAATACGTGTTCATAAAAGGTTTATTTTTTAGTAATAAAGAAAACTTATAAGTTGGTTAAACTCTACTTGTAAAAGATATACTACTCTACAGCTAAATTATTTTACTTAATAAATTTTCTTTTATAAAAACTAGCTGCACAATGCTTTTTAAAAAGCTTTTCAACTTTTATAGCTACGTTTTTATATAAATTATTTTGTTAATTTTTAGGCTTAGCAAAATTACGATTTTAGCTTGAGATTAAAAAATAAACAACAAAACCCAAAAAACAATAAATTTACTTAATTAAAAACCTAGTTTTTGAGAAAAATCCAAAAAAAAGCGATTTTAATCCCTTTAAAATTACGAATATGATAATTAGCTGTTTTTTAGATGTTAAAAAATATTGTTATAATGATTCTAAATAAGAAAAAAAGCAGACCAGTAAGCTGGATTCTGTTCCTCTAACGAGGCTCTTATCATTTATCTAGTTTTACAATTACTTGTAAAATCAATCTGCCTACCCCTTAGAATCGCGCGAGTAACGCTCGAGCTCTAATGTACATGGCATTGCACCGCATAGAGTTTACCTGGTTTCACTACAGCATTACCTGTACATACTTTCTGTTGCACTTGTCCTCGGTTTACACCGGACGGATGTTATCCGCTATGCTACTCTTTGGTGTCCAGACTTTCCTACTTATACTAAATATAAGTCGATAAGATAGGTCTGCTTATATATTTTTGTGATTTTTTAATCTTAGTTCATAAAAAACCCACTCAAAACTTGAGTGGGAAAATTGCTATGAAAAAGAAAAAGTGTCTAGAACGTCTCCTAGACACTGCAAATATAAAATTGTTTTTCAAAAAAAAAAAATATTTTTTCTTTTTTTTTAAGAAAACATATCTTTTACTTTCTCAAAAAATGATTTATCCGATTTTTGTGGATTTGGACTAAAGTTCTCGTCTTCTTGCATTTGCTCAAAAAACTTACGTTGTTCTTTAGTTAACTCTTGTGGTGTCCATACATTCACATGAATTAAGAAATCTCCATTTCCATATCTTTCAATACTTGGTAATCCTTTACCTTTTAATCTTAAAATTTTGCCAGATTGTGTACCTGCTTCTATTTTAATTTTTACTTTTCCTGTTACTGTTTGAACTTCTTTTGACGCTCCTAAAACAGCTTCTGAAAAGTTTATATATAAATCATAATGAATATTACTTCCTTCTCTTTTTAGAGTTTCGTGAGGAATTTCTTCAATTAAAACTAATAAATCCCCTGAAATAGAATTCTTACCAGGAGCTTCATTTCCTTTTCCTCCTACTTTTAATTGAACACCTTCTGTTACTCCTTCAGGAATATTTATAGAAACGGTTTCTTCTTTAACTATTAATCCTTGAGCATCTGAACCATTTGGTTTACTACCAATCATTTCTCCTGCTCCATGACATGTACCACAAGTAGTTGCTGTTTGCATTCTACCTAAAATGGTATTGGTAACACGCATTTGTTGCCCAGTACCATTACAAGTAGTACAGGTTTTGTAAGTTACTCCGTCAGCTTGAACCTTTCTTCTAACTTTTACCTTCTTTTCTACTCCATTAGCGATTTCTTCTAAAGTAAGTTTTACACGAATACGTAAGTTACTTCCTTTAACTCTGGCCTGACGTTGTCCGCCACCTCCGAAGCCACCGAAGCCGCCTCCAAATGCACCTCCAAAAATATCTCCGAACTGACTGAATATGTCATCCATATTCATTCCTCCGCCACCAAAACCTCCTTGGCCACCTTCAAACGCAGCATGTCCATACTGATCGTAACGAGCTTTCTTATTCTCATCACTAAGTACTTCATAAGCTTCAGCACATAATTTAAATTTTTCTTCAGCGGTTTTATCATCTGGATTTTTATCTGGATGATATTTAATCGCCATTTTACGGTACGCCTTCTTTATTTCAGATTGTGTTGCTGATTTTGAAACACCTAATACTTCGTAGTAATCTTGTTTTGCCATTTTAATTCAATTGACAATTAGCAATTAACAAAAACAATTGATAACTGATAATTGGTAATTTTGTTTACGCTTGTCCAACCACCACTTTTGGGTGACGGATAATTTTATCTCCTAATTTATATCCCTTTTCTACACAATCGATAATTTTTCCTTTTAAATCATCAGATGGTGCTGGAATTTGAGTAATTGCTTGATGTACTTCTGCATCAAAATCATCTCCAGCCTTCACTTCAACTACTGTTAATCCTTTTTGTTCTAAAGTTTTAACTAACTTTTGATATATTAACAATACACCTTTACGTAGTTCTTCTGCTTCTTTATCGTCTTCTATATGAGTTAACGCTCTTTCAAAATCATCCAAAATTGGCAGTAAAACTGTCATTACTTCTTGATTTGCCGTTTTAAATAACTCAATACGTTCTTTTGAAGTTCTTTTCTTATAATTTTCAAACTCTGCAAATAAACGCAGATATTTATCTTTTTCTACTTGAATTAACTCCTCAGTTGTTGGCTCTTCCTTCTTAATAGCCTCCTCGTTTTCAACAACTTCTTCTTGATTTGCCTCAGCTTCAATATTATCTTTTAACTCGTCTTCTTTAGTATATTGATCTTTACTCATTGTAAATCGTCTCTTTTATTTTCTCTTTATTTAAGCAATAATACTGCCATTAAACAAAAATATGTCAACATGACATTTCATAGTTTTAAATGTTAGACCTTTATACATAAGGAGTTTTAAAATTTTATTAAAAAAAATACTTTTTTTCATTTATAATTTCTACTTTTAGAAAAATTATAAAACAAACTTTAAGTCCCTCATTAATTATGAAAAAAAACTTATTAAACATTAGTGGAGCAACAATTTTAACCAGAAAAGAGCAAAAAAACTTAACTGGAGGAATTTCTTTCGATCAAGACATTCGTAAATGTGGTTGTGATTGTGCAGGAAGAGTTACTGGACCTTTTTACTGTCACCAATTAATAGCTTGCCCTCAGGTTTATACATGTGATGAAGAAGGTGCTTTATCATAAAAACAACTTATTTCAAAATAAAAAACCAGCTTTACAGCTGGTTTTTTTGTATTAATTTATCTCTTTATTTTTTTCTATTTCTATTGGTTCTTTATCTTTCTGAAATAATCTTGCCGATAAATTTCCCTTTAGTACTATTGACTCTCCGTTTACTTCTAACCAACTCCCTTCTCTTAGTCCTAATACCTTAGTTTCATTAAAAACATGATATTCTTTAATTCGTGTTTCTCTTGTTTCTCCCATATGAGTAGAATCTGGATTTGGATCTAAATAATGTGCATTAATATTAAACGGTATAAATTCTAGCGTTTTAAAACTCGGCGGATATACAATAGGCATATCATTAGTGTTCATCATTGTAACACCACATATATTACTTCCTGCACTTGTTCCTAAATATGGTGTTCCCTCTTCCACAACCTTCTTTAAATCAGAAAAAATATTGTTTTTATAAATCTGATTTACTAACTCAAAAGTATTCCCTCCTCCTGTAAAAATTCCTTCTGCTTTTTGAATTCCTTCTTGAGGAGTTTCAAATTCATGTACTCCTACTACTCTCTTATTTATTTTTTCAAATGCTTTCCTAGCAATTGCAGTATACTCATCATAACTTATTCCTCCTGGTCGTGCATATGGAATAAATACAATTGTCTCTATATCCTTAAAAAAATTAGAAAGTGTTGGTAAAATATATTCTAAATATCCACTACCGTGAATTGTTGATGTGCTTGCTATTATAAGTTTCTTCATAAATCAAATTAACAAAAATTTACCATGTTATTAAAACATTTTTAAGAGGGTTAGGTAGTTTATTTGTTACATGAAAAGATTCCTACTTTTATTTTTCACGATATTATCTTTTAATGTTGTAGCTCAAAATAATCCTAAAATTATTTCTGGTTATATTTTTGTGGACAGCATTCCTACTCAAGATGTTCATTTAATAAACAAAAAACTATCTATTGGTACTATTACCGATGAAAAAGGACATTTCGAAATTTTAGCTAACAAAGGAGATATACTTATCGCATCTCACTTAAATATTGAATATACTGAATATAGCATTAGTGATCAAGATCTAAAAACTACAAATATTAGTATTTTTATTGATAGTAAAAATCACTTACTTGACGAAGTTGTTTTAGAAAAAAAGAAAGGAATTTTTGATATCGATAAAGATATTTTAACTAATAATGCTCCTATTGTTAACGCTAAAACTCTAAAACTTCCTTACGCTAATAGTAAAAAGCCTGAAAAAGATAAAACTCTAAAAATTAAATCAGGAGTTTCTGTTAGTCTAAGTGGACTTATTAATTCCATTAACGGTAATAATAGAAGAGAAAAAATATTAAGAAAAGTAAAATCTGAAGATGAAAATATTTCTAAAATAAGAAAACATTTTACAGATGGATTTTTTGTGCAACAGTTAAAAATTAAAAAAGAGGATATCAATTCGTTTTTAGAGCATTGTATTTCCAGAGGAATTATCAATTTGTATAAAAAAGACAAACTTTTAGAACTAACCTCTATTTTAATAGACAATAGTAAAAATTCCCCATACCTTTTAGAAAAAGAACAAACAAAACTTACTCAAAAATAAGCCTATGAATAAACCTTTACTTTTTTTTCTTTTCCTAATTGTACATAATATCAATGCTCAACAAAAAAGAAAGTTTTTATATGCTAATGTAAAAGACAGTTTTAATTCAATTGCTAATGCACACATTATAAACTTAAATACCAATCAAGGTACTTTTTCTAATGATTCAGGTGAATTTAGGATTCTTGCAACAAGAAAAGATTCTCTTCAAATTTCTTTTGTAGGATATGCTACCAAAATCTTCGTTGTGAGTCCCAATGATTTTGGTATGCTAAAAACTACTATCAAGCTAGAAAAAACAGATTATGTATTAGACGAAGTTGTTATAAAAAAGCATAATTTAAAAGGCGTTCTTTCTATTGACTCAAAACAAGTACCCAAAGACCAAGGAATTGTTAAATCTGCAAAAGCTGTAGACTTCTCAATGGTTAATTTTAAAGAAACTATTATTTTACCAATTGATGTTATTGATAGATCAAAAGCTCCTGATATGAGAAAAGTAGCTGACCCTACTTCAAAGTTTGCTGGTATTGGTGTAGGTTTTAGTTCTGGTCCTGATAAATACTCTTTAGAAAAAAGAGAAATGAGAAAGAGAATTGCTTTCAAAGAGAGTTTTCCTAAAAAATTACTATCGGAACTTTCACCTAATTTCTTCTTCAAAGAATTAAAAATCCCAAAAGATAGATACTATCATTTTCTAGATTATTGTAATCATTTAGAAATTGAAAAATTATACAAAAATGGCAACATATTTGATGTGATAAAAATATTAAAACAAGAAAGTGTTACCTATTTAAAAAGTATAAATTTACAAGAATGAAAAAACTCTTACCTTTTTTCACATTAGTATTCCTGCTTTCTAAAGTCCACTCACAAGACTCCAGAAAGTTTTTTTATGCTGAGATAAAAGATAAAATTGGCCCCGTTATCAATGCTCACATTATTAATCTAAACACCAATCAAGGTACTTATACTAATGAAAATGGGGAATTTAGAGTCTTAGCAAAAGTTAATGATAGTTTAAAAATATCATTTGTTGGCTACAAAACGAAAACATTTCATATCAAAATGAAGCATTTTGGTATTCAAAAAAATATTATTGACCTTATAAAAACTCCTTTTGAACTGGATGAAGTAAATCTAAACGAAAATGATTTATCTGGATTCTTATCTTCAGACAGTAAAAAAATTAAATTTAAAAAAGAAATAAATGCTGTTACCTTAAAGCTCCCATATGCTGGAGCTAAAATTTTAACTCCTGCTCAAAGAAAATTACAAACTGCTAAAGGAGGAAGTGTCCCTTTTACGTTTGGTTTAGCAAACTCTTTCTCTTTAGATTACATACTAAACAGCATTTCAGGAAGAATAAAAAAACTAACCAAACATAGAGACATAGAATCTTTAGAATTTAAGGTAGACAAGATAAAAAAGACCTACAGTATACATTTCACTAAAGAATTTGGAATTAAAGAATCTGATATCTACAAATTTATTTATTACTGCAGTTATGATAAAAATTTTAATACTGTATTTAACTCAGGAGAAATAGATTTAATTCAATTTTTTAAATCAAAATCAGAAAGTTTCAAAGAGTCTAACTCCAAAGATTACACACATTAAAATTAAGGTAGTACATAATATTCTATGAACAGAAATAATATTCACCTTTAATCTTATTATAAATTTCCGTTTCATAAATTTCCATAAAATTTTCGTATCTTTAGAAGTATACCGATTTTTTAATTTATCATGAAAAAAACACTCCTTCTCTTTATGCTACTTTCTCAATTTCTTTTTGCTCAAGAAGAGCGAAAAACATTGTTTGGAATTATATACAATAAAGATGGAGCTTTAGAAAATGCTCATATTGTTAATTTTACAAGTAATCAGGTTACATTTTCAAATGAAAAAGGAGAATATCGAATTTTTGCTAAACCCAACGATTCTATTCGTTTCTCTTCAATTGGTTATAAAACAATATTTGAAAAACTTACTTCTGATGATTTTAATGTTTATAGAAAAAGAACTACTTTAGAAAAACAAGTTTATGAATTAGATGAAGTTTCTCTTAATAACAATGAACTTTCTGGATCTCTAAATAACGACTTAAAAAAAGTAAAAATTAACTCAAAATTAGAACAGGCTAAAAAAGCTAGCAATTTTTCTGAAATAAAATACACTAGTAATTCAACTGATCATATAAATACTAATGTAAAACCAGTTATAGTTAGAACTGATCCTACAACTACTTTTGAAGGTTTAGGTACTACAACAATAATTCCTTTTAGACAACTAGGAAAAATACGAAAACTTAGAAGTGAATTAGCGTCTAAAGAAAATTTGCCTGCTAATCTTTTAAATCAATTAGGTGAAGAATTTTTCTTTGTTGAATTAAAAATCCCCGTCAACAAATACTATCATTTTCTTGAATACTGTACCCCATTGGGTATTGAAAATTTATACAATAATAATGAAATGTTAAAAGTTATAAATATTCTAAGAAAAGAACATCTAAGTTATCTTAAACTTATCGAAAAACATTAATTTGGCGCAATAATTGATTTTTATCGAAGTATGAAAAAACTATTCATTGTTTTATTAATAGTACCACTATTATCTTTTTCAGTACACAAATATTACATCGCTTTAACAGAAATTGAGTATAAAGAAGAATCTCAATCTGTTCAAATGATTATGAATGTTTTTATGGATGATATTGAAACAGCCATTAATCAAGATTTCAACATAGACCTTCAATTATCTACTAAAAAAGAATTAAAAAACTCTGATGAATATTTTTTAAAGTATTTGAGAGATCATTTTAAAATTCACATAAATGATCAAAATTTTGACTATAACTTCATAGGGAAAGAGTACGACGGAAATATTGTTTACTTCTATTTAGAAATAGAAAATGTTTCTTCAGTAAAATCTATCGAAATTCACAATGACGTACTCATAAAATACTTTCCTGATCAACAAAACTTAATAAAAGCATCTATAAAAAAAGAACGTAAAAGTTTATTTTTAACTAAAAAAAACGATAAAGGTTTGTTAAAATTTTAACACTTACTTAGCTAATCATCTGCTATTTATTAAATTCAACCACAATTAAACAAACTAAAAACTCATGAAGAAAATAACTTCGTTTGTGCTTGCTTTTTTATTTGTCACAACTACTATAGTTGCACAAACAAAACAAGGACATACAAATCAAAATAAGTTTAGACAGTTAAAAGATGTTTTAGCAACCCCTAATAATCAACACACTGCTTCTGGTGCTCCAGGAAAAGAATATACTCAGCAAAAAGTTGATTATAATATGGACATCATTTTAAACGATGATAAACAACGAATAACTGGTAATGAAACAATTACATACCACAACAATTCTGTAGATGAGTTATCATATTTATGGGTTCAATTAGATCAAAATATGCGTGCTGCTGATTCTAAAACTCCAGATATAAGTTCTGGTAAAATCAGAAAAACATTAAGCAAAAAAGGATTTGATAGAGCTTTCCCTGATAAACCTTTTGATGGTGGATTTAAAATCACTAGTGTAACAAATACTGACGGTAGCAATTTATCGCATACTATTAATCAAACAATGATGCGTATTAATTTACCAAAACCCTTAGCTTCTGGTGAAATATTTAAATTTAATATCTCTTGGTGGTACAATATAAATAATCACAGAACTCAAGGTGGAAGATCTGGTTATGAGCACTTCCCAAAAGATGGAAATAATAATTATGTTATTGCACAGTTTTATCCAAGAATGTGTGTTTATGATAATGTAGAAGGTTGGCAAAATGATCAATTTTGGGGACGTAGTGAATTTGCTCTAGAATTTGGAGATTTTAATGTAAACATTACTGTACCGGCTGATCATATGCTTGGTGCAACAGGAGTTTTACAAAACAGAAAAGAAGTTTTTTCTAAGACTGAATTAAAACGTTTTGACAAGGCAAGAAAAACCTTTGACAAACCTATTATTGTAAGAACTCAAAAAGAAGCTGAAAAAATTGAACAAGGTCGTTCTAAAAAAACAAAAACATGGAAATTTAAAGCTACCAACGTTAGAGATTATGCTTTTGCAACATCAAGAAAGTTTATTTTTGATGCTATGGCTGTTAATATAAATGGTAAAACTGTAATGGCAGAATCTTTATATTCTAAAGAAGCTAATCCTCTTTATGGAGAGCATTCTACAAGAGCAGTTGCGCAAACATTAAAAACATACTCTAAATATACATTTGATTATCCATATCACAAAGCTATTTCAGTTGATGGACAAATGGGTATGGAATATCCTCAAATTTGTTTCAACCCAGGAAGACCGAACCCCGATGGAACTTATTCTGACAGAACAAAATACAGAATGATTAAGGTTACCATCCATGAAGTTGGACATAATTTCTTTCCTATGATTGTAAATTCTGATGAACGTCAATGGACTTGGATGGACGAAGGTTTAAATTCTTTTATGGAAATTTTAGCTGAACTAGATTATGACAAAAATTTCCCTATTACTAGAGGCTACCCTAAAAATATAGTAAAATATATGTCTGGAGATCAATCTAAAATTGCTCCTATCATGTCCAAAGGTGATCATGTATATGAATTTGGAAACAATGCTTATGGTAAACCCGCTACAGCATTATGGATTTTAAGAGAAACGATTATGGGACATGAGCTATTTGACCATGCTTTTAAAACTTACGCAAAAAGATGGAAATTCAAACACCCTACTCCTGCTGACTTCTTTAGATCAATGGAAGACGCTTCTGCAATGGACTTAGATTGGTTTTGGAGAGGATGGTTTTATACTACTGATGTAAATGATATTGGAATAAAAGGAGTTAAAAAGTTTTACACTTCTAAAAATAAAGACAATTCTGTTAATTTTAATGAAGATACTACTGAAGGATTAAGTTTTTCTAATAAGCACAATAAATATTATTACGAAATCACCTATAATAAACCAGGAGGATTAGTAATGCCAATTATTGTTGAGTTTAACTATAAAGATGGAACAAAAGAAAAGAAAACATACCCAGCAGAGATTTGGAGATTTAACGATAAAGAAGTTAGTAAAGTCTTTTCATCAGATAAGGAATTAAAAAGCATAACTATAGATCCTAATTTAGAAACCGCAGACGTAGATACTTCTAATAATAGTTGGCCTAAAAAATCGGTTAATAAATTTGAAAAGTTTAAAAACAAAATAAAAGGTTAAAAGCTAAAATATTTGAAAAGCGACATTATTAATAATGCCGCTTTTTTATTTCATTTTTTCTTTTAACAAAATTTGATTGTTAAAGTTTTTACAAAATTTCCTTACTAGCAATCAAAATTCAGTAACTTTCCGCACATATTTTTATAAAAATCAATCAAAACAAACAATGAGAAAATATTCTACGTTACTATTTTCGGCACTTTTTGTTTCTGCTTCTTTATTTGCGCAAGAAACAAAAAAGAAAGAGCCTCAAAAGGGGCATACAGATCAAAATAAGTTTCGTCAATTAAAAGACGTCTTAGCCACTCCTAATGATCAGCGTACCGCTTCTGGAGCTCCAGGTCATCAATATACACAACAAAAAGTGGACTATGTCATGGACTTACGTTTAGACGAAGCTGCTAACACATTATATGGAGACGAAACAATTACATACCACAACAACTCTAAAGATCATTTAGAATATTTATGGGTACAATTAGATCAAAATATGCGTGCTCCAGATTCAAAATCTCCATTAGCAAAATCAGAAGGAGCTAGTAGCTTTCAAACTCCAGAAGGTTTTGTTTCTAAGAACATGGATAAACCAAAAGATTTTGGATATAAAATAGACGCTGTAAAATACCTTAACGGAAGAGATTTATCTCATACTATCAACCGTACAATGATGCGTATTAACTTACCAAAAGCATTAGCTCCTGGTGAGGTTTTTAAATTCAGAATAAAATGGCATTACTTAATTAACAACTCTGTTGAAGATGGTGGTCGTTCTGGTTTCGAATCATTTCCTGACGGTAACAAAAACTATACTATTGCTCAGTTTTTCCCTCGTTTAGCTGTGTACGATAACGTAGAAGGATGGCAAAACATGCAGTTCTGGGGACGAAGCGAATGGGCTTTAGAGTTTGGTGACTATGATGTTAAGTTAACTGTACCTGCAGATCATATCGTTGACGCTACTGGAGAATTACAAAATGAAAAAGAAGTTCTAACAAAAGAACAACGTAATCGTTGGGCTAAGGCTAAAAAATCATATAAAAACCCTGTTTTTATTGTAACACAAGAAGAAGCTGAAGCTAACGAAAAAGAAGGAACTACAAAAACTAAAACTTGGCACTTTAAAGCTAAAAACGTTCGTGATTATGCTTTTGCATCATCAAGAAAATATATCTGGGATGCTATGGCAGTTAATATTAACGGTAAAAACGTTATGGCTGTTTCATTATATCCAAAAGAAGGAAACCCATTATGGGAAGAGCATTCAACTAGAGTTGTTGCTAACACTTTAGAAGAATATTCTAAAATGACTTTTGATTACCCATATTCTAAAGCTGTTTCTGTACATGCTAAGAATCAAGGAATGGAATATCCTATGATTTGTTTTAACTATGGTCGTCCTAACCCTGATGGAACTTATTCTGATAGAGTTAAGAACGGAATGATTGGTGTAATTACACATGAGGTGGGACACAACTTCTTCCCTATGATTGTAAACTCTGATGAGCGTCAGTGGACTTGGATGGATGAAGGATTAAACTCTTTTGTTGAAATTTTAGCTGAATTAGACTACGATCCTAAATTTAACACAGGAAACCTACCTAAAGATATTGTAAGATACATGAGTTTAGATCAAAAGAACTTAACTCCAATCATGGCTCAAGGTGACTACGTTAAAAACTTCGGACCTAATGCTTATACTAAACCAGCTGCTGGTTTATACATGCTACGTCAAACAATCATGGGACCTGAGTTATTTGACTATGCATTTAGAACTTATGCTAAAAGATGGATGTTTAAACACCCAACTCCGGCAGATTTCTTCAGAACAATGGAAGACGCTTCTGGTATGGATTTAGACTGGTTCTGGAGAGGATGGTTTTATACTACTGACTATACCGACATAGGTATTAAAGAAGTTAAACCATTATATTTAACAGACAAACCAAACGAAAGAACTAAAAAATTACAAGAACAATATCCAAATTATTTTGCTCGTTTAGGTAAGTTAGTTTTCTTAACTACTAAAAAAGAAGATGCTAATTCATCTGATGTAGAAGCATATATTAACGGATTACCTGCTGATAAGAAAGCAAACTTAAAAGCTTTACCTAAATACATGTATCAGGTAGAATTTGAAAAGCCAGGAGGATTAGTAATGCCTATTATTGTAGAATTAACTTATGCTGACGGGACTAAGAAACGTGAAACTTTCCCTGCTCAAATATGGATGAAAAACGATAATAAAGTATACAGAGTATTTTCTTCTGAAAAAGAAATTAAAAGTATCGTTGTTGATCCAGACTTAGAGACTGCTGATACTGATACTTCAAACAATAGCTGGCCAAAGAAAACAGCTAATAAATTTGATAAATTTAAAAATAAAGTAAAAGGATAATATATATTATCTATCGTTTATATATTAAAAACGCAGCTCATGAGCTGCGTTTTTTGTTTGGTAAAAAGTTTAATAAATTATTTTTGAAATAATTTATTAACCTCATTTAATGTTAAAAATTTAGAAACAGTCATTACATCTGGATCTCTACTAACATATTGTTGAATCTGCATTCTCATTTCTCCATCATCTCCTCTTTCATACTTAAAGAAAATTACATCTCCATTAGCTTTTATTTGGAATTTATTCCTAGGCATCTCTTCAAAACCTCTCAACATAATTTGATGTAATTTTTCTACATCATTGTTCGTATTATTAAATGAAAAGAATACATATTCATTTATTGGATTATTAATGTTTTTATAAAATAAATTATAAGATTCATTATCTCCTACCTTTTCTAAGTATACAAATTCTACTTGTCCAACAATATCAACTTTTGTTGATTCAACAAATTCAATTTGGGAATACGATACTACAGAAAAAAATAAGGTTGCTAAAAAAAATAGTTTTTTCATAAAGTTTAAGGGTTTAAAGTTCGATCTAAATATATTTGATTATAATTAAATAAAAGAACGTTTTAATAAATAAAAAATTATACTTCTCTTTTTCAAAGGTTATTTTACAACAAAATGAAGCCTCAATATTTCATCTTATCTTCCTCATTTTTACAGAATAAAAACAGTACTTTAGAGCTATCAATCTTTTTAAATTTTATGAAATATTTTTTTTCTATTATAAGCCTTATAACTTTCCTTTCTTGTAACAAACCAACTTCTAACATATTAGAAACAGGAAATTATAGAGCTATTTTAAAAGTTCAAGACCAACAAGAACTTCCTTTTATTTTTAAAGTAAAAGAAAATAATTCAATAGAAATATACAATGCTGATGAAGTTATAGAAGTAGATGAAATTACTTACAAAAACGATTCTGTTTATATTCAAACTCCTGTTTTTGAAGGTTATATTACAGCAAAAATCTATCCTAATAAAAAACTAAACGGATACTTTATAAAACCTAGTTTAAACAGAATTGTCCCTTTCTCTACTGAGACTAGTTATAAAAGATTTGATTCAAAAAACAAACCTAATTACAATATAACAGGAAAATGGGAAACCATTTTTAGTCCGAACAATAAAAACGATAAATACATTGCCAAAGGAATTTTCAAGCAGGAGAAAAATAAAGTAAAAGGTACTTTTAGAACTACAACTGGTGATTATCGTTATCTAGAAGGTGTTGTAGATGGTGACTCTTTAAAACTTTCAACATTTGATGGAGCACATGCTTTTTTATTCACTGCTAAAGTTAACGACTCAAGTATGGTTGGTAATTTTTACTCAGGAAATCACTGGAAAGAACCTTTTATTGCCAAACTAAATAACGATTATGAATTACCTGATGAAAATTCTTTAACAAGTTTAAAAGATGGTTATAAAAACTTCAACTTTTCTTTCCCTAATGAAAATGGAGAATTGATTTCATACTCGGACAAGCAATTTCAAAACAAAGTTGTAATTGTGCAAATCATGGGTACATGGTGCCCTAACTGTTTAGATGAAAGTAAATATTACACTGAATATTTAAAAAAGAATAAAAACACAAATCTAAAATTTGTAGCACTAGCTTTTGAAACTGATAAAACTCAAGAAAAAGCTTTTGAAAAAATTAAACGTCTAAAAAAACGATTGAATATTACTTATCCAATATTATTAGCACAATATGGGAGTTCAGACAAAAAAGAAGCTGCAAAAAAATTACCTATGTTAAATCATATCCTTTCCTACCCAACCACAATATTTATAGATAAAAAGGGAATTGTTCGAAAAATACATACAGGTTTTAATGGTCCTGCTACTGGAAAAAAATATATCGAATTTAAACATGAGTTTAAAAACTTTGTAAATACTTTATTAAACGAATAACAGCGTACATATCTTAAATTACTTTTTTAATAACCTTTCAATAATACAGTCAAAGTTTAAATCATTACTTTTACCCTATGAAATGGATTTTTTATTTAGCATTATGTTTATCTCTTGCTATTCAAGCACAAGATTTACCTAAAGGATTTACATACCTAAAAAACATAGCTCCTTCTATAAAAAAAGAGCTTAGATATTGTTCTAGTAATAATTTTATAGGAAAACCAATAGATGGTTATGAAAAAGATGTAATTATTACCACAATGAAAACAGCCAAAGCTTTGAAAAAAGTTCAAGATGAATTACAAAAAAAAGGATTGAGTCTTAAAATTTTCGATGCTTATCGTCCTCAAACAGCTGTAAATCACTTTGTGAAATGGGCAAGAGTAATTAATGACACTTTAATGAAACAACAATATTATCCTAGCATAAATAAAAGGCATTTATTCAAATTAGGATATATCGCTTCTAAATCTGGACATTCAAGAGGTAGTACTGTAGATTTAACCATAGTAAACTCAAAAACAGATGAAGAATTAGACATGGGAAGTCCATATGATTTCTTTGGAATTTCTTCGCATATCACATATCCAAAATTAACAAAGAAGCAAAAAGAAAATAGACAATTATTACAAAGGTTAATGAAAAAAAACGGTTTTAGACCTTATACTAACGAATGGTGGCATTTTACATTACGTGGAGAGCCTTTTCCTAAAACTTATTTTAAATTCCCAGTAAAGTAGTAATTTTTAACGCTTTATTTAGACAAACAAAAAATATCGGCATTATATTTGCTTAGATTTACGTTATATGAAAAAAGCTATACATTTTTTATTCATTCTTGGTCTAATTACAATAAGCACTAATAGTTTTGCTCAATTAGATAACTCTTCAGGAGGTGAGAAAAAAGGAGTTTCTTCCTTTGGATTTAAAGCTGCACCAGCTAAAGAAGTCAAAAAACCTAAATCTTTAGACTTTAAAAACGATAACGGTTTTAAAACCGCACACACTAAACAACAAAAAGAGTTACAAAAAAAGCAAGCTGAAAGAGACCTTGAAAATAAAGGTATCTTAACAAAAGCTAAAATTGCTGAAGAAAGATACTTAAAAGCTTTTCAAAAAATAAATGGTATGTATCAATACCCTGTTATTGATCAAGATTTAGGAAGTTTTAGTACAAAATCTCAAAGTGTTAATATTATATGTAGAGATTTCCAATATCCTGATGGAGATAAAGTAACTATTTTTATCAATGGTATTCCTGTCGTTAGCAATATTATACTAAAACAACGTTACCAATCATTTAACATTCCCCTAGATGAAGGAGTAAATACTATAGAAATCTTAGCTTTAAATCAGGGAACATCTGGTCCTAACACAGCAGGTTTTAAAATTTTTAATGATACAGGAATGTTAATTTCTGCCAATCAGTGGAACTTAGCCACAGGTGCAAAAGCATCAATAATAATTGCAAAAGAAAAAGAATAACTTCAGGCTGTTTTAACGTTACGAAAACCTTACAGCAACTTTTAATAAGAACTTTTTTTAAATTACCAAAAACTACTTACTTTTGTAGTTACGTTTTATAAGAAGTAAAACAAACAAACGTTAAATAAACAACTAATATATAATGAATAAAATCACCAAAGAAACCTATATCAATTGGTATAGAGACATGCTATTTTGGAGAAAGTTTGAAGATAAACTAGCAGCTGTTTACATTCAACAAAAAGTAAGAGGTTTTTTACACTTATATAACGGTCAAGAGGCTGTTTTAGCAGGTTCATTACATGCAATGGACTTAACTAAAGATAAAATGATTACTGCATACCGTAATCACGTACAGCCAATAGGTATGGGTGAAGACCCAAAACGAGTTATGGCCGAGTTATATGGTAAAGCTACAGGAACATCTCATGGTATGGGAGGTTCAATGCACATTTTTTCAAAAGAATTTCGTTTTTATGGTGGTCACGGTATTGTTGGTGGTCAAATTCCATTAGGAGCTGGAATCGCTTTTGGAGATAAATACAAAGGTAATGATGCTGTAACACTTTGTTATTTTGGTGATGGAGCAGCTCGTCAAGGTTCATTACACGAAACATTCAATATGGCAATGAACTGGAAGTTACCAGTTATATTTATTGTTGAAAACAATGGATATGCAATGGGTACTTCTGTAGAAAGAACTGCAAATCATACTGATATTTGGAAATTAGGTTTAGGTTATGAAATGCCTTGTGGGCCTGTTGACGGAATGAATCCTATTAAAGTTGCTGAAGCTGTAGATGAAGCTATCCAAAGAGCTCGTCGTGGTGAAGGACCAACTTTCTTAGAAATGAAAACATACCGTTATAGAGGACACTCTATGTCTGATGCTCAACACTATCGTACTAAAGACGAAGTTGAAGAGTACAAGAAAATAGACCCTATTACGCAAGTATTAGACATTATAAAAGAAAATAATTATGCTTCAGATGAAGAAATCGAAGCTATAAATAAAGAGGTAAAAGATTTAGTAAAAGAATGTGAGCAATTTGCTGAAGATTCTCCATATCCAGAATTAAACCAATTACACGATATGGTATACGAACAAGAAGATTACCCATTTATAAAATCTAAGTAAAAGACCTATGGCTACAATTATAAATATGCCTCGCTTAAGCGATACGATGGAAGAAGGAGTTGTTGCTTCTTGGTTAAAAAATGTGGGTGACAAAGTTGAGGAAGGTGATATTTTAGCGGAAATCGAAACAGATAAAGCTACTATGGAATTCGAATCTTTCCATGAAGGAACTTTATTACATATTGGAGTACAAGAAGGTGAAACTTCTCCTGTTGATACTTTACTTGCTATTATTGGTGAAGAAGGTGAAGATATTTCTGCTTTATTAAATGGAGGTTCTGCTCCAGTAGAAACAACAGAAGAAGCTCCAAAAGCAACTACTGAAACTAAAACTGAAAGTGCTGCAGTAGCTATTCCTGAAGGAGTACAAGTGATAACAATGCCTCGTTTAAGTGATACTATGACTGAAGGTACTGTTGCTTCTTGGTTAAAAAGTGTAGGTGACTCTATAGAGGAAGGAGACATTTTAGCTGAAATCGAAACAGATAAAGCTACTATGGAATTTGAATCTTTCCACGAAGGAACTTTATTACACATTGGAGTAAACGAAGGAGAAAGTGCACCAGTTGATAGCTTATTAGCTATTATTGGAGCTGCTGGAACTGACGTTTCTTCTCTATTAGAAGCTCATAAATCTGGTACTTTAACAAGTGCAGGTGCTGCTACTCCTAGTAAAGAAGAAGCTCCTAAAGTTGAAGAAAAAGCTTCTGAAGCTCCTAAGACAACTACCGAAGTAGCAAACAATAATACTAGTGGAGGAAGAATCTTTGCTTCTCCTTTAGCTAAAAAGATAGCAAAAGATAAAGGTTACAATTTAGCCGATATTAAAGGTTCTGGAGAAAACGGACGTATCGTTAAGAAAGACGTTGAAAACTTTACTCCTGCAGCCAAAGTTGAAGCTACTGCAACTACTAGCGCTACTTCTACTCCATCTGCAGTAACTAATTTTGCTATTGCTGGTGAAGAGAGCACTTCTGAAGTTAAGAATTCTCAAATGCGTAAAGCAATTGCAAAGGCATTAGGAAATTCTAAATTTACTGCTCCTCACTTCTACTTAAATATTGAAGTAGATATGGATAATGCAATGGCTTCTCGTAAAACAATCAATGCTATACCTGACACTAAAATATCTTTTAATGACATGGTAGTTAAAGCTTGTGCTATGGCATTAAAGAAACATCCACAAGTAAACACTAGCTGGACTGACAATTCTACATTAGTTCACTCTCATATACATGTTGGTGTAGCTGTAGCTGTAGATGAAGGTTTAGTTGTTCCAGTTGTAAAACATACAGACGCTTTAAGTTTAACTCAAATAGGTGCATCAGTACGTGAGCTAGCAGGTAAAGCTCGTAATAAGAAAATTACTCCTGCAGAAATGCAAGGAAGTACTTTTACTGTGTCTAACTTAGGAATGTTTGGTATTGAAAGCTTTACTTCTATTATTAACCAACCTAATTCAGCAATTTTATCTGTTGGAGCTATTGTACAAAAACCAGTGGTAAAGAATGGAGAAATTGTAGTTGGAAACACAATGAAGTTAACATTAGCTTGTGATCACAGAACTGTTGATGGTGCTGTAGGAGCTCAATTCTTACAAACTTTAAAAACTTATATTGAAAATCCTGTTACCATGCTAGCGTAACATTTTTCAAATACTATAATAAAAAAACTCGGAATGTTTATTCCGAGTTTTTTTATTTCTAAATGTAATGTATCATTTTTTTTTCGACGAACTGAGGGTTAAACAACCCATCAAAAAAAATTAAATGAAACATTTACGAATCTTATTTGTACTATCAGTAATACTACTACAAAGTTGTGTTCAAAATGATATTATAGACGACAGAGTTGATGAAAAACTAACTTTTAGTACGTCTATTCAAGAACTTACCATTAAAGGCACTTTTCAATACAATACCAAATACACTGATAACGTTGGTGAAGTACAAACCCCAAACATAACTTGGACATCCTCTAGTCCTGATATTATATCTGTTTCTAATTCAGGTTTAGTTACTGCTTTAAAAATTGGTACATCAACAGTTACTGCCTCTGTAATAACTTCAGAAGGAAAAGTAGTTACGAATGAAAATGAAATTACTGTTGTTAAAGCGGAACCTAAAATAGAAATTAATAATTTATTACAGAATTTAACTATAAATACAACTCATCAATACACTACAACTTATACAAACGATTTAGGCGAAAATGAAACGCATCCAATAACATGGTCTAGTTCTAATTCAGCTATTTTATCAGTTTCTAGTAGTGGTTTAATTACTGCTGTAGCTTTAGGTGATGCAACCATTACTGCTACAGTTACTATAAATGGTAACGCTGTTTCTACAGAAGATGTATTAACTGTAGTTGGTGTAGCTGAAAGATTAACAATTAACAATCCTGTTACTGAATTAGATGCCGACACTAATCAAACGCATCAATACACTACAACATATACAGATCAAACAGGACAAGTACAAACCCCACAAATAACTTGGTCTAGCTCAAACTCAAACATAGCTAGTGTTTCTTCTACTGGTTTAGTTACTGCTAATGCAATTGGCTCTGTTACTATTACAGCTAGTGTAACTTTAAATGGTAATACAACTACTGACGAAAATACTTTAACCATCACGGGTAGTGGCCCTAAAGAAAAAACAGGAACAATAAAAACGACTAGTAGTTATGCATTATCAGGAACATTTACATTAAAAGAAATCCCTGGTACTAACGATTTAGAATTAAGTATTAATGCAGACTACAACGCTTCTACAGCATTACCAGGTTTATACTTATACATGACAAACAATCCTAATACAGTAGGTGGAGCTAAAGAAATACAAAAAGTTACTGTATTTAATGGTGCGCATACCTATACTATTAAAAATACTGGAATAGATGATTTTAACCACTTATTATATTGGTGTAAACCATTTAGTGTAAAAGTTGGAGATGCAGAAATTAAATAATTTAGAATACAAAGAAATGAAAAAATATATCATATTATTAGGCTTAATAATTACTTGTTCAAATTCATTATTTGCACAATGGTCTAAAGGAAAAGGAAAAGGTTATTATAAATTATCTGCATGGTATTTAAAATCAGATCAACATTATACAAATACTGGAGCAATAGATCCAAATGTAACAAGAACACAATTCAACACTAATGTTTATGCTGAATATGGACTTACTAATAAAATAGACCTTATTGCTTATGTTCCGTTTTTTTCAAGAGCTGCGCAAAACAATCAAATATCAGGGACCAATAATAACGTAATTCAAAATGGAGAATCTTTTAACTCTTTTGGTGATGTAGACTTTGGTGCTAGATATGCATTTTACAAGAAAGGAAAATGGGCAGCAGATGTAAAATTACTTTTAGGATTACCAACTGGTGATGATTCTGGTGGTAGTGATGGAAGTTACCAAACTGGAGATGGAGAATTCAACCAATATTTATCTACTTCATTAGGTTATTCTACAGCATTTAATGGTTTACCTTTTTATGCAAAAACGCATATTGGATATAACAATCGATCTAAAGGTTTTTCTGACGAATTTAGAGGAGGACTTGAAGCTGGTCTTAACTTATTCAATAGAAAGTTTTGGATTATAACTCGTTTAAACCTTGTAAAATCTTTCAAAAATGGAACGTTAAATGCTGCTAATAGTAATGGAAGTATTTTTGCAAATAATGTTGAGTATACAAGCTTTGGTTTTGAAGGAGCTTACTATATAACAAATAAACTAGGAGTATCTGCTGGTTTTGACTCAGCTTTTTCTGGAAGAGTTATTGCTGCTAATCCATCTTTTACAGCTGGAATTTTCTTAGATATAAAATAACAACATTCTTAATTTATTATAAAAAAGCTCGCTATAAGCGAGCTTTTATTATTCAGGGTATTTTCTATAGGTAAATGATTTATGAACTATTTTCCATTCACCTTTTATTTTTAAAAGCATCATATAATCTGTATATATTCGTTTCCATTTTGGCATTAAAATTTCAACTTTAGCCATTGCTGCATCATTTTCATAATCTACAGAAATAATACGCCCTATTCTATTTTTCTTTTTACCTTCTTTTATATTATTAACATAATTCTTTCCTTTCCATGTTACTAAAGTATCGTTTTTGATATGATATAAATTTAAATTTTCATCAAAAGCTTTTCGAACTCTTTCTGGTTCCCCATTTGCAGTTCCTTCAATATAATTTAAAAGAGTTGTATTTATCTTTTCTATTTCAGTTTGTCCTATGACAGTTTGAATAGTCAAAATCATTATTAATAAAATTGCTGTTTTTTTCATAATTATAAATATTTCTTCAAACTTCTAAAAACCAAAGACAAACAACTAATTTTTATACTTTGAAGTTCTTCAATATTATAATTCTGAATAAAAATCAACCTTTAAATTGCTTTCTATACTGAGCTGGTGTACTTCCGGTTACTTTTTTGAAAGCAGTATAAAATGTAGTATTTGATGAAAATCCTACTTCATAACCTATAGCTTCTAAAGTAAAACTATCATTCGTTTTTAATATTTTCTTTGCCTCTTCTACTCTAAATTCATTTATATATTGGTTAAATGATTTTTGTAGATTATTATTTAAAAATTGTGATAGTTGATGCGGAGTAACATGAATCTCTTTAGCTAAATCTTTTAGTTTTACAGTATGATTTCTAAACAAATGTTTTTCTTTAAACACTTCAGATAGCTTCTTTTTTATTAAAATAGCTTCTTCATCTGATATCAAACTAACTTTATATTTTTCCTCTTCTTCAAAAAATATAGTTGCTTTTTTTCTTCTCATAAACCAAATAACTAAAGACAAATAGAAAATAAATGAAAAAGATAAAGCTCCAACTATGTAAGAAGTATAGTTTACTGTTTTATAAGCCAACCAAACAATTCCTATTCCTAAAACCAAATTAACTAACCAAAACTCTTTATCTGTTAGCTTTTCATTTTTAGAAAACAACTTTTTTAAACTATCCTTTATTAAATACCCCGATATTAAAATGTAAATAAACCACTGTGTATATAACAAGTAACCAAACGACATAAATCCTAAGCCCCATAATTTTCCTTTATTCTTTTTATATGGATAAAAATAAAACCAAACAACCATTATAACTATAGCTGGAATAACATGCCATAACCAAGTATATGATTTTTTAGCTACTGTAGTTCTTTTAGTTTCCTTGATATAGAGATATAAAAAAGGACCTATTAAAGCACAAGCTATTAAACCAAACTCTATAAAAAATTCAAAAATATTCCGATTTATAAATAAAAAAGCTGACTTTGTTATTCGAATACTTAAAGCCAAAATTAAAGCTGATAAAAAATAAGTAGAACGATTTCTATTTTTTATAAAAAAGGCAAAATATGCGCTTAATAAAATACCGTTTAAACCGCCAATTGCACTTAATAAAAATAATAACTGATTAGTCAAAGTCTTATATTTAATTACAATCAAAAATAATAAAAAACGCTCGGGATTACCGAGCGTTTTTCAATTATGCAATTTATGTATCTAAAAATCAAACCTATAATTCATTTTAAAAGCAATTCCCCAGTTTTTTCTATGAAAATTTTTATTAAAATTATCACTTACAACCAAATACACATATGACAACGGCTTATACTCCCATTGAAGTCTACTATTTATATTAAAGTTATCTTGTTGTGTATTGTATTGCACATAGGTTGTCCAGTTTAAACGTGTATTAAAAAATATTTCTCCTGTGAACCTTGTTAAATGAAAAGTTTCCTTTCCTAGTTCTTTTAAATCGATAGAATTAACATCATAGGACGCTTCTATATTAGCAAAAGGCAATAACTGATAATTTAAATAAACACCTCCTGCAATTCTATCTCCCGAATAATAGTTTCCTTTCTGAATATTAAATCTATATCGTAATTTCTGGTTATTGGCTGAATTGTACCCTAATTTTAATAAACCAAAACGATAGGTATCGGGCTGTAATGCATTTCCATTTCGTAAAGGGTCAAAGCCATACTTTAAATCAATAACATCATAATTAAACACATAATATAAAGCTGATAAATCTTTGAAAAATACTGCCGAATTAAAAAAATGTGATGTTTGATTCAACTTTCCATTTTGATCAAAATACGTTTGATTATCGTAATTCATATAACGAATTCTATTCAACTTTTTAGATTCATCATAAAACTTCACATATTGAATTCCTGCTGAAACTTGCTTATACCCTTCTCTAAATACCTCATCATTTATAGCATCATAATTATACAATCTTGGAGTAAAACCAACATCAGTTATGTAGTTCTTTTGAACATTTCTAATAGATGCATTCCATGAAAGTCCTCGTTTATTAAACCAAACCCCTAGGTTATAAAAGTTATTATCACCAGAAATACCATCATTAAAACTCTTCCCATAATTAGCCAACCCTATCCATTTATTATTATCCGATTTATAATTCAAATTAACACCAGCAACTCTGTTATAATCGTTTTTAAAACTAAAACCATTTGTTTCTTGTCTATTTATTAAAAAACCTGTTGTTGTTAAGTTTTTAGATAGTTGTTGCTCTGCTACAAATGCCCCATAATTTTGTGAAGGATTATCTAACTCTTTTTCAGTTTGAACATTTAAAACCCCTATTCTTGTTTTAGAAGAAACATTTCCTGATAATTTCAAACCAAAATCAATATTGCTACTCGCTCCTATTTTTCTTGAATAAAAAGGATTAATACCATTAACTCCCAGATTGGAAAATAAATCAGCATTCTCTAAAAAGAAATTTCTACGCTCTGGAAAAAATACTGAAAAACGTGTAAGATTAGTTACCTGTTGATCAACATCAATTTGAGAGAAATCTGGATTTAAGGTCACATCTAATTTTAATGATGGAGTTACATTATATTGTACGTCTAAACTCGGAGTAAAATCTGTTTTATCGCTATTATTCTCTACATCTTTTTGATAATTAACCGTAACTGATGGAACAACAGCAAACCTTGAAACTGTTTTATCTGGTAAGTTTTCTACTGTAAAAGGTCTAGTAAAACGTAAATCAAAAGTTGGATAATTCCTAGACAAATCGGTCATTATTGTCCAAGAATTATTTTTAATATCTCGAACATACATTTGCATTCCAAAAACAGCATTGTCTTTATTATAGTTTAATGATTTTAATGGAATTGCTATTTCATAAATTTTGTGGTTCCCTTTTTGAGATGTTTTAACCTCCCAAATAGTACTCCAGCTAAAATTCAATCCATATCCTTGATTCCTTTTTTCTACTAAAGCATCTACTTGTGTACCATAAGCATTACTTGCAAATAAGTATCCGCTTTGTTGTTGATTTTGAGTATCAAATACGATAATAAAAGCATCGCTTAATGCAATAGATACATCTCTTTTCAAAGAACTAACTTGAACTTTAGGTGTTGAGTCCTTATAAATAGCATTTATAAATAATTTTTTTCCATTATGAAACAACTTTACAGAAGTTTGATTTTCAGCTAAACCAATATCTGTAGGTGCTAGGTTATGAAAATTGGTTACCTCAGGTAGTCTTTTCCAAACAGCTTCATTTGGTTTACCGTCTAACTCTATATCTGTATCAATAAACGGTATGGTAGATTTTGATGCTTGACTTAATACTACAACTGAGTACATTGAAAATAATAAAACAAAAACTTTATTCATTCTAATTAGCTTTTACTTCACTAACCTTTGTAGCTGTTTTACTTATAATCTTCCAGTTTCCTTCTATTTTTTTCAATAAGAATAAATCTATATATACCCATTTTCGTTTAGGGCCTGCAATTTCAACCTTAGCTGTTGCAATGTCTTTTGTAATTTCAAATTCTAATATTCTTCCTTCTCTGCCATTAAATTTCCCTGCTTCTCCATTCTTAAAGAAATTAGCATATTCTTCAGGTGTATATCTTTTAAATCCTTGTCTTCCGGTTAAATATAATGTAGCATTTGAGGCAAAAGCACTTTTTATTAAATCAAGCTTATTATAAGAACTTCCAGTAATATAATTTTGAAGTGTTTTCTTGACTAATTTTTGATCTGGTGTTTCTGTTTTAGTACTTATTAAACTTTCATAGAACAATCGATCATCGGAAACAAAACTCTTATCATAATTAATAATTGACTTGTTTATAACTCTATCCCCATATACACTAGCTTGTAAAAATTCTTTACTTATAGGTTCTTTTTGAAATCCAAATAAAACAGGAGTAAACGTTAGGCAAATAATAAATGTAGTTTTCATCTTTTAGATTTTTAGTTTTACCCAAACTTCTTAAAAGCATCTAAAAACGAAATGATTAATTATAATTCAGTTGTCCTAGATTATAATTCTGGAGAATTTTATACTACAAAAACTGTTTTTGATATTGCGCTGGTGTTAACCCGACCTGCTTTTTAAACGTAGCATAAAAGTTTGATTTTGAAGAAAATCCTGCTTCAAAACCTACAGTTTCTAATGTTAAATTGGTGTTTTCTTTTAAAATATTCTTTGCTTCATCAATTCTATAAGTATTTAAAAATGCTGCAAAGCTTTTTCCTATATTATCATTCAATAATTGTGATAATTTGTGAGATGTAATCTGTAATTCTTTTGCAATATCTAACAGTTTAACATTACTATTTTTATACAATTCTTTTTGTTTCATTAAAGCATCCAACTTTTCAATTAGCAATGAAGCTTCATTATCTTGTATTTTTTTAGCTGCATATTTTTCTGGAATATCTTGAAAAATAGTTTCTCTATTCTTCTTTGATAAAAAGAAAATTAATAATACATAAAACACTACCGAAAAAGTAATGGTTCCTACTAAATACAAAAAGAAATACCCTACAATATAGGCTATAAAAATTAAAGCATTTGCTAAAACAACTCCTATTAACCAAAGTTCAGCTGTAGTGCATTTGCTTGTCTTAGAAAATATTTTCTTTACAATATCTTTTAAAAGATAAGAAGAGGCTAAAATGTACACACCCCAAACTCCATAAATTACCCAAATAAAGTTTCCCCAAAATTCATCATTTCCTATATAGGGCTTTACTATTCCTACAATTGTTACAAATAAAAAAAGAATACTAAAATGAATAATCCATGATTTAGGCAGTCTCTTTCTATTTTCTATAGATGATTTTATATAGTAAAATAACGTTACTCCTATTAAAAAACAAGCTGACAAACCTACTTGCATAACCAATAAATCTATTTGATCTTGTGGTGCAAAAATTCGATAAACAGACTTTCCTATTCGCAAACTTAAAAACAAGACCAATAACCCAAACCAAAAATTTTGTATTCGCTTTTGTTTATTAAAAAAAAGGAAATAAATACTCACTAAAAAACCGTTAAACACACCAAGTGAGCAAAGAAAAAATATGATTGGGTTACTAAAATTCATTACAATTTTATAAAGTCTAAACTTCGACTAAAATATAAAATAATGAATTATAATCTTTTTAAAGTTCGTTAAATACTTTTTTTGCTTGTACTATATGACGCTCATTATGATGAATTACAAATCGAAAAGTATCTCCTAATCTCAACTTTAATAAAGGTAAAGTTATACTTGTTTTAGTTTTGGTTAAGTTCTTATTAGCTGCTACTTTTAACAATTCTAAAAGTTCTTTTTGAAAAGTTATAAAACTCAGCAATACTTCCTCCTTCTTTAATTTAGAATATATCGGGTTTTTACTTTTAAAAGTGTTCATTGTTTTCATTCCTTTCTTAGGCAACATATCTATAGCAAACTTATTCCCTAAATATCCTGATGTAAATGTATTTGATGCGGGATACTTTGAACTTTTCATTCTTTTTGCTATTTCTGGATTATAAAATGCTGCATATAAATTTAAATGTTCCAAGCATTCTAAAACTGACCAAGATTTCTCATTTTTTTTAGATTGAAGTTTTGCTTCTGACTCCTTTTGTAAGGCTTCTGCATATTCAATATGTGCTGTTACATATTGTTCTAATTCTGTGAATAAATCTGTTACTTTAAAAACCATTCTCTATTTTTATTTCAAAATTGAGACTTTTAACTATTATAATTCTTGATCCTAATCAAGAGTTTTTAATATTCTTGATAATGTTTCTGGTGTCATTCTTAAATATGATGCTATATACTTTTGTGGTATTTCTTGAAATACCTGTGGACTTCTTTTAAATACTCGTTCAAATCTTTTTTGTGGCGAATAGGTTATCAGGTCTATTTCTCTTTCTATTTGCTGATACACAAAACTCTCCAACAGTTTTTTCCAAATTTCCTCATACTCTTTTGTAGAGTTTATAAAACGCATATATCGTTCTTTAGAAATTACTTTCAATTCGCATTTCTTTAAGGCTTGAATAAAAAAAGAGGTCGGATGTTCAGTTAAAAAACAATCCAAAGCGGTTATTATTGAATTTCTATACCCAAACCTTATGGTATGCTCTTCTACCTCATCATTAATAAAAACACGTAAACTTCCTTCTTTTACAAAATATAAATTGGTATTCGTATCTCCTTGATTTACCAAGAATTCGTTTCGCTTAAGCGTAATTTCTTTTTCCCATTCTCCTTCTAATGCTGTTAACAATTTTTCTAATGGATTCATGTAAACAAATTCAATTGATTGGTTTGGTGTTTATCAAATTTAGTAAAATCTAACGGAGGAAAATGACTTTCTTTTAAATACAGTTTTCTAGCTAGCTTAAACTGCATTGTTATTTGTTCTGCTATTTTCCCTTCTCCTCTCATTCTGGTTGCAAATCTTGAGTCGTTTAAAGTTCCGTTATGACAGTCTTCTATTTGATGTAGAATTTTGTTTGCTCTATCTGGATATGCTTTCTGCACCCAATTGGTAAATATCTCTCCTATAGCACCATTTAAACGCACCACGGTATAACCAACCGACTTTGCTCCTAATTCACTAACCTTTTTTACTAAAGGTATAATTTCATGACTATTTATTGACGGTATAATGGGTGCCATCATAACATTTACTGGGATTCCATTCTTAGCTAATTCTTTTACCGTTTCTAATCTCTTTTTTATGGTTGCTGTTCTTGGCTCTACCGCTCTTCTTGTTTCTTCTGATAAAGAGGTTATTGAAATACTTACCCTTAACAAATTCATGGAAGCCATTTCTTTTAAAATATCTAAATCTCGAAGTATTAATGAGTTTTTAGTAATTATACTTACTGGATGCTTTAGCTTTAACAACACTTCTAACATCGCTCGTGTAATTTTTAACTTCTTTTCTATGGGTTGATAACAATCCGTATTCCCCGACAACATAATATTTTGTGCTTCCCAACTCCTACTTCGTAGCTTTTTTTCTAATAATTCTGCTGCATTGGCTTTGTATAAAATTTTTCTTTCAAAATCCAATCCTGCTGAATATCCCCAATACTCATGACTATTTCTTGCGTAACAATAAATACACCCGTGTTCACATCCTTGGTATGGATTCATTGAATATGTAAATCCTATATCGGGGCTCGTTACTTTGTTTAAAATAGTTTTTGGATAAATTTCTAAGTACGACGTTTTGTTATTGTCAGCCTTTTCGTTTTCTACTTCACAATAATTTAAAAAGTCGTCTAGCACCTCATGTTGATGATGTAAAAATTTATTATGGGTATTATGCTGTGCACCACGCCCTTTAATGTAGTCCTCCATTTTTAGTCTCAATAAAATTATATAAAAAGTGTCTTTAGAATGATTTTATCGAGAACACGTTAGAAAACTTCTCGACAACTAATTCCGATAGAAAAACGGAATCACTCGAAGTGACTTTATAAAATTACAGGAAAAAGAAACATGAAAATGTTAATGTTCGAATAGCTTATTAACAATATTCAAAACTCCATATTATAAAAGAAAAACGATAAGAAAATTAGTAACTAAATTTCTCATCGTTCTTTTTATCTATTAAAATATCATAAATTTTTTAAACTCTTCTCATTTTATCAAGCAACCAAAAATCTGCTAATACTAAAGCCGTTAAAGCTTCAACAATAGGGACAGCTCTTGGAACTACACAAGGATCGTGACGTCCCTTTCCATGTATTTCAGTGGCCTCTCCTTCTGAGTTTATCGTTTCTTGATTTTGCATAATGGTAGCTACAGGTTTAAATGCTACTCTAAAATACACATCCATTCCATTAGATATTCCTCCTTGCACTCCACCTGAAAGATTTGTCCTCGTTGTTCCATCTTCATTAAAAATATCATTATGCTCTGAACCTTGCATCTTAGCTCCACAAAAACCACTTCCGAATTCAAAACCTTTTACTGCATTGATAGACAACATGGCTTTTCCTAATTCTGCATGTAACTTATGAAAAATTGGTTCTCCTAAACCAACTGGCATATTTTGAGCCACACAAGTAATTGTACCTCCTATGGTATCACCTGCTTTTCTTATTTGATTGATTTTTTCAATCATTTGTTCTGCTGATGCTTCATCTGGACAACGCACTATATTGCTTTCTGTTTTTGAAAAATCTAAATCTTGATAAGGCTTTACCATAAAAATATCACCTACTGAAGATGTAAAGGCATTGATATTAATGTGCTTTATTAATTGTTTAGCCAAAGCTCCCGCAACAACCCAGTTGGCTGTTTCACGAGCAGAAGTACGTCCTCCTCCTCTATGATCTCTTATACCATATTTCTTGTCATAGGTATAATCGGCATGAGATGGACGATACACATTAGTATTATGATTATAGTCCTTACTTTTCTGATTGGTGTTCTTAATTACAAAACCAATAGAGGCACCTGTTGTTTTACCTTCAAATATTCCAGATAAAAACTCAACAGTATCTGGTTCTTTACGCTGTGTTACAATTTTTGACTGCCCCGGTTTACGTCGGTCTAATTCATATTGAACAGCCTCTAAATCTACTTCCATACCTGCAGGAAAACCATCAATAACTCCTCCTATTGCAGTACCATGTGATTCACCAAATGTGGTTACTTTTAAAATATTTCCAAATGAATTAAACATGTTTTCTTTATTTTAAGACGAAAGTAAATTATTTACCCTGAATAATTGCAATGAAAAAACCATTATTATTCAAATAATATGGCTGTAAAAAAGATTTTTGATGACTTGTTTTTTCTTTTTCAACCTAATGAGAACTCAATTTTAAAAAAAAGTAAAAAAAATCACAGTACCAAACTTACTGATAGTAAAAAACTTACGGTTACACTTTCAAAAAACTCTTAATTTCCATTAAAAAATCCGTCTATTTCTTTTTCAGAACTAAAAAAAGATACTATATTTGCACCCGCATTCAAGGAAATATCTTGAGTGCTAGTCAGGAGAAATGGCAGAGTGGTCGAATGCGGCGGTCTTGAAAACCGTTGTCTGTAACAGGACCGGGGGTTCGAATCCCTCTTTCTCCGCAAAACCGAAGCAATAGCTTCGGTTTTTTTTAGGGGATTAAAGAAAAAGCTTACAACGTAAGCTTTTTTCTATTTATACAGGTTTCATCTTTTAAATACTCCCCTTCTATCCAATTAGAATTCGCATAAAATATTTCCCAACAAAAAAAGATTTATAATAAAAGAAAAAAGTTGTAGTTCATTTAGATAAAATATACTATATTTGCACCCGCAATCAGGAAATACTTGATAGCAGGTCTGGAGAAATGGCAGAGTGGTCGAATGCGGCGGTCTTGAAAACCGTTGTCTGTAACAGGACCGGGGGTTCGAATCCCTCTTTCTCCGCAAAACCGAAGTAACTGCTTCGGTTTTATTATTTTTAGGGGAATTAAAATAAAAGCTTACATTGTGTAAGCTTTTATTTTTTTATAATGTTTTCTACACATTATATTTTCCTTAGTAATAAAGGGTTATTGATTTACTTCTTGAGACTTTATATAAGGAAAACCTAGAAACCTTTTTCTAAAATAATCGAATCACTTTGACTTACTTTTTGACGCCAAGCTTTTATAGCCTGATACTCTGGATCATTATAAAAAGCTTCTGCTGCTACCTTCGTTGGAAACTCTACAATTACAACACGCCCTTCTGGTACCGCTCCTTCAATAGTTAATGGATTTTCATCAACTGCTACCGTTACTCCTCCATGACGTTGCACAATAGGCACTGCGTTTTCTATATACTCTTTATTAAAGGTTTCTAAATCGTTTACACGTACAAATGCTAACATGTATGCTTTCATAATATTTATTTTAATGATTAATACTGTCACAAATGTATTTTGTCAACAATTGGTGTGCATTAATAAATATTAAGAATTCAAATTATCGTGAAGCTCTTATTTTGTCTCCTTTAGCTTTGCTTAGCGCTTCTGGAGTAATCCCTAAATAAGAAGCAATCATTCTTTGAGGCACTCTTTGGGTTAAATTAGGGTATGTTTCTATAAAATGTTCATAACGTTGTAAACCTGAATAACTCATTAGCATAATTATTCTTCTTTGAAGTACCATCATTCTTTTAGCTATGGCTGGAGCGTTTGGAGAAATTTGACTAAAATCTTTTTCTCTTACTTGAATTACTGAATCTTCAAGAGCTTCAATAAAAAAATCACTAGGTTGTCCTTTTTCAACAGCATCTGCTATAATCCACCCTTCCGGAGCAAACATAAAAATATGTTCTTTCCCCTTCTCATCTATAGTATAACTTCTTAAAAGTCCAGATACCACTTCATAAACCATAGTTTCAAGGTCTCCTTTGTATTGTAAAATCTCTCCTTTCTTAACTTCTATAGTTTTCATTTTAATAATTTAAACCTTATTAAATATACATAAACTAACTAATTCTTTAATAAGAAACTATTATAAATGAGAAAAGAAGTATACTTTTCAGATACTTCTTTTCATTAAACTATAACCAAAAATTAACAATGAAAACTTAAACTTTCAATTATTAATTATAAAATTACTTCTAGAAATCTGTTTTTTAAGAAAAATTAGATGAAGTTAATTTATGTATCGATAATGAGAAGACTTTTACACATGAAATAATCTCATTATTACTATTTTTAACCTCTAATTAAAAAACTGCTATTCTTTTAAAATGATTTTCTTTCTATTTTTTATACTCATCATTGCTTTTATCCTTATTAGAAATACTGGTAAAACTAAATCAGAAACAAATAAATGGAAACAACCTACTTCTAATTTCCCTAAGAAATGGTCAATTATTTTAACTCAAAAAGTAACTTTTTATAATGCCTTATCTTCTGAAGAAAAAGAATTGTTCGAATTCAAAGTCCATGAATTTATTTTAAACTGTAAAATTATTGGTGTAGATACCACGGTTACTATTACCGACAAACTTCTTATAGGTGCTAGTGCTGTGATTCCTATTTTTAATTTCCCTAATTGGAAATACCCAAACATTTCTGAAGTTATCTTATACCCAGATATGTTTAATCAACATTTTGAAACTGAGGGCGACAACCGTAGAATTTTAGGTATGGTAGGAAATGGCTATATGGAAGGCAAAATGATTTTGTCTAAACCTGCTTTGCATTTAGGTTTCACCAATGAATCTGATAAAAAGAATACTGCCATTCATGAGTTTGTGCATTTAATAGACAAACTAGATGGAAATATTGATGGTGTACCTCATGTATTATTAGAAAAACAATATACCATTCCTTGGATTGATTTAATTAACAAAAAAATTGACGAAATTTACAATGAAGATTCAGACATAAATCCATACGGTGGAACCAATAAAGCTGAATTTTTTTCTGTTGCTAGTGAGTATTTCTTTGAAAGACCTAAGCTATTAGCCAGAAAACATCCCGAGTTATATGCTTTGCTTGAAAAAATATTTAAACAAGACATGGACGATATGAATCTTCACTTTAAACGTATTGATATTTCTAGAAATGATCCTTGTTTATGTGACAGCGGTCTTAAATACAAAAAATGTTGTGGTACTAACTAAACTCTCTTTAACTAAAACTTTTATTTACAGCTCACTACTCTTGAGTTTATTATATAGTTGTAATTCCAAAAAAGATTCACAACCTTTTAAAAGTTCTAGAACTGCACTTCTTTCTAAACTAAACAGTAATTTAAGCGAAGAGCAATGGGATAGTGTAAATACGACTTCTCCTAAAGTGATTCAACATAAAAAAGTAAAACGAAATTCGAAATACAAAACATTAGGTTGGCATCTTTATTCTAACGGCACAGTTTATAAAAATTATAATTTCGACTTACTCTGGGCACTTTCTTATTTTTCTTATAAGGTAAATCCCACAACAGGAACTTCTAAAAATATAGGCAACTGGAAAACCACTGCTATTATAGACAGCGCTAAAGCTCACAATTGCAAAGTATTTTTATCGGTCTCTAATTTTGGAAGTAGTAACAACGCTACATTTTTAAGTAATACCAAAGCTCAAAAAAAATTAATTGACAATCTAGTAACACTTTTAGATTACAGAAAAGCGGATGGTATTAATATTGACTTTGAAGGTATTGCTAAAAAAGACAAACAACTTTTTTCCTCTTTTGTGAATCGTATTTCTAAAAAACTTAAAAAAGCCAATCCTAATTATCTAATCACCTTATGCCTCTATGCTAATGACTGGCACTATATTTTTGACATTAAAAAGATAAACACTTCTGTTGATTTTTATACGCTAATGGGATACGACTATTACGGAAACTTTAGTTCCAAAGCAGGTCCAATTAGTCCACTAAAAAATAGCTCCGAATTTGGAAATGGGTTAGAACATTCCATAAAATATTACCTAAAAAAAGGAGTATCTCCTTCTAAACTTATTGTCGGACTCCCCTATTATGGTGCTAAATGGTATACAAAATCAGAAAATGTACCTTCTAAAGTAATCAAATACAAATCGAGTCCAACCTACAGTACTATTAAAAGAATTTATATTGACTCTTTAAAAATCCCTGTACAATTTAACAAAGAAAGCGCTAGTACTTACCTCAGTTTTAAAGAACACAATGCCTACCGACAATTATGGTTTGAAACCCCTAAGTCTTTAGCTTTAAAATACGATTGGATTAAAGAGCAGCAACTAGCTGGTGTTGGTATTTGGACTTTAGGCTATGACAACGGTTATCCTGAATTATGGAATCTTTTAGCTGAAAAATTCTCTGAATAATTTCTAATAAATTTTCTTTTCTATAAGTCTATCTCTTTTAAAGCTTTGATATTATTTCGTTCTAAGAAAGCATCTATTGTTTCAAAATGCTCTATTACACGTTTATCTTTAAACTCAAATACTTTTTGCGACAATCCTTGTAAGAAATCACGGTCGTGAGATACCAATATCAAAGTTCCGTCGAAATGCAACAATGCTTCCTTAATCACATCTTTAGAGCGTAAATCTAAGTGATTTGTTGGCTCATCTAATATTAGTACGTTTACTGGTTCTAATAATAACTTCACCATTGCCAAACGTGTTTTTTCTCCTCCCGATAATACTTTTACTTTTTTATCAATATCATCACCTGAGAACATAAATCGTCCTAAGATATTTTTAATTTGAGTTCTTACATCACCTTCCGCTACCTCATCTACCGTTTGAAAGATAGTTAATTCTGGATCTAATAAAGATGCTTGATTTTGTGCAAAGTAGCCTACTTTAGCATTGTGCCCTAATCCAGCTTCTCCTTCAAAATCTATTTCTCCCATGATAGCTTTTATCATCGTCGATTTCCCTTCTCCGTTTCTTCCTACAAACGAAACTTTTTCTCCTCTAGCTATAGAAAAACTTGCATCTTTAAATACAGTTAAATCTCCATACTCTTTAGTTAAACCTTCTACTTTTACAGGATAATCTCCAGAACGTGGTGATGGTGGAAAGCGTAATTTTAATGAAGATGTATCTACCTCATCAATTTCTACAATGTCTAACTTTTCTAACATACGTTCTCTAGAAGCTACTTGATTTGTTTTTGAGTAAGTTCCTTTAAAACGTTCAATAAATGCTTTGGTATCTGCAATAAACTTTTGTTGCTCTTGATATGCTTTTAATTGATGTGCCCTTCGCTCCTTTCGTAGCTCTAAATAATGAGAATAATTCGCTTTGTAATCGTGAATAGTTCCCATAGTTACCTCAATAGTTCTATTGGTAATATTATCAATAAATGCTTTATCGTGCGATATAACAACTACGGCTTTAGCTTTGTTTAATAAAAAGTTTTCTAACCAAATTACCGATTCTATATCTACGTGGTTTGTAGGCTCATCTAACAGAATTAAGTCAGGCTTTTGCAATAAGATTTTTGCTAACTCAATACGCATACGCCACCCCCCACTAAACTCTGAAGTTAAACGATTAAAATCTTCCTGTTTAAACCCTAGTCCTTTTAAAGCTTTTTCTACTTCAGCTTCATAATTTATTTCTTCTAAAGCATAATATGTTTCTCCTAAGTCCGATACACGTTCTATAATTTTCATGTATTCTTCAGACTCATAATCGGTACGAGTTTCTAATTGCTTATTTAAAGATTCCATCTCTGCTTTCATAGCAAATATTCCTTCAAAAGCCTTAGATGCTTCCTCTTTTACCGTGCAATTATCCTCCATTAATAAATGCTGTGGTAAATAAGCTATTACGGTATCTTTTGGAGTTCTAACACCTCCTTTAGTGGCTTTTGAAACTCCAGCAATAATCTTCATCATGGTAGACTTCCCTGCTCCATTTTTACCCATTAAGGCTATTTTATCATTCTCATTTATAACAAAAGAAACATCTTTAAATAATGTTCTCCCGCTAAATTCTACTGTTAATTGATCTACCGTAATCATAATGCTAAATTTTGAATCGCGAAATTAGCAAAATCTATGTACATCGTATTAAATTTTTTACAATTGATATATCTTCTATTTTCTTATATTTGAAAGAAAATTGCGCAGCGTTTATTCTTATACTTTTAATTTTTACATGTTTCTAGTTTTTATTGAACTAGAAGATGCATTAATTACTGATAAAGTAAAAAGTTCTACATGTTAATAGAATACTACAATTAATTATGAAAAAAATAATACTAAACATAAGTATTATAATTGCTATTATATCGGGAATTTTCTTAATTGGCTATTTATTTATTGCCATCAGTGTTTGGTATCAATTTAATGTAGGGTGTGGAATGGATGATGGGCCTTTTGAAGCTATAAAAATTAATAAAATTGAATTATCAGAGAAAACCGAGATATTTAAATTAGAAAATGGAGTATTAATCTTAGATAATAGAAATGATACTTTATCTCCAATTTTAATGTATAAAAAAAATAATACGGTTAAATGGGTTTTAGATACAGACGTTAGAAATACAAAAGGTTATGAAAACTGTAGAATTTCATCTATTAATGATATAAAAATCAACGAAAGTTCTAAGGAGTTGAATCTAAAATTTTATGCTTTATGGACTTATGGAGCAGAGAGAGGCTCTATGAATATTGAGAAAAAGAATGGTGACAATAATTTTGTTTAAGTTGGTAATTAAAATACTACACAGAAAGAAAAATACATTAGAAACTAAAAAAGGGTATTATTTTGCCGTTATAGTAACAGCTTTAATCGTAATTATTACAATACACAAACTCTTTACTGATGATAATTTTGATACTGGAAATATTGGTGTGCTTATGGTTTCTTTAGGAACTATTTGGAGTGGAGTCCGCTGGAATAAAAAAAAACATGGTTAAAACAACAAACAAACTAGAAGACTTATTACAAAAAGGATTAGAGTATTTTTCTAAGACTTCAGAAGAAGAAATCAGTAAGAAACTAACTCCTGAAAAATGGTCTAAAAAAGAAATCTTAGGGCATTTGATAGACTCTGGAGTTAATAATCTCCAGCGATTTACAGAAATTCAATTTGAAAACAAACCCTATAAAATTAGAAAGTACAATCAGAATGAATTAGTAATTGCTAACGATTATCAAAATGCTAAAACTAAAGAACTCCTTAGTTTTTGGATTGCTATCAACCATAGAATTCTTAACATAATGAAACTTCAAACAGAAGAATCTCTTAATTATAAAATTGAATTGGATATTGATAATATTTCTGATTTACACTTTTTAATGACTGATTATGTTGATCATTTAGAACATCATTTAAATCAAATTATTAAATAATTTATATTTTACAGCTTATATATCCCTATCATATTTCTAAGTAGATAAATAATGACTGAAAAAGAGAAAATGCTTAATGGTGAACACTACAACTCAAGAGATCCTGAGTTAATTAAAACATATCATAAAGCTAGAAACTTATTAAATAAGTATAATAATTTAGATTCTGAATTAACTCAAGAACGAGCACAAATCTTATCAGAACTTTTTGAATTTAAAGGAACGGATGTTTGGATTGAGACACCTTTTTTTTGTGATTATGGAGAAAATATTTCAATAGGAAAAAATACATTTATTAATACCAATTGCATATTTTTAGATAACAATAAAATTACCATTGGAAAAAATGGATTAATTGCTCCATATGTCCAAATATACACAGCTAGTCATCCTATAAAAGCATCTGATAGAATATTGGAAAATGAACATGATTCTCGTTATATCACTTTTTCTAAGCCAGTTACTATAGGTGATAATGTTTGGATTGGAGGTAATTCTGTAATTTTACCAGGTGTTACCATTGGGAATAATGTTACTATTGGTGCTAGTAGCGTAGTTAGTAAAAATATTCCTGATAATGTTTTAGCTCTTGGCAGTCCTTGTAGAATAGTAAAAGAACTCTAAATTAATTATATTTTTTTTGCAAACTCTCAACTAATTTAAATGAGTACTATTTTCGAAACATTTAAGCCTAAAAGTTCAACAATCAAAAAATATGTTGATTATTATTATTTAGATATAAAACCGAACAATAGCACAAGTAATTTTCAATGTTTCCCGCATTATAACAACACCATTTCTCTATATAAACCTAATATACAATTAGAGGTTAATGAAATACTATTTAAAGCTAACAAAAACTCACTTCAGATTTTCACTCCAATAAGAGAAAAAATTTTATCTGTAAAACAAAAAGGTAAAGTATATCGTGTTGTTATTGTTTTTCATCCATTAGGTATTCAACAATTTTATAAAGACTTATGCTTTGATAAATTTATTTCTGATTTTGATTTTTTTAATCGAAATGAATTAGAAGAAATATTTTCAACAAAAAACACCATACAAATAACTCAACTATTAGATAATTTTTTAGAAGAAAGATTTGAGAAATTTGAACATCCTTTACTTGAAAAAACTTTAGAATATATTTTTAATAATTATGATGATTTCAAAGTGGAAGAACTTTCTAAAGCTGTTAATATTAGTAGGCAACACCTAAATAAAGTTTTCAAATCTCACTTTGGACTTTCAATCAAATCATACCATAAAATTGTGCTTTTTAGGAAAACTATACATCAAAAACTTTTTGAAAACCCTGAAGATAATTTCACCAAAGTAGCACATCAATTTAATTATAATGATCAATCACATTTCATTAAAATATACAAAGCTTTAACTGGGAATTCTCCTAAATCATTTTTCTCTAAAGGAACATTACTAGGTAATGAAGATACTTTTTGGCACTTATAATTTAAGCAACATTCCATTTTTACAAGTTTGCCTCATTCTTTGTGTATAATTTTGCCTCATAAAATTATTACTATGAGATTTTTTATATCATTTTTATTTATTACAATAACTTTTTGTGTTAATGCACAAGAAAGTTACAAAAGTATTATAGCCAAAGCTATAAAAGAGAGAGATAGTAAATCTGCTGATTATGACAAAGCTTTTAAACTATACGAAAATGCTTTTAAAAAATATCCTGACAGCATTTCTCAAGATGATCAATATTGGGCTTCCGTATTGGCTGCCAGCTTAAATAAAAAGGATAAGGCTTTTGAATATTTAACTCCTTTAGCCAAATTAGAAGAAGACAGTTCTGGTTATCCTGGTTGGGAACTAATTGTTGGTGAATATGCTAAAGTAGATTATCAAAATCTTTTCAATGATAATAGATGGAAGGTATTAAAAAAACAAGCCGAAATAAGTAAGAAAGCTTTCTTTAACAAGCTACTTAAAAGTGAAAATGAATTTTATAAAACAAAAAACACCGAATTAAATACTCATCAAAATATTAAATCATTATATCAGAGTATTAAAAATTATAATCCATATTTAAGAAAAAAACATAGAGACTATTCTTTATCATTTAAAATCAACGATTCAGCAAAGACATCATTCACTATTCACTTACCAAAAAATTACAATCCTAATAAAAAATATCCTATTTTATTTTTTCTACATGGGGCTGTAAGACATACTTCTCTTTCTGAATATCAAATCCCTAAAACTAACTTAGGAGGATGGAACAGATACTATACAAAGTATGCCAATAAAAATGACGTGATTTTAGTTTTTCCTAAAGCAAGTAAAAAATACAATTGGATGACTTCTGATGATGGTTTTTCAATGGTTCCTGAAATATTGAAGCTAATAAAAACATCTATAAATGTAAATGATAATAAAGTATTTATTTCCGGGCATTCTAACGGTGCTACTGGTTCCTTCTCTTATCTAATGAAACAACCAACAGGGTTTACTGGTTTTTATGGTTTTAATACACATCCGCAAGTTTATACAGGTGGAACTTTTATCCAAAACATATTAAATAGATCATTCATTAGTTTTTCAACAGATCAAGATTATTATTACCCTCCAGATGCTAATGATAGTTTAATTAAAATGATGGACTCTTTAAATGCCGATTATAAAGACTATAGATACAAAGGTTTTCCACATTGGTTTCCTAAATTTAATGAATCTGAGCCTGCCTATAAAACTCTTTTTGCTGACATAAATAATAGAATTCGAAATCCTTATCCTAAAAAAATCAACTGGGAATTTGATGATAATAACTATGGAAACATAGATTGGTTATCTAATATTAAACTAGATACTTTATCAAAGAAAGCAACTTGGAATAAGCAATTAAATTTTAAAATTGATAAATGGTTAGGTTATAATAAAAATGATAGTTTAATTAGTAAAAAAGTAGATTTTAAAGCTTTTAAATTCCCTAGAAAATCAGGAAAAATAATAGCTAAATACGACAAAAACACATTTAAAATTAAAACTTCACGCATAGCTAGTTTCTCTGTAAATATTTCTCCTGAAATGGTTAATCTTAAAAAGAAAATAAAAGTTTATGTTAATGGAAAACTTTTATTCAATGATAAATTAAAATTTGATAAAAAGTTTATGCTACAAAATTTTAAGAGTACTAACGATAGAAATCAAATTTGGGTTAACTCTATTAACTTAAAAATATAAGAAACTATACGATAAAACATATACAAAAGAGTCTGACTTTAATAAGTCAGACTCTTTTGTATTCAACATATTCATAAATATTTTATAAAGCTATCAAACTTATCAAACAGATAAGATTAAGACTAGCTAAAATAAATTCTGAAATTAATCCTTGAATTATCAATTTATTTGGTTTCCCATCAAATTTAATACTTAATACTCTTCCTATTCCAAAACCTAAAAAAATTAATATCGCCACTACAAATGAAGTAAAAGTTAATTCAGACACCATTGTTCCAAGTAAAATAATAATACCTCCTAATAGCATAACCCCACTTACACCTCTCATTTCATTCAACAAATTAGCATCTTCTTCTAATTGAACTCCTGAATTCTTTAAATACGTTTTTATAGGATTGCTTAATCTCATTATACCTACAAATAATAATAAGCTTCCTGATAGTGCTAACGTAATAATTTTGAAAATTTCCATTTTAATTGTCTTTAGTTTTTTAGTACACTACAAACTTAAAACGGACTAATGACAGCGGTGTGTCAGGGGTATTTATAATTTTAGAAAAAATTATTTTATTTCTATTTTCTTCCCTAAAAATTTAGGTTTAACTCTAAATAAGATGTCGATAAAAACCTTTGTTCTTGCTAAGTATTCTCTTAATTTAACTTTCAAACCATAGCGTCCTGAAACATCTTTAGCATTAAATCCAACCGCTTCTATATTATGATTATGTGCTAAATAAATTGCTCTTTCATTATGGAACTTTTGCGATATTATGGTAACCTTATCTTGTCCAAAAATTTCTTTACATCTAACCACAGAGTCTAAAGTTCTAAAACCAGCATAGTCCAAAAATATTTTATCTTCTGGGATTCCGTACTTCATTAATTCATTTTTAAAATCGGTAGGCTCATCATAACTTTTATTTCCATTGTCGCCACTTATAAGTACAAAATCTATTCTTCCTTTTTTAAATAATTCAACAGTAGCATCTATTCTGTATTTAAAATACAAATTAACCATTCCATTGCTTAACATTTTTGCTGTACCTAAAACAAGTCCAACTTTGTTTTTCTTAATTTCTGAAGCATTAGAAAACGTTTTTCCTTTTGAATAATTTTCTATTGAATAATTTGAAATTAGAATTATCAATAATGGAAATAGTACAACAAACAGTGTTATGATATATTTTTTCTTTTTCATGTTTTTACCTTTTATAGCCCCAACCAATTATTAAAAGCAGCGGTACTATTTTGACTTGTCTTTAATATCGTTTTACTATTTCTCAGATGTACCGCAACACTATTTTTAGTGTATCTACTTATTTTTTCAATAAAATTTCTATTTACAAATTCACTTCTATTAATTTTAAAAAAAATAGTTGGATCTATAAGATCTTCTACTGACTTTAATGAAGTTTGATTTAAAATATGCTTTTTATCTAAATTATCATAAGCAACAATAACACCATAGTCTGCTTGGAAGTACATTATTTCTTCAATTTTTAGAAAATATGCATAACTGGAAGTTTTAACTGGTATAAAATCTTGATATGTTATTGTCTCTTCTTTTTGTTTGCTAAAATAACTTTCTAGTTTTTCTAGTACATGTTGCTCACTAGATTCTACAACCAATGTACTTTTTAAAGTTAAATACTTTTGTATAGCAGCTTCAAAGCGTTCAAATGAATAAGGTTTTAATAAATACGCTATCCCAGTAGTTTCAAAAGCATTCATCCAAAATTGATTGTAGGCTGTGCTAAAAATAATCGGTGCTTTTATATTTAAATTTTTATAAGCATTAAAAACATTTCCATCTAACAATTCAATATCTGAAAAAATTAAATCAATTTCAGGTTCTGATTGAAAATACGATAAAACCTCTTCAATTGCTTCTAATTCTTTTACAATAGTATAAGGCTCAGAGATTTTTTCTAAATACTTTTTTATTTTCTTTCTGGCTGGAAATTCATCTTCAACCAATACTATTTTCATCATACTATTTTAAATTAATCAATGGAAGTGTTACTTCAAAAGAAGTCTCATTTTCTTTTATCAAAATTGGCTTTTTAACAAAATAATGAAATTGCTTTGTAATATTCTTTAACGCTATGCCATTTCCTTTTTTCTTATTCTTAAAAGCCATTTTATTATTAGATACTTTAATTCCCTCTTTTACTTGTTCTATTTTTATATTGATTGGATTTTCTATAGTACCTCTATTATGCGTTATCGCATTTTCAATTAAAACTTGAATACAAAATGGAGGTAAAATAACTTTCAATAATTTCAACTCTTCTTCAATTATTAAATTATAGTAAGAATTATACTTAACCTTCATTAATTCAAAATAGCCTTCAGAAAAAGTTAGCTCATCTTGTATAGAAACTAATTCTTTATTTGCACTAAATAAATTATAACGATACAATTCTGAAAAACGATTTAAAAACGAACTTGCTTTCTCTGTATCTTCTTCTATTAAATGGTCCAATACATTTAAATTATTAAATAAGAAATGAGGGTTTAATTGAGTTCTTAATTGGGCTACTTCATTTTTAACTTTACTAATTTCATAGTCTTTTACCTGCTCTTCGTATTTTCTATTCTCTTTAAAATAAAGGTATGCCAATGAAAAACCCCCAAAAATTAGAAAATCTATTATCGAACCAAAATTTTTATAAACAATTAAATAGAGGCTCCCATAATTCCTTGAAAAAGTATTGAAAATGTAAGCTATTAATATTCCTGAAATATTATTATACAACACATATCCAAACAATCCTATTCCAAAAAAAAGTAGATACTTTTTTTCTGTAGATATACTTAATTGTGAGTTACTATCTAATTTCTTTTTTATAAATGCAACTAGTAAAAAAATAAAAACTCCTTTAAAAAAAAACCAAAAAGGGGCATCTATATGAAATCTAAAATCTTCAAAAGATCGAGATATTAGTAATTCATTTTTTAAAATAAGTAACCAACTGAAAGCAAAAAGAAAAAATAAAAAACGTAAATTTTCTTTAAAAAATGTAACAACTTTTTTCATATCTATGGTAACAAATATATTCAATTTGTGATGAAGCTCTTTATAAAACTTCATCACAAATTTCAAAGGTTATTTCTTATTTTCAGGCCAAGTACTAACTACATTTCCTTTTTCATCATATGCTACTAATTTGATAGCATTATTTTCATCGATTATAAATTTAGCTCGCATTCTTCCTTGATCGTCATTCAAAAATAATCCATTTTGCTTCCCTGGAGTTTGTCCTAGAACTACTCTAGTTGTTACTCCTAACAATCCTTTCTTTTTATATTCTTCATATTTCTCTTTTCGCTTTTTTCTATCTTTAATTTTTTCCAACTCTTTTATTAACTTATCTCTTACTTCTCGTGTTTCATTATCTGGTCTATCATTAAATACCAAACGTCCCGCCTTATATCTTTTATTTCCATCACTATTATCAAGAGTTATTAATTGCATTACTTGGTCTCCATCATATTGATCAAATGTTAAAGAAAGCCCCGAACTATGTCCTTTTCCTCTTTTTTTACCATCATAAATTAAACCACCACACTCTTTACCGTCTTCAGTATAAAACAACAACCCTGGTCTCTTTGTTCTTTTATGATAAACCTCTCCATTAATTATATCTCCTTCTGAAGGGAAGTTTTTTGCATTCGTAATTAGCATTTTTACTGTTCCATCATCTTCTACAACATTAATACGCTTCACATCTATGGTATCAAACTTAGTAACTTTCTTTGTTTTAAAACTCTGAGTAGTTAACAATACAATTGCACTTGTTAAGCAAAATGCAAACGCTCTTAAAAAAATTAGTTCTCTTTTAGTATTCATCTTTATATGTTTTTATGATTTATACTTCAAAAGTATCCTAGACATCTTGGTCTTGAAACCACTTTTTAAGAAACCAAGGAATTATTCACATGAACTAAGGAATATTTACGATAAAAAAAATGAGGCACTTATATTTCTATAAATACCTCACTAGTTACATTTAATAATCAATTAATTATATAATGGTGCTTTGTCCCATATGTATATTCTGGAAATTTAAATTACTATCCTCTTGGTTATAGATATAATCGACTATAAAATCACCAACCTTACTTGTTCCAAAACTAGTTTCTGAACTAATATCTTCTGTCGTAATTCCTAGTTCTAACGATTTTTCCACTGCTCTTTCTACAGCAGCTGCTTCTGTATGTAAACCTAAATGTTTCAATAACATTGCTGCTGATAAAATAGAAGCCAATGGATTAGCTATATCTTTTCCTGTAGCTTGTGGAAAAGAACCATGAATAGGTTCAAATAACGCATTCTCTTTACCAACTGAAGCTGATGCTAACAATCCTATAGAACCTCCAATAACACTTGCTTCATCACTAATAATATCTCCAAACAAATTTTCTGTCAAAATTACATCAAACTGTTTAGGGTTTAAAATCATTTGCATTGCCGCATTATCTACAAATAAAAAATCTAAGGTAACTTCTGGATACTGACTTGATAATGCTGTAACCGTTTTTCTCCATAAACGTGATGTTTCTAAAACATTTGCTTTATCAACTAAAGTCAATTTTTTACTTCTATTTTGTGCCTCTTTAAAAGCTAAATGTGCAATACGTTCAATTTCTTCTACAGAATAAGAGCAACCATCAAATGCTATTTTTCCATCATCACTTAACTCTTTTATTCCAAAATAAATACCTCCTGTTAATTCTCTATAAATAGAAATATCAGTATTTTTTATAATGTCTTCTTTTAGTGGTGAATTTTCAATCAGTTGATCGTAAGCCTTTACTGGTCTAACATTACAAAACAATCCTAACTCTTTACGTAATTTCAATAATCCTTGTTCTGGTCTTACCTTAGCACTTGGATCATTATCATATTTAGGATGTCCTATTGCTCCAAATAATATTGCATCAGATTCTTTACAAACTGAAAGTGTTTCGTTTGGTAATGGGTTCCCTGTTTCATCTATAGCACAAGCTCCCATCAATGCTTCTTTATAAATAAAAGTATGGTCGTAAACATGAGCAATCGCATTCAGTGCTTTTTTTGCTTGTTCAGTAACTTCGGGTCCTATTCCATCTCCTGGAATAACAGCTATATTATATTTCATATTTTTTATAATGTTGCTTCAAAAGCTTTTATTTTATCTTTTTTACTTATTAAGAAATCAATATCATCGTATCCATTAAGCATGCATATTTTTTTATATTGATTGATTTCAAATTCACAATTCCCTACTGGAGTTTTTAATAATTGATTCTCTAAATCAACTATCAAAGCAGTATCAGGAACTTCTTTTATTTTTTTCAATAACTTTTTTAAATACTCCTCAGATACTTGAATAGGTAAAATTCCATTATTTAAAGCATTTCCTTTAAAAATATCCGCAAAAAAACTACTAATCACTACTTTAAATCCGTAACCTGATAATGCCCATGCTGCATGTTCTCTACTAGAACCACATCCAAAATTATCGCCAGCAATTAGTATACTTCCTTGGTATGTATCATTATTTAAAACAAAATCTTTATTTATACTTCCATCTTTGTGAAAACGCCAATCTCTAAATACATTATCTCCAAACCCTTTTTTATCCGTTGCTTTTAAAAAACGAGCTGGAATTATCTGATCAGTATCAATGTTTTCAGTAGGTAAAGGAATTGCTGTATCTATTAATTTCACAAACTTTTCCATTCTTTCTAATTAAGATTTTTAGTTATATCAATAATTCTTCCTTCTACTGCAGTCGCTGCTGCAATTAATGGACTTGCCAAAATAGTTCTTGCCCCTTGTCCTTGTCTACCTTCAAAATTTCTATTGGATGTAGAAACACAATATTCTCCTTCAGGTATTTTATCATCATTCATTGCCAAACAAGCAGAACATCCAGGTTCACGCAACTCAAAACCAGCTTTTTCAAAAATAGTTTGTAAGCCCTCTTCTTGAATTTGTTTTGCTACCAATTGTGATCCTGGAACTAACCATGCATTTACATTTTTAGCCTTTTGTTTTCCCTTAACATAAGAAGCTGCAACTCTAAAATCTTCAATCCTTGAGTTTGTACAACTACCAATAAAAACATAATTAATTTTTTTATTAACTAAGCTTTCACCCTTTTTAAAATTCATATAAGTCAACGATTTTTCAAAAGAAACATCATTTTCTTCAGGAATAGTTTCGGTAATTTTTATTCCCATTCCAGGATTTGTACCATAAGTAACCATTGGTTCTATATCTTCAGCATTAAAAGAATACTCTTTATCAAACTTAGCATTTGCATCAGTTTTTAAAGTTTTCCAATGAGCTACTTTATCCTCAAATAGTTCACCTTTAGGAGCAAATTTTCTACCTTTTACGTATTCGAAAGTAGTTTCATCAGGAGCAATCATTCCTCCTCTAGCTCCCATTTCAATACTCATATTACAAACAGTCATACGACCTTCCATAGACATTTCTTCAAAAACATTTCCTGCATATTCACAGAAATACCCTGTTCCTGAATTTGTCCCTAACTGAGCTATTATATACAGTATAACATCTTTAGGCAACACACCTTTTTTTAAGGTTCCATTGACCGTTACTCGTAAACTTTTAGGCTTTTGTAATAACAAACATTGACTTGCAAATACTTGTGCTACTTGACTTGTTCCTATTCCAAAAGCAATTGCACCAAAAGCTCCATGGGTTGATGTATGACTATCTCCACAAACCATTGTCATTCCTGGTTGAGTAATTCCCAATTCAGGAGCCATTACATGAACAATTCCATTGTATTTATGACCTAAACCATATAATTCTATATTATTCTCTTTACAATTATTAGTTAATTGCTCTAATTGATTTCTAGAAAGTTCATCTCTAACAGGTAAATGTTGATTTACTGTAGGAGTATTATGATCAGCTGTTGCAATAATCTTATCTGGACGCGCAATTGGAATATTACGTTCCTTTAACTCATTAAATGCTTGTGGACTTGTAACCTCATGGATTAAATGTTTATCAATATATAAAACTTGAGGTCCATTCTTTATAGTATCTACTACATGAGCATCCCATACTTTGTCAAATAATGTTTTTCCCATTAGGCTATTGCTATTTTAGAAACCTTATTAACTTGTTTCATTATCATATGAATATCATCATCTATTACTTCTTTTTGCTTATCTGCAAAACTTAAAAAAGTTCTATAAGCTGAATCCAGTTGAATTTTGGTTAATTCATACCCTATTTTTTTTGCCCTATACGCTAAAGCAGCTCTACCACTTCTTGCTGTTAATACAATAGCACTTTCAGTAACACCTACATCAGCTGGATTTATGATTTCATATGTCTCACGATTTTTAATAACTCCATCTTGATGAATCCCTGAACTATGTGCAAAAGCGTTTGCTCCAACTATAGCTTTATTCGGCTGTACAGGCATTCCCATGCTTTCTCTAACCATTAAGCTAGTATCATATAATAACTGTGTATTGATATCAGTTTGTAAATTCAAATAAGGGTGTTGTTTTAAAATCATAACAACCTCTTCTAAAGCTGTATTTCCTGCTCGCTCTCCAATTCCATTAATAGTACATTCTATTTGACGAGCACCATTAATTGCTCCAGCTATTGAATTTGCTGTAGCTAAACCTAAATCATTATGACAATGACAAGAAATGATTACATTCTCAATTCCTTTTACATTTTCTTTTAAGTATTTTATTTTAGCTCCATACTCTTCAGGTAAACAATATCCAGTAGTGTCTGGAATATTTAAAACTGTAGCTCCAGCTTTAATCATCTCTTCACAAACTTTCGCTAAAAAAGCATTATCAGTTCTACCAGCATCTTCTGCATAGAATTCTACATCATCAACAAAATTCTTCGCATATGAAACAGCTTCAACCCCTCTCCTTATAACTTCATCTTGAGAAGAATTAAACTTATATTTAATATGAGAATCGCTCGTTCCAATTCCTGTATGAATCCTTGGTTTTTTAGCTATTTTCAAAGCTTCTGCAGCAACTTCAATATCTTTTTTTACTGCTCTAGTCAAACCACAAACTGTAGCGTTCTTTACCAGTTTTGCAATTTCATTTACAGAAGTAAAATCTCCTGGGCTAGAAACTGGAAAACCTGCTTCAATAATATCAACTCCTAAAAAATCTAATCTCTCAGCAATAACTAGCTTTTGTTTTGTGTCCAGTTTACAACCGGGGACCTGCTCACCATCTCTTAAAGTGGTATCGAAAATTTGGACTTTATCGTTATTCATTCTCTTAAATATATTGTCATTATATCAATCAAATGTATATATTGGCTTTTCAGAAGTGCTATTTTTTCAAATACTCTTTACGACACCAAAAAACAAAACAAAAACACTAACAAACTGATTAACAATATTTTAAAATGAATTATTTTACAAGAGTTAACCAACAAAATGATTCTTTATTTGTACTGATTCAATCTTTAACGAAATCAGAAAAACGTCAGTTTCACTTATATATTGGTCGATTAGAAGGTAATACTGAAGCTAAATTTTTTACTCTTTTTAAGTTTTTAGAAAAACAAAAAAAGTATGATGAAAAAGCAATTATTAATAGTGGAATTGTTAGCAAGCAACAACTTTCTAATTTAAAAGCTCATTTGTATAAACAAATGCTAACTAGCTTACGAATGAATCCGAAACATAAAAATGTTAGAGTTCAAATACGTGAACAGTTAGATTTTGCCACAGTACTATATCAAAAAGGTCTATATAAGCAAAGTCTTAAATTACTTGACAAAGCAAAAGTATTAGCAATAGATAATGAAGAAAAAAACATTGCTTATGAAATTGTGGAATTAGAAAAAGTAATCGAAAGTCAGTATATAACGAGAAGTATTAGTACCAGAGCTGATGAATTAACAATTCAGGCTAAGGAATTAAGTTTACAAAATGTAATTACAAGTAAACTCTCAAACTTATCACTTCAATTGTATGGTATTCTTTTAAAAACTGGCTATGCTCGTAATGATGAAGAACTGAATAAGATTAACTCTTATTTCTATGCTCGTTTACCTAATTTTGATTACAATAAATTAGGATTTAGAGAGCGTTTATGGCTATACAAAGCACACCTATGGAGATCTCTTTTAACTCAAAATTTTCTGAATGGTTATAAGTATTCTTCTAATTGGGTAAACTTATATCGAGAGTATCCAAAAATGGTAAAATTAAATCCTGTTTTTTATTTAAAAGGAATCAACTACTTATTAGAGTCATTATTCTTTATTCAGCATGAAAAAGAATTTAATAAAGAGCTTACATCATTTGAAAATGATATAAAACAAAATAAAATTCCAATGAATGGAAATACTGAAATTTTAATTTTTCAATATTTCTATGCAAATAAACTACATAAGCATTTCCTAGAAGGTACATTTAGTGAAGGAGAATATTTAGTTGACGAAATTAATAGTAAGATTCATGAGTATAGTAATCGAATAGACAAACACCATATTATCACATTATATTACAAGATAGCTTGCTTATACTTTGGAATGGGTGAAAATAAAAAGTCAATTGAATATCTATCTAAAATTATCAATTCAAAAAAACTATATGTTGGTGAAGACCTACAATGCTTTGCTAGAATTTTAAATCTAATTGCACATTATGAATGTGGACTAGACTATCATTTAGAAAGACAATTTAAAGATACATATAAGTTTCTTCTTAAAATGGAGAATTTACAAGAAGTGCAAAAAGAGTTCATTGTTTCAATAAAATCGCTTGGAGATGTTTTTCCACATCAAATAAAAAATGAATTTAAGAAGATTCATAACCGATTAAAAGTTTATGAAAATCATCCTTTTGAAAAAAGAGCCTTTCTATATCTAGATATTCTGTCATGGCTAGAAAGTAAAATTGAAAACAAGCCTATTTCAACGATTATAAGAGAAAAATATAATCATCGAAAGAAAAAGCCTTGTTAATTTATAAAACAAGGCTAAAACTCATCTAACCCCTATTAATTAAGATTTAGGTTTTCTTATTCCGTATCTTTTTATTTAGATTTAGGGCAAAAAAAAACCTCAATCTTATTTTATAAGATTGAGGTTAAAAAGAAAGGCAACGACCTACTCTCCCACCATCGGCAGTACCATCGGCGCTAATGGGCTTAACTTCTCTGTTCGGAATGGTAAGAGGTGAGCCCCATTGCAATAATCACCTTAAATCGTTTCAGTGTATTTCAACTGTAAAAGTTAACATATTAGTAAAATCATATCATAAATTATCAAAGAGTTGCGCTTCCCTCCGTAGAGGGAAGACGATATACATAAGCCTATGGGTTATTAGTACTACTCGGCTATGACATTACTGCCTTTACACCTGTAGCCTATCAACGTTGTAATCTCCAACGACCCTTTAAAGAAATCTCATCTTGT